>JBBQZT010000012.1:0-91942 GCA_038207455.1 Chloroflexia bacterium
TTTGGCGGTGTTTATCGGCACAGTGGTGACGAAAGAGGAGCGGCACGGTTTGCGGAGTTGGAAGATGCTGCGAGACGGGCGGCCCGCACCGAGCGTAGTGTTTGAAATCAGTTCAAAGGAGACCTGGGCGGAAGACTTGAACTTGAAACCGGAACAATACAGGCAGATGGGGGTCAAAGAATATTTCGCTTACGACCCGAACGTGCCTACTTTGTGGACAGAAAAGCGCAAGAAGACCGAAGTACGCTTGCGAGGTTGGAGCTATGAGGTTGGGCAAATGACCGAGCTAACCCTAAACGCCGATGGTTGGCTCTGGAGCGCGGCTCTAAATAGTTGGCTAGGGCCAGACACGGAAATGCTCCGGCTGTACGATAGGGATAAAAAGCTACGTTTGACCAAAGCCGAGGCCGAAGAAGCCGCCAAAATAGTCGCTCAAGTCGCCAGAGAAACAGAGCGGGCGGCGAAGGAAACAGAGCGGGCGGCGAAGGAAACAGAGCGTACCGCTAAAGAACGAGCCTGGGCCAAACTGCGGGAGCTTGGGATTGATCCAGAGAGTTTGTAAAAATATTAGGAGCATTTGAAAAGCGTCATGCTGGGAAATTTTTGGTGGCAAACGGTAAAAATTGATACAAGCACTTTCGACAAACTCGAATGGGGTGCGTTATGGCCTGCCTGGATAGCATCGGGCAGTGTGCTGGTGGTTTTGCTGGCCGACTTAGTTTTGCCCAAAAACCAGCGGCGACTACTTTCCTGGTTCGCGTGTGCGGGGCTGGTGTTGGCGGGTGGCAGTGCTTTTGTATTGATGGATAGTAATCCCTCGGCTTTTCAAAATATGGTCGCTGCCGACGATTTGAGCCGTTTTATGGCCGCGATAATTTTTGGTACAGCGGCCCTGGTGGTACTGGCCTCGCCCGATTATTTGAGTCGCATTGGAGTTGAAGCGACTGGCGAATATTACGCTTTAATAACGGCGGCGGCAACCGGAATGTGGCTGCTGGCAACCGCCATCCACTTTATGGTTTTTTTCCTGGCTCTGGAACTATTTTCACTCGCGCTGTATATTCTGGCGGGTTTTTTGCCGCGTAGCACTCGTTCGCACGAAGCTGGTTTCAAATATTTTTTACTCAGTTCGTTTGCCTCGGCCTTCCTGCTATATGGTATCGCTTTGATTTTCGGAGCAACTGGCACTACTTCTTATTATGGCGGCAACGGCAAAGATGGTATTTTGCAATATCTGGTTAAAAACGGTTTAGCTGGTAACAACGGCATCTTGTTTTTATTTGGTCTCGGTTTGTTGTTGGTTGGTTTTGCCTTCAAGGTCTCGGCTATCCCGTTCCATATGTGGACACCGGATGTATATGAAGGTGCGCCTACTCCCGTCACGCTATTGATGGCAGTAGGCACGAAAGCGGCCATTATCGCGGCCTTCCTACGGGTCTTCACGGGTGTGCTGGCCCCGATTGCCAACGATTGGCGGCCTTTGATTTGGGTACTGGCGGCGGTCACGATGGTGGGCGGCAATCTGTTGGCTGTTTCGCAAAGTAATATCAAACGGCTGCTGGCGTATTCGGCGGTGGCCCAGGCAGGTTATCTGCTGGTTGGGTTGGTTTCGGATAATACATTGGGGCGGCAAGGTCTAGTTTTTTACATTTTGGCCTACAGTGTGATGACGGTGGGAGCGTTTGCGGTAGTGATAGCACTGGAAGGGCCGCGCCGCGAAGGGCTGGCTATTGCGGATTTTGCCGGGCTTGCCCACACCCACCCCTGGCTGGCCGCTATCCTGGCTTTGTGTTTGATGTCGTTGGGGGGAGTACCGCCGACAGTAGGTTTCTTTGGTAAAGCTTTTGTGTTTGGAGCCGCGATTCAGGCCGGAGGCTGGTATCTGGCTTTGGCTATCATTGGCGTTTTGACCAGCATTGTGGCGATTTTTTATTACTTTCGGATTGTGGTGCAGATGTATATGGGTACTGCTACTGTGCAGCCCGAAGGTATCAAAGGCACGTTGGTATGCAAACCAACAGCCTCTTTGAGTTTTGTGTTGCTGGTAGCGGCGGTTGGTACACTCGGTTTGGGCTTTTTCGCCGGAGTTGGTATGGATTGGGCGCAACACGCCGTAACCACTATTATAGGGCTGGCTCAAACTCATCAGTAGTTACGTGTAAATTCCTTCAAACCTTCTTTTGTTCATCAAATAAAAAGCCATCTTTGTAAAGGCCATATCATTTTGTTGAACCCAACAAAATGATAATTTGGGCTTTCGGGCATAAAAGGTACTTAAAAAACGAGTTTCTTTGTGCAAAGTGCCTAAAAGTGTATGTTTGTTTTCGTAGGAAGCGTACCTTTACAAAGCCCCGCCTAAGATTTATCATAAAAGTTGAAGAATATAGACAAATTGCCCAAACCCTTTCACTAATTATCGGAAATTCAGGAGGAGAAAGTATATCATGACCACTTCAGCAGTGGGAACTAATCCCCGCCTATGGGCTATCCAGGAAGTTGCCAACCGCAAACCGCGCAAATTTGATTGGCCTAAAGACAAAGACGGCCACCCTTTGCGTGTCACCGAGGTTTATGGCTCTAACACTTTTAATAGCCAGACCATGAAGGAAAAGCTGTCCAAGAAAGTCAACGCCCGCTTGCAGGAGATTATCAAACGTGGGGGCCGACTCGACAAGTCTATGGCCGATGAAATAGCCCAGGCGGTTAAAGAATGGGCTACCGAAAAAGGCGCAACCCACTTTACCCACTGGTTTCAGCCCCAAACCTTTATTACGGCGGAAAAGCACGACGCTTTCCTTAGCTTTGACGATGAAGGCCAGCCGATTGAACGCTTCAGTGGTTCACAGCTAATTCAGAGTGAGCCAGATGCTTCCAGTTTCCCTTCGGGCGGGATGCGCTCGACTTTTGAAGCACGCGGCTACACCGTTTGGGATCCGGCCAGCCCTATTTTTATCAAGGACGAGCCAAATGGTAAGACCTTGTGCGTTCCGGCGGCTTTTATCTCTTATTATGGTGACGCACTCGACCAAAAAGCCCCCTTGTTGCGCTCGATGGAAGTGCTTAACACCAAAGCTCTGGCCGTGCTAAAACTTTTCGGCAGCAGTGCTTATCGGGTTACGCCGACGCTTGGCACGGAGCAGGAATATTTCCTGATTGACGAGGCATTTTATATGCTGCGTCCTGACCTGGTGTCGGCGGGTCGCACTCTGCTCGGTTCTAAACCGCCCAAAGGCCAGGAATTGGAAGACCATTATTTCGGTTCGATCAAAGACCGTATTCAGGCATTTATGATGGAGTCCGAGTTTGAGCTTTACAAGTTGGGTATTCCGGTCAAGACGCGCCACAATGAAGTTGCACCCAGCCAGTTTGAGACCGCCCCTATCTTTGAGGAAGTCAATCTTGCCACCGACCATAACCAGATGACGATGGAAACTTTGCGTTCGGTAGCGCATTCCCACAATTTGGCTTTGCTGTTGCATGAAAAACCGTTTGCGGGTATCAACGGGAGCGGCAAGCACAACAACTGGTCACTACAAGATTCAGACGGCAACAACCTGTTGGAGCCGGGCAAAACCCCATCTCGAAATCTGCAATTCCTGGTTTTCTTGACCGCCACACTCAAAGCGGTTTATAAGCACGCCGGATTGTTGCGGGCTGCCATTGCCAGTGCCGGGAACGACCATCGTTTGGGCGCGAACGAAGCCCCCCCTGCGATTATCTCAACCTTTTTGGGTGAGCAGTTGAGCAGCATTTTGGATGCGATTGAAACTGGGCAGGTGAGCGAAGAACCTACGGAGGAACGCATCATCGCCCTGGGTGTGTCGCAACTGCCCGATATTCAGCGTGACTATACTGACCGCAATCGTACCTCGCCTTTCGCTTTTACGGGCAATAAGTTCGAGTTCCGGGCGGTGGCTTCTTCGGCTTCGGTTTCGCTGCCGATGGCCTACCTTAACTCTGCTATGGCCGAAGCTTTGGACGAAATGCACCAGGCGATCAGCAGCCAGGTCAAGGACGGGGTGGAGTTCAAAAAAGCGGTGATGGCAACGGTTAAGCAAGCGGTAATTGCAACCAAGAACATCCGCTTTGAAGGTAACGGCTATTCCGAGGAGTGGGTGACGGAAGCGGCTAAACGCGGTCTGCCTAATCTGCGAAAATCGCCGGAAGCCCTGGCCGAAATGGTCAAACCGGAGTCAATTGAGTTTTTTGTTAAATCTGGTGTGTTCAAAGAGGAAGAAGTTCACGCTCGTTACCATGTACAGCTTGAACGCTATATCAAGGACGTTGAAATAGAAATCGAAGCCCTTAAAGATATAGCCGAGACGCAGGTGCTACCAGCCGCCTATCAGCATCAAGCGATGATGGCCGAGTCGGTGGGTAAGTTGATAGACGTGTTGAAGCTAAAAGCTGAGACCGAGCCAGCCAAAAGCCAGCTAGGTCAGCTGACCGCTTGTGCCAACTACATTGTAGATTTGCATACGGCCTTAGCGACTTTTGACGCTACGGTAGCAGGTTTGACTGAGGAGGCGGAGCATAAGGCACGGGTGATGGCGGATGAGGTAATGCCTGCGATGTTGGAAGTACGCAAGTGCTGCGACGCACTGGAAGACGTGGTGACTGACCAGTTCTGGACTTTGCCTAAATATCGTGAGATGCTTTTCTTGAGCTAATTATTTTCTAACTATTTGAGCTTGTGCAGATTGCCTAATACAAAGCGTCTAAAATTCGTTTTTTAACACGTTTACAATTGGTCTGCACAATAGTATGATTGTATTTGTAAGAAATAACTAAACAAGGTACTTTTACACAAATTGCCCAGGCAGTATATGGGCAATCTTGCCAGTTAGTTCTTATAGGCTCAAGTCGAAATGCCATTCAAGTGTTTCGCGGCGGTCAGGTAGTCCGCCTACTCTTTGGATTACAACTTGTGCATGAGGTTCCTTCTTTGCTGATACAACAAAGCACCTACACGCAGGTGCTTTTTTATTTCATACCTGTAACTGTTCACCACAGCAACCAATCAGGATTATTGCAAGGTTAGCTTGCTCACACTTACAGCCTCGTTTTACTTTTCGCCAGGTCTCTATGGTGAAACTTGCGCCCGCGTCCGCGCTACCTGGTTGGCAATGATAGCGGCGGTTGCGCCAGCCCCGACCCCATTATCAATATTGACGACGGTCAGGCCAGGGGCGCAGGTTTGCAGCATGGAAAGTAGAGCGGCCACGCCCTTGCCACCCATTCCGTAGCCTACCGAAGTGGGCAGACCGATGACTGGCACGTTGACCAGCCCTGTGACCACCGAAGGCAAAGCCCCGTCCATCCCCGCCGCCACAATAATCACATCAACCTGAGCCATCAGCATAGTTTTGAGCGGCCCAAACAAGCGGTGTAGCCCCGCCACCCCTACGTCATAGACGCTGCTGACCTGACACCCCATCTCCCGCGCAATCACGCCCGCTTCTTCGGCGATAGGAATGTCGCTGTTTCCGGCGGTTATAATACCGACGCGCCCGCCCGTGTCAAGTCTGGCAACCCCCGCCCGTCTCAAAACGTGCGTGCCACTGGCGGCATACTGCTCGATTTCAACTACCACCTGCCGCCCTTGCCATTCGACACTGCTTAGTTCGGTTTCTAAACGTGCTGCCAAATCGGGACGCGCTCGACTAATAATGGCCCGACCTACCTCTGCTACCAAAAACTGCCGGGCAATCGCCATAGTAGCCTCATCGGTTTTGCGTTCGGCATAAATTATTTCGGGGACACCCTTACGGCTCTCGCGCCCCAAATCTACACGAGCCAATATATTCAAATCAGCCTGGGCTGTAGCTGTGGTGTCCTCCAGACCGAGCAAGGCCGCCACCAACTCCTCAAAATTTTCCATTCTACCGTTCTTTATAGTGTAGGTTTCATTGGCAAAGCAATGCCCCACAGCATACCAAACTATTCATTGACAGAACAATGTCCCACCGGAGCTACGAGCCAGCAGCCAAAAGGTTCTAAGCGCGTAGCCCATAGCTTCTTATTAGCTTTGTTATAGCAGAAAAGGCTGCCAACTACAAGTTTTACAGAGATTGCCCGGCTGGTTGAAACAAACGAAGGGATTGCCAATGAAGTTTTTGGCAGAATTAGAGGAAAGAATTAGCAGGCTGGTTGGTAGCAGGTGCAATAAAGGGCTTCTTTCCAATCGGAGTTTCTTCAATTCTTTCCCGTGTTAGACCTTTGCCATCGCAAGCTTCGCACCGAAGAATGCCTACACCTTCGCAAAGGTTGCAAAGCGTACCTGTACCCAAAATATCGCCTTTACCTTTGCACTGTCCACACGTCAAAGAGCCTTTACCCTCACAGATTGCACATTTCGCCATCGCTCTTGCCTCCGCCATTTTTGTATTATGCTAACTCTTGCTATTATGCTCTGAAAATGTTAATGTCCTATTAAGCAGTTTTTAAGATTGGGTAAATTCCTAATTATGCGGCCCTAGACAGAATACGTGTAAAGGGTTCTGACACACTTTGGCTGGAAATAGGAGCAGGTTGAAAAATGCACCCTGGCATCGTAACAATTTTAGAGGCGGTCAAAAAATACGGACCGCACACCGAAGCTTACAAGGAGTTGGGTTCGATTAAGGCGAGTCTGCACCCGAACGGCCAACTGCTGATTTTTAATTACACCGACCTGGCGACCTATGAAGCACGCTGGAACGAGGTGGAAGTGGTTAGTCGTGGGCTGATAATCCATTGGCCGACAGCCAGCCTTGCCGCTTTGCCCTTCCAGAAATTTTTTAACCTGAACGAAAACGCCCAAACGCAGCTAAACACGCTCCCGGCTGGCCCGTGCGAGGTGACAATCAAGCTGGACGGTTCGTTGGGCATTTTGTATCGGCCCGATGGTGGCTACGCGGTTTCGACGCGAGGAAATTTTGTCAGCAACCAGGCAGTTTGGGCTACCAAATATTTAAATGAGCATTATGATTTGACCGGACTGGCGACTGACATCACCCTGCTATTTGAAATTGTCTATCCCGAAAACAAAATTATTGTCCACTATGGGGAGACCGAGACGTTGTATCTGATTGGGGCGCGGCGTTTGGATGGCTACGATTACCCTTATGTTGAACTGCAAACTTTGGGCGCACAATTCGGCTTTCCAGTTGTGCCGAGTGTAGAGGTAGAAAGTTTTAAGGATTTGCTGCCATTGGTGGAAAGCAGTCAGGGTATCGAGGGCTGGGTGGTACGTTTTAACAACGGTTTGCGGGTCAAAATCAAAACCGATGAGTATATTCGGATTACCAAAATTATATTGGGTCTCACCCCCAAAAGGATGCGCGATGTGTTGATGGCGGGCGGGCCGGACGCACTGACAAACGCTATGCTGGGACTACCCGAAGAAATCCATCAGGCTATGCGAAAGATTGGCGATGACATTATCGGATGGGCCGAGACCGAAGAAAGCCGCCTCCGCGCTTTATACGAACCGCTTGCACCCCTGGCCCTCCAATCCCGCCGCGACTTTGCCCTGGCTGTCCGCAACCAACACCCTACCGATAGCAGCTATTTATTCGCTCTGCTCGACCACAAACCGCTTTGGCCGCTAATTTTGAAAAATATGGAGTTGTAATCATTAACCAGATTTTTCCAGTTGCGCGATAGCTCTTTTTGGGTTATGCTATTGTGGTTATCTAGCAAACCCCCCAAAACAAAGCGATAACAGCATTAATCAGCAAATAAGAACAAAAAGGAGGTGGCAGTGTGGCCGCCTGGCATTAGATTTGTAGGAGGCCGAGTATAGATGAGTGATAGTAGCCAAGCCCAGACTCCCCCCGGTGGAGGCTGGCAGTCGAATATTCGCCAGGTGGAGATTTTAGATACCACTTTGCGCGAAGGCGAACAATTTAACCGCGCCCACTTCAATTTCAGCCAGAAGCTAGAAATTGTCAACGCGCTGGCCCGTTTCGGGGCGGACTATATTGAAATCGGGTCGCCCGTATCCTACCCCAACGCTTTACAAGAACTGACCGAGATTGTGGAATTGCTGGAAGCTAAACAGAGCCGCACAAAGGTGTTGGTGCATTGTCGGTGCAACCGTGAGGATGTAGATAAAGCTTTGCAGAGCGGGGCGTTCGGCATCAATCTGTTTATGGGAACGAGCAGCTTTCTGCAAAACGCCAGTCACGGCAAAAATATCCAGGAAGTGACCAAATTAGCCTGTCAGATGGCCGAATATGTCAAAAGTCAGGGCCGCTTTGTGCGTTTCGGTTGCGAAGACGCTTTCCGCACCGACCTCAAAGATTTGCTTTATATTTGCGCCGCCCTGGACGAAATTGGGATTGACCAGGTGGACTTCCCCGATACCGTTGGGGGCGCGTCACCTTTCCAGGTTTATAGTCGCATTGGAGAGTTTAGCCGCCGTTTCCGTTTCAAAATAGAATTTCACGGCCACAACGATACAGGTTGCGCGATTGCCAACGCCTACGCCGCGATGGAAGCCGGAGCGGTCTGTATCAACACTACTGTTTTGGGTATCGGCGAACGCAACGGTATTTGCCCTACTAGCGGTATTATTAGCCGTCTGTACGCGCTGGACAAGAATCTGGTCGCCAAATATAACCTCAAGGAACTACCTAAACTGGACAATTTGGTGGCGCACATTTTGGGTCTGCCCATCCCTCATGATATGCCCATCACCAGTCCCAACGCCTTTACCCACAAAGCGGGTGTCCACACCAAAGCTATTTTGAAAGATAGCCAGGCTTACGAAGTGCTTGACCCCGAAGATTTCGGGATTAAACGCACTCTGGACATTGCTTCGCGCATTACTGGCAAACACGCCATCGCTGCCCGTGCGCGTGAACTTGGCTACAATCTGGACGACGAAGCGATTGGCCTTATTACCGAAAGGGTACGCAACGCGGCGGGCCAGGAGCCAATCAGCCTGGAAAACGTTGACCTGATTATCAAAAATTATCGGCCAAAAGGAGAAGCGAAATGAGCGATAAAAAGCTAGGGCTGCTTTATAGCCAGTTGCGCGATGACGAACACGCTTTGATTGCTGCCGCCCGCCAGCGTGGAGTTGAGCCGATACTGATTTGCAACGAGGAACTGGTTTTTGATTTGCAAAATGGCCGTGTGATTGCGCCTGGCGTAGTAGATGTGGTGTTAGAACGGGCGGTTGACCATTTCGCCGCGTTATATTCGCTGTTGTTGTTTGAACAAGCTGGTATCGAAGCGGTCAATAGCTACGAGGTGGCCCGGATTTGCGGCGACAAACTGCTGACCTCGTTGGCTTTTCAGGAAAATAATGTGCCTACGCCGCGTACCATGATAACCTTTTCTAACAAGGCCGCCCTGGAAGCCTGCGAAGAAATTGGCTATCCGCTTATGCTCAAACCGATTACGGGTGATAAGGGCGCATTAGTGGCGCGGCTCAATGACCGTGATGCCGCCAAAGCTGTGCTGGAACATAAAGACCGCCTGGGTCAATATGACCATTCGATTTTCTATTTGCAAGAGTTTATCCAGAATCGGCCTGGACGGGATATTCGAGCCTTCGTGATTGGCGATGAGGTGGTGAAGGCGGTGTATCTGATTGCCAACAAAGCTACCAGTTCCTCCGACGACGATTTAACTGTCATCGAATGCGAAGTTACGCCTGCTATTGAAGGGGTAGCATTAGCGGCGGCGCGGGCGGTGGGCGGCGGCGTGCTGGCAGTAGATTTGATTGAGGATGGTGACAATCTGGTGGCTATAGAGGTAGATTATACTATCGAATTCAGCAAACTCGGTCTGGCCGACGCAATCGCGCCCAAAATCATCGAGTATGCTCTACGATAAAAGGCTAAATTAAAGGTAGTGCTTAAACCAGTAGGGGTTTGATTCATCAAACCCGCCTCTGGACGTAAAACCTTGCGCTGTAGCAATAGGCACTGCCACATATTTTTTGCGCCAATCAGTAGAGCAGCCCCCACAAAGCGTAAATGCCGAAAGCCAGGATTATCAGGCCCGAAGCACGGTTGACCCATTGCAAAATTTTGGGCGTAAATCTAGCGCGAAAAAGGTTTATGCCCGTCGTCAAAACCAGCCACCATAGAGCCGAACCGATAAACACCCCCCCAATCAACAAGAGAGCCGCGCCATAGTTGCCATTGGTGCTGCCCAAACCCAGCCCGGCTAGAATCGCCGCGAAAGAAAGGATGGTCAAAGGGTTGGTCAGGGTCAGTAAGAAAGTGGAAAGATAAAATCCGAATAAACCATGCCCCTCACCTTTGGCGGCACTTGCGGCGGGCTGCGCCATCAAGGTTTTGAAGCCCAGATAAACCAAAAAGAGGCCACCAACCAGACGCAGCCAAAAGGTTTGACTGAGTAAGAAGCCCGAAATAAAAGTCAGGCCGAAGCCCCCAATCGAGGCATACAGCGCATCGGCACTGGCAATACCGAGGCCCGACACCAAACCCGCTGTGCGTCCGAGGGTCAGCGTGCGCCGGATACACAAAATACACATCGGCCCGACTTGCGCCGCCACCGAGAAGCCAATCAGTAAGCCTCGCCCCAAAAAACCAATGTCCATCGTCTTTTGCTCCTTTTTCACAATAAGCAGACATAAAAAAACTCGCCCAACCTATGAGGTCTGGCGAGTGCTTTTGCTTCCTGTAATCCGTTGTAACTGTCTATTCAGGGCCACGCAAAGCTAACCAAACCTCGGTTTAGGCTGGCTTTGCTGGCTCAGGTTGTTTACAAAACGTTTGAGGCCGTGTATCATTAACACCACGCTAATTTCTAACATGAAAACTTTGAAAGTGGTCAATCCTGGCAACCACAACCGTATATTAGCATATTTTATTTCTGAACACAACAATACTCAGAATTGGCTTGTTATATAGGTATCAAAGATGATAGTGACAATTCTAAAATAAAACAAATGCTAAGGAGAAATTTCTTTGAGGATTTTGGTAACAGGGGGCGCAGGTTATATCGGAGCGCACACCGTCAAGTCATTGGTAGCCCGAAATTATGACGTGGTAGTGTTGGACACGCTGGAAAAGGGCCATCGTGGGATGTTGCCAGTAAACGTAGAACTGATAGTTGGCAATTCCGCAGATGTGAATTTATTGGATAATCTGTTCAATAGCCAGAAGATTGACGCGGTGATCCACTTTGCGGGCTACAAAGCGGCGGGCGAGTCAGTAGAGCAACCCGCTAAATACTTTCGTAACAACGTCACGGCTACCCAGACTTTGCTGGAGTCAATGGTACGCAACGAGGTCAAATATTTGATTTTTTCGTCCAGTTGCTCGGTTTTTGGCAATCCTCAAAATATGCCCGTCACCGAGGACAATAACCCTTACAACCCCGAAAGCCCCTACGCCGAAAGCAAACTGATGGTGGAAAAAATGTTGGGCTGGTTTGACCGCGCCTATGGTCTCAAGTCGGTCAGCTTACGTTATTTCAACGCGGCGGGTGCAGACCCCGATGGCACAATTGGTGAGGATTGGAGCGTAACGCTGAACCTCATACCGCTTGTGATGAAGGCAGCGGCGGGAGTTTCCGCTTCTGTTCCGGTTTTCGGTACCGATTACCCTACACCCGACGGTACGGGCATCCGCGACTACGTTCACGTCAACGACCTGGCCGACGCTCATATCCTGGCCCTGGAAAATGTGCAGAAAACTAACCAGACTACGATTTACAATCTTGGCACGGGCAAGGGTAGTTCGGTCAAAGAAATTATAGATACTACGCGCCTTATTACGGGCCGCGAGATTGTAGCCGATGAACGTCCACGGAGACCGGGCGACCCGATGGCGATTTGGGCCGATAATTCTAAAGCCAGAAGTGAACTTGGTTGGCAGCCGCACTATGGTTTGGAAGAAATTATTCGCACGGCCTGGAACTGGCATAGCAAGCATCCAAATGGCATTTAGCCATCAAGTGTGGGCATAAACATTGCAGCAAAGGCTAATAGTTCGCTTCATCAAGAAGCGAACTTATTTGTCATAAAATCAAGCAGCCTTTAGAATAGGTGTCACTAAAATCCACTCAATGACGAGCGAGGAGCAAAAAATGCCAAATGTAGCTGCCAACGGTATCAGTATTTATTATGAATTTCACCCTGCCACCCCTAGTGACCCTGCCCGACCTATCAGCCAGGATACTACGCCCCTGCTTTTGATAATGGGTTTGGGTCTTAATAGCCTGGGTTGGTACAAAAATCTGCCCGGCCTCCGTGCCAATCGTAACGTCATCACTTTTGACAATCGAGGTACGGGCCGCAGTTCCAAACCCGATCAACCCTATAGCATCAAACAAATGGCTGCTGATACCGCCGCGCTGCTCGATGCCACTGGTGTCCGCCGCGCTCACGTTTTCGGTTACTCGATGGGCAGCTTGATTGCCCAGGAAGTCGCGCTTAACTACCCGCAAAAGGTCAAAAGCTTGATATTGGGAGCCAGTACGCCCGGCGGCATCCACGGCTATGTTCCGCGCCTGGAAGTTTCGGAGACGATGTTACAACGCGGGTGGGTCAGAACACGCCAGGCCGCCGATATGATAATCCCGATTTTGTATAGCCGCGAGTTTATGGCTAACCACCCCGAAGAAATCGCCAGAGATACCCAAATGCGGCTGGTCTATCCGACCCCACCCTTTGCCTACCGTCGTCAATTGCTGGCCTGTACCCAACACAGCACTTACAATCGGCTTGACAGTTTGCAGATGCCTACGCTGGTTTTCACGGGCAGTGCAGACCGATTGGTGTTGCCTCAAAATTCCCGTCTGCTGGCAAAACGCATACCCCGCGCCGAACTGGTCATCATACCCGGCAAAGGCCATTATTTGCCCAGCGAAGACCCTCAAATCACCAGCCGAGTGGTATTAGACTTTCTTGACCGCCACTTTTCCGGCCAAAACCGGGCTAGAGCCGCTTGATGAGTAAATATAATGGTGACTGAACCTAAACAGACCGCCAAGCAAGTTTTGCCCCTACCCGCCTTCCTGACCGCCTTGCAACCGTTCGGGCCGTTGTCTTTAGCTGACTTTTTGCGCGATGTGCCAGTCGGTCAGACCACACACGAGATTATCTGGAGGCGCAACAAAGCCAGACTTTATCATTATCCGGCCCAGGTTACATCACGTCACGCCGTGCCAATATTGATGGTTTATTCGCTGATGAACCGACCCTATATTCTGGATTTGCGGCCCGGTGCAAGTCTGATTGAATTTTTGCTGGCTCAGGGCTACGAGGTTTATCTGCTGGATTGGGGCGTACCCGGCCCGGAAGATTCAAACCTTACCCTGGCCGATTATGTACTAGAATACTTGCCGCGTGCCGTCAAACATACGTTGGCTCATGCTCACGCGCCCGCACTGACCTTGTTTGGTTACTGTTTGGGCGCAACCTTAGCCCTTTGTTACGCCGCTCTTGACGTGGCCGCACCACTCAAAAATCTGGTCACAATCGCCGCCCCGATAGACTTTGAGGAAAAGGGCTTGTTGCACAACTGGCTGGCGGCTCCGGATTTCGACCTGGACTTGATTGTGAAAAGTTATGGGATTGTGCCGGGCCAGCTACTGGATTTGGGTACGCGCTTGCTCAAGCCCTACCAAAACTTTGTCGCCACTTATACCGACATCTGGCCCAAGCAAAACAATCCAGAGGCCGTTATAGCGTGGCTAAGTATGCAAAAGTGGGTCAACGATGGTGTGCCATTCGCGGGCGCAGCTTTCCGCCAGTGCGTACAGGACTTGTACCGGGACAACAAGCTCATCAAGGGCGAATTGTGCCTCAATGAACGTCGGGTGGATTTGTCCAGCATTACCAAACCCCTACTCAACGTGATTGCCAGGCGTGACCATATCGTGTTGCCCTCGCAAAGCCAAGCCTTGACCACCGCCGTAAACAGCCAGGATAAGCAAGAAATGATGCTGGCGGGTGGACACGTGGGTATGGTAGTCGGACGCAACGCCAACCGCGAGTTGTGGCCCGCGCTGGTTGACTGGCTAACTGATAGGTCTGATTAATCTGCTTTTTGGCTCAGATGTTGTTTACGTTCCAGGGCTTCGGCCTGGTTAGCGATTACACCTGCTGCCGCGCCATACAAGCCAATGTCGTCGCCTAGTTTGGTGGCTATAATCGGCACGTTTTGGCGATAAGCTGGCATTGCCCGCTGCTCGACGATGGCTCGCATCGGCACAAATAATTTATCCCCCATCTGGGCCACGCCACCGCCAATTATCACGATTTCCGGGTTATACAGGTGCAAAATATTGGTGACACCTACGCCTAAATAAACCGCCGTTTGCTGCAAAATTTCTCCCGCGACAGCATCACCCCGGCTGGCGGCCAGTTCCACTATTTCAGCGTTGACACATTCCAGATTATGACCGCAGATGTCGCGCATAATAGAGGGGCGGCTGTCACGGGCTAGAATTTCGCGGGCGCGGCGGCCAATCGCCGTACCACTCGCCAACACTTCCAGACAGCCGATGTTGCCGCAATTACAAAGCGGGCCGTTGAGGTCAATGGTCATGTGACCGACTTCGCCCGCTGCTCCGTTCATTCCGTATAGCAAGCGGCCATCTTCGATTACCCCCGCCCCAATGCCGGTACTGACTGTCATATACACAACATAGCGATAACCTTTAGCTACTCCAAAAATATATTCGCCCATCACTGCCGCGTTCGCATCGTTGTCCAGGAAAACTGGCAGACCTGTGCGCTGCTCCAAAATATCGCCGAGCGGCACGTTGCTCCAACCGGGCAGATTGGGTGGCGAATAAACTACACCAGTTTTGGGGTTGAGCGGGCCGGGCGCACCGATACCAATGCCGATAATTTGAGAATGGTCAAAAGTTTCCGCCACCGTGATAATAGCCAGTTCGATACGGTTCAAAACGTGTTCCAAACCCTGGGCAGCCTCCGTCGCCAGACTTGTGCGGGCCAAAATATTGCCCTCGCCATCCATCAACGCGGCCCGTATCCGTGTCCCACCCAAATCTATCCCGATTACTTTAGCTTCTACCATACTAATTTCCTTTATTAAATTATAACTTCAGGGTAATGCTTGCGAAGTATCACATTATAACTCAAAAACCTGGATAAATGCTACTTCTCTCCAAACCGAACGTTTCTTGACAGTAGTATTAAAAGGCTTATACTATTCCCGTAGCACTATGCTTTACAGTAAAGCGAAATGGGAAAACAACGATAAAAGACCTTAAAAGGAGGAACATCACGTGGCTAATATTTCGGCTCAAAGTTACACGCCCAAAGATTTTAACCTGAGCGGCTTGAACGGCATCAGTGATAAAACCCTGGAAACGCACTTTGGCTTATACAAAGGCTATGTCACTAATACCAATACCTTGAATGAGCATATCGCCGGTTTGCTCAACGATGGTAAAAGCGGTACGCCCGAATTTGCGGAACTAACCCGTCGTCTCGGCTTCGAGTACAACGGGATGCGGCTGCACGAATATTACTTCGGCAACATGAAGGCGGGCGGCGCAGAGATGGGCCAGGGCGGGACTTTAAGCCAGGCTATCGAAAGCAGCTTTGGCAGCTTTGACAACTGGAAGAACGATTTTGTCAAAGTCGGCGGGATGCGCGGTGTGGGTTGGGCCATTACCTTCCAGGACCCGTTCACGGGCCGCCTGTCCAACCACTGGATTACCCTACATGAAGACGGCAATCCGGCAGGTTTTAGCCCGATTCTAGTAATGGACGTGTGGGAACACGCTTTCTTGTTGGACTACAAACCAGCGGAACGACCCAAATATATCGAGTCTTTCTTCTCAAATATTGACTGGAATGTGGTAGAGCAGCGCATCAAGCCAGTGACTGCCCAAGTCTAAACTTCCAGCCGAAGATTACTACTCAGGTTTGTCACGGCCTTTGGAATGGCGGAGCTTGCGAGAAATCTGTTGCTAAAAGCGCGATGGTCGCACTTTAGCAACAGATTCTTTATTCCCCAACTACCAGCTACAGTCCAAAAAGGCACGCTTATGGAACACCGCAAAGATGGCTTCCGTTCAATTGATGAGTATATAGCCACTTTTCCCCAAGACATCCAAGCACTTCTTGAAACAGTACGAGCCACCATTAAAGCCGCTGCGCCTGATGCAGAGGAGCGAATAGGCTACCAAATGCCCACCTTCGCACAGAACGGGAATTTAGTCTATTTTGCTGCGCTCAAGCATCATATCGGATTTTATCCAACCTCAAGCGGGATTGCGGCATTTAAGGACGAATTATCCAGTTATGAGGCTACAAAAGGTGCGGTAAAATTCCCCATCAATCAGCCCTTGCCACTGGAACTGATAAGCAAAATTGTTCAATTCAGAGTTACGGAAAATCTTAATAAAATCGCGGCAAAAACGTCCAAGAAAAAAGCACGAACAAATGTACAAAATCAGTTAGAACAATAATTTTCAGATAAATTCCTAAACCGAAATTATGGGAGTGTGTTGAAAGTTACCACCCGATAGCGGCACTATCGGCACGTGGGTCGGAGCCTCCCATTAACAAACCATTGGCCTGGTTGATAACAATCCCTTGCGCGTAACCCATCGCCGCACTGAAATTGCCCGCCTCGCCTATTTTATGCCCCAAACTTGTCAGACCATTGCGGGTCGTAATCGGGTAACGGCTCTCCATATTTAGCATTTCGTCCTGACCCTCAAAACCCTGCCCGTGTATCCAACGCGGCGCATCAATGGCAGCCTGAATATTCAAACCGTAGTTGATTAAATTGGTATAGACTTGCTGATGAATTTGGGGCTGACCATCGCCACCCATCGTACCAAAAATAATCGCGGGGCGGTCATTTTGCGTCGCCAACGAAGGTATCAAAGTGTGTAGCGTGCGTTTGCGGGGCGCAATCACGTTGGCGTGGGCCGGGTCAAGCGAGAAATAACAACCCCTGTTTTGCAATTCGATGCCGTAGCCCGGTATCACTAAACCCGAACCAATCCCCATATAATTACTTTGGATTAGGGAAACGGCGTTACCTTCGGCATCAGCAGCACACAAATATATCGTATCCCCGTCCAGCTTGCCAGCCTCAAAAGTTGGCAATACCTGCGTGCGGTCAATCAAGGCTCGTCGTCCGGCTAAATAGTTTTCGTCTAACAGTCGGTGGGCGGCAATCTTCATGTGTTGCGGGTCGGTCAGATAGGCCACCCGGTCAGCAAAGGCCAATTTTTTGGCTTCAACTAGCAAGTGGATATTAGCCGGGTCAAAAGGGTCAGGCGTGAAATCGAAAGGCTCCACCAACTTCAACATTTGTAAAGCGGTCAAGCCGTGGGTGTTGGGCGGCAACTCATAAATCTGATAGCCACGATAACTGATGCTCAATGGTTCAACCCACTCCCCATGGTGTTCGCCCAGGTCTTCGAGCGTAATCAAGCCGCCAAGCTGCGCGGAAAAATCGGCGAAGGCGCGGGCTATCTCACCTTTGTAGAAAACATCGCGCCCACCTTCGGCAATCAGGCGTAAAGAGCGGCCCAATTCCGGTACACGCAAAATTGAACCGGGCAAAGGGGCGTGACCGTCCGGCGCATACACATCCGTCCAGGACGAATGCGCGTAGCCCGCCTCCAAAATTCGAGCGATAACAGCGTGTAAATTGTGGCCGACCCCAAAACCTTCCTCGGCATAGCTGATGGCGGGTTCAAGCACACGAGCCAGACCCAAACGCCCGAAACGCTCCGCCGCCATCTGCCAGCCGTCCACTGTTCCAGGTATGGAAACCGACAAAATGCCGTGCTGTGGTATCTTGTCATAACCATTAGCCTTGAACCATTCTGGTTGGGCAGCGGCGGGAGCGCGTCCACTGGCGTTGAGGCCATACAAGCCGTCGCTTTTGGCATCATAAAGTAGCATAAACAAATCTCCGCCCGTCCCGCACACGAACGGATAAACCACGTTCAATACGGCGTTAGCGGCAATGGCAGCGTCTATAGCATTGCCCCCTGCCATCAAAATACGTGTTCCGGCCTGAGCCGCCAAATAATGCGGAGCGCACACAAGGCCGTGCCGGGCCATTGTAACAGGTCTGGTTTGTTCCATTTTTTGAGTTTATCCTTTCAAAGACAAAATACTACTGATTGATAACAGTTACTTTGTCAAATTTTCCATCTCGCATAGCACTTCAGGAGGTACTTCTTCTTCCCAGGGCAGTTCCTCTAAAGGTAAAGGTAATGTTCCACACTTTTTTATTATTTTGTAATCGTTGGCTATGACGTACATACTACGTTTAGAATAATTTTGTGCATCACTCCACTCATAATTCTGAATTATACCAGTTATTAATACTTCATCGCCTTTCTCAAGGTTGTCAATGCAATTCTCAGCAAATTTTTTCCAGGCGGAAACATGAAACCATCGCTTTCTTTCCTCATTTTCAGGCTGTTTATTTAAGTCCCGCAAAACCTATGTGCTTTTAACCCAAAAAATTGCAAGGCAAATATACAGCACTTGCTAACCGACCAGTAAAAATAAAGTAATTAATATCTTTCGCCATTTGACTGAATCCCTCAAATCTTGCCTAGCTTTGTCAGGATAAAATTTACCACGAAATAACAAATGGCGCAAAAGGTGCTAAACCGAAAAGGTAGTAATAAATAATAGGCAGGAAATAAGCCGTGACCCCCTGTGCTTCCAATATTTATAATGTCGCTAACTACTCCAAGCCCTACTACAAAGCTTGTCATTACCTGCAAAGTAAGAACGGAGAACCAGACCGAGGTGATACAACTTGAAAAATAAGTTTGCTTCTGCTCAGGTATTATTATTGGGTTAGCACGTGGTTTAGAAAACTCTTTGAGGGCCATAACAGAAAAGCCTACGGTAGCATTGATTATGGTAAATAGGGGGGTCACAAATGCCAGAGCGAATGTACAAAGTAAGATTGAGTCTAATTCGACCCGATTTTCAGGCCCGATTTTGCCAGGGCCGATAAACGTCAAACCCAACATTCCAAAAGAAAATAAAATGGCGAAAGGGCTAATTATCGAGAGCCAATCTTTGTAACGAAGGTCCGACCTGGCTACCAAAATACTATTTACAAGTACAGCCACCAGAAATAAAACTTCTTCTGCAAGAGGCGGCCTTATATTTATGAAGATATAGTTGAGATTATAACCCTTCTGATAAGTAACAAAGACCGTTTGAGTTGGTTGCACCAAAGCCAATACGCTCAAAGCCACTAACATTACGTTATATACAATACTGGCCGTCGTTCTACCTGGTTTGTTCGTCATAGCCGTTCGTCCTTTCAAAGTACGAGACAAGGTGCATTGAACGGCTAGATTATATTTTGGAAAGGGCTGCCAAAAACAGGTGTTTTACTGCCAAATACTGTATTTTCGTAATTATTCGGGCGATTTAAGCGGCTTGCAGACCGCCAACGGTTGAAACCGTCGTCTATTCAACCCAAACCTGATAAATCAGGTTGCCGCACGGTTTGGTAACACGTTGAAACGTGTTTGGTTTGCTTAGACGACGGTTTTAACCGTTGGCGATTTCTCCTGTTTTCCTCGGTGTTCTCCGTGACTCCGTAGTGCATTAATCGAGTGCATCGAAAGCTGCCCCCGCGATGCTCTGCACGTCGAGGCCGAAATGATGATACAAATCGGCGCGGTTGCCGGATTGCCCAAAGTCATCTACACCTAATGCCGTGACCCGTGCGCCATATATGCTGCCCAACCATGCCAGCGCGTGCGAAGCTCCGTCCTGAATAGTGATGATGGGAGCATGGCGTTCGTCGGGAGGCAAAAGCAGGTCTAGCTGCCCGAAATCTTTTTGGCCTTTGGCGCGGGCCATTTGCCAGAGGCGGTACAGCGCACCAGGAGCAGTCAGGTTCAGGACGTTGGCGGCTACCCCTTCCGAGCGCAAGAGTTCCGCCGCTTCCAATACTTCTGGTAGCATAGCCCCACACGTAACAAGCTGAACTTTGTATTGATTGTTGGGGTCGTCCGCTTCGGACAGCCGATAGCCACCCGCCAAAACCTGCCGCCGCAGTTCGTCCCCGCCGATACGGGCTAAAGCTTGCTGAAAAGGAGCTTGCTCAATCACTTTGGTGGAGAGGCGTAAATAGGTCGAATTGCCATTTTTGCGGTCACAACACTGGCGCAAGCCTTCCAGCATCAGCCATTCGACTTCCTGGGCAAAGCAAGGTTCGTAAAACAGCAGATGAGGCAACTCGATACCGAGCGAGGGCGTGACTGTGGATTGGTGCGCTCCGCCTTCGGGCGACAGGGTGATACCGGCGGGTGTACCAGCAAAAATAAATTTCGCGCCGCTATACAAAGCGTATATCAGACTATCCAGGCCGCGACATACAAAGGGGTCATAGACCGTGCCAATCGGGAAAAGCTGCTGCCCGCTCAACTCTGCCGACAAACCCAACATCCCCAACAGCATAAACAAATTCATCTCACTGATGCCAAGTTCGATATGCCTTCCGGCAGGGGTGGGCTGCCATTTAAGAGTACGAGCCGCGCCTTCTTCATAATCAATTTGAGCCGATGGGGAAAACACGCCCACTTTGTTGATCCAACCCGCCAGATTGGTGGAAATGGACACATCGGGCGAAGTCGTAACCACGCGCTGCCCAAGTTCTGGTACATCGGCCAACTGGCGTACCACTCGCCCGAAAGCTTCCTGGGACGAAGTAGCCGTGCCATAATTTATTTTGAGGTCGGCAGGTACAACGCTGGCAGGAAGGACGACGGTGGCTGCTTGAGTGGGTGGGTAAAGGGCGGCCTGACGGGTCTGGCAAAGCTGGCCTTCGGGCGAAGTCGGGGTGAACCCGGCCCATTCCTGGCCCGCCCCCACGTCCAATTTTTGGCGCAAAGCTTCGATATGGGCGGGAGTGAGCAGGGCCGAATGGTTGAGTCTGTCTCCAGCCAACGGTAAGCCCCAACCCTTGATAGTATAAGCCAGGATAACGGTAGGGCTATGAGTTTCGCGGTCTGCTTGCTGGAAGGCTTGCATCAGGGTGGGCAAGTCGTGACCACCGAGGTTGGCAATCAGGGCCGGAAGTTGCTCGTCGCTTACATCGGTCAGCAGTTGGGTTAGCGCGTGCTGCAACTCACCCGTTAGTAAGCGTCTTCGCAGATTTGGGCCGTCTAAGCGGATTAAATTTTGGTATTCTTCGTTGCTCATCGTGTCCAGGCGCGTGCGTAAAGCCTCGCCACCGGGCCGGGCAAACATCGCCTCAAGTTCGCGGCCATATTTGGCTTCCAACACCTGCCAACCACTGGCCTCGAAATGTTTGTGTAGTTGGGAGGCTTTGATGCCCGGTACTACCCGGTCAAGGCTCTGGCGGTTCAAATCTACTATCCACAAGACGTTGCCGAGTTCGCTCAAAGCTTCTTCGCTGACCGTTTCCCACACGTTGCCTTCGTCCAGTTCAGCATCCCCCAAAACCGCCACGAAACGCCGACTGGTGACGCTGCCGAACTGAGCGCGGGCGTAGAGATGACCAAGAGCCGCGAAAGCCGGAGCCGCCGCGCCCATTCCAACCGAACCAGTCGAAAAATCCACCGGGTCGGGGTCTTTGGTGCGACTGGGGTAGGCTTGTAAACCACCGTATTCGCGTAGCTCTTTCAGATAATGTTGAGGCAAGTTGCCCAGCAAATACTGGATGGCGTGATACGCGGGCGAAGCGTGGGGTTTGATAGAAACTCTGTCGCCCGCTTGCAAATAGTGAAAATAAAGCAGGGTCAGGATGGAAACGCACGAAGCCGACGACGCTTGATGTCCGCCTACCTTCGACTTATCGGGGTTGGGCCGCACGTTATTGGCCTCGTTCACAATCAAGCTTGCCAACCACAAGATGCGCTTCTGGATTGACTCTAACACGGCTAGTTCGGAGTCGGTGAACGGATAAAGTTTCGCGCTTGCTATGCCTGCATCTTCCACCATCATCGCAATTTTCTCCTGGTCGTCTAGCGGGTAAAGGTAGCTTCCGTCCCGCTACTGGCAATGTTAAGTTGGGTAGCCCGACCCGGCAGTTCCAAAGCCTGGGCGGTTTGTTCCAAAGCGTGTTTTACCCCCTCTGCTCGTGCCGCGTCCACCAGAGCCAGCACACTAGACCCTGCTCCGCTCAAAGCCGCTCCCCACGCCCCCGCTGCCTGGGCCGACGCTATTAGTTTGGGTAGTTGGGGGAAGATTTGGGTGCGGTAGGGTTGGTGCAAACGGTCATCCATCGCTTCGGCCAAAAGCTCCAGGGGTGGAGCGGTAGCGGCAAAGATAGCCGCAAACAAACCAGTGCGGGCCATATTGTGTACCGCATCCCCAAAAGGTATGTTGGGCGGCAAGACCGCACGGGCCGCTTTGGTACTCATCTCGAAGTCGGGGATAAACAAGACTGTTGCCAGATTTTCGGGGACGGGCAAGGAGATAATAATCGGCTTTGCCAGACCGGGCCGCACGTCCTGGGCCGTTCCTGTCCGATTGACCGCTACGACCAGACCGCCCATCAGAGCCGGAGCGACGTTATCGGGGTGGCCCTCAATTTCGGTAGCCAGCCTCAGCAGCATCTCGCGCTCACTTTGCCAATTTTCTTGCCGGGTCAGAGCTGCCGCCCCAATCAGGCCGCCCACGATAGCCGCCGCGCTGCTGCCCAAACCCCGCCCAAGCGGAATCTGGCTATTGATGGTCAGCTTAAAGGGTGGCAACTTCACATCCATCGCCTGAGCATAAAATTGGGCCGCTTCATAAACCAGGCCACACCCTTCGCGGCGCAGCAGTTCCGCCCCTTCGCCAACCACCTCTAATTGTAAACCGGGTTGGCTGCTTACCCCGGTGTCAAAGCTAAATTCGGTATAAAGAGCCAGGGCCAAACCAAACACGTCGAAGCCACAACCTAAGTTTGCCGACGTAGCCGGAACATAAACATTAACGCGCAAATCAGTCTCCCCAAAAGTCATCAGTGGTCAGTCATTAGTCGTCAACTAGCAGCTTTTAGCTTTTAGCAGTGCAATTATAACTTAAATCTGGAGTTTTTGTGCGTTACTCACGTGTTTTGTGGCCGCGCCAATTTTTTGGCTTGGTTGTTAGCTTAACCATCGCCAACGGTTTACCTGTACCCAGCACGGGTGAACCGTTGGCGATCTAACTATCTGATACAACCCTGGTTTTTACTGACGACTGATGACTGCTGGCTAAATCTGTCCCGCAGCGATAGCCGAGTTCGCCATTTGGGTCAGTTCTGGCAGTTTTCCGGCTTTGATACCAACGGTGTAAACTCCCTGGCCCTGCTTCCAGGTCAGGGTTGCATCGGAGCAGTTCGCCCCGCAGGTTGAGGCTACAAAGTAACCAGTCACACCGTTGGTGAGCTTGACCGTGGTGCCTGTGAGGTCAGCCGCCCCCGAGCTTACGGGCTGCCCACCAACTGTTCCGACGCGACAAGCATTCCCGCCTGTGCAATCAGGGGTATAACCTAGTACGACGCTATAGCCGGGTTTATCGCTGCGTTCGATAATGGCATAGACTGGCCCAACGCTCGTACCAGGAATAAAGGTCGGCAGCACGACGGCGACTTCATGCTGGCGGCGTAAATCTGGCAGCACCGAATTGAAAACTGGAGAGATTTTACCAGCCGCGCTAGTAGTCGGTTTGGTTGTAGGTGGGGCTACCACTTTGGTAGTAACAACGGGTACAGTGGTAACAACCGCCTTTGTGGTGGGTGGCGCAGCAATCGCAGTATTAGTGAGGGCGGCGGTAGTAATTGGCACGACAGTGGTAGCAGCTACAGTGGTGATGGCGGGTGCGGTGTTAGTAGGAAGGGCGGGCGTAACTGTAGGGAAGGCCAACGTTGGAGCGGCTGTAAAAGTGGGTAGCTGGCTAACCGCTGTAGTGGCGACAGCTTGTCCACCAGTGGCTGCCACAGTAGTAGTAGGAGTGTCGGACGCGGAACTGAGTGGAAGCGTCGGCGTAAAGTTTGCTTCACAAGCGGCCAGCACAAACGTCAAAAGCATCAAAACCAGAGCCATTCCTAACATAGTAGAAACCCGGCCAAAAACACGACGCGACTTCATTTAAGTTCGTTCCTTTCAAACTTGTTTTCTTGTAGGCGGCGCGTCCTTGCCCCTGGCAGCATCACGGCACGAGGACGCGCCGCCTACAATTTACCTGAATAAAACAGCTACTAATAGAACGAACTAAGACCTGGGCAGTTCCGTTTATCTTGAGGTCTTTGTAACTATTCACTTATCCAGGTTCTGCCCAACCCTACGGGATGTGAACGGAGGCTCTGCTTAGTGAAGGGTCTGTTGCTAAAATTTTGTTCTTAGTACACGCAGGTTGGGGTTCATCCGCAATTTTAGTGATGCCAATTTGGATTGGTCTAATTTAGGATACATCTTATGGTTGCAAACCCTTTTAACAGGCATTTATCACCTGCTAAAACGAAAATCGGCTTATAATTTATCCTGCTACGGAACCGAGTCACTAAATATGCGGAAGACCCCGAAATTGTTCTGATGTTTGCGGAACCCCATTTAACGGCCCATTGAAGGTGAGCTTGCAGGGCTTTGACAGTTGGCCCACAAAAGAGTATTCTCATTTAGGTTATACCTCCTGGTGGTTACTTTGAGCGGTAAGCAACCAGTCTGGTATAACCTTTCTGAGGTGCTAAGTCAAATCTTTTTCTAATTCTTTGCCTGACTCTCTATACATAAGTAGGGTTGTGAGCGGACGACCTTTCAATCATCAGGCTACCACTTTTCCTTGAGGCTGGGGAGTCCGGTTGATCGCCACCTCCTCAATTGCCTTCACCGCTTCCCGAATGTCGGGCAACTCATGCAGTTCGGTTTGCAGGTTTTGCAGCTATAATGAGTTTTGCAGCCACTCTTTGGTGGCAATTCGGACCGACTCCGGCGAAAACTGGTCGGGCATGATTACCGGAGCCAGTTGCAGCTCGATGCAGCGTTGGGCGTTCATAAACTGGTCGGCAATTAGGGGTATTAAGACCACTGGCAAACTGCGATCTAGTCCCAAGAGCAGGCTGTTGCTACCGCCGTGCATTATCATCAAATCGCACTATGGCAGCAGCAGCGTGTGGGGGATATACCGTTCGATATGCACATTGGCCGGTTGCGCCCCAAAGTCGGCGGGGTCTTTGTCTCGGCCCAGGGTTACAATTAAATTTATGGGTTCGTCCCGCAGCCCGTCGATAATGGTCTGGATTACTCTTGGGTAAAATCCCGGCATATGATTTACTTCGGTACCCAACGTCACGTAGACCGTCGGCTGCTTTGGTAATTGGGTCACCCACTGGGGCAAAGTCTCCTCACCGGATTGGTCATAGAATTCTGGACGGAAAAATTGAGAAGTCGCCGGGTAAGGTATGTGCGGGTCGGAAATGGCAAACGAAGGTGGGATGAAATTGATCAAAAGATAGGGATAGTGTGCCTTCCCGGATGGGTCGGGGGCTAATCTACGCTACGCCCATTTATCATTTGCGTACTTAGTCAAAGCTAACTTACAAGCTGCCGATTTGATGGATGCCGACCTACAAGGGGCTAATTTAGAGGGAGCTAGTTTAAAAGAAGCCAAACTTGAGGGCGCACACTACGATATACTAACCAAATGGCCTATGGGTTTCGACCCCGAACAAGCCGGGTCTATTGAAGTAAATTATATAGACCCTTTCTCATAATTTAATTTGTAGAAGTTTTTAATTTTGTCCAGCGAGGTTTTAAGAACCATCGGCTGACGGAGTAGCCTCCTACAAGTCGTGATAATATGCCGACGCTTCTGCAAACTTGTGTAGATGACACGTTTGAGAGAACCCAAAGCTACGAATGTGCTTTCAAAGCTGCTACCCCTTCCTTAAAGGCCACCTCCAATTCCCCCAGCCTGGTTTCTATCAGACTTGTTTGTGCAGCGGGGGTATCAGCACTAGATTTCTGTGCCAGCTTTTCCAACTCCCGACACAACCCGGCTACCCGCATTAGGCCGTAGGTGGCACTCGGCGAGTACAGGCTATGTACCGCTAACAACAACTGGAAATTGTCCCTTGCTAAAGCTGCTTCTTTGGCTTGCTCCATCAAGCGGGTGGCCGTCAGTGGATATGACCCCAAGAGTTTAGCCACTACCTGGGGTGCGCCTTCCAGTTCAGCTTTGAGTTCGTTTAGCACTTTGAGGTCTAGCACTGACACTTCGGTTACGGGGCTGGTTTGGGCTGTATCGGTCTGTCCCTCATAGGCGGGCTTTCCACCAGCGATGATAGTCTGTAAACTCTCCAGGCGCACAGGTTTAGTCATATAATCGTTCATTCCTATTTCCAGACAAAGGGCGCGGTCTTGAGGAGCAATACTGGCAGTTACCGCCACTATAAAAGGGCTGGTGGCAGCCTCGTGGTATTGGCGCACATACTGAGCTACTTCCAGACCGTTCATCTCCGGCAAATGCAGGTCCAGGAAAAGCAAATTATAGTGCTTTTCGCGTATGAGCTTTATAACCTCGCGTCCATTGTTGGCGACATCAGCCCGATACCCCAACCGCGCCAACAAATGCGTCAGGTACATTTGGCCCAAAGTGTCATCATCTGCAACTAATATTTGCGGAGGAATTCCGGTCGCCAGGTCAGAAACAAGCGGGGATTTTACACCTACTGGCGGTATTTTCGTTTCTTGATGAGGGATTTTTCTTACCAAAGTGACTGAACGCGCCGCCTCGCTAGGGCTGAAGCCGAAATTTGGCGATAATAGCGTAGCAGAACCGCTTAGTGGTGGGGTCATAGTCGGTAAACTTGAAGAGTAGGGCTGCTTTATAAGTGTCTCTACATCTAACATTGACTTGTCTCCTTGCTTTGTTGGTATCAACCATTAATCTGAACGCACGCGTGACCCTTTTAGAACCAGACCCTTTTAAGAAAACTCTTGATACAAACCAGATTGCTATTGCATCCACTACACCCAACTACTATAATGGCCCAAAAGCAGCTTGCTCCTGCCTCATCTTCACTATACGGAAGCTGGAAAAGCCGTTGCTAGTTGAGCGGCTATAAGTTTGGTGGTTTTCTTGTCCTCATTCTATAAAACTTCTTCCATAAAAACGATGATTTTTTTGACCCATTCTTGAATTATTATAAATTCATCGTCTGGAGACCTATTGGTTATGAACCTAACCGAATTCCGAGGCAAAGTCCACGCTTATCGCAAGCTGGCAGGTTATTCTCAAAGCGAATTGGCCGAGAAGCTGGCTATCCAACAGGAAGTGCTAAGTCGCAAAATGAGCGACAAAAGCCCAGCCTCCTTAACCCACCTCGAAATCAAGCAAATTATTAAAACGTTGGCTCAATGGCAAGCTATCACTATGACCACAGAGGCCACCGAGTTATTAGAATTGGCGGGCCTACCCTCCGCTACCTTTTCCAGCCAAGACTGGCAACTTTCTCCCTTAAATTTGCTCCAATCAACCCCCGTTGCTGCGCCAACCACCTCAAAAGGAGCAATCGGCCCAAAATTACTCCCTGGTTCTACCTTGCCCAATCCAATGACCGCTTTTGTTGGACGTGAAATCCAGCTACAGCAACTTGCTAATCTGTTCAACGATAATCAGACCCGCCTTGTTACCCTGCTCGGCCCTGGCGGGATGGGCAAAACCCGCCTGGCTATTCGTCTGGCCCACAGCATCGGCCCGACCTTTAGAGATGGGGTGTTTTTTGTGGCTTTGGCAAATATCACCAACCCCACGTTAGTGGCTCAAACCGTCGCTCATAGTCTGGCTATACCCGAAACCAAAGGCAAATCTTTAGAGGACAGCCTCAAAGATTATTTGCTCGATAAAGACCTGCTATTGGTTCTGGACAATTTTGAACAGGTGTTAGAAGCGGCCTCTTTAGTGGGGGAATGGCTGAGTCTGACCGCGAACCTCAAGATTTTAGTCACCAGCCGCAGCGTGCTGGGGTTGTATGGCGAACGCGAGTTTGTAGTGCCACCCCTGAGCGTGCCAGACCTGACCAACCTGCCCCCCGAACCCGCCGCTATATTGGAATACGAAGCAATTGCTCTGTTGGTGGCCCGCGCCCAGCAGTACCGTTTTGATTTCGCCCTGACCGCCGAAAACGGCCCAACCCTGGTTCAAATTTGTGTGGCAGTAGATGGACTACCGCTGGCTCTGGAGTTGGCCGCCGTCCGTCTCAAAATAATGTCCCCCCAAACTCTGCTCCAACGTTTGGAGGAACACCGCCTAAATTTTTTGAAGGGCGGGCAGCGCGACTTGCCTTCCCGCCATCAAAACCTGCGTAATGTGCTGGATTGGAGTTACAGTTTGCTCACGCTGCCAGAACAAACCTTATTTCGGCGGTTGGCGGTCTTCGTGGGTGGTTGGACATTGGAGGCGGCTGAACAAATTTGCGCCGACAATAGAGCTAATCCGGCCCACACTGGCCCAATTACAGCCGATTACGAAGTGTTAGACCTGCTAGAGCAGTTGGTCAACAAATCTTTGGTGAGTATAAGCTTGTTGGAGGCGGATACTGCTGTAGCTTCCAGACCCGGCCAGGAACGTTATACGTTTTTAGAGACCATCCGGGAATATGCGCTGGAAAAACTTCAACAGTCCGAACCCGCCGAACCACCAAAAGAACATTTGTATCATCTATATTATAGACATTTAACATATTATGCGGAGATGGCCGAGCAGTTTGCACCCTACTTGAGTAGAGACCAGGCCAAACCTTATTTAGAGCAGTTAGAAGCCGAACACTATAATTTGCGAGTAGCTTTGGAGCGTTGTGCCAACCCTGCGTTTGCACCTACTGGGCAAGCAGCCGAACTTTTTGAGGTAGGGGTAAAACTAAGCCTGGCTATTTACCAATTTTGGTATCTTTACAACTATTATAAAGAGGGTCGCGAAATTTATGCCAGTCTGCTGAAGCGTGTGGCTGAAAACAATATAACAACAACCGCGCACGCCTGGCTACTTTGCAGAGCCGGGGAATTAGCTCATATGCAAAGTGATAACACGGAGGCGCAACTGCTGCTAAACCAAAGCCTGGCTATCTTTCGCACGGTTGACCATAAAGCGGGTATGGGAGATAGTGTTTTTTACCTGGGCCATATTGCCAACGAACAAGGCAGTAATGAGACGGCCATCGCGCTTTATACCGAAAGTTCGGACTACTATCGGCAACTTGGGGATAAACAAGGGCTGGGCGCGGCTTTGTGTATGCTAGGTTATATTTATACTATTTTGGGCGATTTTGGTACTGCGGTAGCCCATTTGCAGGAGAGTATAGGTTATGGACGAGAGATAAACGATAAGGCAGGCATCTCTATGAATTTGGGGGCGTTAGGTTTTGCCGCCTACCGTCAGGGTCAGCTAGAATTAGCGGCCATTTATTATTCAGAACGTATGCAATACGCCCTCGAAAGCGGCGATAAAGACCTGTTAAGCAATACCTATAATAGCTTGAGTTCGGTGGCCCTGGCGGAAAAAAATTATCCAAAGGCTATTGACTATTTAGAACAAGCTTTGAATTTGAGCCGCAAAATTGGGCAAAGGCGTAATGTTGCTGGCGTGCTGACTAATCTTGGCTCGGTGGCAGCGTCTCAGGAAAATTGGGCGGTGGCCGTGCGCTATAGTCAGGAAGCCTTGCAAACGGCTCAGGCAATAAATTACAAAACCCCCATAGGCATTGCCCTGGCTACGTTAGGTTATGTGGCTTTGCGTCAGGAGCAGTACCCAATCGCTCTTCAACACTATGCGGATAGCCTGAAAGTGCTACGAGAGGTAGGCGACAAATTTTTTCAGGTTAATTGTCTAGCAGGGATCGGAAACATAGCAGTCAATCTTTGTCTAACAGCTGCTCCCCAGCCAGAACCAGTCGACTACTTGCAACACCGGGCGTTCCTGGCTATCACATTATCGCAGGTTGCAACCACTACCTTAGCTGCAATGAATACGACGGCCAAACCCGCTATCCAAAAGTTGCAAGCACAAACCCTGGAAAAAGCCGGGCAACTTTTAGATAACGCGGCTTTTGTCGCCGCCACGCGGCAAGGCCAAAACACCCCGCTGGATACTGCTTTAGATTTAATTTTGGCTACCGACTGGAAGCTTGACCCTGCCCAAAGTTTCCTGAGTTTGTACCGTGCCTGGCCCCAACTATAACTATCCATTACGGGGAGCGGCCATTGGCTGGGCAATGTCCCACAAACTCCGCGGGGAGCGGCCATTGCTCCGCCAATGGACTGCTCTGATAACTTGTGGGACATTGCTCTGCCAATGGATTGAGTGCGGTGCATAAATAAAAATATTCAAGCGTCCTGCGAGGGTGGCACGTCCAGTGTATCGCCCCAATTGTAGTTGCGGGCCTGTTGGTAGGTGGCTTTGTCGCGTTTCAGGATGCGTGCGCGTACAATCCCTTCCTGGCTGGATACTGTCAAATCGGCCCAGGCTTTGTGCAAATGCGGCTGGTGCAGAAGCCGCCCCCAAATCGGGGTGTCCGGGCCAAAGCGGGCCATCGCCGCATACGAAAATTTGCTTTCCTCCCAATTCGCTTGGGCTGCTTTGGCCCGCCGTTGGAATTCAGGCCGATAAATCTTTTGAGGAAAATGGCACCAATCACCGACGAGGGGACAAGTGCCGTCGTGAGCGCAAGGGGCAAGGGTACGCGCTCCCAGGGTTAGCAACTGCTGTCGAGCTGCTTTGACGAAAGGAAAAGCCGCGCTAGTGCCAGGTTCAACCAGTAGCAGCAGTCCATCGCAATGCTCCCAGGCCCAGCTTATCACCTTGCTTTGCACGTTTGCGTCTAGTTCGTTCAAAACGTGGCCTAAAATTATCAAATCGAAATGGGGTGCGTCGCGGGGCAAGAAGCCTTCCAGCCGGATTTGTTCCCATTTGCTGGTTGCCACCACCGGATTGGGGCTGGCCGCTGCTAACTGTTTGCCAAGCTCCAGGAAGGCAGGTTCGCGTTCCCAGGCAGTTACGGTTTGTAACGACGGCCACACGTCGGCAGCCGCCCACAAAGCTGTTCCTGGCCCGCTTCCGAGGTCTAAAAGCGTGGTAGGTTTCCAATCAGGCGCACGGTTAAGAGTGGCCGTCATCGCTCCCCATAGTTGGGCGTAGGTGGCAGGCAAAATCAGAGCCACATAACCCAAAGCAGCTATGCGGCCTGTAGCCAAAGCCGAAGTTTTGGTTGTTTTGAAGCTGGTTTGCTCGGCCCGATAACGCTGACTCAAACTTTGGGCCGCGCTGACCCACTGCGAAGCGGGTAACTCGCGCAGCACGTTTTCAATCGCGGCCTCTAATTCTGCTGGTAACGAAAGCACCACTTGAAATTAATACCTTCCAAATAAGCTGAGGCGGCGCGTCCCCACGCCCGTTATGCTAACAAAACCACTGACCGTGCGGGTGCGGGGACGCGCTGCCTACAATAAAAATTTGTAAAAATAGCTTTACACATTAGTCAAGCAAAATAGGGAAAGCGGTATGGCTACGATTTATATCCAGTTTTTCGCCCCGCCGCTCGTCGCCCACCGTCCGCAAAACCATATTATACGGGCCAGGGCCGTGTTGAGCTAGATACGCAGCTAATTCCGGGTCGCGGTCTGCTTTCGGCTCGGTCAGCACAACAGCCGCTGCCCCAATGGTAAAGGTAGCTTCGCCAGCCTGATTCTGAGCCTGGGGTGGGCTGCCTAGCAAAGCTTGATAACGGCTCAGGCTTTCGGTCAAATTTGAGACTACGATACCGAGCCGCGCCACCCCGCTCACACCGTTAAAATGCGTCCAGGCATCCCCGCCCGGCACTCGCAGTTCCCGTGGCGTTACGTCCGCACACAAAAAAGGCAAATCGCGGGTGGTAGCCATTGCGGTCTGCCAGCTAATTTGTTGTCCATCGGGACGCACTCTGCCTCCAGGAAACGGGCCTTGTAAATCCAGGCCGCACCGTCGGATGGCTGTGACCTCTGCCGTAATGTCGTCCGGCAGAAGCGCAAAATCAATCAAACCCTCGCCCCTGGCCTCATATTGCCACCAGTGATGATCAGGGTTGGGCTTTTTGAAGGCAATCAGTTCCAGATAAGTGCCATCAGCGAAAGAAACCAGAGCGTTGTGGGTCGTGCCATCGCTATGTTCGCCGCCCGGCACGACTACGAAGCCTAAAGCGGTATAATCAGCCTGCGCCTGTACCAAATCTTTTACCAAAATTACAATATGGTCAATGCTTTGCAACATAATTTTCTCCCTAAAAATGTAATTGGCTGTATCTTAAAGGGTTGGCCGGGTTTTGGCAAGAACGACGCATTTTGCTGGATTTTACAAAGACGGGGCTAACAGGTAAAATTCATTTTTACAGTCAGGGCCGACGGCTACCCTTTGGATATATATTAGAAATCAGGTTTTGAAAATGACAGGTGAGGCTTTCAAATATGCTTTGTTAAAAAAATCTGCCACCAGCGAGGCACGAGCCGGGACACTGCAAACGCCACATGGCGAAATCCCCACCCCTGTTTTTATGCCAGTCGGGACACAGGCGACGGTCAAGACGGTCAGCCGTGACGAGCTATTACAACTCGATGCCAAAATTATTCTGTCAAATACTTACCATTTATATTTGCGGCCCGGCCCCGAACTGGTGGCGGAAATGGGCGGATTGCATAGCTTTATGAACTGGCCGCGCCCTATTTTGACCGATAGCGGAGGCTTCCAGGTTTTTAGCTTAGGCCCGCTTCGCAAAATTGACGAGAACGGCGTAACTTTTCGTTCGCATCTGGACGGTAGCACGCACCGTTTTACGCCCGAAAGCGTGATGGGTGTGGAGCAAGCTTTGGGCGCGGATATTATAATGGCCTTTGACGAATGTGCGCCTTACCCTAGCGACCACGCCTATACAAAGGCCGCGCTTGACCGCACTAATCGCTGGGCGGCCCGGTGTCTGGAAGCGCATCATGCCACTGGAAACGCTGCCCAACAAGCCTTGTTTGGGATTGTCCAGGGTGGTTTCTTTCAGGATTTGCGCGAGGAGAGTGTGAAGTTTTTGTGTTATGGCGATTTGGATTTTCCAGGCTACTCGCTGGGCGGAATGAGTGTGGGCGAACCGAAAGACATTTTTTATCCGATGCTGGCTTTTACCACGCCTTTGCTACCTGCCGATAAGCCGCGCTATTTGATGGGAGTGGGTTCGCCCGAAGATTTGCTGGAAGGGGTGCGTTGCGGGATTGATATGTTCGATTGTGTGCTGCCCACTCGTATCGCCCGCAATGGCGCGTGTTTTGTGCCGGAAGGACGCTTGAATTTGCGTAATGCCAGCCTCACTCGTGACCCGCGCCCTATCCAGCCCGATTGTGCCTGCTACACTTGCCGCACTTACAGTCGGGCCTATTTGCGCCATCTCATTCGCTGCGAGGAGATTTTGGGTTTGCGGCTGGCGAGCATTCACAACCTGCACTTCCTGATTGACCTGATGCGCCAGACTAGAGAAGCGATTTTAGCGGATCGTTTCGAGGAGTTTTATAGAGCGTTCCTAAGCAACTACAAAATTATCCCGCACGAGATTCGCCAACACAACCGCGAACGTCGCGCCGCCAGCTTGCGAGAAAAATTACCTAAAAAGCCGTGAGCATCGGGCCACGAGCTAGAACTATTAGCACCACGGAGACACAGAGTTCACGGAAAGAATTGAGGTTAAAATTTCTGCTTTCTTGGTAGCTCCCACTGCTCGTAGCTCGTAGCTCGTAGCCCGATGCTCATTGCCCAAAGAGGTTTTAATATGACCAAAGATTATACCGGGTTGCCGAATTTTAGCTGGCTGCTGCCGGGCAAACTAGCCGGGTCTAGTAAGCCGGGCGGCCTCAACAAAGAGGAAGACGATTTACGCTTTTTGAGTGAGCAGGGTATCCGGGCCATTCTGACCCTGTGTCACCAGCCCTGCCAGCCCGAACTGCTCCATAAATACCGCTTGATTGCCCGCCACGTCCCCGTCGAGGATTTTGCCGCCCCCGATTTTAGCCAGCTTGAGCGCGGGGTCTCATATGTGGAGCGACACATCGAAATAGGCGAGCCTGTGCTGGTGCATTGTCGGGCCGGATTTGGGCGTACTGGCACCCTATTAGCCTGTTATCTGGTCAAACGCGGGATGAGCGCGGCTCAGGCGATTGGCGAAGTACGTCGCGCCCGACCCGGCTCTATCGAAGTCAAAAGCCAACTCCGCGCCATCGAGCTTTACCAGCGCAAACTACATAGCTTTATTCCTACGGAATTATAGACTGTCTCTCTAGCGGCTCTGCAATAGTTCTGAGCCATAATTTGGACAGTGCCTAAATAAGCACCGCATACCTCTAAAAACTATTGACATATAAGAACATCTATGCTATATTTAGCCTGTACCAAACCCAATTGTGTGAAAATCAGCAAGCAAAACCTACTAAGGAGGTAAATTATGGCAGGTCGTCCGATTGTCCACATGGAGATTGTGACCAGCAACTTGGAAGCATCAGATAAGTTCTATGCCGAAGCTTTTGGCTGGAACATCCAGGTTGATCCCACCTTTAACTATCATCAGTTTCAAACCGGAGCAGGACCGGGTGGGGCTTTTATGACACCTATGGAAGGTACGCCAGAATACCCGACTTATAAGATGGGTGAGGTGCTACTCTACATTGACAGCGCAGATATAGACGCTGACCTGGCGAAAATCGAATCGTTGGGCGGGAAGGTTCTTAATCCCAAGTTCGAGATACCCAACACCGGCTGGATGGCCGTCTTCCAAGACCCCGGCGGTAGCCGCCTGGCCCTTTACACCAATATGCACCCGGCTTCTTAGCTCATAAGCAGTGTCCTTTTAGAAAAGGAGGCAGATACTACGCCTCCTTTTTTGTGTTTAAAACAAAACTCCAAGACTGGTATATAATTACATCGGTGAGCACAATCACCACAGAGACACGGAGATTTTTTATCTTAGATTTGAGCCTTCGGGTCGGTGGTTGCCTTTTGGTGCATAGCTTTTTAGAAAGAGGATTATTAATGCCAGTTTTAGAGACAGAAACAAAAATAACGGTTGACCCGGTGTTGCAATATAATGACCCCCGTTTGCGAGAGGTTTCCTCACCTGTATCTTCAGCACTGTTTGGGAGTGCCGAACTACAGAATTGGGTGGTACGCCTCAACGCAGCCCGCAAACACTATGGCGGTGTAGGCATCGCCGCGCCCCAAATCGGCTTATTCCAAAGATTGGTAGTAGTGGAATACCCGGAATACGAACGGGTGGGTTTTGGTAAGGTTGAGGCTTTGCCATTAACCGCTTTGGTCAACCCTCAAATCGTCTGGTTCGGCGAAACCGTGATGAAAGCGGGCGAAGGCTGTTTATCGGTGCGAGGCTACGAAGGGTTTGTGGTGCGGCCCACCAGAATTGGTGTAGTGGCCTGGACAATTGCGGGCCAGCGTTACGAATTTGAGGCCACTAGCTTGTATGCGCGGGTGCTTCAGCACGAAATTGACCATCTGGATGGTATCTTGTATCCTGATCGGGTGGCAACTTTACGCGACATCCGTAAAATTCAGGAAGTGACGTTGGACGATCCGGTGCTGGCCCACAACCGTTTGATTGTCCGGCCCGAAACGGTCATAAAGATGTAGGCAGGGCCAACATTTTTTGCCTCTTGAAAAGGCTTGAAAAGTATGTATAATTGAAATGCAAATAGCATCAAAAATATGGTCAAAAAGAGCAAGATAGCAGCGATAGGTAGCAGGGTAGCCGGGCGAATAACCAAAAGTTTGGGCCTGGCATCTCACAAAGGGGAAAAGAATGCAATTCGTGGTTCAATCGGGTGGAGAACCCGGCAAAACTTATGACCTCGGTTTGAACGGTATGTTGAGCGTTGGCCGCCAATCTGCGAACGATATTGTGGTCAGCGACGAGCAGGTGTCGCGCCGTCACGCCGAAATCAAAGGTGTGACTGGCGGGGCGATGGTGACTGATCTTGGCTCGTCCAATGGCACGTTCGTCAACGGAGCGCGAGTAAGTTCACCGCAGCTGCTCAAGGCCAATGATACCCTTCAAGTCGGCACGACGGTATTACGTTTGGTAGATACCGATAACGAAGGCGAAACCCAGGCTGCCGGGTACGACCAGCCCGCCCCTACTACTGTCGGTAACTATAACAGTTATAGTGGCGGCTACGACATGGCGGCTGGCAATCAAGCGGCGGCGGCCCAACCAGCCAACTACGACAGCTATCAGCAGTACCAACAACCGGCGGCGGCTGCGCCCGCTGCGGATAGTTACAACCAGGCTGGTGCTTATAGCCAACCGCCGCCCAATAGTGGTGGTTATGGTCAAGCGGGTGGATACGACCCTAATCAAGCGGCAAATTATGGTGCCTACAACCAGACTCCGGCATCTAATGTCGGTGCGGGCGGTTACACTCCCAGCAATACTTATCAGGCCCAACCGCAGCCTTATCAACCTCAACAAGGCAACCCTGGCTACGGTGCGGGTGGGGCGGCCCCGTTGGTTACAAAGCCCAAACGCGGGCTGCCGTTGCCCTTGCCAGCCATCATCGCCATCGTTGTGGTGCTGGCCCTCTTGATAATCGGCGGCATCTTGTTCGTCGTGTTAGGTGGCAGCGGAGGTAGCGCGGGAGATATTGCCCAACCGCCTAATTCTACCAAGCTCAACCTGAGTGTTGATGATTTCAAGAAGCTACCTGGTAACACTGTTCCAGCCGACACCAGTGGTGTTAGTTTCGTTGCTTACTCTACCAAAGACAGTTCCGAAACGGTTTCCAAGTTCTATACGGACGACCTTACCAAAAAAGGTTGGAGTGTCAAGCAGGCGACCTCTTCTGGAACAATTACTGCTACCAAAGGTGATCAGACCATCTCTATAGGTCTCCTGCCGTTTGCAAAGCAAGATGAGATTGATGCCTTTGCCCTGGCTATCCCTCCTCTCAAGGGTCAGTTACACCCCGGTGACACCCTTATACTAGCGGGGCAAGGTCCTACCAGTAAAATAAAAGCCTAACACCTGTAATGGCAGGGCGTGGCTACGAGTCGGGTATTAATAGCCCGGCTTTTTTGTGGTCTGACGAAATATGGTATCATCTCAAAAAGTAGGGGCGAGATTTATCACGCCCACAGGGTTATTCTGCACCAAGCAGCGCGGGCGTGATAAACCTCGCCCCTACACTAACCTTGTTGAGCTATCTGCCCGTGCGTATTCCAGTAACAAGCAGCGCGGGCGCGATAAATCACGCCCCTACACCCTGCATTTTTGAGAAGTTACAAGAAACACTACTGAAACAAAAATTGGGTGTATAATCAAAGGGGGAAGTTTGCGGAAGATGGGCCTAGCAGGACTCGAACCTGCAACCTGTCGATTATGAGTCGATTGCGCTAACCATTGCGCCATAGGCCCGCTTGATTTGGTACGCTCATTATAGCTTATCCAGATTAATGTTTCAAGTTGAAAATGTTAAAGATAGAGTTTGGAGTTGCCAAAGTAAATAAGTACGCCAGCCGAGAAAGTGGAGACACCGTTGAGCTTGTGGAACGGCCTGGCGGGGTGGGCGGGTTCAGCGCGGTTCTGGCGGATGGGCAGGGCAGTGGCCGTGCCGCTAAAACACTCAGCAATCTGGTGACAAGCAAGGCCATCAGTTTGCTCAAAGATGGCGTGCGGGACGGAGCGGTAGCCCGCGCCACCAGCGATTATTTACTGGCTTTTCGCTATGGGCAGGTTTCGGCCACCCTCAATATTATCAGCGTGGATTTTGTGACCCGCACTCTGGTTATTACGCGCAACAATCCTGTGCCTGGCTACCTTTTCCATCGTGCTGTTACACCCTTTGTCCCTGATAACGAGACCGAAGTTGATGCAATTGCCAAATTTGAAGTAGAAGTTTTGGACGAGTCATCTGTGTCAGTGGGTCTTTACCCGCGCACCCGCCCAGTTGTGCGCGAGTGGCCGCTTGAGGGTCAGTTGGTAGCGGTCTGTTTTAGCGATGGCATTTTTAACGCTGGTGAACGTTACGGCGAACGGCTGGACGTAGCCCTAACTTTACATAAGTTATTAGAGGCAGACCCGGATTTGGCGGCCCAAAAGCTGGCGGACACACTGCTGGCAACGGCCCAAAGTCTCGACAAACAACGCCCGGCTGATGATATGAGCGTGTTAGTGGTGACGGCTGGCCCAGGTGAAACCAATAGCGATTTGCCCGTGCCGCGTCGTCTTTCACTATCAGCCACTTTGCCATAATTACTTTATATCCATTGGCAGAGCAATGTCCCACCAGAAGTAGGAAATTTGTAGGATATTGCTCCGTCAATAGATGGTTCGGGGCAGTCCATTGGCAGAGCAATGTCCCACAATTGTAGAGAACACGAAGAAAATGAACGGCGAAATTGCAACTGATTATTTGGAACTTCCTATCGCGCAGACCCAGTTTGAGGCTTTCGTAGCAAAGCTAGAGCGAGCCAAACCCGTCGTAATTTTGTGCGATGGAGATGTAGATGGGTTAGGTGCGGCGACGGTTTTATGGCATTATCTACATCGGCACGGCTTTGATGAGCAGAATTTGAAAGTTTTGCAGCCGGGCAAGGGCGAAAACGCCTTTAGTGCGGCGACGAGTCACATGGTAGCCAAATTGCAACCTGCCGGGCTTTTTGTGCAGGATTTGGGTATCCGCGACCAGGAGATTGTGCCGGGTGTACCCACTTTGTTTGTTGACCACCATCGGCCCGAAGGTGCGTCGCCCGATGCGGTGGTACTGACTGGTTACGAATGGCGACCCGTCCCTACGTCCAGTTTGCTCACCTATCTTTTGTGCAATGGGCAGGGGGAGGTGCGCGACAAAGCGTGGACGGCGGCGATTGGTAATTTGGGCGATTTGGGGCCGGAGCAGGCCGAAATGCAGGTGGCTATCAAGGCGCAAAAGCAAAAGTGGTTGCGCGAGGCCACGACTTTGCTAAACGCTGCTAAACGTTCGAGCCAGTCCGATGCAGGGTGTGCCGCCGCTTTTCGCACTCTTAGCACGGCAGAGTCGGCCCGCGCCATTGTCGAAAGCGGGACTGCGGATGTAAAACTGCTGCGTGAGCTTAAAACCGAGGTGCAAACCGAACTAAACGAGGCCAAACGCACTGCCCCTAAATTTAGCAAGACCGAAAAGGTGGCATTGCTACGTTTCGATAGCCCGGCCCGTGTGCATCCTTTGTTGGCCCAAAGTTGGCGTGGGCGGCTCAAAGAATTTGTGGTAATTGCGGCTAACGGCGGCTATTTGCCGGGCAAAGTGGCTTTTAGTATCCGCACTAACGTAAATATTAATCTACTGGATTTTTTGCGGAGCAAAACACCGGGGATGGAAGATGAGGAAAGCGAGTACGGTCACGGTCACGATAAGGCGACGGGCGGGGTAATCGGGACGGCCAATTGGGAACGTTTACTAGCTGCCCTCGGCTTCTAAGATTTTTAACCGTAGAGAACGCAGAGGACGCGGAGTAAATTAAAAGAAGTGCAAAGAATTAAGTTTTGTCGTTAGCGTATAATTTACCTTTTGTACGCCTCATTTTTGGTTTTCTCTGCGTCCTCTGCGTTCTCTGCGGTAAAATGACTTTGCTTATGTTTGACAAGCGGCCCAGGCTGGCTTAAAATTCGGGTTCAAGTCAAGTCAAAGTCTGACCCGCCAGACTGATAACAAAACAAATGGAGTTCTGCAAATAATGACCCCTTTCGAGTCTTTTTTTGAAAAAGCTGCCCCCTATCTGTGGTTGATAATAGTAGTAGCCCTGATTGGCGCGTTTGTGTGGTTGTACCTGTTACAACGCAATGCTCGTTTAGCCACGAGTTCGCTCAAAAAGCTAGATGCCCTGATGCGCTCAAAGGGCGATGGTGAAAGCGGTTTGGACGAGTTGTTAGACCGACTTAAACGGGTTGAGCAAACCGGGCGCGTTTTGGATACGGTGCAGGGTAACGTGCGCGAACTGGAGTTGCGCCTGGAGCATACCTACCAATCGGTGGGTCTGGTGCGCTTTAACCCATTTAGCGATATGGGCGGCGACCAAAGTTTTGCCCTGGCAATCGTGGATAGCTATGGCGACGGCTTTGTGATGAGCAGTTTGCACGGGCGGACTGCCACCCGCGTTTATGCCAAGACGGTCAAGCGTGGACAGGCGGGCCAGACTGTTTCCACCGAAGAACAACAGGCGATTGAACAAGCCACGCGGCTGCAACAATTACCGCCAGCCACTTCGGGCAACCCGCGCTAAGTGATGCCTAAAAGAAGGATTTTTATTGTAGGCGGCGCGTCCCCACGCCCGCTAGTATGCCCATACTTATGACCGTGTACGCGCGGAGACGCGCCGCCTACAGCTTATTTGAAAGATATTGTGTCTAAAAGGTAATAATTCAAGGAGAGTATAATGTTAGCTAAGAATCGTAAAGCTAGTTTCGCAGTATTGCCCGTTATTTTGATGCTGCTGTTGGCCTTTGTGTTGAATGCTTGCGGGGAGTCCCCGACTTCCACACCAATCCCTAGCCCCACGCCCACCCAGCCCCCTACGCCTACGACTGCCCCAACCACCGCGCCTGTAGCAGCAGTTGCCACTACCACTTTGGCATCTGGCGGCAGTAGCAGTGGTACACCAGCCGCCAGCGGCGGCAGTTTGGTTAGCTTGCCCTCCATCAATGGCGCAACCGAAGTTACGCTCGACCCGGCTATCGTACAGCCTGTTATCAAGCAGTTCGGTCTGGCTAACGCTACCGTCAAGTTTTACACTTCTGACCAGCCTGCCTCTAGTGTAGTTGATACCGCAGATGCGGCTATCGTGGGTGCGGGTTACGCTTTCTCGATACCGGGCGCGACCAAACCGACACAATCTGGCGGCACTTATGCTGGTCTTTACACCAAAGCGAATGCGGCAGATATTGTGCTGGCGGCGGTGGACGTGCCGAGTGACCCCACCCAACTAGCCACCCAACTCAATATTCCGGGTGTAACCGCCGATGTGGTGCAGAAGCTGGCCGACCAGATTAAGGGCAAAAAGAGTGTGTTGTTTATCGTGGCTGCCCCTGGTCTGCTCCAGGCCATCTTCAATGGGTTGGGCGGTAGCACCACCAGCGACGCGACAGCTACGCCTACTAAATAAATCAGAGGGAAATAAGGTGTTAATATCGGGTGAAACTCCCTATTTTTCAACCAGTTTGGGTGGTGCGTATTTAGGCGACTCCTTGCAGCTGCTACCTAAAATAGCAGCTGAATCGGTTGACTTGATTTGTACCTCTCCACCCTTTGCTTTGCTTAGAAAAAAAGCTTATGGCAATGTTCACGCAAAAGAATATGTCAACTGGTTTATGCAGTTTGCCAGAGAATTTGCCCGTATATTAAAACCTACCGGGTCTCTTGTGATTGATATAGGCGGTACTTGGTTAGAAGGCTACCCTGTACGTAGCCTATATCATTATGAATTAGTGTTGCAACTTTGTAAGCCAGTGGAAGAAGGTGGGTGCGGCTTTAACCTGGCCCAGGATTTGTACTGGTATAGCCCGGCCAAGCTACCTACCCCGGCAGAATGGGTAACTGTGCGGCGCGAGCGGGTCAAAGATGCCGTTAATACTGTTTGGTGGTTAAGTCTCAGCGAACACCCTAAAGCCAACAATCGGCGTGTGTTGAAACCATACAGTGACTCGCAATTAAAATTAATGCAGGACGGATACAAAGCTAAAACCCGTCCGTCTGAACACGTGATTAGCGATAAATTTGGTAAAGATAACAATGGATCTATTCCGCCTAACATAATTAGTGAGGTGGACAATATAGTTGGCGACCCCTTTTTTGTGCCAGTAAATGTTATTTCGGCCTCGAATACTGCTAGTAATGACCAGTATTTACGTCTTTGCCGCGAACGCAACATCAAGCCACACCCTGCCCGTTTTCCCAAAGCATTACCCGAATTTGTAATCGGCCTTTGCACCGAAAAAGATGACCTGATTTTAGACCCCTTTGCTGGTTCAAACATGACCGGACACGTAGCCGAAAAATTAGGCCGTCGTTGGCTGGCTTTTGAACAAAACGAAGAATACTTACAGGGTGCTGCTTTGCGTTTTATGGAAGATGCAGTTTTCGAGCTGGTTGAACATAAAAAAGAAGTTAGCGTAGCTCAGAAAGACAAGCTAGTACAGGGTAATCTAAAAGGATTTGCTTAAATGACGACTTCTAAAAAAGTACGGCGTTTTACCTACGGCGACCAGTTCGACCCCGATAAATCCCCTTTAATTGAATTGTTAGAAATTTGCGTCACTAGCGAACCAAGCCGCGCCCAGTTGCAGCAAGTCATAAGAGAAAGATACTTTGCCGAACACGGACGCGACCCAGTTCAAAAAGACCAAAACTCGATTACAATGGCCTTGAATTGCTTACTATCCCTGAACGCTTACAAACTTATTCGATTGACCGACAATGGCAAAGCTTATTCTGTTACCGAATTGGCACGTGACTTACTTTCAGTTAAAGCTAACCCTGTTGAAGCCTATCGCAAGTTCGCAGTCCATATTCTTACAAAACTAGAAGGGTTATTGCTTGCCCGCCTGATTGAGCGTATAAGGGCTAGAGGTGAGCAACTCACCCTGGAATACCTGGGCGAAGAACTGAACGACCTGGGGATAAAAATACCACCCAATAGTACCTACATCAGCACTATGCGTGAATGGTTAGCTCAAGCAGGAGTATTTCGAGCTACTGGCTATGAGGTCAATTGGGATGTTATCTATAGCTTATTGAATGTAGATGCAGACTTTATAGACCAACTCTACCAACTAACGCCTGAGCAGAAACATTTTTTGTTATCTATGGCAAGCCTTGATATTAGAGAATTTGTACCGTCTAACAAAATAGCAAAACACACTCGTAGCGTCTATACCATTCGTTTGACCACAAAAAACTTGGTCAAAGACATTTTAGAACCATTAGAACAACTAGGTTTGATAGAAACCCGCAAGACTACCACTGGGCGAGGCGCAAAACCTCACGATGTACGTCTTACCGAGAAGGGCAAAAATGATATTCTTGAGCCTCTGGTCAAAAATTTAGCCGATCTAACCGAACTGACTTCTTTAGATTTGAACCAACCTTTTGAAGATACGGGAATTAGGCATTAGAGATTTGGGCGATGAACTGGAAGAATTAATAGCTGAGGAAGAAGAGTTAGAAACCGAAGAAGCTTTAGAAAAAGCTATCGAAAGCGTGTCTGAGCAAGCGTAAATATTGGCAGCTAAGGGGGTTGTGCCAGTTATTAAGGTTTGTCATTCCGAGGCACGAGGAATCTGTTGCTAAAATTCTGGTGTTGTGTGGTGCGGGTTTTGAGCAATAGATTCCTCACTACGCAAAGCCTCCGTTCGGAATGACAATTCTATCTAGCACAATTCCTTAGCCAAGGAGCTATTTGATTGCAAGGGGAGCTAGAAGTAGCTGGCTTAGGGGAAGACCAGAGGGCCGCACGGCAACAGCGTCAGGGCTTTAGCTATGCGCTGACTGCCGTGCTGCTATTCGCCAGTAGTGCGGTGCTGGTGTTGTATGCTGACCCCGTTCCGGCTATCGAGAAAACTTTCTGGCGAATGGTGGTGGCGAGTGGCTTTGTGTATGCTTTGCTCAAGTGGCAGGGTAGCTCGATTGCCATTAAAAGACAGGATTGGCCGCGCTTTGCCGCTTATGGTTTGATTGCGGCCCTACATTTCACTTTGTATATCGCCTCGCTCAGTTTTACTTCGCCCGCCCACGCCCTGACCATTGTTTATACCTCACCTATTTTTGTGACCGTTTTCTCGGCGGTCTTTCTAAGGGAAAATATCCGGCGGCGTAAATGGGTGGGGATTGGGATTGCCGCAGTCGGAGTCGCAGTTTTGGCCGGGTTCGAGCCTGCTCTTAGTTGGCAAATGATAGTAGGCGATATAATGGCTCTCGGTTCGGCCCTGGCTTTTGGGTTATATTCGATTGCTGGGCGACGCGAACGTGACAACTATCCTTTACTTAGCTATGCGTGCGGGGTGTATAGTTTTGCGGCGGTGTGGTTGCTGCCTGTCGCAATTTTCAGTTTCCTGAGCGGAGCGGGCGGTAGCAATTATTCGCCCTGGCCGCTGCTGGCGATTATCGGTCTGGGTGTCGGGCCGCTTGGCATGGGGCATACTTTGTATAACGCCGGGTTGCGTCGCCTCCACGCCACTTACGTCAATATCATCGCCACGCAGGAAGTAACTTTCGGTATTTTGCTGACGTGGTTATTATTTAATAAGCCGCCCACCCTTAACTCCATCGAAGGTGCAGCTATTACGCTTGGTGGTATTTTGTTAGTTTTGCTTGGCTAAAATTTTTGGTTCACCCCGCCTTTTGACAAGGTGGAACGGTTGTGCGACAATTGACCGCCGACAAGCAGCCTTTGAATTGAGACTGGCTTTGGTAAAGGAAATTATAATGGTTTTATCAGACCGCGATATAGTGCGTTATCTAGACGAAGGCAAAATTCGTATCACCCCCGCTATTGACCGCGACACCCAAATAAGCTCTTGCTCGATAGACTTTAGGTTGGGCAACACCTTTATGGTTTTTGAGCATAGCCGCTACAGCTATATTGACCCACGTAGCCCGGTTTCTGTGGCCGAAAGTATGCGTAAGATTGTGGTGGCCGATGGTGAGCAGTTTATGATGCAACCAGGCGATTTTGTGCTGGCAAGTACCGTCGAAAACATTGAACTACCCGACGATCTGCTGGGCCGTTTGGAAGGACGTAGCAGTATGGCCCGCCTGGGTATTATCGTGCATAGTACGGCGGCCTTGTTTGAGCCGGGCTGGATCGGCACGGCCACAATGGAACTGGGTAATTTGGGCCGAATTGCGGTTGCACTCTACCCTGGGATGCGAATTTGCTCGTTTACTTTTGAACAGCTTAGTTCGCCCGCCCGCGTGCCGTATCGCCTCAAGATAGGCAACAAATACGCGGGTCAAAGTCTGCCCGAACCGAGTAAAATATCTTTAGATTAACTTTTTGTGCGAGGAGACAACTATGGCCGGAATTTTAGACCGCATCAGTATGATTGCACGGGCCAACATCAACGATTTGTTGGACAAAACCCAAAACCCGGAAGCCGAGCTTAACTATTTTATTCAGCAAATGGCTGACGGTATCAAGGAAGCGGAGAAAGCCGTGACTGCTTCAGTTAGCCAGCAAAAACTGTTGCAAATCAACGCGGAGCAGGCCCGCAAACAAGCCCACGATTGGGAAGTACGTTCGGAAAAAGCGGTCACTGCCAGGCGTGATGACCTGGCAACCGAAGCTATCCGTCAGCAGAATAAATTTGAGCAAGAAGCCACTACCTACGATAGCCAGTATCAAGAGCAGAAGGTGTTGGCTGATAAACTGCGTGGTCAGCTAGATACCTTGCGCCAGAAATTCAGGGAGACCGAAACCAACAAAACCAATTTGATTGCCCGATACCGGATGGCGAAAACGGCCCAAAAAGTTACGGGCGTGCGCGACCCTGGCACGGGCTTGAACGAGGGCGGCTACAGTCGCATGGAGCGCAAAATTATGGGCGAGGAAGCGCGGGCGGCAATGGACGAAGTACCGGGGGCGGCAGCTGAGGCGGAGATTGATGCTTTGCCAGGCGATACTAGCATTGATGCTGAACTTGCCGCTCTCAAAGCCCGCCTCAACCCGCCGCCGCCAACGCAATCCGATAGTGAGAATAAGTAACTATCGAGTGTGCTATTGAGCGAACCAATCGAGAATTACGCCGCGAGTCACGACTGACGAGAGTGTGGTATATGGCACAGTAAGCCTTTCGGTTTAGTTTGAGTGGTTAAGAGACCTCAAGCATAAATCAGCCTGGCTTTATCTAATCTGCTAAAATGAAACCTGAAAATCTACTATTAATCTACTCAGACAAAAATTATGGCTAATGTGTTGCTGTTGGCTCCGTCCGGTTGGCAAGATTACGAACTACTGGATTCGGGTGACGGTTTCAAATTCGAGCGGTTTGGCAAATACAAATTGGTGCGGCCAGACCCGCAAGCTTTGTGGTCTCCCCACTTGAGTGCTAAACAGTGGCAGCAGGCCGAAGTTTTTTTTGAGCGCACGAAGGCCGACGAAGGTAAGTGGGTCTTTCGCAAGCCAGTTGACGAGCAGTGGCTGATGCGTTATCAGGATTTGGCTTTTTGGGTCAAGTTTACCGCCTTTAAGCATACTGGAGTTTTTCCTGAACAAGCGGCGAACTGGCAATGGTTTCGCCAGAAGATCAAAGCGGCGGGCAGGCCGATCAGGGTTTTGAATTTGTTTGGCTACACAGGTATCGCGGGGTTGGCGGCGGCGGCGGCGGGCGCAAATGTAACCCATGTGGATGCATCCAAACCAGCTTTAGGTTGGGCGAAAGATAATCAGACCGCCTCTAATTTGCAAAATAGCCCGATACGCTGGATTTTGGACGACGCAGCCAAGTTTGTAGCCAGGGAAGCACGGCGGGGCAGTAACTACGATGGCATCATTATGGACCCGCCAGTTTTTGGACACGGGCCGGGCGGCGAGATTTGGAAATTCAACACCTCGTTCCCGGCTTTAATGCGGGCCTGTCTGGATATTTTGAGCGATAAACCGCTATTTGTGCTGGTCAACGCTTATGCCATCAGCGCGTCTTCGGTGATGTTGGGCAACGTGTTGGAGGGGGCGTTAAGCGACTATAAAGGTACAGTTAGTTACGGGGAACTGGTTTTAGAAGAAAGCGGCTCCAAGCGTTTGCTTTCGACGGGCATTTTCGGGCGGTGGGAAGCTTTACCATAGATTTAGATACGTTCGTAGCTTTTGCGAAAAATACCCTGGGCAACAATCCGTTTGTTATCCCCATCTACAATTAGATAATCTCCGGCCTTGCCCGTGTACATTTCACCGTTGCTACGTTTGACCTGAAAAGGCTCGAAGATTTGGGTGGCCTGTACTTCGCCTTTAGTAACATAATCCGCCCAACCTTCGGTATCGCTCTCCCCAACTTGCTGCTTGCTAGTAAACATTTTTTCGGCGCGGATAGGCCATTCTTCGTTTTCAACGCCCCGCGACAAAAAATCACCCGGTTTGAAAGATTGCGGCCCTTCTAGCGTTTCGATTTTGCCGCCGCGCTCCTGGTAATCGGTCTCGGTTAAAACACGAGCGCGGGTCAGAGCCGCCTTGCGATAGGTGTCAAATTTTAGATGGCTAACATCTTCAATAAGCTTCAAAATCTCTTACCCTACTTTATAGTCTCTCAATCCATTGTCGGAGCAATGTCCCACAAATACTTAACTTTTGCTATCGGGATTTGGTGTAGTGTCAAGAGGTTTAAGCTTGATTTTTGAATTGACGTAGCTGGGCCTCTAATTCAGCGATGCGTTGGCGTTCGGCTATAGAGCGGTTACGCTCCTCTTGTAATGCAATTTCGGCTTGCTGTAGGGCGTTTTCGACCTGGAAGGCGTAGGCGGTTTGAGTTTCGGCCTGAGATTGGGCCTGCAAACGTAACTCGCGTTCGTGTTGGGTTTCATTTTGAACCAACTGCCCGTCCGCATCGAAAACACGCAGCCTGAACTTATAGGTTTCGAGCGGTTGGGCCTCGTTTTCGACCTTTAGCCAACCCGCTAACTGCTCGCTCTGCATACGTCCCTGGTTGTCCAGCTGTAATTCGTCATATTCTCCGGCTGGGTTGAGCCGCCAACCCACCAAGCGTCCGCGTTTCAGCCACTGACCTTTCCAGACCTGCACCGGGTGGGGGTCAAAGGTGAAATACTCCTTTACATCAAGCAAACGATAACTATTGACTTTATTTTTCACATCGTGTCGCCAGGTCTTTTCGCTGGCTGCTTCAAAAACCACACGAGGCGGCGGCCCATCTACGCCCACTTCATACGTTTTGCTGTTGTTGGTAGTTTCTATGACAAAGCCATCCACAATAGCAATGTCCGGGCTGACCATAGAGGCTTCGATACCAGTCCGATAAAACCTGAAATCTGGCACCACCGCCGTATCCTGGTCGTGAAATAGCCATTCCAGGAGCGGAATTAGATGTTTAAGCGCAGCAATATGCGGCACACCTATACTCAAGTCTTCACCTTCCAATACAAATAAATCGCCGTATTCTTTGACGTACTCCAACGTTTGTTCGATACCCAATTCGCGGTTGCGTTCCAGCAATTGCTGACGCAATAGGTCATCCATTTCCTGTTCAGTGAAGCTATGTTTGATGCTCATCTGTTTCACCTCGGCTTGCTTATTACATAGTCGCGCCCAAAATCCAGGGGCAGAATTCTTCTTCCCCAATGCCCTGCGCTTCGCTTTTGCTGGCTTTGCCACTGGCGACAGCGATTATTTCGTCCAAGATTTGCGCCCCAACCTGCTGGGTGCTAACTCCATCCAACACCACACCCGCATTTACGTCAATGTCGCCGGGCATATTTTCGTACAAGGCGTTGTTAGTGGCAACTTTGATCGAAGGGGCGGGTTTGTAGCCAAAGACCGAGCCGCGCCCCGTCGTAAAGACAATCATATTCGCGCCACCCGCCACTTGGCCCGTCGCCGAAACCGGGTCATAGCCGGGCGTATCCATAATCACCAGGCCGCGTTCGGTAATCGGTTCGGCGTACTTATAGACAGCGTTGAGTGAAGTTGAGCCGCCTTTCGCAATAGCACCCAGCGATTTTTCGTAGATGGTGGTAAGGCCGCCCAGCTTATTGCCCGGCGAGGGATTGTTGTCCATCTCCATATCGTTGACCCGTGTGTAGTTTTCCCACCAGCGCATCCGCTCCACCAACTTTTCGCCTATCTCGCGGTTCTGCGCCCGCCTTATCAAAATATGTTCCGCCCCGTAAATTTCGGGCGTTTCGCTCAAAATAGCCGTACCACCCTGGCGCACCAACTCGTCCATCGCAAAACCAAGCGCAGGGTTGGCCGTGATACCGCTCCAGCCATCGCTGCCGCCGCACTGCAAAGCCACGCTAAGTTCAGAAATCGGGATTGGTTCACGTTGGACGTTATTGACCTGGGGCAATAGTTCGCTAATCAAGCGCACCGCTTCCTGGACTGCCCCTGCGACCCCGTGATTTTCCTGGATGGTTAAAAATAGCGGCTTTTTCCAATCGTTGCCTGTGTTGAGACCAGTATTTTCAATCATATCGCGCACCTGGTTGGTTTCACAGCCCAAACCCATCAGGAGATATGCCCCGACGTTGACATTATTCGCCATACCTGCCAGCGTGCGTTGCAGTTGCTCGGTGGCTTCGTGGCTAATCCGCATCCCACAGCCGCTTTTGTGGGTCAGGCCGATTACGCCATCTACATTTGGATACCCAGACATAATATCCGGGCCAAATTTTGACTCAATCAACCGAATGGTGCTGGCCGAGCAGTTGACCGTGCCAATGATGGCGATATAGTTGCGGGTGGCCGCTTTGCCGTTGGGCCGCCGATACCCCATAAAAGTGCGACGCAATGCGGGTGACACAAGCTCAACGGGCTGGTATTCGGTGCCAAATTCGTAGGCTTGTTTGAGGTCGCCTACGCTCAAATTATGGGTATGCACGTGTGCGCCTGCCGCAATCGGTTGGCTGGCGAAACCGATAATCGAGCCGTAGCGTCGCAAGGGCTGACCCAGGGTTATGCTTCGCAAAGAAACTTTGTGTCCAGGCTGTACCAGTTGGCAGACTGTTACCAATTCGCCCCCGTCCCGCGCATCGTCAGGTAGGCGTAAAATCACGCCGGGCATCAATGTTAACCGTGCAATCGCCACGTCATCGTTGGGGTGGAGCAGCACCGCTACATCGCGCAAATTGACAGGTTGCCCCTTGTGATTCGCCGTCCCTACTTGCAAAGTTATCAAGTTAGAATTGATTTGGGTTGTCATTATTCTGTCTCCTTACTCATTGCTATTCATCTCGTGGATTAATCTTAATCCCTGCAAAGTCAAGTCCTGGTCAACTATATCAATGATGTTGCGGTTATCTTTGGCAATTATTTCGGCTAGGCCACCCGTTGCAATCACCTGGACGCGCTGGCCGCCGGTTGGGGGCGGTATTTCAATTAGTTTGGCGGTAGGGGGCGTAACCTCGATTAGTTCATCGTTGAAGCGGCGTACCAACCCTTCTACCAAACCCATATAGCCAAACATAATGCCGCTTTGCATACTTGAAGCGGTGTTACGCCCGATAGCGCGGGTGGGCGGCTGCAATTCGACCCGGAACAAACGGCTGGCAAGGGAAAACAGGGCTTCTGCCGCGATACCTACGCCCGGCGCGATTGCTCCGCCCAAATATTCGCCGTTGTAAGAAAGGGCATCAAAAGTGGTGGCTGTGCCAAAGTCAATGATAATGGCTGGGCCACCATAATAATGAAAGGCGGCGACAGCGTTCACGATGCGGTCAGCCCCGACTTCACGGGGATTTTCGTAACGAATGGGGATGCCAGTTTTGATGCCCGGCTCGACCACTAGGGGTTGGCGTTTGAAATAGCGTTCGACGGTCTGGCGCAGTTCGGAGGTGAGCGGTGGCACTACGCTACTGATAATCGCCGCCTCGATGTCGTTCGGCTCCATACCTTCGTGGTGCAAAAGAGCCAACAGCGTAATACCCCACTCGTCGGCCATACGGCGGCGTTCGGTACGGATGCGCCAGCTGGCCTTGATTTTATCGCCTACAAAAATCCCCACCACCACATTAGTATTACCAGCATCTATGGTTAGCAGCACAGGCAGCCTCTTTCTAAATTTAATTCAAGTCTTGCTTTAGGGCAGCCCCAGTGGTAATAGAGAGGGCGGCGGCGGTTAGGTTGGTGATACGGCGTTGGACATCTTTAGCCACCTTTTCGGCAGGTTGATTGGCGATTGTGCCAGACTGGGGCAGTCGCGTCTGAGCAAAACTTGCCAATTCCTGGCTGATAATCTGGCCTACTTTCACAATGTTATCCAGACCCGGCCCCCGCTTGAATAATGGGCCTAGCAATTTGGTATGAAAGTCACGCCATTGGGTCAGGTCTCCGCTTTCAAGGTAGTTCAAGTCCATCACGATACTGGGCGTGATCAGTTGGGCCAATGGTTCAACTTCAAGTTTGGCGTAAGGCTGGATACCCACCGCTTTAATCTGTCTGGCGGCGCGTAAGGCGGTTTCGTGCAAATGTGTCCGCATAAATTCTACGGCTGTATCTTCCATCTATAATCTTTCCAGGTGTCCAACTACAAAAATCCTGGCAACAATTGGCCTAATATTACACAAACATTATAAGCTGGAGGTACAGGTTTGGCAATGCAATTCTGCCATCCCAACAGGGCTGTTACAAAAAGGCAGTGCCTAAACAGCATAAGTAGGTAGGGGTTAGGTTTATCAAACGGCCTTTGGACGCAATCAATGTGGTCACGTTATCTCTGTTGGCAAAGAAACTTTTGGTTCAACCTGCTAGACTCACTTGCAGTCTTTATTCAGGTGTGAAATTTGCTTGAGATAATCAAAAGTGCGCTGTGCGTTTTTCTGTAGATCGAAACGTTCCTCTGCTAATAACCTTGATTGTAGGCCCATTTGCTGAGAACGATTCGACCCATCGAGAACTGTTGAAATTGCTTGAGAGAGGGCTTTGACATCTTTAGCGGGGACTATAAAACCGTTGTGGCCCGATTCAATAATATCCGCTGTTCCACCGACATCACTAGCAATCACTGGTAGGCCCGCACCCATCGCTTCCACCGTGGCGATGCCAAAACACTCACCAATACTGGGAAGCACAAATAAATCGCTATTTTGGTAAAGGTTCAACAATTCAATGGTGTTGGGTTGCATATCAGGATAAATATAAATACCCGGCCTTGATTCCACCTGTTCACGAGTAACAATGTGTAATTCACAATCTGTAGGATTTTGACTTTTGTACCATTCCAACAAAAGTGTTCCACCCTTGCGTCGAAAATCACCTCCCACAAACAATACCCGTTTTGGCCCGGCTGCTTTTGTGCTAAATTGATGTTCAGACGGCTTCCAAAACTCTAAGTTTACACCGGGAGGATTGACGACTACTCGTTCAGGCGAAATCCCATACTCATTAATTACTGAGTCTCTAGCCCAGTTCGACCAGGCGTGTAGTAGTGTGGCCGAGTTATACATTTTTTTTGATAAAGACCGCTTGAGCTTCGCTACCAACTCAATGTCAGGCTTACCATTAGTATAACCTTCCATATTATCTCGTTGTTCGGGGGTTGAGTCGAAATCTAGTAAGGTAGGAACGCGGCTAAAAGTAGGGCTGAAAAAAACTCCGACTGAAAGATTGCTCATAATTGCGTCGTATTTTTCATTATTTAAAGCTCGCCTGGTTTCGATGGTAGCGCGGGCAATTCCTGTGAAGTACGTTGGCACGAAAGGAACAAGTTTGTGCCGAAAAACTTCTATCATGCCGCCAGAAATATAATAGTTAATTTCATGCCAGGTTGCGTTTATTTCTTTATCTTGTTCGGAAGCACTTCGTAAATTGCGGTAATTAGTTATATGTCCAGCGATTTGATCCATCAAAAAACCAAAATTATATTGCATACCACAATGCCCTAACCGATATTACAACTTTTGCCGAATGTTCCACCAAGCTGTTAAGTCTCTTTATGATTCTATTTTCAATGAAAAAATTTGGTTTAAATAAATAGGTTTTATGATCTACGGGCCATAAAAGCCTCCTTATAAAACCTATCCAGAACATTATAATGGGTGTTACGCGACCTATGCGGAATTTAATAGATAAATGTTGCCAGGAGCTATTCACAGCCTGACTAAACCACATCTGTCTTAACATATAATTACTCATCCTCCAATGACCACATTTAAGGTACTTTGCAAAGCAACTACCAAACCCCGACCAATGTAAATAAGCCATTCTTCGCATTTGATGTTTCCAGCGAAAACCATAATGTATTACGGAGATTTCGGGCGTATAATAAACATAATACCCAATCACTAATAATCTTATAGCTACATCCCGGTCTTCTAATGAGCCAAGCGGGGAACCTGGGCCAAGTAGTTCGTCAAAGCCACCCACATTTTGCCATGCACTTCGTTTTGGGGCGAAACAAGCACCAATACCCAAGCCACTAAAAAGATCATCTTTAATGCTTTTAAGCATGAGAGATTCTGTACGCCGAAAAATCGGCACGTAGCCGGTTGTAATGTCATACTCGCAAGCGATGACATCGCCGAATACTAGCCCAATTCGTTCATCAAGCTTAAAAGATGCGATAAATTTGCCAATCCAGTTAGTTTCAACTATACAGTCATCGTCTGTGGTGGCGATATACTCTGTTTCACAAAGTTTGATGGCTTCATTATGCCTGGCTCCATGACCTCTAGTGGTGGCTCTCACATACCTGAAACGAGCGTCTTGCCGAAAAGCTTGAATTGCGTTTTCTGTATCATCATTGTCACTTTGGTCTAAAACAGACAAGTCAAATTTTGGGTAGTCGTTATTAAGAATACTTTCAACCGCCATTACTACTTTATCCCCACGACTGCGGGTTGAGATAATTACGGTTACTGGAACAATATCAGTTATAATAGTTGTTTCTGATAAATCAGACCCACAAATTGTCATGAAAACTCCGTTATTTAGATAGGTTTTATCAAGCTATGTAAGCAGTAAGCAGCCCGACATAATTTACAAAAGTGCTTATTGGAGTGCGAACTTGAGAGCAAACGGAAAGAAAAAGCAATATCAAGTAACCTGACTACATTTATTCTCTAATCTATTCCGCCAACATAATTTAAGTTTGATAGGCTGAATTAAAAACGAGTATCGCGCAATAACCAGCTTATAAAGCCTATTCCCACTGTAATTATTGATGCTGCCCCTCCCCATACTAGAGTACGAATAAAAGTTCCCGCAAAAAAACGTACCTGTTTAAGGTGGCGACGGTCTTTAGACGTGAGAGGCACATATGAGACCTTTTCTGGTGAAGCGTCCCACAAAGCTCCAAATACTTGCGAAACATAAAGGTAACAGCTTAACGTTATGAGCAGAGCATAGGCGTAAAAGGTAACAGTAACCACGCTAAGTCTAACCAGTAAAACCGGAAGGGTAAGTTTGGTAAGACCGGGTGAAAAAACGTGAACAAAACGCAAAGTCTGGACTGCAAACGCACCCACAAGCAAGCCGAGGGTTAATAAGACTAAAGCCCAATACCCAAAAGTAGTGGTAAAAGAGGGACGATAGTAGGAAATAGCCCGGCAAAGAATAATAACGAATAATGATGTCACAAATAGGAGTAAGGCCCAATTCAGATTGCCTACCAGAAAGGTGCGATAGACAAACAAGCCAATTATAAATACTAAAAAGAAGTTGCTAATCAAAAATTGAAAGATTTCTCCGAATATAGGTTTAAGGTTTTGCTTAATTAGTGTCATACCAATCACCTCAATTATTTATTAAACCAAAGCATCGTTAGACAGCTGCTTGTGAATCGTAGCTGGGACTCCCGCTACATAACTATTGTCTGGAATATCCTTTGTGACTACAGAACCAGCCGCAACTACACAACCTTGTCCAATTTTCACCCCTGGTAGGATTACCGCGCTCATTGCCACCCACGAGCCATCGCCGATTATAACAGGGGCAGAAATAAGCTCCTGCGAACACCGTCTCGAACTCGGCCCCATTTTGTGAGACCCGGTATAAATTCGCACAAAAGGGCCGATAGTAACATTTTCGCCAATCGTAACTTTGTCATCCAGGTTGATAGTGACGTGACTACTAATTAAACAATGTTTTCCAACCTCTAACTTATCGTAAAAGCCTTCCAGTCCAGTAAGCAATTCCATATTGCTCATGATAAAGCAGCCATCGCCTATTTTTAGTCCGGCTAAACGGTATATTCGCGCTCTAAACACCCCACTAAAAAAATCGGGCAACAAGCGACAAACCAAATTAGCCATGAGCCAGCGTCCATGAAAAGAATTTTGGAAGGCTTGAAGATAATAGAAAATTTTATTGTTCATTGTCATTATCTAATCTTCGTATTACTCTGGCCGGGTTGCCAGCCGCTACCGAGTAGGCTGGAATATCCTTAGTCACAACACTACCAGCCCCAATTGTTACTCCCTCACCAATCGTTACCCCCGGCAAAATTATCACGCGATTACCAATCCAGGTTTTAGCTCCGATGATGACTGGTCGGGCCGGCGGAAAAAGATTATGTGCATTTACATCGTGATAATCGTTATCCAAAATACTAACGTGAGTACCAATCAAACAATCCGAACCTATCTTTATGAGTTTAGTAGCCGCAATATCCACCCCATAATTGACGAAAGTGCGAGCTCCAATCTCTAAATAGCCATCCCCAAAAGTTGTTAGCACTGTATGAGCATAGCGAGAATGGATCAAAAGATGCTCTCCCAAAATAATTTGCCCTTCGTTATGGATAAAAATAGAACCTACCAAACGCGGCCTGCGTCCAACTTTCGTACATTTTCGTAATTGCCAGCAAGCATTAAGCCAGCTATATACCTTTTGTCTATCTCGAAACAATTTCTTTAGGTCTTTTCGATACTCCTTAGAATTTATCGTCACACTACGTCCTTTTCACCCTACATCAGCTTTAACAGTCAAACTCACTAGCTCAAATCAAGGAGAGGAAAGTACAAGAGTTGCATCAAACCTGTACTTTCCTCAGCTTACGTTTTGCCTAGTTAGGTTGGGTATAAGTGTAGAACAAGCCAGAAAGGGCGTTTGTTGTCACAATTAAACCGCTACTACCTCCGCCGCTAGTTTGGGTAACTACCGCCGTACCATAAAAGTCATTCGGCAGCAGGTTCGGGTCGCCTTGATAAGCTAGTTTGCTGGCGTGAGGCCCAATATTGAAAGGTTGCGGAGCAAGTACAGTATTTCCGCTAACGTCGTAATATTGGATTGTTCCAGCCACCGCCTGGTCAGAGGTATTGAATATGGTCGCGCCAGTTCTGTAACCAAAGCCACCATTTGCCATTACTGGCAAACTAACGCTGCTACTTCCATTACCCGCCGCTGCATAGACACCGGAGAGAGAAGTTCCAGCACTGGTAACACCCCCGCCTTCGTTGATGACCATCACCAAACCATCGCCGCCCGTTGAAGTTACAATGGCTGCCCCTGAGAAGTTACGAGGCAAACCGCCATTTCCAGGAAGACCTGTGCCGCTACTGTCGCCCTGGAAAACTGCTACCACAGAATTTGGGCCGATATTGAAAGGAGTGGCAGCATAAGCCGTTCCATTGTCATCATAATAAGTCACAGTCGCGTTTACAGCCGCCGAGCCAGGATTGACCAGATTAAAGCCAGTAGTGAAATTGAATGCGCCTCTAAAAATAGCTGGGGCATACAAAGTGGGGATGGCTTTCGGTTGGGCATTGGCGATGGCTACAAAGTGCTGACCAGGGCTTTGCTCCAATACTTGAGAGACTAACTGGCTGCCCGCCGCGCTAGTAATCCGCGCCCAGCCCTTGAAAGAGTTAGGTAAGTTGCTATTGCTGGCACTTTGGTCAAACACTTTACTTGAATGGGGAGCTAGATTTACCGTTTGCGTAGCGGCACCCTGCAAGCTACCGTTTTGGTCATAAAATTGGGCAGTCGCTGCCACACTACTTGAACCACCGTTGAACAATGTGAGTTGGGTAGAGAAATCCGAATAGGCATTATGCAAAATTATAGGGGCGATAAGAGTGTCGCTACTTCCCTGACTGACACCATAAGCACTACCACCATAGGGGGTGCCTTCGGCTACTATAACCGCCAGGGGTTGTGACGAGACTATTACCCCAGAGCCACTATCTCCCAAATCGAAGGGATTAGAGGGCAAACATTCGCTGCGTCCAGCCAGACTAGTACAACTACCAGCAAGCGGGGCTGCTGCCAGAGTGCTGCCGTCAGCTTTATAGTATTGGACTAGGACGTTAGCAGTGGTGGCACTTGCATTTTGGAAAGCCAGATAGCTGGTAAAACCTCCTGCCTTGAAAGCTAGAAATGGTAAGTTATATACAAAAGAAGCAGCAACAGGGCCACTTACGACGGCGATGCCTGTAGAACTGTTTATTGTAGGATTACCTTTGTCTTCAACCTTCAGGGTCTGGTTGCCGACGGTGTTAAGGGTTACAGCGTTCGTAAAGCTATGTACTCCTCCGTCCGCAACGGTGAAAGTGTAATCGGCGGGTAAAACTGCGGCACTATCGGTGCTAGTGAAATGGACAGCCCCGGTATAGCCAGTAGAGAGGTTGCCAAATTGATCGAGGGCTTGCACTGTAACAGTAAAAGGAGTAGAAACTTGAGTTGTAACAGGTGCGACTAAAGATAAACGCGAAAAGGCTGGGGCTTGTCCAAAAATGTAAGCCACACCTTTGGCAGAATTGCTATGGTCTGCACCAATCAGAGCAATATTGCCATCTCGGTTCAGGGCCAATGATATACCAAATTCATCATTTGGTTGAGCATTCTGCTCAGTTATTTCCTGCTGTTGCGTCCAGCTTCCATTACTGCGCGAAAAGGTATAAGCTGCGCCACTGTTTGAGTTCTTACCTTTAGCCGAAATTAAGGCCACATCGCCACTGCCGCTCAGGGAAACCGCAAAACCAAAATAATCGTTGTGACCCACATCAGCCGGAACAAGCTTCTGCTGTTGCGTCCAGGTGCCACTACCATTGCGTATAAAGATATAGGCAGCCCCTGTTTGTTCATTTTGGGTAGCCGCTCCCAGTATAGCGGTATTTCCATCGCGACTTAGAGTAGCCGCAAAGCTAAAATCTGAGCCTTGTAGGGGGTCGGACGCAGTTAATTTTTGCTGCTGGGTCCAGGTGCTACCATTAAGTGCAAAAATGTATGCTGCTCCCACGTTAGTATTCTTGGTGAACGCGCCAATCAAAGCGGTAGTGCCATCTCCGCTCAATCCTAGCCAGCTACCAAAGTTATCAGATGGTGTGATGTCTTGAGAAACTAACTTCTGCTGTTGACTCCAGACAGTATTATTGGTTCTGGTAAAAACATAAGCTGCTCCGGCGTAATTGTTTTTGTGGCTGGCTGACACGAGAACTGTGTTACCATCGCGGGCAATCGCTACCCAACCCCCAAAACTGTCTCCTGCTGCCCCATCTGAAGCAGTTAATTTTTGCTGCTGACTCCAATTACCATTAACATCACGCGCAAAGACGTAAGCCGCTCCGATACTCTGGTTTTTGGTGTAAGCACCAATGATAGCTGTAGTGCCATCACCACTTAAAGCCATCCAACAACCAAAGCTATCATTGGCCGCACCGTCTTGGGCGGTAAGCTTTTGTTGCTGCCTCCAACTGCCGTTAGCGTCCCGTAAGTAGATGTAAGCGGCTCCAGTTAGCGAGTTTTGACCTTCTGCGGCTACTAAAGCTGTGTTGAAATCTTCGCTCAGGCCCACCGCGAAACCAAATTTGTCACCAGAGCCAAGGTCACTTGGGGCAAGGGTGGTCTGTTGTTGAAAGGTATGCGGAACAACCGCATTTGTGTTCTTTAGACCTGCCACCGCGCTTACTTTGGCAGCAGCATTGGCATTGTTGCTGTCACTGGCGTTGCTCGTGGACGAAGCTGAAGCAAAAGCGGAGTTGTCCCAGCATAAAAGAAATTGGGCTGCCCCTGCTAAGAATACCAGACTCAGCATTAGAAACCTTTTGAAGAACTGCTTACTGTTGCTTGTGATAAAGCTGTTCCTACTCAAACTCGAAGGTGAGTGATGCTTGTTCATAAATCGTATTTCTCCTCGTAAAACTTTCAATTAAAAACTTTGACAAAAGCTATCGTACATTTCTATGGTAGCAATAAGAAGGACGATAGCTACTCAGGCTCATTTTGATGCAGTGCTGCGCTTGCATATTTCAAGTAAGCGTAGTCCGTTCTTTGAAGCATCAAAATTTAATTCAGCTTTTTTACGACTTTTGGCCCCCATTTGTTGCCGTAATTCGGGGTTAGTTGCTAACTGGCGCAATACTTGGGTTAGCTCGGTTATATTTCCCGGTGTGATTAGAAAACCGTTTTCCCCAGTTTCCACCGCTTCACTGACCGCCCCTACCTTAGTAGAAACAATCGGTAAATTAGCTGCCATAGCCTCTACGATAGCTAAAGACAAACAGTCGCCATAGGTAGGCAGAACAAAAACATCAGCCTGGCGAAATAAAGCCTGTAGTTCGGCACTATTTGGTCTGATGTCTTTATAGACAAAAACACCATCGCCAGGCTCCACTTGCCCTTGCGTAACTAAATGCAACTCGAACAGGTCTGACAAATTCCGGCGGAAAGCTTCGTAAAGCAGTTGACCGCCCTTGCGCTCAAAGTCACCACCTACAAAAAGCAGCCGCAGCTTCTGTTGTGAATGGTTGGACTTTTTTGCTTCTAAATTTGGCTGCCAAAAGTTCATGTTTGTACCTGGTGGTACTACTTCTACCTTGTGTGCCTCTACTCCGTAATCGTTGATTAGAGATTGCCTCGCCCATTCCGACCAAGTTACTAAGCTAGTAGCGTGGTGTAACGCCCGGCGATTGAGCCAGAACTTGAATTTTTCAGCCGGACGATTACTTGCAGAATGTCCATAAGCCAGTCCAATCTGGTCGTAGTTAATCGGGGTTGCATCCAGCGAAATTACCACGGGTGTTTCTTTGGGCAGCCAACCCGAAGAAAGTAAGGAAACTACCTGAGTGTGAAAAAAATACAAGTCGCTCAAGCCACTCTTTTTGCGCTCGGCGTTTAACAGACGACGCGCTTGCAAACTACCTCTTAAAGACCAGTTATTTTTTATTACTGGCAGTTTATCAAGTTTGTTCTGAGGCGCGAAATTTACCTCTAGCCAATTGATGCTTACATCGCTATCGTCATCAACCACCCTTTTAAGGTTCGTTGCAAAGGGTATATGACCGAGTGTTTGCTCCATAACAAAGGTAAAGTGTTGTTGCATCCGCTAAGTTCTCACTTTCGAGGCTTCGGCTTCATAGGCTGGGTCTGATATTTCAGGCTTTACACCTACCGCCTCTAAAATAGCCTCAATTATCCGAAAGGTGAATTGCTCCACACTCATTAGCGTTTCGACGGTGCGACGACCAACTTTGCCCATAGCCTCTGCTTGTTCGGGGTGTTCAAGTAAGTATTGGATCGCTCCAGCTAATTCCTGACTATCACCGGGATTTACGTAAAACCCAGTCGGGCCGGACAAGTCCTCTGCCTTGTTACTACCAAACAAGTAAGTAAATTTTCCTTTAGTTTCTACAGGTGGGTTTACTCTACCGTGAAGGTTAGAGCGAGCATCTACAATCGTATCTCCTTGACCCAGGGTTCGAGTCACAATTACTGCTTTGCTCATAGCCATTGCTTCTAAAATAACCGTTATGCCAGCCTGAAAATCTATATCGTACAAAGGCACTACCACAAAGCGACTCCCTGCATATAAATCTCGTAATTGTTGATAGTTATATGAAGCAACTGCTACGTTTTCAGGTAGAGCCTCGTCGGGAAGACTATTTATGCGTTTAGACCAGTGACTGGCCGCACCAATTTTTAGCTGGACAGGTAAATTGCGTACCGCTTCAATCAGAGTGACATAGTCCCGATATTCAAGCCCAGCCGCACAGATGTAGGGTGGTTGCGCCTCGATAGGGTTAGCATATTTTAACTGCCAAAATTGAGTATCAACCTGATAGGGCAAAAGGGCGAGTTTTGAAGCTGGTATCCCTAATTGCTCAATTGCCTTTTGATATTGGGTGCTAGAATGCAGGAAAATAACGGTTATATACTGATGTAGCTTCAAAAACTTAAAGAGAATTGCTTTCTTGGGCGGTGTAATCCAATGTCCAATGGTCAAAAGTGGCTTGTGTAAGCGACTAAGTTTGAACAATAAAGCCAGCACAAGGCCGTTATTTTCACTGTCACAATAAAAAGCCTGGTATTGCCTGTGCTTACTGAAGGCCAGGGCTGCTAAGGCTGCCCCTTTACCGCCAAACTTGGCAAGCAGGTTTGTCCAGCGATGAGCTTTAATGGAGGTCCAGTCTATTACATCGGCGTTTAGAGCAGCTTTCAGGGCCGCGAAATCTACTAGCCGTTCTTGGGAACGGTCAAAAGGCAGCTTGCTTTTTTCGGAAGTATCTGCATTGATTATGAGCAGTACCTTAACATTTTTAGTTTTAATGCTAGACACAAACTTCTCCTTTTATTGGCTGCCCGATGACAACAAGTCAAGTAAAGTTATAGAATAAGCAGGTAGGGTAAGCTCGATTTTTGAGCCGCCTTCAAGCTTCAAGGTAGGCTGTTGCGTCAACTGGTTAGCTGTTTTTGCGCTTATTTGATAAACAGCCGCATTCTGGGCCGGAAAACTTTGAAGCGTCTGTACCCGTAAAATTTGAGCTTTATCGGGTTGCAGATTGATTAAGATAAGATGGAGATGTCCAGTCGAGCTATCCATTGCAGCGAAACTACTGACCTTCGAATCGTCGGAGATTTTGACCGGGACGCTTTTATCTCCAAAACTGCTACCTTTACCATCAAAATTTGTATATAACCTGAAAGCTTCATATCCGGGACTGTCTTTAGGTGGATAAGGCCAATAGGAAGCCATATAAACATCCTGGCTTCCAAAAATTCCCAAAGCCTGGCTAATAGCTAAAGCTCCATTTAAAGTAGTATCTGCCCCGAAGTTCCATTCACTAACACCTAGCTTTAACCCCGGATAATAAGTCTTAATCCAATCTTGCATTCGCGGGATCAGCTTAATCTGTGTTCCTATCCAGGATTCATCTATGTAACCCAAATCCCACAAGGAGCGGGTGGCCCGCAAGCGTTTAGCATTCGTTTCGGGGTCGGTTTTACCAGCATAGACCCCATCAGCTGACGGGTAATAATGAATATCCAGTACGTCCAGAATCTTTTTACCTTTTTGCTGTTCGTACTGCCGGGCCTGGCTCAAAAACCAGGGTATAAACGGCTGATTGCCGTGATTAGCTCTATCGCTGGCCGTCTTAAAGTCATCGCTGCCTCGGTCTAAGGCAGAAAAAAAATAACCGAGCCAGCCCCAACTCACCGGGCCAGTTATCATTGCAGTGGTGTCCACGTCTTTGACCGCACTAGCATACTCCTGGAAACGAGACCAAAGTTCATCATAACCTACCCTTGTCGGGTGAACATCGGTATGGGTTTCAGACCATAAATCCGGCTCGTTATCCATGCCGTAGAATTTGATACCGCCTGCCTCTGCATTGCCAAGTTTCTTTACCAAACTTGCCACCCATTCGTCTTGATAAACTACCTTGCTACTAGCCGGGTCAGGCTTATCCACGAATGGGCCGTTTTTGCGGGCCAGGCTTTGTACGCTGGTCAAAGCGCGGTTGGCAGCCGGGTCGTAACCGACAATTGCTGCCGAATTTGGAGCAATAGGTGAGCCACTTTGATCTGGTACTCCAACCGAGCGAGTGTTGCTGTCACTGTTTTTAGCTACCCAACCCAGCATCGGAATTGTCACCAGCATTGCTATTTTCGCATTACTAGCTCTTTGGAAACTCTCGGTGGCTACATCACCAGTTGGCTGTCCATAATTTCCGTTACGAAACTCAAAATCGCGACCCGCGTTCCAGGCATTACCCAACACCCAATTGAAGCGTGAAGCAGGATTGCCACCCCACCGCATCATACCAGGGCGAAGACGCGAGGTATAATTCAAGTCTGTTTTGTCCACATCTGCTATGCCATAAATGTAAGGGCTGATAGCTGGCCCAACTTTTGAAAAATCTAGCGAAACTACTACCTCATTATTAGCCTGTGCAGGTAGAGTGCCAAAAGTGGGGGCAGCCTCCGTGGAAGTAACATTAGAAGCGGCTGTTGGGCTGGGATTTTTAGAGGGGCTGGAACTAGCCAGAGTTTGGCCGATACTTGCATCACCGCAGGCGGCTAACAACAAAGCCAGCAGTAGGCAAAACCAGTTCAGCAGATGATAAAAATTTGTCTTGTCCCAGTTCCTCAATGTCACACCAATCAATAAAATGCTAAACCAATTATGGTTACAAAAACCTTTTAAAGAAATAAAAGCCTATAACCGCAGCTACCACCATCAAAACTAAAATAGCACTGGCTTTAACGTCCAATTCTTTCCGAAACATACCCAATACCAGTGAACCTACCAAAAGCATAATCACAATAAACATTTTTGCCTCACGGCCTACTTTTTTTGAAAGCACGTCCAAGTCGGGAAAATAAACTGAAAGCGGGTCGCGTCCGGTTCAAAATCACCCCAATCAGTTTTTCTTCTGGCACCAGTTCGAGGGCCGTCTTGACTTGCTTTTCGGGAGTTGTACCTGCTTTGACCACCATCAAAACAAGGTCAGTTTGGTTGATTATTCTAGTTGCCTCGCCGATTTTTGCCATAGGCGGTAAATCCACTATTATTATAGCAAAACGGTATCGTAACATAGTTATTATTTTGTCGAAATATTCATTTCTTAGGGTTTTAAGTACCTCTCCCTTGCAATCGCCAGCCAAAATTACGGAAAAATCCGGCTGCATAGTTTCTTGAAATAAATCCTGAAACTCAATTTCTCCGCGCATATATTCGCTCAAACCTATGTTGGGAAGTTGTAAATCCCCTGCCAGGGTCGGGTTTTCTAAATCTGCCTCAAGCAAGACCACCTTTACAGGCAATTGCTTGGCTATAGAAGAGGCAAGACCCATAGCCACCGTGGTGCGACCTTCTCCCCGCACCGCAGAAGCTACTCCCAATACCAGAGGTCTGGTAGGATCCAGGGTCAGGTCTAAACGCTGGATAATTTGGTGAAAATATTCTTCTAAATCTGAAGACACCTCTTTACCAGCAAAATCTGTACTTCGGACTGAGCTTGACTTGAGCTTTTCAAATTGCGGTGGCTGTGGCTCAAAATCTTCAAATTTAACCAGATTCTGGCCGGGGGCGACACCACCGGAAATTTCCTGTTCAACCATCTTAGCAATTACTCTTTCTGTCTGCATATTTTTTAACGATTCCAAAACTGCTGTTCACACCACTGCTTGCCCAACTTTGCCTTTTGACATAAATTTTTCTCATTTCCGTCTGGTTTTACCAGGGTAGCTTTTTGATACCCCACCTGTAGTGGTGATGCGAACAGGTTCAGGCACAATCGAAGCTGGTTGAATTGTTGCAGGTTGCCCCTTGTTTTTGTTATCTAGGATAGTAAGCAGAACCGTTTTCAAGCCTGTAGCCATTAGTCCTAACCCTAATCGGAGTTCAGACTGGGCAATCTGTTCGCGAATACTGTTAGGAACTAGCGGTTGGTTCTTAATTATCAAAGTCGCGGTCTGCTCTGGCTGGGACGCAATGGCAGGATTTACAGCTTGATTTAGATTACCCACAACCGCCTTTTGAATTTCGGGAATTTCCTGGTTGTGAGCTACCCCGACATACTGCGGAGCTTCCTGGGTAACGGGTTTGACTTCCACGTTAGGGCTAACTTTATTGGAATTGACAGTCAAAAAGTCTGCTGCTCCCAAGCTATGAGCAGAGCTTAGTAAAGCCGGAGCTTGAGCTTTTTTATTTTGATGCTTCTTTCGCGGAATATTGGGTAATTCAAACACCCGTCTTACCCGTAAAACCTGCTGAGTATGTGATACCAGTCGCAATTTGTTGTCTAGTAAAGTAAGCAGAATAGTGATTAAGCCAGAAATTATAGCTCCTACCACTAAGCCTAGCCCTAGCCCTAGTGCAATCTGGCGAGATTTACTGGTTTTATTATCTGAAACTTGGGGTTGGTCTTTAATGGTTAAGGTTGTTCCCTGGCCTTGCTGGATAGCCCCAAAAGTATTTTTGGTTTTACCTAGATTAGCTATGGCATCATCATAAGTTTTACGCGCTACATCACGATTTTGCGTGAGTAGGCCGTACTGAATATCTTCCTGCGTTACGGCTTTCGCTGCTCCCTCGGAGCCGACCTTGTTTGGATTGGCCGCCAGAAAATCCTCCAAAGCTTTGGTGGCTTTATCCAATTCTACCTTAGATGACTTTACCAGCCCTGCGTAATAAGTAGTAGCAGTGTTTTCCTGCTGGTTAATATTAGTGTTGTAGTAGCCAATAAAAGTTGTTACAGTTGAAGAAATCACACTCAAAGAGGTATCAGGACTTTTATCGCTATAACTAATTTTTATCAAGCTCCAACCGGAAGCCTCGATTTTGATGTTTTTGCTAAGGTCATCAATCAAGCTCAAGCGTCCCGCTTCGGTTTTGACAGTGTTTTTCAGTTCTGTCCCATCAATAAGGTTGCCCACAAAATTCCTGGTACTCAACAGTTCGGTCAATTGGTCTCCAAACTGTTTGGCAGGGCTGTTATAGCTAGAACCCTGATTTAGTTGTTGGGGGTCAGAATACAGGGACGTTTGCACCCACAAATTTGCCGACGAGGTATAGGTAGTGTTCGACAGCAAAATTCCCGTCCCAACAATAGGCCCAATAATTAGAGGAATAATGAGAATTGCGATAAATCTTAAAAACGTGTATAAGTACCGTTGCATCTAATAATTAACCTTTTCTATTTAAGTCATTCAATTCAATCTTGGTCCGCGATGTACGTATCCACTGTTGTGGAGTGCGTCTTAATATCATTTTGAGATAGAGGGGTAATTTCCACACCATATAAAGTGGAGCAAAGAGTAAGGCAGTGTAAGCACTAACCGGGCATCGCCCAATCCATAAACCCCCCACCACAAAGAAAACCATTGCAATTAATAAAAACAAGCAGCCAGCCAGGGAAATACTTAGGCCCACACCTCCAAGCCATAACCAACTAAGCAAATTGATAAAAGTCAGCGCGAATAAGGCAAATAGTAAAATTGTGAGGGGAGGAATTACTAAATCAACCGCCCGGTCAAAGGCTACCCAATCCCGTTTAGTCAAAAAGTGCCGCATAAGGGTAGGCACATCTTGTTTAGCTTGTTTGATCCGTCCGCCTTCCCAACGCATTCTTTGGGTCGAAGCTTGCTTTCCAGTATGGGCAGCTTGACTATAGATGAGAGCCTGGGGGACATAAGTAACTTTAATACCAGCCAAAGCAAGTCGGTTGGTGTATTCTATATCCTCCACCAAAGAAAAAGCCTGCCAGGGTATTTGCTCTAACACTTGTCGCCGGAATACCATGCCATTTCCGCGCAGACCATCAGACAAACCTAATACAGTGCGGCCTAATGGTCTAATATGATTATATAAGACTAAAGCAGAATAAAGCAGACGGGTACGCCAGGACTGCCCCTGATTTAATAAGTCGTAGCGACCCTGTAAAACCTGACATCCATTATGCAAGGATTGATTAGCTTCTTCAAGAAAAGACGCATCGGGAATAGTATCTGCGTCAAAGATAACCAGTGCGTTGAACTGGTTTCGGTCATATTTTTGTAATAAAAGTGTTATAGCCCAATTTAGAGCGTGACCTTTACCTGGTAAGCTCTTATCGTGGCGTTCAAGTACGATTACACCCGCATCGCGGGCAGCCTTCGCAGTATTATCAGTACAATTATCAGCAACAACAACTACAATTGGTAATAATTCCTGAGCCGTGTCACCCTTATAACGCAAGGCTTTGATGGTTTGAAGGGTTGTTGGCAAAGTCAGGGCTTCATCATGGGCTGGAATAAGAATAACAAAATTTGTAGCGGAAGATGGGTCTCCAGTTGTATTTTTGGGTAAATTTTTATGACGGCCATAAAAGCTGGCAGCAATCATTAAGATTACCAGGTATATCACTGGGACACCCAATATTACCAATAAAGTGAATTGTATGCCTGCCAGCAAATTGCTCACCTGATTTCAAGCTCCTGGTTTTGCCTCTGGGGTCTATTTGAAGCTGCAAACAAGGTTTCTGCGGCCACAAACGTATAATCCTGATAATTAAAAGAAAACGGATTTGATAAGGAGTTCGAGTTTTGAACCCGCGTGGTAGTCAGAGCTTTACCTGCTACTAACTTGATAAAAACCAAATTGCCCACACAATACCGTTTCCACATCCGACGTGGTTCCATGGCTAAACGCCAGCACCATTCCATACCAGTTGCCCGCACCAAGCGCGGCGCACGTGGCACTTTACTCGCCAGAAAATCGAACAAACCTCCAACCCCCATACAGGTAATACCTGGTAATTGCGAAGCGTACTGATTTATCCAGATTTCCTGTAAAGGCACACCCATTGCGACCAATAGCAAATGCGGCCTGGCTTGACGTATATCTTCTAACACCTGGGCGGTCTCCTGTTTGGAAAAATAGCCATCCCGCAACCCTGAGATAGTCAGCTTAGGGTAAGTTTCAGCCAGGTTTTTTGCGGCTGCCTCGGCCACGCCCGGCTTTGCCCCCAAAAGATAAACTGACAGCCCTTTTCTAGCTCCAGCTTCAAGCAAGGCTGGTACTAAATCAGTTCCATTTAGATTATAGACAAGCGGCTTTCCCAAGAAGGCACTGCCCCAACGTACACCGCTACCATCTGCCAGTACCAAATCAGCCCTAGATAAAGCTAGTTTTAATTGCCTTGATTTGGCTGCCGTAACCACAGTATGCGCGTTGGCATAGAAGACCTTACCTCCCACCCTATTCAACAATCGGGCTTGCAGGAGTTCGATGGCCTCAGCCTGGGACATTTTATTAAAATGGGTATCTAAAAATTCAGTTGTGTTAATCATAGCTTTGCCCCAAATACAATATACAATTGCAATGTTAGCCATGTATAGGCCAACATTCCGTTTTTGTTTCAAAATCCGTTTTTTAATATAGAAAAGGCTGGCCCAATCTTGTTATACTGCTATGTCCTCAGAACCATAATAATGTTGAATGGTATAAGCAAGCTTCACCCGACGACCAGGGTCTTTAGGCGTGCCGCCAATAGCAAACTTGTTATATAGACTATTAATCAAATTTTCTACTGCTTGCACTGATATGCCTAGATGTTGAGCTATATAAAGGTTACTTTTTGCCTGGCTAACCAATTTGCTGCATTCTAGCTCACGTGGAGTTAGATGTAGATGATTAAAGCGTTCAGCCAGCATATTGATAATCTCAATATCAACCGGATGGATTTGTTGGGCCAATAGCTCTAATTTCTGGGCTAGAACTTGAGGAGTAAGGTTTTTGATTACCATAAAACCAAAAACCTCACTACCAGCTTTTATAAGCGTAACCGCAGTAGCTTTAGTAGCTGGGGTTTTGGTTAATCCCCATTGTCGAATACGATTGTGGTAGCCTAGCCTTATCAGCTGTGAAATCATGAAGGAAGTAGTTTGGCGCGTATAAACAATGACTTTTAGCTTAGGGTCAATTAGCAGTAATTCGTGACCCAGCGTAATTCCGTTTTCCAGTTCTTGCTGTAGCTCAATCATGACTACATCGAAACGACGGCTACGCACAGCTTTGATGGCCTCTTGTTTATCCTGGCAAGTTTCAACAAAGTTCACACCTGTAATGCCCTTGAAAATAGCTGCCAGGCCCTCACGCATTATTAGCGTATCATCCACTATCAAGACCCGATAATTACTCATACTATGACATCATCCTTGTTATAGCTGTATAGCTTAAATTATATGTAAAAGAAAACAGACGAATACCATCTCTTATATATGCCAGGTGGTTAAGCCAGAGATAGAGCCTTCCATAGACACTACTGCAAGCTTTGTGCCGCTATTAGTAGTAGGTGCTGGAAGAATTTAGTAGGCCCCTTCCGCTTTTAATACTGTTTTGATGGTTTTAACTAAAATCTGAAAATCTAGCAAAAGCGAAAAATAATCTATGTAATAGATGTCCAGCTTAACCATTTCCTCAAAAGTAATCGAACTGCGGCCATTTACCTGCCATAAACCAGTTAGCCCCGGAACTACTTCCAGTCGCCGCAACTGCCAGGGCTTGTAGAGTACCACCTCACGTTCGAGGGCCGGACGCGGGCCTACCAGACTCATCTGGCCCCAAAAGATGTTAAAAAGTTGGGGTAGCTCATCCAGGCTCATTCGGCGAATAAAACGCCCCACCTTAGTGACTCTTATATCTTTCTTCATTTTGAAAGTCGCGCCATTGGTTTCATTGTACTGAAGTAAATCGGCTAAACGAGCATCAGCATCAACATACATAGACCGAAATTTCAGCAGAGTAAAAGTTTTACCGTTTTTGCCAACGCGAATTTGCCGATATATTACCGGCCCTTTAGAGTCCAATTTGACTGCAATTGCGATTGCCACCATTGGCAGCAGAGCTATTAAAATAAGCAGTAGCGAACCGAAAATATCTATTCCGCGTTTGAGCAAGAAGTGTAAATCTCGTAGAACTGTATGTTCGCTGCCGAAAAGAGGGATACCATTGATGTGCCTTACTTGGACTCCGCCTGGCTGTATATGGTATAGGTCTGGTACGAACGTAAAAGTTGTTTGTTTTTCTCTGCACAGGTTTATCACCCTATCCACTACCTGATGCTCCTGAACCGGCAAGGCAATCATTACCTCGTCAACTTTGTGAAGCTCAATCAGTTCGGCCAGCTGGGTGGTAGTACCTAAATATGGCACTTCAATGTTGGTACGCTTGAAAGTATTGCCATAACGAGCCGGAATATGCCAATCCGAAAAACGCATACTATCATCTACGAAACCCAGAAGCTTGTACCCGAACTGAGCGTTTTGAGCAGTGGTCTGGATCAGTCGCACCCCGGTTGCAGTTGTGCCTATGACGATAAGTTTGCGCACACCGATACCTTTAGACCACAATACTCGCTGTATATTCCAGACAATGAGCCTGCTTAACCCCAATACTATCCAGGTTGTAGGTACTAGCAAAATGAACAGCAGGCGGGAGATAAGAAAGTTTGGCTGTACCAACAATGTAACCATAGTTACAGCCGCTGCCGCAGTTAAAGTGGCATTACCGATTAAGAGGATTTCGCCAGTTTTAGTGCTTATTTTTGGGAAGGCATAATATCTCCTAATTTTGAGGAGACCGAAAAGTACCAAAGTGAATGCAATGCCAAGCAGACAATACTGACCAAAAGAGACAGGCGCAAGCAGGGATAGCTCTCCATCTGGATTGAAAAGTAGATAGCGGAAGTAATAAGTCAGCAAAAAAGCGCAGTAGATAAGACAGGCATCCATAATTTGCCTTGAGGTACGGATCAAGGTTCGGGCTGCTTTGAATACGCTAGATTTATTTGTTGTAATGAAATTGTTTTCGGGTGCGTTAGCCACCGGAAGTGAAAACTCGATTGTGGAGTCAGAAATTTCGTTCGGGAATTCCATTACAGGACCACCTTACTAAGCTTTAAATAAATATTGTACCAAGAGAGCAATATAAGATATAAGGTATTTAACTCCTTATACTAGTCCTCTAATACTCCATCGTAGCTTAGTGGCCTGTTAATTTGATGCTATCTTATGCTAATCGGTACTTTTTGGCTAGTGGGTACACCCCCCTAATTTTATAGCCATAGTACCTTGTTCTACAACTGCTTCCCCTATCAACACTGAAAGGGTTTCTCAAATTCGAGTTTGGCCTTAAAATTCATAAATATTTAATTAGCAATATCTATGCCAATATCATGAAAAGGGAGTGGAGAGATAGAGCAAAACCACTTATAATTATTTGTTCTACCTAAAACTGACTTTTTACTTTCCCATTGCAAAGCCGTTCCACCAGATGAGTCCCCTGATATAAGCAGAATGTCTCTGGTTTCGCTGATATTTTTCACTATTCTCGATTACAAGAATCTGGCCTCCTTTTGAAGGCTTTTTATTACACACTATACATTTTTGAAAATGTGGTAAAATACCCTCAAGTCAATGTTGTTGACGAAGAAATGGCTATATCCTAACTTAGAAATTCTTAACAAAATTAAAATATCCTTAAAATATATTTTATACTATTGTTGTCCGGCTTGAATATAATGCTAAATAGGACGGGAAGTTTGTTATACAAACTGAGAGGCTAGAAAAGTGTGCAACGTAAAATCGTCTCAAATGTCCTTTTTTTAGGCGGAAGCCAGGCTATAACCTGGATACTGACCTCAGTTTATACTTTGGTAATACCTAAATATTTAGGGCCAGCCGGAATAGGGACACTTGCTTTGATTTGGGCTATTTCCGCTATTGTAACGGTTATAGCGAATGCTGGGACAAAAGTTTTCATTTTGAGAGAGATAGCCCGTTATCCTGAAGCAGCCCATAACCTGGTAGGCCCGGCTATTCTTCTTAGCACTACGCTGGCTATAATTTGCTGGGGTGTAGTGATAGCTTTCAGCAATTTTTCTAACCAACCTGACACTACTCGTCAGGTGATCTATGTTATGGCAGTCGTCAATGTTATGGCGGTAGCAATCCTACCTATGAGGGCCACCTTGCAGGGATTAGACAAGATGCGCTATCCCTTTTACGAAGCTTTGATTGACAAAGGTCTTAATACTGCTTTAGCCTTGCTTGTAGCTGCACTTAATTTGGGGCTGGTATTGGTAGCTTCTACCAACTTGATTACGACAGTACCTTTGCTACTACTTTACTGCTGGTGGTTTTTCAAGCACAGCAACACCAGCTTCACATTAAGACCTCAAATTTATCGGCAGTTGTTACAAGGTAGCGTGGCCTTTTTGATAGTGGATATAAGTTTTAATCTTTACTTATACCTGGACTCCATCTTGCTTTCGGTATTAACCAACACTGAAACAGTGGGCTTTTACAACGTCCCCACCCGCTTGTTTGGGACACTCCTGGTTATGCCTGTGATCCTGGGTCAGTCCGTTCTGCCCACTTTGTCACGACTGGCTATAGATAAGCAAAAACAACAAGCTAATATTGATGTATCGCGCCAGACTTTGACTTTTTTGATGTGTATCAGCTTACCACTTGCAATCGGTACGATGGTGATGGCCGACCCAATAATTAGCTTCTTTTACCAGGGGCTGTTTGCTCCATCAGTTCCAATTATGATCGTTTTAGGTTGGACTGCTGTGCCGACTTATCTTGGTGTAGGTCTTTACCAGATTCTGACTGCTCAGAACCGTCAAGGCGAATGGACTAAGCTTATGCTTATGGCTTTTGTGGTCAATCTGGCTCTTAATCTCCTACTAATTCCGTATTTTCAATCTAGCCAGAGTAACGGTGGTCTGGGGGCTGCCGTCGCTCTGCTAATTACCGAGTTACTAATAGGCGTAGTAGGTGTTAGATTAGTTGGTACTAAAATAATTAACGTTCAACTAGGGCGAAACATATTGAAGTCTTTGGTAGCGGCGGTGCTAATGGGTTTGTTAATCTGGCCGCTACAAAAAACTTTTTTGCTTGTGCCGATCCTGGTTGGTGTGTTTAGCTATGGGTTGGTCGCTGCTTTTGCCTTCGGTCTTTTCAAACAGGCTAAACAACTTTGGCATACCAGAAAGCAAGGCGGCAAACAGTTATTAGCTGAAATGCCTGGTGATATATCAGCCTATCAGGTTGTGGAAGAAGACACTGTTGAGCAAGGAAAGCTAGAAAACCAGTTGCAAGAGGAGGCACACTTATGAACGAAATGAACAAAAGTGAGGGGTCGGTAGTTGAAAACCAAATTTCAAACCGGATTGACACCATTGGTTATAATTGCCTTGAGCTTATGGTCGGAGATGTGAGAGCCTGGTTCAAAATATGGCAACCCGGGTGGACACCTGAACAGCGAATTACAAGCAAAACTGCTCTCCGTCTGATTTGGAACTATATGGGGTTACGGGCAACCTTGCTTTATCGTCTCAGTCATCTGCTTTGGCTCAAACGTGTACCCGCTGTGCCTGGTATGCTGGCCCGATTGAACATCACTCTGCATGGTTTTGATATACCGGCTCACGTTCCGATTGGGGCAGGTCTTTATGTTCCTCACCCAGTTGGAACAGTTATTACAGCCAGGCGCATTGGTGAAAACTTGAGCTTGATTAGTGCAAATACTATTGGAATGAGAAATGAACACGCTTTTCCGGTCATCGGCGATAATGTTTTTTTAGGAGCGGGAGCGCGGGTATTAGGTGGCATTACTATTGGAGATAATGTAGTGGTTGGAGCCAATGCGGTAGTAATTGAAGATGTACCCGCCAACTGTACTGCTATGGGCGTTCCGGCAAAAATCGCACCACGTAAAGTAAGCAATGTAGGAGGATTTTAGGAGTGGATAGCAGTGTGCAACCAACCGAAATGCCCACCTTTAGCATCGTAATACCTAGCTACAACCGCAAAGTGCGTCTGGCTCGCGCCTTAAATCATCTTAGCAAACAAACTTATCCACCAGATTTATTAGAGTTGATAGTGGTTTTAGATGGTTGTTCGGATGGGTCAGAAGCGATGTTAGAGCAGTTACGTCCTGATTTTCCGTTCAAGTTGCAAATTATAAGTCAGTCCCAAAGCGGCCCTGCCGCTGCTCGTAATGTTGGTGTCAAGGCCAGCACGGGCGAATATGTTTTATTTGTAGATGATGACGTGATGGTAATACCTCAGCTTATCATAGAACATTGGCAAAGCCATTGTCATAACCCGCGTTTGGTAGTAGTTGGCTCTATGTCAAAACCTGCTGATTACCAGGGTTCCACCTGGACGAATTGGGAACAATACATATTGGAAGAGCAGTATAAAGAGATTTTGAGTGGCAAATACGCTATGAGCCATCGCCAATTTTACACGGGCAATTGCTCCCTCAAACGTGACTGGATTATAAAGGCTGGATTATTTGATGAAGATTTCAAGCGATATGAAGATGTAGAGTTGGCTTGTCGCCTCCAGGCGTTAGGTCTTCAATTTGAATTTAATCCTAAAGCTATCGGCTATCATTATGTTGAACGTTCCTTCGATTCGTGGACTAAAACTCACTACCTATATGGGCGTTATGCGGTTAAGTTGGAACGCGAAAAGAATGTCAAGGGTTGGATTGAGATGAGCCAGCGAGAATTTAAGGGTCGAAACTGGATTACACAGTTCTTGTCTGTTCGGCTTTTCAATCACAACCGCGCTCAACGAGCAGTAGCCTGGGTCTTACTACGCAGTGCTTTAATAGCCATAGGTCTTAAACAAGAACGAGTGGGTTACAAAGCTATGAGTTGCATCGCAAATATTTTGTATTGGCAAGGCTTCAAAGAAGAACTTAATTTGAAAGTCCCCAATGGAGTAACAAATAAGTGACCCACAAATCTGTTCGTCCCAATGAAATACGCAAGTACATTTACACTTTCCATCACTATATTTGGCTGTTTCTAGCCATTCTATTGCTGGCAACTTTGGTAACAGAAGTAGTTTTTCGACCTAGTAACACTTATTCGGTAGATGCAGTCCTATGGGCAAAACAACCCATCATTTTTAAGTTGCCCGGCAGCACCCAGCAAATTACAACCGAGAGTGCAGCCACTAATCAGGCCCACCAATTACAAGAAGCGGTTGCGTCTTCGTCCTTTGTTGAGCAGGTGACAAACGAGCTTGAGATAGCTGGCTTTAACTTAAACGCTACCCAATTAAAAAGCCTGAGTGCTAAAATCTCCAAAGACTTAGAGGTGAACCCGGTTGGTGAGCATACCATTTCATTGAAATATAGTGATATAGACCCACAGCTAACTTTAAACGTAGTAAACAATGTTATCAAAGATTTTACCGATACTGTTGCAGCCAGGTTAAAAGAACAAAGCAGCACAGTCTTGCAACTGCTTTCCCAACAAGTAGTCAATGCCGAAACCAAACTGAGCGATTCTAATAAGGCTTTGCAACAGTATCTTTTTGAAAACCCTGGTGTTGTGCGTACTTTAGATAACGCCAATGGCAAATTTCTGCTTTCTAATGCCGATTTGCAATACCAAATTCTGTTACAAACCGTTTTAGATGCCCGTCAAAGTTACAACGATCTATATCAAAATCTTCAAGAGCTTAAAGTTAATGCCAATGACTACACCACCGGCAGAAATCCAATTATCGAAGTATATGACCAACCTATTATTTTCAGTAGCTTTGTATTTAACGGGCTACCGCGCTTTTTGATTGGCTTGCTTTTAGGTTTATTAGTAGGTGTGCAAATATGTGTCTTGGTAGGCTTGTTAATAAGCTGGAGCAATCATACTCTGGTTGATAAAGTTTTGACCAGCCACGCTCTCGGTGTACCTTTGGTATTTGAATTGCCAGCTACCTCAGCAATATCTAAGCAGGTGCATACCTCAAGGTTGTCCAAAATTGGAATTCGCAAATATCCTGCTTACGAAGATTTAAGAGTCTCAGGTCTTGGTTTGTTAGGAGCGATATTGGCAATTGGGTTGGGAAGTATAACAGCTTCTAATCCTCCTTTGGGTCTTTTGTTTACTGCCTTGTGCTTGGGTTTTGCCGTCATAAGTAGGTGGCCTCAAATTGGATATTTTTTAGCAATATTCATCGTTTTGCCCTGTGAAATATTTCCCAATCCTGACGGTATCACTACTTATTCTGTTTTACCCTTGTCCAATCTGAATGCTTATACTAGCCTGCCTATTTCCGCTACTCCGTTAGAGGTGTTACTCGGTTTTACCGCCTTTATATGCTTGGTACATATCGGTTTGGGACGCAGAAAAATACCTTTCAAATTTAATCTAACTTCACTTCTAGTGGTTGTTTTCGGTGCTTTTTTGCTGTACAGCTATATCTATGGAGTTTATCTTAAACACGGCGACGTAAAAGCTGCTCAGTGGGAAGTCCGCGCCCCTGTTTATATAGTAGTATTATACTTTTTAAGTGTTTACTTTATGCCTGAACGCAGATATTGGAGAGTTTTAAGCTGGTTACTGCCGTTCGGTATCTCTTTGATGTGTGCTATTACGATTTACCGCTTTTTTATTTTCTCGCAAACCGAACCGGGTGGGTTGTACCAGGACTCTATTAACGGATTTGACCACGAGGCTTCTTTACTCTTTGTCATCCTCATAATTTGGTCTATTTCTAAGTTATTATTTGGCGGTAACTGGCGAGAAAAAGTTGTGGGTTTACTTTTGCTTTTTCCGGGGTTTTTCTGTATTTTAATTGCAAATCGGCGAGCCGCCTTTGTCAGCCTGGCGATTTCTCTGGTTTTTGTCTTGATTGTAATGTTTCAAAGAAGACGAAAGGCATTTGTTATTTGCCTGCTAATCTTAGGAGTAACTTTACCCCCATACGTAGTGGCTTTTAGAAACGTTTCTGGCCCACTTGGTACCGGGGCTAGAGCATTTGCGTCGGTTAGCTCCGAACCCGGTTCCAGGGATTACTACTCAGACTTGTATAGATTAATCGAAAAAAACAACGTTATCTTGACAATCAAAACCGCCCCACTTACTGGTATTGGCTTTGGTCAAGCTTTCAATCGCTATATTGACTTCCTGAATCTCGATGGCTTTGTCTTTCAATACTACACTCCTCACGTTCAGGTGTTGTGGTTATGGCTCAAATTGGGAGTATTCGGCTGGGGCATATTCTGGCTACTGATATGTCTAACCGTTTTCAAGTTCGGTCAGGTTATAAAGTACAACGTTATGGATAAGCAAGTAACCATGATAGTATTGGCTGGTTGCATCATTTGCACTATTATGGTTTATGCTTACCTGGACTTGGCTTTTGTAAATACCCGTTTAATGACGTTGTTAGGGGTGGCGATTGGGCTGATTAATGTGGCTTATAACGCTTACAGTGAGCATAAATTAAAGTTACAAAGCTATCAACGCTTAGAAACAGAATTTTTAGTACCAGACCGTAAACCCCAAGAGGTTTTCGCTTAGTAGCTGGCCTGTTTATTTCCTTCGATGTAGTTTTTATTGCAACTGTCATTGTATCTGTGAAGAATTATGAAAATAAATCGTTTATTATTTGTTAGTATGTTGGTGATACTGGTTATTGCGGTAATTGTACTCAGTTACTTTTACGGCTTGGCACCATTTTTATACCTGAAAAGTGTAATCTCAAGGAGGAAGCCTCTTTTGCTGTGGGGTAGTTTTTCTGTTTTGATTGTTACCGCCCTCGGACTGTATGGGTACTATTTTAGATTTGTAAGAACTTCAAACAGTAAACGGAGAGTTGTACGATTAAAGCCTTTGCTATTTTTTGGAGTGCTAATTTCAGTAATTGTAGTTTCGATAGGGGTAATCGGTTTTAACTATGTAGGCAGGGCAAACCAAAATGCGGAGAAACAGCCCGTTCAAAATTCGCCCCTTATACCTTCCCAAAATGTACTGACTGTAAATTATCCAATAGTAAAGCACCCCTTTACGAATAAGCTGCTAGGGGTGAACTTTGTCAACTGGGAACATAGCTGGGGCAAGCCTAATGTAAATCAAGTCAAAGGTCTGGCCGAAGCCCTCAAAGCGGCCCATGTCGGCTTAATTCGTTACGCGGGCGGAAACTGGAGCAACAGTGTGGGCTGGGATCGTTCCACAGTCCGAACGCCTTATACAGGTTGGCCTGACGCTAAAAACGGCCCATATTGGTTTCAATATAATCCAGATGAAATAGATAGTGTCGCGGCCTTAGCTCACTCTATTGGTGCAGATGTGTTAATCGAGGTAAACATCTCTACTAACGACGCGACTATGTGGGCAGATTTAGTTAAATACACTAATATTGAACATCATTACGGATTTAAGTATTGGGAACTCGGCAACGAACTAGACACAAACAAAGCCGCCCCAACTCCTGATGAATATGTTCAAAGGGTAGGAAATTACCTTGATGCTATGATGGACGTTGACCCATCTATAAAAATAACAGCTTCCGGCATAGCCTCCCCTTATGATGCGCCACGTTTAGCTTATGATGATAAAATAACCAGCCTTTCATCGTACCTGATCCAATCTAATACTATGATTAGCCCTAAAGGTAGGAAAATCCAGGCTTTAAGTTATCACTGGTATCAAGCTTGTAATAGTACGACTGAGGCAGACCTGACAAGATATGCCTGGGACGGCCTGGCCGCTGATTCGTGGCGTAATTACTATTCCAGGAAAGAATTAGATTTGATGCCTGGGCGCATTATAAGCGAAGTAACGAATGCCGCTATTCCGCAAGGCATAACCGAATATAATTTTGATACGTGCAATTACGATAATCCCATGAACGGAAACTTCTTGAATGCGCTTTGGACGACGGACGTACTTGGTCGCATGGCTTACAATGGGGTTGATTTTGCGGCTAGATGGCAAGGTTATGGTACTCAAGCTTTTTCAATGCTTTACGCTAATGATAGTGTAAATCCCACCCAACTCTATGCCCGGCCTGCCTATTATGCCTATCTGATGTATGCAAGGTATTTTGGGGATCAAATGGTGGAGTCCAATACCAATGATAACGCGCGTTTATCGATCTGGGCTTCAAGGGACTCTTCGGACTCAACAAAATTGAAGTTGATGATTACCAATCTTTCAAACAACGATATATCTGCTCCAGTTAGAGTACCAGGTTTTACCGCCAGTTCCGGCGATATATATGAGATGAGGAGTCCTAATCCCTCTGATATTACCTCTGCCAGTTTGACTGCTACGGTGACAATCAACGGCTTTTCGATAGACTTGATGAACGTTGATAACAGCTTGGCAGCTATTAAGCCCATGTCTTTGTCAGTTTCTGGCTCTTCCTTTGATTATAAATTTCCAGCCTATAGCACTACGGCTATAATCTTGAAAGGTGATTTTGGGCCAATACCCACAGCTGACCCTAATGCCAGCCCCACTCCTACTATTGGCTTTTTACCAACTGCTACCCCGCCTCCACCTCCAACTTTCATTATATCTGCTACCACAACAGCCAATATTATCAAACCCGGTCAAACTCTTAACATCATCACGACTGCTGAAACAGATAACGCTGCTGATTTATTAGTTGATACAGAAGTTTACTGCTCAAGCGATAGTGTGAATTGGACTAAAGATTTTCAAAGTTTTCGAGACAACCAAAAATTTAGTCCAGGCCAAACTCAATCCTATACTGATGCTTTTGCCGTGTCAGCCACCCATTCCAAAGCCCAGTGTGTGATTAAAGCTGGTTTCTTTTCACCTGGTTGGAAGAAAAATCTATTCTTTATTGATGGTGGAACTTTTACGATTGGCGACTATAACTAACCTAAGAAACTGGTTCTACCGAGGGGCGGCTTTATTCCCTCCGCCCGCTCCTGGCAAAACTGGTGAGCCAAAATCAAGTGACCGAGTTAGCGCACTGTCACCCACCAGTGGGTACACTATACCCTTCTAATCACTGAATCCTAAAAGCTGTGGTTGTGTTAGAATGGGCTAGCGTAAAAATGCCAGAACTCCTATGACAAATTTTGATAAATGCTAAAAAGGTAGGCTGGACAAAATGGTGACAAAAGAGCTTATTCTATCCCCGGACAGCGACCCCAAAAGTCCCAAATATTTTATGTGGCGGCTGGACGAACTGGAAATTGATACTATCCGGCGGGCGATTGGCGAGGCGGAAGATAGGTTTCCTTTGCTGGCAACCCTGGCCGACGTTTACGAGGATTTTGAGTGTAAGGGCGCACGTTTGGTGGGGCTGGCCGAAGAAACTTTGGGGCTGGAACTGACTCTGGAAGAACACCATCTTGACCGCCCACGCTTGATAAAGCTGCTCAATCTGATTGGAGGATTGGCCGCGCTTGCCCACGACCAGCAGCTGGGCTTTTTTGGCTATGCGGAGTAATTGTAGCTATGGGCCGTATTTGGGTTAGACTATTTTCTGCTCGATGACGGCCTCAGCAATCTGCACCGCATTAACCGCCGCCCCTTTACGCAGGTTGTCCATTGCGCTCCATAAAGCCAGCGTGTTATGGGTTGCATCTACTTCACGCACCCGGCCCACCAACACCTCGTCCTGGTTGACCACCTGCCAGGGGTGCGGGTACAGGCTGATGCCCGGCTCGTCCACCACCCGCACCCCTGGCGTATCGCCAATCACTTCGCGGGCTTCGTCGGCGTTAATAGGTCGGGTAAAATCTATCTGCACCGACTGGCTCATCCCCACATACACAGGCACACGCACGGCAGTAGCCATAATATTTAATTCTGGGGTGTGCCACAAACGTCGCACTTCGTGGATTAAACGCGCTTCTCCCCTACTCAAGCCATTATCCAAAAAATTATCGGTTTCGGGCAGCAAATTAAAAGCGATTTGATGCGGGTAAAGGTGCGGCACGACATTCTTGCCCTCTAAAACCTGTTTGACCTCGGCACTAAATAGTTCAACAGCGTTCTGACCGTTTTGAGAAACTGGCTCGAAGGTATGGACAAATAACCGTGTGATAGTTGACCATTGGCGCAGGGTATTGAGCGGCAAAACTGCCTGGATAGTGGCCGAACCAGGGTTGGCTAAGATGCGCCGCTTTTTGAGGTTTTGCAAATCCTGGAGATTTATTTCCGGCACGATAATGGGAATTTTGTCGTCGTTGCGGAAAGCTCCGGTCAAATCTATTGCCAGCCCATTATTCTCGGAAGCAAAAGGCGCGAAATGTTGGGTGATTTCGTCGTTACCGCAAAAGAAAGTAATATCTACGTCCCTAAAAGAACGGCTGCTGATTTCGCCTACCTCAAAGTCGCGGCCTGCAAAAGAGATTTTGCGCCCCACCGAACCGCTCGAAATATCTAGCAGTTTGATTTTGTTGATGGGAAAACGCCGTTGGGCCAACGCGCGCAAAAGTTCGGTGCCAATCAGGTCATGCGGCCTCACAACCGCCAGATTAAAACTTGCCATAATTACCAGTCGTCAGTTAAAAGTTGGGCCTGTCGCGACAGGGATTTCGCTATGACCGATGGTTGATGAAGTTTAACAATTTAATACGGTACGCGACACCGAAGGATGCATCCATCGGTTCTGCGCGGGCTTGCATACCCTCTAGCTTATTAGCCTTGTACCTTGAGAAAGCCCAATCCTAAGTTTACAGAGTAGCCCGGCCTTTGTCAAAGCGTCTGCCCGGCCAATCGTAATTTTAACAAATATTTAATACACAAGTTCTAAAAACTGTGCTATAATCAAATCAGAAATTATGTTCTATATATATTTTGGTTGCAGCTCTGGCGGGCGCAACCATGTCTTTTTCTCTCCAATTCTAACAAGCTCAAACCTCTGCCTAAGAAGCAGCAGCTATGACTCCTCAAAAAGCACCAACCCTGCAAAGGTGCTTTTTTATTTCACCAAATTTTCCCTGATTGTAAAAATATGTTAGAATTATCTCCAGCTAAAAACCAAAATAGAGTGATCTGGCTCGAAGATGAGAAAGGAAATATATAGATATGACCACGCTAGTTGATGTCGCGCAAACTAAAATGCTTGACCGTTGGGGACGTAATGCTCTCAACCTGGAATTGAACGAAACCGAGCGCGAAATTATGGAGTTGGTGAGCGATTTCGCCAAAAATGAAATTAAGCCCCGTGCTGCCGAAATTGATGCTAAAAGTGAATATCCCGCCGATTTGGTGGCAAAAATGGGCGAGTTGGGCTTGATGGGTTTGCCTCTGCCCGAAGAATACGGCGGGGCAGGCCAAAGCTATGTTTTGTTTGCGATGGTAGTCGAAGAATTGTGTGCCGCTTGCGCCACGACGGGTATTGTGATGGACGTAAATATTTCGTTGGGAGCCGAGCCGATTTTGATGTTTGGTAGCGAGGAGCAGAAACGCCGTTGGTTGCCCCAAATGGCAAGTGGCGAGAAATTGGGTGCGTTGGCTATCACCGAGCCGGGGGCGGGTTCGGACGCGGCGGGCATCAAGACGACGGCGGTGCGCGACGGCGATAGCTATGTTATCAACGGCTCTAAAATTTTTATTACGTTGGGCGGGGTGGCCGAAACTTATATCACCTCCACGGTAACAAACCCGGAACTGGCGGCCAAACACAAACACATGAGCGATTTCGTGGTGGAAAAAGGTACGCCCGGTCTTTCGTTCGGCCAGCCCCTACACAAAATGGGCATCACTGGTTCGCCCACCGTTGAAGTTTTTTACGACAATGTGCGCGTTCCGGCTTTTAACCGGGTGGGTGACGAGGGCCAGGGTTTTCAAATCACGATGGATACGCTGGATGCCGGGCGGGTGGGGGTGGCGGCGCAGGCCATCGGTATCGCCCGTTCTGCTCTGGAGGATTGCGTCGAATACGCCACCACGCGCAAACAGTTCGGCCAAAGCATCACCAACTTTGAAGGCATTCAGTTTATGCTGGCAGATATGGCGACCCAAATTGACGCGGCCCGCTTGCTGACGTTACGGGCGGCCTGGTTGCGCCAACAGGGTATCCCGTGTGCCAAAGAAAGCTCGATGGCAAAGCTTTTCGCCGGAGATACCGCGATGAAAGTGACGACAGACGCGCTGCAAATTTTTGGCGGTTACGGCTATATCAAAGAGTACCCCGCCGAACGCCATATGCGCGATGCCAAAATCACCCAAATTTACGAAGGCACGCAGCAAGTCCAACGGCTGGTTATCGCCCGCAACCTGCTCAAAGAATTGGCGAAACGCTAAAAAAATCAAAAACCTACTTCGTTTTATTTTACCCCTACTAGGCAGTAGCTTTGATACATTTTGTGTCACGCTTACTGCCTTTTTACTTGCTCTAAAACTCCCTTATTTTGTTACCTTGTTACTTCTTACTCATGGTTCGTTCATTTTGGGCGGTAGTTCGTCCAAAACAAGGTTTAAGCGCGAATATAAGTTTAACGGCATTTTCAATAAAGCCAAAATGCACTCTTGTAGCTCTGAAAAGGCCGGAATATGGTGTTGGGTCTCATTTGTAGTTCCAATCCCACTAAATGTGGTCAAATTTATCCCCTGGCTAGAGTCTACCCGCACTTGCAGCAAGCCGTCCACTTGCCACTTAGTTACGATGGCAGCGGCGGCGGCTGGCAGGGTGACTACTTCACGGTATCGTTTCTTACCTCGTTGGCCCAAGCTGGGTTGCAAGGAGGCCAGAGCCTCTTGAGCTTGTTGCAATTTGTGCCGCAAAGTCTGCGTCCCCGCCTGAGCCAATTTGTACGATTGGACTATCAACAAGCGTTCTTGCCATATTACGCTTTTGCCTTCTACCACACTGCTCAGACTGCGGGTCCGCTCGTAACCCCTAGCCATAGATATGGTGGCTGGGGCTTTGGACGTAGAGTCAATCCTATTTGCAATCAGCTACAAACAACTTACCCTTACCACCGACTGTAGTTTGCACTCGTTTAATTTCGGGCAAATACAGACCATCATCGGCACATTTACCGCTGACGATGGTAGTGCTAACGGGTAAGCCGCTGGGAGCGAAGGTCGCCAGATTAGTTTTGACTTGAGGCAGGTCTGGCCGATGATCCTTACTATGTCCAAACTGAAACAAACCATCTGGGCTAACGCTACCATAATGATAAGTAGTGGTGCTATCTATACGCACTCGTTCTACTTCCAAATCGTACACACGGATCAAGTGCTGAGAGAATTCCTGCTCAAAGTCCTGCCATTGGTCGTCGTGGGCCAAATTATCCAGCACTCGCTCCAGTCTATCATGTGGACAATCCAATTCGCGCATACTTTGACCCAGACAAGCTTGCAAAGTATGCAAAAGTTGGCAGGCCCAAGGCTGGACTTTGACCAAATAGTGGTTGCCTTCGCACAGAATATGAGCCAACCAGACACAAGTAAGTTGGGCCAAAGACAAGCCCTTCCAGTTGGCGTGGGTCGGAAAATGTTTGTCCAGCAGGTCAGCCAACTGCATTTTATGGAGTTGGGCGAACAGGAGTGGTAAATCATCCACCCGTTCGGTCGAAACATCTAAAATATTATTCATTGGACGAGTTTAACTTAAAAAGCCTGAACCGTCCATAAAATTGAGCAGTTGCTGATCGAGTTGGGCTGTACAGTTTCGACCTGACTGATTGCAAGCTGGTTGAACGATGGTAGAGGCTTTGAGTGTGAACGTAGCCAGCTGGAACGGGCTGGTTTGTCTAGCACTGAGTGGCAAGGGATTGATGATACGGCTACACGGGTCAATGGCGTAAATCAAGTGTGTGAGGTCATCACCAATCCCTTCTATACTAGCTATCACACCGTCGCCCACAAAGACCGCCACAGTGTTCTCAATATTTTGTGTGGTCATAACTTGCAGTATCGTTTCAACGAAGAAGCCCGCGCTCTGCTGACGGTGTGGAAACTGCCCAAATGTTATATGGAGTGCTTGGAGGCTGATTGGCCCTACGCCACCACGCTCTCTCGCTTCCAAACCGGGCAGTGGCTGGCTCGGCATTTGCCGCAGTTGGGAAGCCCGCCAGTCAGTTCGGTTTGGAATGCTTTGGGACTGGCTGACTACCACTGGCAAAGTGAGTGGCCGGTGGTGAGCCCTTTGGTTTGCGACGATGCGCCTCAACGGGAGTGGTTGACCGCCGAAATAGGTCTGTGCTGGTGCATGAGGGGCGACACTACAAAAAGCTTACGCCGCACACCCCTTACTTTGGAGCGGTTTTGCGTGCTTTTAGCGAGAGCTTTTAGCTATCAAGTGGCTCCCACTCCTGCCGAAGCCGTCCGCTTGCGAGGGGAATTCGAGCGGGTGTTTGGCCCCGTCACAGGCTACGTAGCATTGGACAAACAAATCGCCAAAACTAGAGCCAAGCAGGAACAATTGCTGGCGGTATTGTGGCACCCGGAAATTCCCTTGCACAACAACGCCAGCGAACTGGCGGCGCGGCAACGAGTACGTAAACGAGATATTAGTTTTGGCCCTCGCAGTGAGGCCGGAGTATGGGCCTGGGACATATTGCAAAGCCTGGTTGCCACTTGCTGCAAATTGGGGATTAGTTTTTACCGTTATATCCATAGTCGTTTAAGTGCTTCAGGTAATATAGCACGGTTGGGAGACATCATCACTGCACGAGCCAACCAGTTAAATCTAAGTGCAAGTTGGGCCACTTTGTAGCCCAACCCCGAAATTTTGAGATGATACCATTTATATATCCAAAACTGGATTGTATGGGATGCCCTATCTGACCCGCGTGGCCTGGTGATGCCTGCTCATTATAGTCTGCTGCATTATACCAAACAACCTGCCAATTTTACCTTGCAAATCCAGGAAGCTGTCGAACCTGCTAACCGTTGTTTGCGTCCTAAATGTATCAAAACCAGGGGCGCAGGCTTGCACCGTGAAAATTTGACCAATATCTGGCACGCTGTTCACCGCATCAAACATAAAAAAGACCAAGACGCACACCTCTGTCAGCTACCAGAAAAATTGCTGGAACGCATTATTAAGCTGGCTTCAAAACTTGGGGAGGTGGTGTTTGATGCTTTTATGGGGACTGGTACTACCGCTGTGGTTGCCAAAAAGTTAGGGCGGCAGTATTTGGGGGTTGAAAAAGATAGCGCGTATGTCGAAATTGCCCACCAACGGCTCAAAACATTCTATATGCCTCGTCCATCCGTTCCGAAATCCAAGAAAATAATCCCCATCGCAGAGGCCGAGATGCTGCAATTAACTCTTTTGAGCGTGCGCCAGCCTATCTCATTCAGTCTCATCCTTGAGGTCGGCATCTAACACCAGTTGTTCGCCAGCGTCAATCCGGGCTGTATCTTGTTTTATCAAATCCCGTTGACGCGACGGCATTATTTGATACCACTCGCTGACAAGGGTACGCCAACGGTAAAATTTTTAGGCTTCGATAGCTTGTTTGAAAAGTTCCAGATTGGGCCAGTAGATTTTACCTGCTGCAAAGTCAGCCCAGTATAGTGGACCCCTTTGTCAGGTTCTGATGCAACTTTAGTGCTAAGGCGACAAGTCCGATTGGATAGGAGGTCTATCTACCTGTACATCCGGCTATTTGTGCAAAGCTTCATTGGGTCTCAAAACCTTTGCACTAAAGCTGCACCAGAACCAGTTTCCTGGGTCCATTATAATCAAAGAAGTGGTTATAAAGTACACACGGCTTGAGCCGTGTGAAGCGAGAGTTTCAAGCACGGTTCTCAGGGGCTGGGTGGCAGTAATATCACCCGGCCACCCGGTGGGGAGTAGTCACTCAGGTTTATTAGTAGTCACAAGAGGGAGTTGAACTCTAAAAGTAGTCCCGGCTCCCAATTGGCTCCTAAGCTCAAGGCTACCGCGATGTTGCCGCACGATATAATCAACCAGGGACAAACCCAATCCAGCCCCACCCTTGTGTCGGGAGCGCGAACTATCCACACGGTAGAAACGCTCGAAAATGTGTGTCTGCTCATCGGTCTTAATACCCACGCCGTCATCCACAATCTGCACTATTACCCAATCATTCTTCGTACAAACCTCGACCCTCGCCTGCCCGCCCTTATGATTGTAACGAATAGCGTTTTCCAGCAGATTGCTAAAAAGTTGGGCTATTAGTGAGCCGTCTCCGCACACTCGCGCCTCTTCAACTTCCCTAGCACAATAATTGAGGGATAGAAATATCTGATGTTGCCGGGCGACCAGTTCCAAATTGCTCAACACGTCTTCCAGAAGCGGCAACAAAAGAATCTCTTCGCGTACTAGGGAGCGTTCTTCGGTAGTCAAAACTAGCAAAGCCTCTATCAACCCTTCCAGGCGCGTCAGGGAACGCTCCAAAGTAACTGCCATTCCCTGATAATCGGATAAAGTGGTGTGCGGGTCGGCCATAACCACTTCCAAATTTGTACGCAGAGAGGCCAGGGGCGTGCGTAGTTCGTGGGCCGCGTCTGCCACGAAACGCCCTTGCTGGTCGAAAGAGTTTTCCAATCGCCCCAGCATAGCATTGAAAGCCTCGCTCAACTCCTGAAGCTCGTCGCGGGGGCCGTTCCAAGGCAAGCGAGTAGATAATGTTTGGGCACTTATTTGCCGAGCCGCCGCGCTCATTTGCCGTACCGGGCGCAGAGCTATCCCCGCCAGCCAATATGCTCCAATCCCACCGAACAACACCGCCAGCACCAGGCCAATCAACGATAACCCTCCCAACTGGCCCGGCTGGATAATGGCCGCCGTTATGTTGATAAACAGCACCAGGGCTAGACAGAGCGCGATCAACAGAACGCTAATAAATAGAGCCAGCCGCAAGCGCAGGGTTAGCCAGCGCGGTTGCCAACCCCGACTTTGAGTTTCTTGGAATATGAATTGGTTTTCCTGTAAAGACTTCCTGCTCATGCTACGATACCTCTGTGTTCAGCCGATAACCCTTGCCCACGATGGTCTCTATAAAAACTCCTGTACCCGATGTATCACTTTTAGAGGCGGACAGCTTGTTGCGAAGCGAGTTGATATGCACGCGCACTGTGGTTGTAAAGGGGTTGACGTTAATATCCCAAACGTGTTCGATCAACTGCTCCTGCGTTACCACCTCGCAGGAGTGGCGCATCAGATACTCCAAAATCCCAAACTCTTTGTTGGTCAATTCCAATTTTTGGTTGTCCTTCCACGCGGTCTGGCTGGCCGGGTCGAGCTTCAAGTTCTGAAATTGCAAGAGTGGGTCGCGCACACGCATATCGCGCCGTAGCAAAGCTCGCATTCGGGCCAACAGTTCGCCAAAGTGGAAAGGCTTGACTAGATAATCGTCCGCCCCCAAATCTAGTCCCGCGATTTTTTGGCTGGGCTGACTCCGCGCAGTCAGCATAAATATCAATAATTGGGGTTGACTTCCGCGCAGACGCTGGCATACCTGTAAGCCATCAAGTTCGGGTAAGTTCAAATCAAGCAGCAACAGGTCATAGTTATTCACCTCGGCCATCTCCCAACCGCTCGCGCCGTCGTTGATAACGTCAACGGCGTAACCTTCCCGGCGCAATCCGCTCGCTAGAGCCGTCGCCAAATCTTCTTCGTCTTCGATTATCAATACGCGCATAACAATAACCTATATCAAATGTGATTATAGTTTCGTTGAAATTGGGAAATCCGAGCTATTCCCCGAACTTCCCAACCAATTTTAACAGCCTTGAGCAAGCGAATTAACCTTGCTCAGGTACGGTCAAAATCAAGCTCGCGCCATCCGGTAGATTGCTGGCAGCCGCTTTGGTCTGAGGGTTAGCCGCCAGCCCCGTCTTGCTCAATATCACCACTTCGACCACCTGCCTCTGGTTGTCTTGCTGGCGAGTAAAGAAAAGCTGTTGGCCTAAATCTGGGCCACCTATAACCGTTTGCTCTACCTTCTCCCAACCTGCCCCAGTCAATTTGGTTATGTAGAAATCGGCAACGGTGGAGGGCGTGTCGGCAGTTACCCCTCCCGTCACATAGTATTGAGTTGGGTCTAGGCCAAACCCGCTAATAGCTTGAGCATCAAGAGGCAGCTTTTGTGCCTTCTCGTAAGCAGGCAGACCTGCAAACCAGGCCGGTGGTGCTATCACTGTTGAATTTGCAGGATTGGCAGTGACAGGCGCGGTGGTGTCAGGCGCAGTGTTGCTACCGCTAACACCTAAAGTTTTAGTCAACAAACCGCGCAAAGTATCAGGACTTAGAATGCCCGGCACGATACCCGTGATTACCCCCTGCGGATTGATAAAGACGCTGTACGGGTGCGAGGGTGCGCGAAATTGGGCAATCAACGCGCCGTCTTTATCCAGCACAATCGGGTAGTTGATATTATACTTCTTGACGAAGTTTTGGACATCGCCCTCGTTTTCTTTCCAGTTGACTCCTACGACGGTAAGGGTGTCCTTATTGGCGGTGTAAGTTTGCACCAGTTCAGGGGTCTCCTCACGGCAATATGGGCAATAAGTAGCCCAGAAGTTGAGCAAGACAGCTTTGCCGCGCAACTGGCTAAGTTGAATGGTATCACCACTAAGGGTTTTGGCACTAAAATCAGGAGCGGTAAAGCCAGCCTCAACTTTAACTGCGGGCCTTGTTGCGCTGGGTGGGGTGGCTGCCATAGCTGTACTAGCTGCGGTTGTGGTGGTAGTCGCGACTGAGGCGGTAGTTGTGGTGGTGGCTAGTGTCGTAGTCGGCGCGGCTGTCGTAGTTGCGTTAGCTGTTGTTGTGCTAGTGGTAGCCGCCGCTAGTGATGCAGCCGTTGTCGAGCCAGGTGTGGCAGTAGTCTCTCCACAAGCTGCCAGTACAGCCGCTATCAGTATCAACAGCAGCACAGATAGGGTCGTTTTGCCCTCAACTTTATTTTGCTGGTTGGGCTTAGAACGTAACATCTTTATAATCTCCTTTATAGCTTGTTATAGCTAATAATAGTTAAAGTAAAGTGGTTGGGTAATCAAAATACCGTCAGGAAAAAAGGTTGATCGAATTAAGCTGATTGCTGATTTGCTCCAGGTTGCCCGTCAGTAACAGCAGACCAACCACAATGAGCAATAATCCGCTCACTACCTCAATAGTGTGAAAGTGTTTGCGGGCCACTCCTACAAAAGTCATAAACCTGCTAAAGAAAAGGCCCGCCAGGACAAATGGAACACCCAGGCCAGCAGAGTAGGCCACCATCAGAACGAGACCCTGTCCAGCACTTCCTTGTGAAGCACTAAAGAGGGCAGTAGTCAAAAAAGGGCCAACGCAAGGCGACCAGCCAAAAGCAAAAGCGGCCCCCAGAAAGTAAGCACCAATCAAACTGGCCTTCTTTATCTTACTTAGGTTCATGCGCCGCTCCATATTCAGAAAATTCAGCTTAACAATACCTAGAAAGTTCAAGCCAAAAACAATTATCAGCAACCCTGATGCAATGCGAAGTGGCTCACGGATGTCCCCGAAAGTATCGGTAATGAAACTGAGGAACCCAAAGAAAAGAATAAAGGTCGTGCTGAACCCGGCTACAAAAAGTAGAGTGGACAACAACACCTTCTTAAAGTTTTTGAATTCGGACGCGCTCGCTTCTGAGGTTGCAGGATCGGTCTTTTTCAAGTCCGAGAGCGAAACACCGCTGATATAGGAAAGATAGCCCGGAACGAGCGGCAAGACGCACGGTGCCAAAAAAGATAACAATCCCTCGAAAAAAGTTGCAAGCAGATTGGGCGAGGCAGGGATTACTGCCTGGGCTTGGGCCATTATGAGGTTAAAATCTAGCATAAAAATAAGCTCCCTAAATTTCCGACTGCCGAGGCTGACAAGTGGTACAATCGCGGGCGGCCCGAAAGTAGCGCAGGCCGCGCCACGTTCCCGCCCCCCATACCAGGGTAATTATCACACTCGCCACAATCGGGTATTGCTGAACGGCTGTGCCGAGGGCCGTTCCCCCCAATAAGCTTGCCCCTAAGCTCAGAGTGAAGGGAAGGTGGCAGGGGCACAGCAGAAACGATCCAGCGACCCAGGCTACCCCGCGCCGTTTGGCTTTATTAGCCTGGCCCGGTACTATTATGCAAACTTCGGGAGCGATCTCCTCGAAAACCAGGTTAGAAACGGGCGCGACTTCCTCAAAGTCTAGCCTGGAACTAAGAACGGCACGCTCTTCGTCCGCAAATAAAGTTTTCACGATAAAACTCCTTTCCACCTAGCGGCCAATGCGACCTCGCATGGCATATACCACCACAGCACCGATTATTAGGGCCGCCACCACACATATCAAAATAGCTGGCATAACAATCTCCTTTCACTTCTATCCAAAGTTGGTCAAAAGCTTCCAACTCCAAAGGGCTTGTTTGGAAGCTGTCATCACTATAGCAGGGAGGCTGTTAAGCCAGTGTTAAGTTGTTTCGCTATTTTGTGGGAGAATTATCGGGGAGAAAAGCAAGGCTTTGGTCGTCTCGCTCTGGAAATTCGAGATGAGGGCATTGCCTGGAGAAAGTATTGCAAGGACTTTGCACGCGGTATTCGACGGTATGAAGCAGCAGTGTGTGCTATGGATGTTCAGGTTTGCTTTTAGAATTTTAAGCGACTGTTTCACGCTCAAATGACAAGCTGGTTTTCTAAATTCATTTGTGAACATCTATAGTATTAGTTTGCGTTGGAGTAATGGGCCTGTTGAAGGGGAGGTTAATAAGTTGAAGTTAATCAAACGGGAAATGTATGGACGAGCCAAATTTGAGCTTTCGCGAGCAAAAGTCTTGGAAGCAGCATAAGTTCAAAAGGTTAGCACTAAAATTGCAGATGAACCCAAAAATGTTCCAATGTGCGTGGAACGCCAAAACGCAGCGACGTTCGTTTTGTGCGGATGACCCTCAATAATGGGCCTATATCGCGTCTGGTGGCGATGTGGCTCGGGTGCTGTTTCTAGCTTTGAAAGGGGTTGGGAGTGAGGCATCCCTCGCACATAGCTACGTTATCTCTCGAAGTTTCAAAGATTGATACTTGACAGCTTTAGAACCAATGTGCTATGCTGGAAAATATCTTCATCTAATTCTTGAAAGGAGACATAGTGGTATGGCAATTAATGTAACGGTGCTTGTCGGCACTACCAAAGGAGCCTTCTTTTTTTATTCGGATACCAATCGTCGTAACTGGAAATTGACCGGGCCGCATCTAGACGGTTGGGAAATTTACTCTTTAACTTCGCCCTTCGGAGTCAACCAACCAGACGGAAATGGTAACAATAGCCACGGTCAGTATAACAACAGAATCTACGCTGGAACTTCCCACTTCGTTTATGGTCCAACTATCCGTTTCAGTGATGATCTAGGAGTTAGTTGGACTCAAGTGGCAGCCGGACCGCGCTATTCCCAGGAGAGTGGTCTCACCCTCAGCCGAATCTGGCAAGTTGTACCAGGCCACCCTTCCGAACCAGGTACGCTCTTCGCAGGAGTGGAACCAGCAGGGTTGTTTGTGAGCCGAGACGGAGGGATAACTTGGGGGGAAGTATCCGGTTTATCGCAACATCCAACTAGAGCGGAATGGGCTCCGGGAAACGGAGGTCTATGCCTGCATACCATTTTAATTGACCCGCATGATTCACAGCGGATGTGGATTGGCATTTCGGCAGTGGGAGTCTTCCGTACCGATGATGGAGGCCAAAGCTGGCAGACCTGTAATCAAGGCTTACCTCAAGGGGTTACAGGGATTCCAAACGAGGAAGTAGGCCGCTGTGTGCATAAGCTGGTACTCGATCCAGTAGATTCAAATATCCTGTATTGTCAGTTTCACGGCGGGGTTTTCAAGTCAACAAACGCTGGTGACTACTGGCAACCGATCGAGGAAGGTCTCCCCAGCAACTTC
>JBBQZT010000013.1:0-84441 GCA_038207455.1 Chloroflexia bacterium
GGTGGGTCAACATTGACTGTTGCCAGTTTGCCATAATTCACTCCAAGCTCGGATTGAAACGTCACCAGCTGCCGCAATTGCTCCTGGTCACGCGGGCAGAAAAAGCCGCGCCCAAATATCAAAATGAGTGGGTAGCCGTCGTGGAAACCTAAATGTTCGTCGTACAAACCCGGTTTGGTAAAGCTAGAAAGCTGCGTCGGCTTATGGCTGTGGTTGGGCAAAGTGAAATCGGGAAATTTGTCTCCCACTTTTAAATTAGTAGTCATTATTTTTACCTCGTTTAATGCCCAAATAGTAATTTTTACCATAAAAAGCCCATATATTATAAAAGGCTTTCTCCCGTTTTTCTCCCATAAAAAGACGTGAACACTTAGAGCTTGTAAAATAATAGGGTATTGTCACCCTGAACGGAGGCTCGGCTGCGTGAAGGGTCTGTTCATTCGTGTTTAATAACAGACTCTTCACAAGCTCAGAGTGACATTATTTTACACCCTCTTAGGTTTTTGCAAAGCTGTTATTTTATTAAGAGTGCTGTAATAATTCGATGCTAAAGTAAGGTAAAGTTTGAAATAACGGCGAAATGAGATAGAGGGAGAGATGTTAGAGATATTTTTGCTAGGTCGGTTTTGTGTCAAAAGTGAGGGGGTAGGTTTACCAGAAACGGTTTGGAAACGCCGTAAAGTCAAAAACCTGCTCAAGCTGTTGGCTTTGCACCCCAACCACCAGCTACACAAGGAACAGATTATTGAAATACTCTGGCCCAAACTCGATAGGGCCGTTGCCAGTTCCAATCTTTACCGTCATTTGTACGAGTTGCGCCGCCTACTCGAACCAGACTTAGCCCAACCCTCGGCCTCACGTTTTATTACCACCAAAATGGACATTGTGCGGCTAGAAAGCGGGCCGGATGTTTGGATTGATACCCAGGCTTTTGAGGAATTATTAGAGCAGGCCAGGCTTGCCAAATCGCTACAATCGTGTTTGGAACAGGCAGTTCACCTTTACCAGGGCGATTTATTACTAGAAGACCTGTACGAAGAATGGAGCTTTAACTACCGCGAAACTCTGAAAAGCTCTTTTGTCCGGGCTTTAGGCGAGTTAGCTAAATTTTATCGGGCCGACCATAATTATGACGCGGCCATCGCTTGTTACAAGCAAGTTTTGCAACACAATAATCTGTCGGAGCATACCCATCGTGAGTTGATGCTGACTTACGCGCTGACCGGACAACGCCAGCAAGCCCTACAGCAATACCAGCTTTGTTTTGATACCTTGGCCCTCGAACTGGAGGTCGAACCAGAACCGGAAACTATCAGTTTGCATCGAAAAATATTGGCTCAGGAAATTTTGGCGCGTTTACCGCTGACTCCAGTTGCTATCGAACAATTTGACCGCCTCTGGCGACCCACCTACAATGCAGCCCTGGGCGCAACCGAAAAGCAACGCAGCCAATTGACCACGCTTCTTACCGATATTTATGACACCAAGGCAGCCAGCAAAACTTTAGAACCCAAAGCCGTGAACGAAGTTATCAACGTTTTATTTCAAAGATTTGATAAAGTAATTGAGATATTTTTGATGGCCGAATAAGCGGTATTAGCTTTAGGTGTTCACTCTGATGCCGAGACCGGGGGTAGCCGATGGCAACATCAAGCCGTTTTGAATTTGCGGAAGATTTGTGACCAATGTATCTTTCAGGAGTTGGGCGGTGGCAAGTCCACAGGCCAGAGCAGGGCGGCGGAGGGTTTGGGCCAAATGAAACGCTCCGGCAATACCCACGCCCGTCTCCAGCGCAGTAGTGACAAGGGTGCGTAGCCCTGCCGCCTCGGCCAGTTTGATGATAGCGCAGGCCGCCTGCACCCCTCCTACCAATGACGGTTTGATGACCAACACTTGGGCTGCGTGCGCCGCTACAATTTCGCGGGCCGCCCTCACACTGGTTACACTTTCATCGGCGGCAATATTCAAACCTGTTGCGTGACGCACAGCGGCGAGACCTGCGATGTCCGCGCCGGGTACAGGTTGCTCCACTAACTCCAGGTCGTAGCGGGCCATTTGCTTTAGTAACCGAATAGCTTGCGGCACTGTCCAGGCTTCGTTAGCATCTAGTCGTAATCGTAGCGGTTGAGAAAAGCTGTCCAAAACCTGACGCACGGCGGCGACGCGGGCAATTTCGGCGGCTTCGTTGCTTGCCATCCCTACTTTAAGCTTGATACACCTGTAACCCGCCGCTACCAAACGATTGGTTGCCTCGACAGTCCCGGCTATATCGGGCGTGCCAATGGTGGCGTTGACCTCTAAGGGAGCAAGTGTCGCGCCCCAATATTGGGCTAATGGCAAATTATGAGCGCGGGCCAAAATATCGTAAGCGGCCAGCTCGAGGCCAAACCGCAATGTACTTTCTACCTGCCCCGTGATATTTAAGTTTGGGTTGGTGGCGGCTAATTCCTGACTGGCTTGCTCAATCAAAGTGTCCAATGCACCAGCCAAAAGCTGCTCAATTTCCAGACCTGCCAGCGCGGGCGCAATTTTTTGAAGCAAAACCAGCGCGTCCGTTACCGTGCCACCTTCGCCAAAATCCGGCAAGGGTGCAATCTCGCCCCACCCTTCCAAGTCGGCAGCTGTAATTTTTACCAGCAAGCCTTCCCTGAAAAGTAGCTGGCCGTGGGCTGTCTCAAACGGTTTGACAAAGGCCACCCGATATTTTTTCCAACCCACTTTAGTAATAATCATTTAATCCAGTTGTGACCTTCTAAAACTTTCGGCGTAGGCCAATCCCTGCGGTTCGCCAATATCGGCTGACCGTTTTTTGATCCAGTCGAAAGCGTCGGGGGAAAGCTGGCTTTTATGTTCGGCCAATGCCTTGAGTTTCATCTCAATCGTTTCGGAAATATCTGACCAATAGTTTGCGCCATCCAGAGCCATAATGTATAGATTTTTGACCGCGTGCGGCTCGTAACCTTCCTTCAAAAGTTCTGGGAAAGTGAAGCGGTCACGGGCGGCGGGGTAGAACGAACACAGAGCTGCCTCCCCTGCGGCCAAATGGTCGGGATGGTCAAAAAAGACCATAATGTTCCATTGGCGGGTCGGGTTCGGGATAATTAAGGTGTCAGGTTTGAAGCGGCGTATCTGGCGGGAAATGTCGCGGCGCAGTTCGAGAGAAGGCACTAAATAGCTATCTTCGTAGCCCAAAAAAGTGACATCGTGGACACCAACGGCGGCAGCAGCGTTGCGCTGCTCCTGCTCCCGAATTTTCGCCAACTCGCGCAGGGTCATGTTGGGGTCGCTAGTACCGTGACTACCATCGGTACAAATTACATAGGCTGCTTCTGCCCCCGCCTGTACCCAGCGGGCCACCGTGCCACAACAGCCAAATTCAATATCGTCGGGGTGGGCCGCTATCGCCATCACCCGTTGGGGCGTTCGCACCTGGGCCTTGTTATCCAGTTGGACTTGTTCTTCGGGATTTTCGGTCTGATTAACCTCGGTTTTGTTTTCTTCGGACATTTTTAGCTTTCTATTTTATACCGCACTTTTTATATAGTCAGGAATACTGCCTCATTATAGCAACTTAAACCGTAGTATGCTATTAAAAGCTAGGTAGTAATAAATTGTAGCTACTCAGGTCTGTCACGGCCCGTAGGGTTGCGGAGCGAGGAATCTGTTGCTAAAAATTTACTAGCCGCAGCATAAAGCAATTTAGCAACAGACCCTTCACTCCGCAGAGCCTCCGCTCAGGGTGACAGGCTGAATAGTAGCAACGAATTTTTGGCTGTTATTCAGGTTTGGTAGCTTTGATTGAGAAAGTCAAAGGGATACTGTCGGGGTGGCTGATGAGTCGGTAAAGGCCGTCCGGGTCTTTTCGCATCACGGTCTCGCTCATCATTTGGTGTTCACCAAAAGGCCATTCGTGCAGATATTCGAGGCGCAATCCGGCTTCTAGCAGCGCGTTCAGAATATCGCCCATACTATGCACCCACTCGTAATCAACCGGCTGCTGAATTGGCACAGAGGTGTCAGCGTAAGAGCCTTCGACTTCAAATTTAAGCGGTTCGAGTGTGTGGAAATAGGGATATTTGACCTTAAAATCTGGTAGGGTTTTGTCGTTATCGAAAACCATAGCGAAAGGGTGAATTTCGGCTATGTAAAAAGTTCCACCAGGCTTGAGGAAATGCGCCACCACTCGCGCCCAGGGTTTGAGGTCGGGCAGCCAGATCAGCACACCGTAGGAAGTGAACACAATGTCGAACTGATCGTGTAGAACGTTGGGCAAATCGAAAATGTCAGACTGCACAAAGCGGGCCGGAAGATTAAGTTCCTGGCTTAGAGCGCGGGCAGTGGCGATAGCTTTATCTGAAAAATCCGCTCCGGTCACGTTTGCGCCCAGCCGCGCCCACGAAAGCGTATCCATCCCGAAGTGACATTGCAGGTGTAACAGCGATTTGCCGCTCACGTCGCCCAATTCGGAACGTTCCAGGTCTTTGAGGCTGCTGCCCCCAGCCCTAAAGCTAGCCAAATCGTAAAATTCCGTTTGGGGGTGCAGAGCTGCGTATTCGTTCCAAAGGTTCAGGTTTGCTTGTTTGTATTCGTCCATAAAATAATTGACCCCTTCCTAGCTTTAGCGCGAGGCATAAGGATAATGCAATTTCTTTTCGCCGTTCCAATCTTCGCGCAAACCAGGGGCGGTGATGTCAAAGTCGGGGCGGGATTTGCGAAACACTTCGCGTAAATCCTGCCAAAGCTCCTGGGTAGAAGGGCGACCCCAAAACCAGTAGCCATTATAGATTTTGTAAATTTTGAGACCAGGTTCTAGCACCAGCGTATATGGTACCATCGGGTCAATCCCCTGCAATTCGCTCAACTTACGGCGCGTCTTGGTGTGGTCAACCAGTTCGTAGTCGGGGAAAGCCGCCCCAGGAATAATATCAGGCCGCATTTCTTGGTCTCCTTTGCTTTTTAGCTATCTTGTCGCGCCCGTTCGCGTAAATCAATGCGTCGGATTTTGCCACTGATGGTTTTGGGTAACTCCGTCACGAACTCAATCTCGCGGGGATATTTGTAGGGCGCGGTTAGTTGCTTCACAAAGTCCTGGATTTGGGTGACGAGAGCGGGCGTACCTTCTACTCCCTGTTTGAGAATTATATACGCCTTGACGATTTCGCCACGTATCGGGTCGGGCTTGGCAACCACCGCCGCCTCCACCACGTCCGGGTATTCCACTAATGCGCTTTCTACCTCGAACGGCCCAATCCGGTAGCCCGCGCTCAAAATTACGTCGTCGGCGCGACCAACGAACCACAAATAGCCATCTTCGTCACGGTAGGCGCGGTCTCCGGTAATATACCAATCGCCTCGAATGGCATTGTTGGTAGCTTCGGGATTGTTCCAATATTCCACAAACAAGCCAACTGGACGCTGCGGTTTTATACGGATAGCAATGTCGCCTTCTTTGTTGGCGGCGAGCGGCTGGGCATCGTCGCCAATTACATCTATTATGTAAGAGGGTGAGGGGCGGCCCATCGAACCGGGTTTGACCGCCATACCGGGGAAGTTGCCCACCACCAGACAGGTCTCGGTCTGACCGTAGCCGTCCCGAATAGTCAGTCCCGTTTGTTCGCGCCAGGTTTCGATAACTTCAGGGTTGAGCGGTTCTCCCGCCCCCACGCAACTGCGTAGCTTACTTACGTCATATTTAGACAAATCTTCCACCACCAGCATCCTGTAGGCGGTAGGTGGCGCACAAAAGCTACTGATACCGTGTTTGGTGATAAGCTCCATTGTCAAACTGGCCGAATATTTGCCTTTGGTGTTATGCACAAACAGGGTTGAGCCGGTATTAAGTGGGCCAAACAAGCTGCTCCAGGCCGCTTTCGCCCAACCCGTATCGGACATATTCCAGTGTAATTCGTTAGGCTGCAAATCCAGCCAAAGTTTGCCCGTCACTTGATGGCCGAACGGATAGCTGGTGTGAGTATGCAGCACCATCTTGGGATAGCCCGTCGTGCCACTGGTAAAGTAGAGCAGCATTGGGTCATCTTTGTGGGTGCGTACCTGGGCAGCTGCACTAATCTCTGTTGGTTCGGCCTCCATCGTCTGGTCAAAATCCAGCCAGTTGGTTTTCGCACCTACGCTCAAGAAATGTTCCAAACCGGGACATTGGCTACGTACCTCGTCAAATTTGTGGGCATTTTCAATGTCTGTAATGACGGCGCGGGCCTGGCTGGATTGGACACGGTAGGCAATATCTTTAGGCGTAAGCTGAGTGGTACCGGGCAAAGCCACAATACCAGCCTTAATCATACCCAATATTGCCTCCCACCACTGTGGCAGACGCGGCATCACGATAATTACCTTGTCTCCTTTTTTCAGACCCAACTTAACCAGGGCGTTCGCCACCTGGTTAGAGCGGTCTCGGAAATGGGCATAGGAAAGGCGGCGTTCGCTACCGTCCTCGTCCACCCACAACATCATCTGGTTGGCAGGGTCGGCGGCCCAATGGTCAACGGTATCGAAGCCAAAGTTAAAAAAATCGGGAACTTCCAGTTTAAATTCACGGTACATCGTCTCGTAGTCCGGGTAAGCAACCGCACCGTCAGCATTGACAGTCATCGCCATTTCTCCTTTACATAATATAGCGGTGGGCCAGACGCAATGAGCTTTCATCTCAAGGATAAATTCGCTTATCGCTTTAATAATAATTGGACGGATTGTAACGCTTTTGGTGCGGGACGGCAAACGTGGGCGTTTTAATGGGTGTCGTTTGATAAAGGTCATTTCAACGGCTATAATAACCCATCAGCAGCTATTCAGGACTTAGAACACGGTAAGAGGTGTAAAACGAGGTTATGGCAGTATCCCGCGATTTCAGACAATTTGACTTTTCCCAATCGCTCTGTTTTCACACCTTACTGGCTTTGTTGCCCCTCATGCACGTGCGGGTGGAACCTTTCACGCTGGCCCTGATGCACGTTGAAACTCAGAACGAGCCGACGGGCGAAATCCGCACCAAAGCTCAGGCAACGGGCGCGGAGGGAACAGTTTATTACCGTTACAAATTTAGCTGTGAAGTCTTAGCAGAGCATAGCTGTAAGGTCGGGGTGGAAGCCGCCACCGCTGGAATCACCGACATCGGTTTGGGACAGGTAACTTTGCGCCAGCTGCTTATTACGCTCCAATTAGCTCTTATTGGCAAGCTACCACCCGGTACGTTACCGCTTTTCCTCCTCAAACCACCCACACCTCCACCCGACTCTCCACAGGCCAGCTTCGAGACGAAGATTAATCAAGCTTTTCAGCTATGCAAACGCGGTCAACCCGACGAAGCTCTGGCTCAATTTCTGGCTGCCACCGAGTTCGGCCCGCTGTCGCCGGAAGTACATTTCCATATCGGGGTCTTGTTGATGTTGCTGGGGCATTTGCCGGAAGCGGCTAAAGCTTTCAAAAAGACCCTGGCTCATGACCATCATCATGTGCTGGCGCAGCCTTATCTGGACGATGTGCAACTGCGTTTGCGCCAGCAACCGCCACCTGCTGAAAAAGAAGCGGTCAAGCAAACGCCGCCGTCTCACGCTTCTACCCAGTCCATCCCCGGCACTGGTCAAGCTCCCGGCGATGTACAGGCGCGGGTCAACCCAGATAATATTGAAACTTTGTCGTTCAAGTTGACACACCAATCCAAATTGCTGATACGCGACACTGCCGGACAGACTAAAGAATATGAGCTAACCCGCCACGTCACGACGTTAGGCAGACACGAAAATAGTGATATTTTGCTATTTAGCCCTACGGTTTCACGTCACCACGCCGAAATTATATGTGTGCAGGGAGTGTGTACTCTGACCGACCTGGGTAGTGCTAACGGTACGCTCTACAACGGCCAGCCTATGCCACCCAATCAAGGTCAACGGCTGCACAACGGCGACGTGTTGAAATTAGGTGATGTAGAAATCAGGTATGTAATTGATTAACAAGGAGAAAAATGGTGACGCTTGAACAAATTGAAGCAGCCCAACCCGTCGCCCCGGTCAAAGGCAATCTGAGTGGCAAAGATGTGTTGTCTATTGAGCAGTTCGAGCGGGCCGACCTGGAACAGTTTTTTGAGGTCACAGCCCGCATGAAGCGCGTCGTGGAGCAGAACGGCTCTACCGACATTTTGCGGGGAAAGATTCTGGCGAACCTGTTTTATGAAGCCAGTACCCGGACTGATGCCAGTTTTAGTATCGCTATGAAGCGGTTGGGCGGCGAGGTGCATAACATTGTCGGCGTGCAATTCTCGTCGGTATCAAAAGGCGAAACCCTTGAGGACACGGTGCGAGTGCTTTCCGGTTATGCCGATGTGATTGTGTTGCGCCACCCTGAACGTGGGGCGGCGTTGCGGGCAGCCCAGGCTATCCACCGCCAACGCTACAAATTAAGCCTGCCAGCCGTCCCCCTGCTCAATGCTGGTGATGGTGTGGGCGAACACCCCAGCCAGGCTTTGCTAGATGCTTACACTATTGTGCAGAAATTTGGTCAAATCCAGAATATCACGGTAGCTTTGGTGGGCGACCTCAAGCACGGGCGGACTGTGCATTCGTTGGCAAAACTTTTGAGCCTGTACGCCAATGTTAAGCTAATTCTGGTATCGCCTCCAGGTCTGCAAATGCCGCCTGAGCTAATAGACGAACTGCGGGCCAAAAATATCACGCTTGAGGAGGTTAGTTCGATTAGCGATGGTGCGGCCCTGCGCGAAGCCGATGTGTGGTACATCACCCGTGTGCAGAAGGAACGCTTCGACAGCCATGAGGCTTATCAGGAAGTGAGCGGGTCATATCAAGTCACGCCTCAAACCGTCGCGCAGATGAAGCCCCACGCTATTATTATGCACCCGCTCCCGCGAGTAGGAGAAATCTCCGAGGAAGTAGATAATCTACCGCAAGCGGTTTATTTCGAGCAAGCCGCTAACGGGATGTATGTGCGGATGGCTTTGCTATCGGGCGTACTTGGCAAGTGGTAGGCTAATATCTTTAGTTTCTAGCTGTTTCGGTAGCGATCCACAAATGTTCGTGGGCAGGTGATGTAGTCTTTTTGACACCCCTGGTATGTTCCAGGAGCAGGCGACAGTTAGCACAGTGGCCAAAAAACTCCAGCCAATGCCCGTCCAGCCGGAAGCCAGTAGCTCCTTCGATGGTTTTAGCTAAATCTTCTAACTCACAGCCACCAAATTCGGTTTGTTGTCCACACGAACGACAAACTATTTGATGGTGATGTTCTGCTTCCAGGGTATAACGGTGACAACCATCGGCGGAGTGAATACGTTGCAAAAGATTAAGCTCGGTCAGTAACTTGACCGTGCGAAAGATACTGGCAACGCCAACTTTCTGGTTAGCCGCATTAAGCTTGTCAATTAATTGGTTGAGGGTAAACTCGCCCTGGAAACTACCTATCACCTCTAAAATGAGTAGGCGCGGAGCAGTCACCTTAAAATTACGGGCTTTAAGTGCAACCAAAAGCCTACGTACCAATGGGCTTAATCGCTCTTGATTTTGCAGGAAGTGTTTGGCCTTTTCTAATTCCGTCTCGTCTAAGGTTTCCAATTCCTCATCAAGCTTTGTTATCGTCGCTACCATTTTTTCGTTTGCTACCTCAAATTTACTCTCAGCTACCACCGAAAAGCCTCTTTTCATACTTATCTTTATTATCAATATACCACACTTGTAAAGCTGGAGAAGCAGATAGGGTGTGCGTCAATTTTTGCACGTCCAATCCGAACCGATGGTTTCAACCATCGGTGCAGCAATACAAAAAATTGACGCACACCAAGCAGATAGGCTTCGCCTCGCGGCAATCAGTTGACAGCACGGAGGATAAGGAGAAGGGAAGAGGCCAAGCCGGAACAGACGACTGCAAAGCTTTCTGCTCGTGGCTCTATGCTCACTTACGAATATTGCGGCAGTTGGGAAAGCCAGTGCAACCCCAAAATTCGCCATACGGCCCTTTGCGGCGCACCATCGGTTTACCACATTTATCGCAAGTTACAGCACTGCTATTAGTTGATGGGCCATTATTGGCGGCAGGTTCAGGCAACGCGACTTTAGGGGCAGTTTTGGCACGGCTGGCTCTTTTAACAGGTGCAGGAGCGGCAGTTGTATCTTGCGAGGTAGTTGTATCTACCAACTTAGGGCGACGGGCGCGAGTAGCTGTTGGTTTAACCGAAGGCGCGTTGAAATCAAAGGTAGGCTCGTAAGATAAGGGTGACTCAGCCACAATTTTAGTTTTGGTAGCAGTAGCACGAGGTTTGTAAGTGGTAGTTTTGGCTGAACCAGTGCTGGGTTTGCCCGCGTAACCGCTCTTGCTTCGGTAGCCATATTTGCTGCCACCCGTACTGGTCTTGGATGCGGCCAGACCATCGGCTGGGACTACGATTTTGGTTACTTCGCGTTCGGCCAGTGCCAGTTGCTGCATCATCGGGCCGTAAAAGTCGGCCACCAGTGGTATCCAGGTACGTTCGCCGTTTGCCACTTCGTCTAACTCGTGTTCCATACGAGCGGTGAACTTTACATCAACAATGTTAGGGAAACGTTCCACTAAAAGCTTGTTGACGGCGCGGCCCAAAGCTGTCGGCAAAAACCTCTGTTCGGCGCGGCCCGTATTGCTGCGCCCCGTTTTGACGGCGGGTTGGTTAGGGGCTGGTGGGGCATCAGCGGTTTTGACCACATAGCCGCGCTCCTGAATAGTGGAAAGAATGGTGGCATAAGTGCTGGGGCGACCTACTCCCAATTCTTCCAGAGTTTTGACCAGCGTGGCTTCGCTAAAACGGGACGGCGGTTGGGTGAAGTGCTGCTCCGCCCCAAGTTTGAGCGCGTCCAGCGGGTCGTTAGGGGCAAGCGGTGGCAGGTTTTTCTCGCCCGGCGCACTGTTTTCGTTTTCACTCTCGGCTTTTTCATATACCTTCAAAAAACCAGGGAAAAGCAGACGCAACCCGTTGGCCCGAAATAGATAAGGCGGTAGGCTGGCGGTGCGAGGTTGGGCGTTGATGTCCGCAATGGTATTTTCAAAGAGGGCCGGACTCATCTGGCTGGCGATAAAACGTTGCCAGATAAGGCGATATAGCCAATATTGGGGTGCCGATAAGTAGGGGCGAAGTGCGTCGGGTTCGCGGCTGGCGGCGGTAGGCCGGATAGCTTCGTGGGCTTCCTGGGCGTTGGCGGCTTTTTTGGCATAAAATGGTGGATTGGGCGGCAAGTATTCTGCACCATAAAGATTGGTAATGAGGTCGCGGGCCGCAAGCTGGGCTTCGCGGGCCACCTGGGTGCTATCGGTACGCATATAGGTAATCAAGCCGACGCTTCCTTCGGGACCGATGTTGACCCCTTCATAAAGCTGCTGGGCAATCTTCATAGTATCTTTTGCCAGAGACCGTAACTTGCGCGAAGCTTCTTGCTGCAAAGTGCTGGTGGTGAAAGGCGCGGACGGATAACGCTTGAGCGGCTCTTTGACAATGCTCAAAACCTTCCAGTCACCGTTTTTAAGATTTTCCACGACGGTTTGAGCGTCCTCGCCCCGCTCAAACTCTTTCTTTTTGCCCACAGGTTTTTTGCTATCTTTGGCTTCGGTTTGTTCGCTGGAATTTTGCGATTCAGCTTTGGCAGTTTTATCCCAAAGAACTGCGTGGAAAACCTCGTTTTGGTTGCCTTTGAAAGGCTGTTTAGCCAGGTCAGCTTCGACAGTCCAAAACTCACGCGGCACAAAGTTTTCGATGTCTTGTTCGCGCTCCACGATAATACGCAGGGCTACGCTCTGGACACGCCCGGCACTCAGCCCTTTTTGGATTTTGTTCCACAGTAGCGGGCTAATTTTGTAGCCCATCAAACGGTCAAGCACGCGGCGGGCTTGTTGGGCGTTGACCAGGTTCATGTCCACCTGGCGCGGGTGGGCAATAGCGTTTTTGATGGCGTTGGCGGTTATTTCGTGAAATTCGACGCGACGCACGCTCTGGCCGCCCTTGCCTAAGCCAGCCGCAATCAAAATATGCCAGGCAATCGCTTCGCCTTCGCGGTCAGGGTCGGTTGCCAGCAAGACGGTGGTAGCGGTGCGGGCAGCCTCCTTAATCTGATTGATGGTTTGCCACTGGCCGCGTTTGACCTGATAATCTGGCTGGAAAGTGCCGCTTTCCACATCTACGCCCAAACCCTTTTCGGGCAAGTCGCGCACGTGGCCCTTTGAGGCATAGACGGTGTAACCTCTGCCCAAATATTTGCCGATGGTTTTGGCCTTAGCCGGACTTTCTACGATTACAAGCGTATCCGCCATTATAGTTTCTCACCTCTTTGCTTTGCAAAATTTCTACTGCTTAAATATAGCACATTCTTTCTATAAAAAGCAATCTGGAAACGGCTTTGAATTACGAACGCCAAAAGCAAGTTATCACCAAAATTGATATAATACTCTTGCCTGAGTGATATAGAGCCAGTTTAGGTGTGCGGCAGACGGAATATTGGGGAAGGTAGGTTAAAATGTCATCACGATATGAACGGTATGAGGATAAAGTTGAGCATTTGATTAGGGAGGCCCAAAAGGAAGGCAAATTTAGCAATCTGGCAAACGAAGGCAAGCCCTTGAAAATACAAGAAGACAACCCTTTTGTTGCCCCCGAATGGCGAATGGCCTACAAAATTGCCGAAGACGGTGGGTATGTTCCGCCCTGGATTGAGTTAGATAAAGAAGTGGAGCAGGCATTAGCAACTGCCCGTCATCAGCGTGAAGAACATCGGCGTTGGGTAATGCGCCGTCTGGAAAACATCAAGCTCGGCCCAACCCAAAACTTCGTGCGAGATGTGCGCGATTTGTACCAATACCATCAACGTTTTCTGACCACTCATCGCCAGACCCTACTCATTATCAATCAAAAAATAGACACGTTTAACGCCCATTGTCCAGTTTCTAACCTCACCAAGTCCAAATTGTTTGTAGATGATTTACTCAAAGCCTTTGACCGCAGCTGCCCAGCCATTCCCGAATTGTAATCTAGTCTTACTTAGGGTAAGCTAAACGGGTTGTGGCATAAGATTTGCCTTAATGATTGCAGGAAAATGAAATTGAAAACTGTCTAAAGTGTCCGCCTGGGTGTGGATTGGCGCAAGAGCTAAACGGACAGTGATTGTTAAGGCAAAAGGAGGTTTTTTGTGAGCTATAACCCTAATCAGCAGAATAACCAACAAGGCGGGTTCAATCCGCAGAATTTTCAGCAGTACGCGAATGCCTATGACCAGGGTCAGGGCTTTGATAATATGTCGCATCAGGATGTGTACAACCATTATCAGCAAGCGACCCAGCAAATTCCGCCCCAACAGATGTATGACGCTCATCAGCAGTATTACCAGCAAATGCCTCAGCCGCAACGCCAGGGCTTGCTCGGTGGTTTGATTAGTGCATTCCAGAATCATGGAGTTAGCCCGCAACAAGCAGGTATTCAGGGCAACCAACCTTACGACCCTTCGGCCCAAAATTTGGCAAACGCCACCCAGTATGCGACCCAAAAACCGGATATGATGTCGGGTATTTTTGGCCCAGGCGGAGCATTGAGCAGCCCGTTGGCTAAAGCGGCGTTGGCTGGTGGTCTGGCAATTGCCGCCAAGCAATTTTTGGGTGGTGGGGGCGGCCTCGGCGGTATGTTAGGTGGCAATAGCGGTGGAGGCGGTAGTTCCAGCTTCTAGTAGCTTTGCCGAATAGCTAAAACGAATAAAAACGAAAGCACCTGGAAGTCAAAGCCAGGTGTTTTTGTGTCAGACCATTGCAAAGACCGCCTTATAAGACATGGCTATGCCCACAGATGTACCCTTTTATATACAAGAACATACTTTACAATGGTTCTGGTCACGGTTCTAAATGGTTATTATCTCGCCGGAACTTGCTACTGCAAAGCCATCTTTCCAGCGTATCGGTTTATGCCACCAACCCTGAGTTTGTAAAGCCGAAAAATTGGGTTGTTGGCCTGTTCCTAACTCAGTCAGCAACTTAGCCAGGGCTGTCGGCTGGGGACTGCCAGAACTTACATCAAACACGCCCGATTCATAATGTCCAGCCTGACGGGTTACGAGGCTATCCCAATCGTAGCTGCCCAGGAGTGACCAGGCCGTAACGCCGCGCACGTCTGCTCCAGTCTGGTTTAGAGTTTGGGCCGCCTCCCGAAATTCCATGAACCAGCGCAGTTGATCATCACTGCTACTGCCTTGATGGACTTCGGTAAAAGCCAGTGGTAATTTGTAACGCTGCCAGGTTTCCTGGAGCAAACCGTATGGCCCGCTCAGGTCTTCTGCCCGCACCCGCACTGCTTCGGTATCGGCATAGGTGTGTCGTCCGTTCCCCCCATAGGTGTGTGCCGGATAGTGTTCAAGCCGCTCGTCCAAAAAACGTTCGCTGGTAATATAATGGTTAATTCCAATGATGTCGGGCGGGCAATTGTTTTCCAAAAACCATTCCAGGTCGCGCTCGGTTATTCCGATGTAACGTAAATAATGCCACATTGAATGCTGACGGTTCACTTTGCCAGCTAACAGGTCGAAGGTCAACCACCGACGTTCGTTTTCAAAATCTGCTTGATACGCCAGTAGGGGCGTGCTGTAAGTTTTACCCAAATCGTCGTTTTGGATTAGCTGGGCGGCGGGATTTATCTCCCTGATGGCCCGCATCGCCAGCATCACCGCCCGAAGCTGGTTCAAAAGCATCGTCGCAAAGCTCAACGGGTCGTGGGCGTGCGGATACCAGTGGCCGTATAAACCACTAAAACGGGCGGTGGTCAAGGGTTCGTTGACGGGAATATAGCTGTCCAGCCAGGGATAGCGTGAAGCAACTGCCTGGGCGTAGGAAGCAAATTTCGGGGCGAAATCGGGGTCGAGCAGGTTGGTGGAACGCGGGCCGCTGCCGTGATGCAGGAGACCCACAATTGGCCGAATTCCAAGCTCTTGCAAACAAGCCAGCCGTTGGTCGGCCCAGTCCCAAGCTGCATCAAGAAGACCGTCAGGGGCAAGTTGTTCCCAAAGAAGCGGGTAGCGCAACGCCTTTATACCTAGCTGTGCAAATAGAGTCAAGTCACTCAGGCGGTGCTTGTGACCGTTACGCTCAAGCTGGTCGAAATATTCGTCGCCTACCCGATTAATAGTACATTCTACTCCGGCCCAAAGTTCCGGGGGCTGGATACCAGAAACGTTTAGCGGAGTATCCAAAAAATACCTTTTCTCACTCTTACTGGCAAAGCCGAATTTGCTTCCGAATGCGGGAAACAAATTTACCCCTACTAGCTATTAGCTAAATACTAGCAAGAGGAGTGCCACTCACACTATTTTGAGGTAGTTTTGGCTTCAACTGGCTCAAACTTCAGGGACGCAGAATTGAGGCAATAGCGTTGCCCCGTTGTTTCGCGTGGCCCGTCGTTGAATAAATGACCCAGGTGCGCTCCACAAGTTTTGCAGGTGACTTCAGTGCGCCGCATAAAAAACGACTTATCTTCGTGCAATTCGATATTTTGCATATTGACCGGACTATCAAAGCTCGGCCAGCCCGTGCCGGACTCGAATTTGGCATCCGAAGAAAATAGCGGCGTTCCGCAGGCCACACATTCGTACATTCCGCGCTCGTGGTTGTTATAAAGTGCACCCGTAAAAGCCCGCTCGGTTCCCTTCTCGCGTACCACGTGATATTGTTCGGGCGTGAGTTTTTCTTTCCAATAAGACTCCGGTTTATTTTTCAAGTCTTCCATTGTTTGTCTCTCCTTTTCAGAAATAAATATTTACCCCTACATGATAGCACTCAAGGCCGCATTCAAACATTAAAAGACGCTAACAAAAAGCGATTTTCGTGATATATCACTCTCGAAAGCCTACTTCTCTCCTACAATAGCTTCAAGTGTATAACTTCAAAAGGTAGGAGCGAGATTTATCACGCCCACCGGGTTATTCTGCACCAATCAAAGCGGGCTACACCCGAATTTTTGAGATGATACAATTTCGTCATTGGAAAAGGGTTTAAGCATATTTGACAACCAAAGTCAGCTAAAAACCTGGCTTGAGTTAGCTGCTGAAGACGCGATTATAAAGCGAGACGACTTCGGCCCAAACTGAGTCGGCTGCTTCGCTATCATAACGGTTGCCTTCGTCGCGCATAAAGGCGTGTTCCGCCTCATAAACCTTGAATTGATGGCGCACACCTGTTGCTTGCAGTGCGGTGTTCAAGGTATTGCGGGCAGCATCCGGTACGTGCGGGTCGAGTCTGCCCACGCAGACCAGCAATTCGCCTTTGATTTCCCCCAAACGCGCCAACGTCCCCGCGTCCGCATCCGCACCGAGTTTGCCGTTATGTACACCTGTCGGGTAACAGCACACCGCCGCCTTCACCCGTGTATCCAGCGCGGCCCGCATCGCTAAATGCCCACCAATACAAAAGCCGATTGTGCCAAGTTTGCCCCTCGCAACGCTGGCTTCCCCGTCCAGATAATCTAACACCGCCTTACAGTCAGCATCAAACTCGGCTACTTTGGTGCGGTTTGCGTCATAGTTGCCCCACATCCGGCCAATATCGTCGTAAGGAATAACCACGCCGGGCCGCTCGATACGATGATATATTTCGGGCGCGGCCACCACGAAGCCGTGACCCGCCAGCCGTTCGCACGAACGACGAATTGGCCCGGTCAACTGGAAAATCTCCGAGTATAGCAAAATGCCCGGATACTGTCCGGCCTGGTAGGGGGCGGCCACATATGTCCGCATCACCCCGCCCTCTACTTTCAATTCTACATCACGATTAGTTATTTGCATTTTTTCCTGTTTATTTTTGTTTTAAATTTATTACTACTTGTTTCTTATATCTATATCCGGTAAAATAGCTGGGCCGATTACCTCCATATAAAAAATTGTACCCAACATATAACCTACGAAATTACTAACAAGAGTTGCTAACTTGTTACCTGGTATAAATTGCCAAGCTTGCTGGAGTAACATAAGGTCTAATGACCCCTCGACTAACCAAATCGCTGCTGTGGGAATATTCAACTTCTTTGCAAGCATAAGTTCATCTATATCAGCTTTAGAGGAAGACTTCCGTTTCTTAATTAAAATTGTATAGTAGTAACTTGAAGAGCTTGCTAATAGCTGCACACTTATTAAAGAAAGAGAAGTACCTGTCAATCTAGCGAGCAAACTTTGTCTTCTTGAGAAGAAGAAGCCCAATAATATAAGTAGATGAGTAGCAATCAAACCACCAAGTGAAAAAATAACCCGTTTGTATGTGGGAAATTTGTCCATTTGATCGGTTTGAACGCTAAAATAATCCATTTTTAAGTCTCTAGCTCCCACTAACCAGCCTCCTAAAAAGTGGCCGCTTTCGTGAACTGGATATTGAACCATCGTTAGTAGGAACGATTCCAAAAATATTACACCATAAATTTTAAGTTCGTTCGGCTTAACAAAACTCATATAATGCTTTCTAAGTGTAACTATTCACCTGTTATGACCTGTAGGGTTGCGGAACGGCAGCCCGACTGCGTGAGGAAGCTGTTGCTAACCCAAGCGTCACAGCATTTCAGAACCGAAGCAACAGCCTCCTCGCCCGTGCCTCGCTCGTAATGACAATGGCTTGGGTATGAGTAGTTACAATAAAAGAAAGAATGCAAATGCTCTAACAGATTTTAATCGTCATCCTCAACTGGTTGGGGTTTGTAAGAATCTAGTTGCTTTTTGAGGCCGTAAGCAATCAAGCCGTTGGTGATAGTCAGGCCCGACTCGGCTAAACCGTGTAGCCAGTCCACGTGACCAAGCGTACTCGCGCCCATAATCTTGACTGCCGTAATACCCGCGCAGGCTGTCACGAACACGAAGCCTAACATCGCCGAAAAGCCTAAGAAGGTGGTTTTGTTTATCAAGCTGGGGTCGAGCTTCCAGATGCGCCACACCAGATACAAAAAAAGTAGATATGGAAAAATCGAAAATGACATAATAGTATCAGCCACGCCGCACCTCCTCCTGGGGGCTTTCTAGCTCTGACAACTGGCTCTGACCCGCTTGCCGCAAAGTGTAAATCAGCTTACCTTTGGTTTTTACTGGGGAACTAGCGTGGGTCTGGGATTTTTGTGCTTTCACTTTGGTCAAATCGCGCAGCAATAGCCATGCCCACAGTGCAAAGGCACAGCTACCAGTCAGGGTCAAATACGCCTGGGCATCGTTGAAGAAGGTAGCGGTATCTTCGGTCAAGTGAAAAGCGATGGCGCAAAGCCCGCTCAAGCCGTAGGGCAGCATAAAAAGTGGCATCTGTTTGAACCAGACGTTGCCTTTGTAGCGGCCTACCATATAAAACAGTGCCATCGCCACACCCCATTCAATGACGCTGCCAAAATGGATTATCCAAGTTGGAATCGAAAGCAGTCCAATCATAGTAGTTCTCAATTTTCTAATTGTTCAGCCAGGCACGTTTGTCACGGCCCGCAGGGTTGCGGAACGGCGGTTTTGCATAGTAAGGAAGCTGTGGCTAAGTGTCCGCTAAAGAACAGACCCTTCATTCCGCAACAACCAGTTGACGCTTCATTCAGGATGACAAGTTACCTACCTAAGTAGTTAGTTTCCCGTTTTAAATTATTTTGTGGCAGTCTTTAGCCTACATTGTGCCACTACGTCCAATTTTAGGAAAGCTTCTCTAACGTAAGCCTTAATCTGTTCCGTTTCTTCTTCATCAAGTCTATCTAGCCTGTCCAACAACAAGCCGACAACTGCCATAGCCGGGCCAGACTTGAACACATCCTCGTCGCCCCACACTATTTGTAGCATACTATTCAAAGCATAAGCGTCACAATCCGTCACGTGGTCAAGCGTATATTGGATCGCGGTTGGTCGGTCAGTATTAAACAAGACTTCCAACACTGCCGCCAGTAAATAACGGTCAGCTTTCGAGCCAAACAAAAGGTTTTTGGCAACAGGTGCGGCCAACTTGCTTTGACGATTTTCTAGCTCCCCGATAGCAGACGTTGCAGTAAAAGGATCATCTCCTGATGCCAGTGTTACTAAGGTGTCTTTAGGCAAAGCCTCAAAATTTATTTGGTCAAAAGTCAACATCTCTAATTCAAGAATATCCATTACTCAACCTATTTCCCCAATTAGGTTATGTCATTTACCCAACGCTGGCATTGGAATAAACCATAGGGTTGATAAATAGCGTGTTTCATCTGGAAGTATTGCCCAAATACTGATAATTTTAAGGCTACCATCAGGTGCTTGCAATACACTCCTTATTTCTTTAGCTTCAATTGTAGCTTTTTCTCCTACAACCAGCAAGTGATCAACGAGTTGTTCGATAACTTCGGGTGTGTCACCCCAACCAACTTCTGTGATTGATTGGAATAGCCCCTTTGAACGTTCCCAATTATGTTCTAGTTTTAACAGGGCTTGTTATTTTTGCTGGTTAACTGGATTTATATCAAATTGTTTGCGCTTGGTCTGCCTGAATTGTTGAAGTCGCCGCAACTCCTCGGCAGGATACATTTTGACCTTGCCCATACAAAACACTTGTATTTTACTACAAGGTATCTTGACTGTACCCTTTTGTAGCAAGGAATTACAGTAGTACCATCTTGTGCAAGATGCTCTACTATAATTGCTGGCGTGGGTTGTTCGGAATTCTGGCTCAAATTTAGCTCGTGGTTAATTATTTGAGACGGTTACGGGTTGCGGCCTCATCGCCGGAATTGACCAGCGCGTGAAATTAAAGGCCATCTTGCCCGCAATTTTAAGCCCACTGCTAAGGGACGTATGGGCCATCTCTTTATGCAGGTAACTATCGAAGGTCAGACGTTGCACCGCGTCATCCCGACACATTTGGGTAAAGACCTCAAACCGCTTGTCCGTGCCGAAATAAATCTTTTCGAGCCGCGTCAGAAACTGGTACATTGTGCCGTACTGCTTTTTCCACAACCTTTGATATTCCTGCAAATTGGAAGCAGTCGGGGCATCAATAAATTTGGTCAAGGTGTGGGCCGCGATTTTCCCGCTTTTCATCGCCCAATAGATGCCCTCGCCACTGGTATGCACCACCATGCCCGCCGCATCGCCCACCAGCACGGCCCGATGATAAGCTACCTGGGATTGGGAACGCATGGGCAGAGCGTGGGCCTCCGTCACCATAATTTTGCCATCTGAGAGCTTCGAACCAGCCCGCAAGCGTAAATTTTCCAAATAGGAACGTACCTGGTTACTTTTCTCCGGCCCTGCCCCCACCCCAACCGAAACGTGGTCGTATTTGGGGAAAATCCAACCATAAAAGTCCGGCGAAACTTCCTGGCCCAAATAAAGCTCGGCGTGTTCGCGCCACTCCTGCATCTGACTTTCGGGCAAGCGGATCCGATATTGCATTGCGACGGCTTGGGGCAAACGCGGCGCACCTACCGCTTTCGCCACCTGACTATACGCTCCATCCGCACCAATCACCGCATCGGCCTCAATTTCGTGTTCAACCCCACGCACGGTGTAGGTTGCCCGCACGCCGCTATCTCCCACATGGACGCTGGTAACTTTAGCCTCGATTACCTCCGCTCCGGCTTTGGCGGCTTGTTGGCGCAAATAGTTGTCGAAAACCTCGCGCCGCACCATCCCAATATAATCGTGGTCAGTCGGCTGGCTTCCCACCACGTCTATATCGGTTTTGCGACCCGTCGGCGAATAAACCGAACACTGGCTCATCCGGCAATCTATAATTTCGGGCGGCACCCCAAATTCATTGATAACCAGAGGTGGGACTGCCCCGCCACAAGGTTTGGGTTTGGTGAAACTGCGTTCCAGTACCACCACCTCCACCCCGTTTTCGGCCAAAGTCTGGCCCGCCGTAGCTCCACCAGGGCCACCGCCCACCACCAACACGCGAGTTCGCCGCTTCGTCATAGCCTGCCGCCCTTCAATCCTATATTTGCAATCTTTGATAAAATTAGCATTAAGCTTACCTAATTTTAGAGCCAACCCTGCCCGTCAACAGTAGTTTTAACTACCGAAGCCAGGACTGGTCTATTTAGAGGATAAGGCTTGAGGTTAGACTTTGGGCTTTTGAATTTGCACCGCTTCATTAAATTTGCTCAAGCCAAAAGTCCAAAAAGCCAGGTCAGAACCAGTACCGTTTTCTTTCAAATAAACCTGCACCACGCGGGCCTCGTTAGTTCCCCCTGGCGTAACCCAAACGTCCAACGTGGCAGGACGGCTAGACAGTTTGTTAAAAGTAAGTTGGGCTATATCCGACCCCTTTACATCACCTTGCAGGTGGTAAGCTGGCCCGTCCACTCCGCTCAGGCTCTCTTTGCCTAGCACCCGCACGTTTTGCATCTTGAGTAGGGTCGGCCCTAATCCCGTCTGTCCGTCCAGCAACCCCGCCAGGTTGACGGTTTGTTGGGAGTTGGAAAGACCCCACCCACCAAATTCATTTTTCATATATTGCTGCCCTCCGATGCCGATAACAGGCAGCGAAAAATCCCCCAAAAAAGTGCCGACTCGCACCTGGGCCTGATACTTATCCGGTTGGGCCACGTCACCCGCCACTTGCTTGACAGTGGCCCCATTTATTTCAACTTTACCCTGACGTATTTCCAAAAGCAGATGCAGACTTTGTAATTTGCTAAAGTCCCCGGCGGCCTGGGTCAAAGCAGCGAGGGCGGCGGTGTTATCGGCAGTGGTAAGCGTTTGAGAAACATCAGGGGTAGTGGCATTGATAGACGGTTTCGGCGCAGCATTAGTGGCAGCGGCGGTAGTTGTATTGGCAAAAGTAGGAGCAACGGTAGGGCTGGCGACAGGCGTGAAGCTATCGTTCCCACAGGCAGTTAGCATTATTATTAGCAAGACTCCTGACCAGAAACGCCAGAGCAAACCTTTATAGCTCATTTATTATCTCCTTTTTGATACTAAGCATACCAATCAGGACAGCTAAAGTCAAAAATTAGTCAGTCAAATCTCGTTGTTATATTTGCCCAAAGGCGGTGTAATTAAGAGTGAGCAGCAAAAGCTCATTGCTGTTTCGAGGCACGTGCTTACTCCCTGAGCCAATGTGACCATTAACTTGTGACAAAACTCAAGAAAAGAAAGGGTTAGCTCTTATGCAACCAAACCTTTGTCTTCAGCGACCCCAATTTCGGCTTCGCGCCTGGTTGGGCCTGGCTTTGATTCTACTCGGCCTCAACAGCACCTCTTTTGCCTGGCCCGGCAACGACCTCAATCTTTTGGGTGTCGGCACAGCCTCAGCAACCAGCTTGCCCAGCGTGGCTTCCAACCAGAGCGGTCTGGCCGCGCTCCAATCCCAGGATGCTTCCGGCCTTTACACCTACTATCTGCCAATAGTCGCCAACGACTACAAGCAGCAAGGGACAGCAGGCGGCTATGCTACCTACTTGGCTTTCCAAAACTTCGGCCCGGCTATTGCCACCGTCTCGCTACGCTATTTTGACCAGCTAGGCAACCAGATTGCAACTCCCAGCGATACCTGCAACACTGTCTCCGTCAATGGCGAGTGTATCGCTCTCAACCCGTTCCCTTTTGGCAAGATAGGCACAGGCATCATCACCTCCAACCAGCCCCTTAACGTGTTGATGTCGGAAGCTACACCGTTTGGCGGTTCGGCCTATGTGGTTAATAGCGGGGCCAGCAATTCAATTATTGCGCCTCTCGCTCTTAATCATTACCTGGGGTTTTTCAGCACCCAACTGTTTATCTACAACGGTGGGGCTGGTGCAACTCCTGTCACGGTGCAGTATTACAATGAAGACGGCAGGCTGGTGCGAACCGATACCCAAAGTGTCGCGGCCCACGTTTCTATCAACTTTAGCCAGGAAGATTTGCTACTGAGCCTGCCACGAGGCTTCAATGGTTGGGCGCAAATAAGCGGCCCTGCTGGTAGTCAGTTGGCGGTTCAATTGTTGGAACATCGCAGCGACACTGGCTTTGTCACTGTCATTAGTGGCATCAACCAGCCCCAAACTACTCTTTACGCTCCAGCTATCTTCAATCACGGTTTTGGCTTCACTACAGGCGCAAATATTGTTAATCCCAGCAGCGCACCCGTTAGCGTGACGGTCACTTACTACCGGAAGGACGGGCAGGTTATCAATACCGACCCCTTTACCTTAGCTGCTTATTCAAGCCAGGGCATTTATCACGGTCTGGACGCAAAACAAAACGGGCTACCGGGCGAAGGTAAATTGGACGATTTCGTGGGTGCGGCCAAAGTTACCTCGACAGGCGCGGGCGTAGCGATGGTCATCAATGAAGATGGAGGCTTCAATGACTTTGGGCGACGCAAAAGCGGTACTTATACCGCAATTTCAGCAGGTAGCACGCGGATAGGTTTACCTGCAGTTGCCAATCGCGGCTTCGGTTATATAACTGGTGTGACCGTTCTCAACACCAGCAGTACAGCGGTGAGCGGTACTATCCAATACTATAACCTCAATGGTAGCCCTGAAGGTGGCCCGCGTGCCTTCACAGTCGGGCCGTATTCTAGCTTGCTACAATATCAAGGCGACCCCACCGTGGGCCTCCCCGACGGGAGCATCCCAGGCCACGAGCCGTTTTATGGCACGGCAATTATAACCGAAAGCAGCAACGGTACTGCCGGGCTAATTGCTACTGTCAATGCTTTGTCCGACGACTTCTTCTACACCTACGCCGAACCAGCCCAATAAAACTGGTAACGCCACTGCGTATTGATAAACCGGGTTTGTAATAGCTTCATTTGCTGTTACAAACCCTGGTTTGTCAAATCCTCACTTCATAACCCTATCGCAATTCTGATTATTTCCCATCTAACTACTTCGATAGCTGGTACAGGCTGTGCATCAGTTTATAAACCGCCAATGGTTAAAACCATCGTCTATTCACACCAAACCTGATGAATCAGGTTACAACACCCCTTGTAAACAGTAAGCATAGTTGGTATTTGATAACCCACTTTAGTGGGTTTGGGTTGGGTAGACGATGGTTTTAACCATTGGCGATCTAATGAAAAATTACGCCCCACACCCAGCTGCTACAGCTTTTGTTTGTTTTATATTTGAAATATCTGTCAAACTGTAACCAAAACAAAGCCTGGCGCGTATATGCAATATCAATAGACATAAATTTGCTATATCTATCTAGCCAAGACGCGCTTAAAATAAATAGGCAGAGGTAATTTAAAGATGGAATATAAGGATTATTATAAAGTTTTGGGGCTGGAAAAGAGTGCCAGTGCTGCGGACATCAAAAAGACCTTCCGCAAACTTGCCCGTCAGCACCACCCGGACGTGAACCCAAACGATACAGGGTCGGCTGACCGTTTCCGGGAAATGAACGAAGCGTATGAGGTATTGGGCGACCCCGATAAGCGCAAGAAATATGATGAATACGGTAGCCACTACAAAGATTATGAGCAATGGGTCAAGGCGGGTGGCGAAAAAACGGGCGTACCCTTTGAAACTTATATGAACGCTCAACGCGAACCAGCTGCGGGAGCCAGACCGCGAGGCGGTGCTTACGCTTATCCTGGCAGCGGTGCAGCTTCGTACACCAACGTCAATCCGGAAGATTTGCAAGATGTGTTCGGCAATGATAGCCCCTATTCCGATTTCTTCTACGATTTGTTTGGCGCGAACGGACGGGGCGCGTCAAGTTCAGGGGTAGCCGGGCCGCGCAAAGGCCGCGATGTTGAGACCGAAGTGACTATAAGTTTGCCAGAAGCGTTTGCGGGGGCGAAACGCACGTTAGAATTAGCCGATGAACCAGGCAAAACGCGCCGTCTTGAAGTAAGCATTCCTGCCGGGGTAGATAACGGTTCGCGGGTGCGATTGGCGGGTTTAGGCGAAGTCGGGCGCAACGGTGGGCCAAAAGGAGATTTATACCTGAACGTAATGGTTGAACCGCACCCGTTTTTGGAACGCAAAGGGGCAGACTTGCATACCAAAGTGAATGTACCGCTTACAACAGCTATTTTGGGTGGCGAAGTGCCACTACCGACCATTACAGGTAAACGATTGGCTCTGAAAATTGCGCCTTATTCACAAAACGGCAGCAGTTTGCGCTTGCGCGGTCAGGGTATGCCTCGCTCTATTGGGAAAGGTGATGGCGAACGCGGTGATTTATTGGCTCAGGTTAATGTACAGTTGCCGACAAATTTAACAATCCAGGATCGAGAAGCGTTGGAAGCCTTCGCCCTGCTGCGCCAGCAAAGTGAAAGCGGGGCTGTTCCAAACCAAACCCAAACTTCTAACGAGAAGGGAGAATTAGCTTGATGAGCCAGAATGTTTCAAATCAAAACCAACCGCCTCAACCAGAGCAACCAGCCCCTTCCGGCTTCTATAGTATAGAGGTGGTCATCCAGCGAACTGGCCTGGGCGTGCTAATGGTGCAGCGTTGTATTAGTTATGGTATTATCCATCCGCAGGAAGGTGACGAGGCTACCGCGCTATACAGCGAAAACGACTTGCTGCGGCTGCGGAAAGTGCGCCGTCTGGTCAGTGAGCTTGGTTTGAACTGGGCGGGTGTGGAAGTGGTGATGCGCCTGACCGACGAGCTTGAGCGTTTACAACAAGAACTCAATCGGTTGCGTAGTTAGTTTTCAGTAAACAGTCGTCAGTTAGCAGTCAAACAGGGAACATCTATTGACAGAGCAATATCTTACAAAACCCGCACTCTGCTCGATGCCCGCTGCTTTCGATTGATAACTGAATACTCAAAAAGGATTTGCGATGATTATAAAGATAACAGACCAGCCTCTGGATATGGGCGAGTTGACACAGGCCGTGACCGATGAAAGTAACGGTGGTTATGTCACTTTTTGGGGCGTGGTGCGGCGTTGGAACGACGGGCCGGACGGTACGCCACGCCGGGTGGATTGGCTGGAATACGAAGCTTACCAGGAAGCCGCCGAACAAATTATGCGCCAAATCGCGGTTGAAATCGAACAGAAGTGGGGCATTACTCATGTGGCGATGGCCCACCGGATTGGACATTTGGAAGTAGGTGAACCAGCCGTTGGGGTAGCTGTCGGTGCGCCCCACCGGGCGGAAGCCTTCGACGCTTGTGAATACGCTATTGATACGCTCAAAGCCAACGCACCCATTTGGAAAAAGGAGTCGTGGGAAGACCCAGGCGGCTCGGCGGGGAGCAGTTGGGTTGAAAATAAATAATTTGGGGCTGTGAATATGCCGATTTTGTGCTATCATTAAGTTATCTTTTTAGTCATAATCAACATTCAAAAGGTCAGGGTTTATGAATACAATCGTTGGTTGGTTGCAACGCCGTCCTAATTCGATCCTTATCAAACTATTGAGCGGCTTCGTGGTTATTAGTGTCGCTTTGCTGGCTCTGGTAATCTTAATCGTGGTTACGCTGGAAAACGTAGGTAATCATATTGGGCAGATTACGGCTTCATCGCAGGAAGTCGCGCTGGCAACCAGTGTGCGCCATGAAAACGAGGCTACTCAGGCCGTTTTTTATCAACTACGAAATAACCTGAACCGCGTTTCCAGCATCAACGAGATGAACCCTTTGATTGACGATTTTGATAGCAATACGACCCAGCTTCGCACTAATGTAACCAATACTTTGCAGGATGCCGCAAAATTAAACAGTAGCCTCATTGTTGCTCAAGACCAAACCGATTTGCGGAATGCGTTACAAGGCCCACTGACTGTAATCCTGAATACGACTGCCGATATAGTCAAAAAGGCTAGAGCCGGACAGTTACAAGACGCGCTAAACGGGTTGATTGGCCTCAAAAATAATCTGGCCGATTCCGAAGGGATCGTCACTACCCTACGCAATTTCAACACCAAATTAGATGCAGACCTGACTCAAGCTTCGCAAATGAACCAAAACGCTATCGGCGATGCCAGTCAGACCCGTAGCAGCACCGAATGGATTTTGATAGTAGCTGCTTTGATAATAATTTTGCTGGCTTTGGGTTTTGGCGTTGTGCTGACATTTGTGATTTCTACTCCGTTGGAAAAATTGCGCTTGCGTTTCCTCGGATTGGCCGATGGTGATTTTGTTACACCGCTAGTGGTTAGCAATCGTGACCAGTTCGGGCAGCTGGCCGACACTTTTAATCATAGTATTGGCCGTTTGAGCCGGGTACTTGACCTTTTGCAAACCCAGGCATTAAAAGTAAGTAGTGCGTCGGCCCAAATTGCCGCCACCAGTCGCCAGTCCGCCAATCTTTCGGCAGAGCAGGCCGGTTCGGTATCGGAAGTGGCAGTCACGGTTGAGGAGTTGAGCAATACGGCCCAGCAAATCGCCGATGCCGCCAGTCTGGTTTCGGAAGCCGCTGAACAAGCTCTTGCCAGTGCCAGCAGTGGTCAGGATACTTTGCGCGAAACGATTATAGGTATCAACGCTGTCAAAGCCCGCGTACAGGATATTGCGGTTAAAATTTTAGCCCTGACCGAGCGTTCGCAGCAGGTGGGTCACGTTATTGAGCAAATCAATAGTATTGCCGAGGAAATCCACTTGCTGGCCCTCAACGCGGCCATCGAGAGCGCGGCGGCTGGTGAAAATGGTAAACGCTTCGCGGTAGTGGCAGCCAGAGTTAAACAGTTAGCCGACAAAAGCCGCACCGCCACCAAAGAAGTGCAAACAGTGTTGGGGGAAATCCAGGCGGCCACGAATGCCAGTGTAATGGCAACCGAGCAAGGTATGAAGGAGGCCGAACGCGGAGTAGGTTTGGTGCATAAGGGGGGTAACGCTAACGAAAGCATTATCCAGGCGGTTGAGCGCACCGTGCAATTAGCCAGCGCAATTTCGCTGGCAACGCAGCAGCAGCGTAGTGCCAGCGAACAGGTGGTAGCCACTATGCAACAATTGACTAGCATTATCCAGGACGGGGCGACTTCTTCACGCCAGGGTTCGTCTCTAGCTATTGAGCTTGACGATATTGCCAACCAACTCAAACAAATTAGCAGCCAGTTCAAAGTAGAGGCGGGTCAAAATGACGGTACAGGCACACCCGGCGATACCAAACTTGAGGAACGGGTGATTGGAAGCGGGATTGGAGCGGGGGAAAGTAGTGTGCCAGGCAACTGGAGTCCCGAACCCGTCTGATAGATAAGAGAGCCTTTCATAATTCATCTAAGACTGGCCTCCGATGGTTGAAACCATCGTCTATTTAGTTCTAAACCCGATAAATCGGGTTATCAGAACCCACTTTAGTGAGTTTAGAATCTACTAGACGATGGTTTCAACCATCGGCGCACTCAAAACCTGATACACACCTTGATTATGAGAGGCTCTCAGATAACTATAGAAAACGTGTCTCAAAGGAAACCCATGTCCAAACTTCAGTGGCAGCCAGTTAGCGGCCCAGGTAGTTGAACAAAGCCTGAATCAGCATTTTGTAGGTATTGCGAACGCGCAAGCAGCCAGCGGTCAAAGCAAGCTATATGCACCAGCTATCTTTCGGGGGGCGTTTGGAGGTTATGTAACCGGAGCCAATCTGGTCAACCCCAATTCTAACCCGGTCACAATCAGCCTCACCTACTACCAAGACAATGGGCACGTACACAGAGGTCAGCAACGGTAGCAATACAGTTAACTTACCAGTAATTGCTAAAGGTGGTTACGGTTATACCACGGGTCTGACTATCCTGAACACGAGTGGGGCAACCGTGAACGGAAACATCAGCTATTATGACTTGAATGGAAGTCTGGTTGGTAGTTCGCAGGTGTTTAATATTGGGCCAAATGCCAGCAAAGGTATTTTTCAAGGGTCTGAAGGTACACTGCCTGCCAACTTCTATGGTACGGCAGTCGTGACCGAAAGCGGTGGCAGTAATGATTTGATTATCACTACAAATGCCCTTTCGCCGATTTCTTTCTATAGCTACACTGAACCGGGACAATAATAAATTGCCGGCTATTGCCGGTTGGCTTTTAACGTTTGACGAAAACAAAACAAAATGGAAGACTCTAGTAACAAAGAAACCGAACAATTGGAACGGCGGATGCGCCAGAGCCGCTTTGAGGTCAGGCCCGACTCAATTCAGCAGGTGCGCGATTTGGCCGAACGCCAGGAACGCCAGCAGTTGGCCGATTTGCTTGACCCTCAAACTGTACCTACTGCGACCCGACGGGCGGCAGCCAAAGCTTTGAGTGAGATTGCCCAACCCGCCCAAGTTCCAATCTTTATAAATGCCTTACATACTGACCCTGACCGGGGTGTACGCTTGAGCGCAACCCGCGCTTTGGGTCGCCTGGCCGATGATGCAGCTATACCTGGCTTAATCGAGGCATTCGGGGATAGAGAAGCAACAGTGCGCCAGGAAGCGGCAACGGCTTTGGCGAGCTACAATTCCCCGTCCGCTTTTGACGCTTTGAAGATGGCTTTGCTCTCCAGTGGCGAAAATCAGCATTTTGTGCGCCAGTATGCTGCCGAGGCTTTGGGCAAGCTGGGAGACCGCCGGGCCGTCCCCTTCTTAATCGAAGCTTTACGCGATGAAAGCGAATTGGTGCGCCCTGCCGTCGCCACTGCGTTAGGCCAGATGGGTCAAACCGTCGCTATTGAGCCACTGCAACGCGCCCACCACGTCACGGCTCACGCCCGCGGCTTCGACTGCGCCGAATGTAAAGCCATTGACGCGGCCCTGGCTACTCTGACCCATAAAACCAAAGACACGTTATAATACTGGCCTACCTGACAAATAAATTAGTCAGAGGTAGGGGCATCTCGGAACTGGCGATTATACAACTCGGCATACATACCCTTGCGGGCTATTAGCTCAGTGTGAGTGCCGCGTTCTACAATTTGGCCCTGGTCTAGTACCAATACCTGGTCGGCGTTGCGAACGGTGCTGAGGCGGTGGGCAATAACAAACGAAGTGCGCCCGGCCAACAACTTTTTGAGGGCTTCCTGAATCAAGCTTTCGGTGCGCGTGTCAATGCTAGAAGTGGCTTCGTCCAATACCAAAATACGCGGGTTGGACAGTACGGCGCGGGCAAAAGCTATCAGTTGACGTTGGCCCTGGCTGAGACCACTGCCGCGTTCGCCTAGTTTGGTTTCGTAAGCCTGGGGTAGCAGCTTGATAAATTCGTCCGCGCTTACTACCTGGGCCGCCGCTTCGATTTCGGAGTCTGTTGCATCCAGACGACCATAACGGATGTTGTCCGCAATCGTCCCCGAAAACAGATACGTTTCCTGCAACATAAAACCGATTTGGGAACGCAGACTGGTCAACGTCACACCACGTACATCGTAACCATCTATGGTCACGCGCCCATCGCTCACATCATAAAAGCGGGGGATTAAATCAACCGTAGTGGATTTACCCGCGCCCGTTTGCCCGACTAACGCGATTGTCTGGCCGGGCGTAGCTTCCAGACTGAGATTTTTCAGCACTGGCACACCCGGCGTGTAGGCAAAGTTGACGTTTTCAAAAGCCACCCGACCTTCAATTTGCGGGATAGGTTGGGCGTTGGGTAGGTCTTGCTGCTCGACGGGTGTATCCACAAGGCTAAAAATTCGCTCCGCTCCGGCCAACGCACTTTGCATTTGGGTGTAGATGTTGCTGATAAGCTGGATGGGCCGGAAAAACTGCTGGACGTATATAAAAAAGGCCACCACTGTACCCACTGGCACTTGATTGTTGACAGCCAGCCAGCCGCCAAACCCGGCTACAATCGCGGTTGCCAGCGAACTAAGAATGTCTATCGTAGGAGTGAAAGCCGAGGTGATGACGATAGCCTGAACGTTGGCATCGCGGTTGGCGGCGTTAGCTTCGGCAAAACGAGCAATGTTAGCATCTACGCGATTAAAAGCCTGGGCCACTCGCACCCCGGCTATATCTTCTTGTAGTTCAGATGAAACTGCGCCAATCGCGGTACGGGTCGTGCGGAAAGCCTGACGTGACCAACCCGCGAACAAAATTGTGACCCAAATCATTAGCGGGATAGTGACAAAGCTGGCAAGGGCCAATGGCACATTTAGAATCACCATCGCTACGATTATGCCCACCAGGGCAAAGACGCTGCCGATAACCTGGGTCAAGCCCTGGCTGAATAGCTGGTTAATAGTTTGAATGTCGTTGACGAGACGCGACATCAAATCACCCGCCCGGTTTTTGTCGAAGAAATCCAGCGAAAGAGCCTGCACTTTGTCGAAAATGTCGGTACGCAGCGTCGCCACAAATTTTTGCCCAATCCGGCCAATAAAAAAGGTTTGCCCGGCCTGAGCCACCACTCCCAAAACATACACGCCGAGCAGCAGCAGCATAGTCTGGCCCAGGCCATCGGGGTCTTTGTTGGCAATATAAAAGTCAATGGCGCGTCCTATCAAGGCCGGGCCAAGAGCCTGGACGATAGCGGACATAATTACCAAAGCCAGCACGCCCACCAACGACCCTTTGTAGGGACTCAAATAGGCCAGCAGCCGCCGGAAAACCTTGTTGCTATCCTTGACTTTTTCTTCGGAAGCCGCGCCTCCGCCACCTCTACCGCCACCAAACATTTCGTTTCCTTTGCATTTAAACGGGTATAAAATAATGGGGTATTGTCATTCTGAACGGAGGCTCTTGCGAAGCGCGGAGTGAAGCATCTGTTGCTAAAGGCCCATTGGTAGAGCAAACTAGAACCTTAGCAACAGACCCTTCGACTTCGCAGAGCCTCCGCTCAGGGTGACAAAGCCAAAGTCCCTAACTCTAGCTGACCGCGACAGGCTGCGGGCTGTCGGGTATAGAGTCATCGTTGTAAAGTTGTGACTCGACAATTTCGCAATAAAGCGGATTGTGTATCAGCAAATACTGGTGCGTGCCTTGTGCGACTAGCTGCCCTTTGTCTAACAGCAGGATTGAGTCGGCGTTGCGAACCGTGCTAATACGTTGGGCGATGATGAATGAGGTACGATTTGCCAGTAGGGTTTGCAGAGCTTGCTGGATTTGAAATTCGGTTTCGGCATCTACCGCCGAGGTGCTATCGTCCAGAATGAGCAGAGCCGGGTCGAGCAGCAAGGCACGGGCGATGGCGAGACGCTGCTGCTGACCACCACTCAAACCCACCCCGCGTTCACCGATAATAGTGTTGTAACCATCGGCGTAAGCCGTGATAAAGTTGTGAGCCTGGGCAGCACGGGCAGCAGCTATTACCTGGGCATCGCTGGCATTAGGTTTACCGTAAGCAATGTTGTCCCGAATTGTGCCGCTAAAAAGGGTAGTCTCTTGCAACACTATACCGATTTGAGAGCGTAAACTCGACAGGGTTACGTCGCGCACATCGTAGTTATCAATACACACGCGCCCACCTGTCACATCATAAAAGCGGGGTATCATATTTATTAGGGAAGATTTGCCGGAGCCAGTCCGTCCCAAGATAGCAATAGTCTGGCCCGCTTCCGCCACGAACGAGACATTGGCAAGGGTGGGGGCATCGCTGCCCGCATACTTAAAATCTACCTTTTCAAAGACCACCCGGCCTTGTATGGGTGGCAGCGTGGCCGCGTCGGGTTTGTCGGTGACTTCGATAGGCGCGTCAATCACTTCCAACACTCGCCTGGCCGAAGCCGCCGACTGCGAAATCTGGCTGATAGTCTGGCCCAGGATAAAAACTGGCTGTAGCAAAAAGCTTAGATACGAGTTGAAAGCCACCAGTTGGCCCAACTGTAATGAGCCGTCAATCACTTGCGAACCGCCAAACCAGATGATAGCCAGCGTTCCCAGGTTGGAGATAAAGAAAATCAGAGGGAAAGTGAAGGTTGTACCGCGCACGATAGCCAGGTTCTCGGTGAGCAAATCATTGTTAGCGGCCCGGTAACGGTTTAGTTCGTAGGGTTCGCGCCCAAAGGCTTTGACTACCCGCACCCCGGCCAGATTTTCTTGCAAAATAGTGTTCAGGCCGCCCAACTTTTGCTGCACGACCCGAAAACGTGGCGCGATATTCCGCAGGAAAACAAAAAACACCACGAAAATCGCTGGAATCATCAAAAGAGCAATCAGAGCCAGTTTCCAGTTAGTCAGTAGCAAGATAGTCGCGCTGCCAAACAACATCACAATGGCGTTGACCAGTTGTAAAAGACTGTTGCCCGTGAAGTTGCGGACGGTATCCACGTCATTGGTGACACGAGTCATTAGCTGTCCGGTTTGGGCTTTATCATGGTAGCTAAAGCTCAGGTTTTCGACGCGACTAAAAATGGCGTTTCGCATGGTGTAGGCCGCGCCCTGGCTAGATTTCTCACTCCAATAACTTTGGGCGAAAGTGGCAACGTCACGCAATCCGGCCACTGCTAATAGTGCGAGAGAAGCATAGATGATTACTGCTAAATCTTTGAGGGTAATACCCTGGTCAATTACCACTCTCAGGATTTGTGGACTGACTAGATTTGTAACTGTCACCACCACCAGAGCAATCAAAGCTCCTAGTGCAGTTCGCCAATAGGGACGCAGATAACCTAGCGCACGCCATAAATCCTTCATGGGTTGGTATAACTCCTGGTGTTGAAGCTAATGTTTAGCCGCGTACAAATAAAACTACAAAGGCGACGATGCCCACGATTAACGAATAGTAACCGAAGGGGTCAAGCCGTTGGCTCTTGAAATAACGCATCAGGAAGCGCACGCTCAGATAAGCGCAAATTCCCGACAAAACCGCTCCAGCGATTGCCATACCCAAAATATCCCGGTTTTCCGAGCCAAATAAACTAGGTACTTTGAGGATAGCTGCCAGCCCAATGACCGGAGTTGCCAACATAAACGAAAAACGAGCCGCCTCTTCGTGGGTCAGCCCAAAAAACAAACCGCTCACCATCGTTACACCACTGCGCGAGATACCCGGCAGCAGAGCTAACGCCTGGGCCAGACCTACGCCCGCGCCCTGTGCAAAGCTTAAATCTTCGGTAGCTAAACCGGGTCGATTGATGTTTTGAGGTGTTTGGCTGCGCCGTACATAGGTGTCCCCACCACCACCGCCAACCGCTACTGCTTCCGGCTCGGAAGCAATCTGACCTACGGAGCGACGACGCAAAAACTCGCCCAACAACATTATGAAACCGTTGATTATCAAAAATACCGCCACGAGGGTGGGATTAGTAAATAAATCACGCACCCGCTTTTCGGCCAACAAGCCAATAATACCGACTGGAATCGTGCCAGCTATCAGTAGCCAGGCGAATTTGCTGCCCCGGTCATATACCAAAGCCCGGCGTTGCAGACTGCCCAGCAGCGACCTGACCACGTTTAACCAGTCTCGCCAGAAGAAAAATAATAGCGCAATAGCGGTTGCCAGGTGAAAGGCCACCAGCAAGGCCAGATATTTGTCCTGCCCTTCGTAACCCACAAAGGAACACGGATTTGCCACTGTACATTGAACGTTAGCAATGGTGCCTTCGGTGACAGTCCAGGCTAACAGAGCCGGAAGTAACACCGCATGGCCCAAACTACTGATAGGAAACAATTCCGATACGCCCTGAAGTGCGCCTAATATCAGGACTTGCCAAAGTTGCAAAATTTCACTCCTTTTATGATAGTTGTCAGTTAAAACCAATAACCCTTCAAATAAGCAGTAGGCGGCGCGGTCCCGAGCCAGCGATTATATCGAACGGGCGCGCGGGGCCGCGCCGCCTACAACAGTCTTATACGTACAGTTACTAAAAACTTATCATCTCAAAATGTAGGGGCGAGATTTATCGCGCCCCTACCCCCGAATTTGTGAGAAGATACCTAAAAACCCTTGCAAGCTATGTTAAAAACCAAAGCACCAGACACCATGCTATGCAGCAACCAGTTGATGCCGCCGTTCGGAACGACTAGACTTAAATAATAATAATAACCATAATTAAACAAGTTTGTAAGGTTCTAACTGAAGGCTGATAACTGTTTACTTTTTAGCTCTTTGCTCCAAACTTTCGAGTCTATCGCGCAATTCGCGGTTTTCGTTGAGAATCTTGTCCAAATCCTCGCGTAACTTCTTGACTTCTTCGTTTTTGTCTTTGCCGTCCAGAATGACGGCGATGGCCTCACGGCTGCGGCGAACCTCGCGCCCGTCTAGCGCACTCTGGACACGACGTTGCAACGCTCCGACAGCCCGTGTTTCGCCCAGGTTTTGCAAAGCGGCAATCGCAGTCAGACGGGTGCGCCAGGCAATATCGTTTTCGACAATATCAATCAAACGGTCAAGCACTTGCTCTTTTTCTTTGTCCTTGACCAGCTTACCGAGGTGGCCGAGCATACTTACGGCTGCGTCGCGGGCCTGTACTGGGCGACCATAAGCACTCCATTCAAGGCCGATAGGGATAGCGCGTTCGTCCTTGAGTTCGTTAAAGCCTCCGAAAGCACCAACGCGCACCACCTGGTTGAATGACTCGCGTTCAAGGGCGGCACTCAAAGTATCGAAAGCACTGGCAGAGCGGGTTTTGCCCAGCGCAGTCGCCGCCTGCATCTCCACTAAATCGGTCACGTCGCCCGCCAAAACTTTGGACAAAGCGGCGGCACTGGTTTCATCCTTGAACTCACCCAACGCCGCCACAATAGCCCGTCGCGCCTTCGCTTGCTTGACTACCTCCAGGGCTTCCAGCAGAGCTTTTTGGGCCGCGTTGGAGCGAATGGTACTAAGCGCGTGAGCGATTTCCACTTGCACGCCCCAAAACGGGTCGTTTTTAAGGGTCTCGCTCAAAGCCGCGATAGCGTCTGGCGTGCCTTGTTTAGCCAGGTCATTCGCCGCCCCAATCCGACCCATAATCTCGCTATCGTGCTTGAGTTGGCTCAATAACATCTCTTTGGGCCGGTTGAACTCAACGGTTTTCAAAATCCAGTTAGCCGGATCGAAGTTGACAAAGCCTGGTTTTTGCTTGAGCCGGAAGTAAAAGTTCTGGTCTTTTTCCTCCAACTGCACTTTGAAAACCTCGCGGCTGTTATCCTCAAAGCTAAAGGCAATTTCCACTGGCAAGGTGAAAATGGGGTTCTCGTCGTCAATCGGCTGGGTCTGCTTGACGGTCAATTTGGCGGTCTGATTAGCCTCGTCCCAATTGTATTCCAGCTTGAATTGAGGGTAGCCAGCTTTATATACCCACTGGTCAAAGAAAGCCTGCATATTGCGGCCCGTCGCTTCCTCGATGGCGCGTTCCAGGTCGGCGGTAATGACGTTCTGGCCTTTGTGTTTGTTGACGTAGTAATTGATGGCCTTCCACCATAAATTGTCACCCAACTGATAGCGTATCATATGCAGCACTAGCGAACCTTTTTCGTAAAGGTGACGGTCAAACAAATCAATCGGCTGGTTGAAAGTATAAGCTACAATGGGACGGCGATAGCGGCCCTTGTCCTCCACAAAATAGCCCTCGGCATTGCCGCGCATCTCGTAAATAAACTCTTCGCGGCCCTTGTCGTGTTCAGTCCAGAGAGCTTCAAAGTAGGTAGCAAAACCCTCGTTGAGCCAGCCGTTACTCCAATCGCGACAGGTCAGCAAATCGCCAAACCATTGGTGAGCCAGTTCGTGGGCTAGAAGCGGGTCGCTCGAAAAATCCTGATGAGCGCGGGCATCGTGCAACGTGGAGTCTGTCAGGGTGGTGGCCGTGGTGTTTTCCATGCCTCCAAAGATAAAGTCGCTGACGCAGATTGTAGCGTATTTTTCATAAGGGTAACGATAACCAATCTTTTCCGAAAAGAATTGTACCATTTGCGGCGTTTTGCCCAGCGAGATTTTAGCCTCGTTTTCGCGGCCTGGCAGCACGTAATATAACACCGGAATGTCCTGCCATTCTTCCTCAATCTCCACAAACTCACCCGAAACCAGGGTAATTAAATAGCTGGAATGGGGTATGGTTTGCTTCCAGTGGTAGGTTTTGGTTTTGGCCTTCTTGTCCTCGGTGGTTTCCACCAGTTCACCGTTGGAAAGGACGTAATAAGCTTCCGGCACTGTCACCAACATTTCGCTGGTGCTTTTCTGGTTGGGCGCATCATAGCAAGGAAACCAATAGTGATTGTCGGTATCCTGCCCCTGACTCCAGACGTGGACTTTTTTGTTGGGGTAGCCCGCATCCGGGGCAATGAAATACAAGCCTTTGCGCGGTTTGGCACTATATTCGATGGCGATAACCAGTTCCTCGTCGGCCTTGAAAGCCGCGCCCAAATCCACCTTGAGCTTTTCGCTCTCGGTCTCAAACTTCAAATCTTTGGTGTTAGCCAGACCGCCCGCGCCATTACCGCCCACAACTTCGTTTTCCAGCCAGACCGATTTGACGTTTAGTTCGGCGGCATCAAAGTCTATCTTTTGCAAACCATCATTGACGGGCTGGATAGTCAGCCGCGCCACTCCGCTCAAACTTTGGTTGGGAAAGTCCAGGCTGATGTCGAGTGCAATGTGTTTAAGGCTATAATCGCGGTCTGGCGCGTAATGCGGTTTGTCGCCAGGCAAAGGAAAGTATCGGTGGCCTTTCGGTACAGCCTCAAACAATTCTAAGAAGTGCGAACAATGCTGACCGGGCAGGCCGTTGTGCCAGTCTCCGGCAAAGTTAGTATCAGCCAATGCTTACTATTCCCCTTTCCGCTTTTTGTTGAGTATTAATGACTTAATAATAATTTCGATAAATAGCAGTCGGTTTCATTCTACCGCATCAAGCCCAACTTTTCAAATTCTTGCCAATGCGAGGTTAACCCAACGGCCCGGCTATTCGTAAATAGTGCGCCCAATAGCCTTTTGAATTGCCGTAGGGCTGGGCGAAGTCGGCAATTTCGCTATCCGTAGCAATCCGTCCTGGCGTGTATCGCTGGCTGACCACTTTTGCCAACTCCTTTTCGCCGCCCGGTATGCCACCCATCTTGCCAAAGCCGCGTATCAACACAAATTCGGCTGACCACGCCCCAATGCCTTTGATTGCCAACAGGCGTTGTTTGAGAGTCTCGCGGTCAAGTGCGTCAACGGTGGGGTCATCAAAGCGTAAATCGGTAGCAAACGCCTCGGCTACGTGCATCAGATAATCGGCTTTGCGCTCGTTGTTTAACACTGTTACCAGTTCCGATGCGCCAGCTATTATAATCGCCTCTGGTTCGGGGAAGGCTACGAATTTCTCCTCACCAGGCAGTTCCAAATTTGGGCCGTAGTGTGCTACCAGCTTAAACTTAGCAGCCCGCGCCACCGCCATTGGAGTACGTTGGGTCAACACCGACCAGACCGCGTTTTCAAATGGTGTCAGAAAGCGCACCTGATGGTAGCCGTATAACCCTTGTAAGACAGGCGCAAAGGCCGGGTCATTCGCGCCAACCGCATAAAGTTCGCTCAAATCGTCCTGCAAGCCCAAATATTTAGAAATGGCCCGCTCCGCCAACTCTACTGTTTTGGCCTCAAGCTGATTGGCTCGCAAAGTATAATTGACACCAGGGATAGTATCATCGGGGCTGGAGGAGGTTGGTATTACGCTAAAAACGACAGCCTGACCCTTGAGACTAATCGTTTTGGTAAGCTGACCGCTCTGGCTGACGCTTTGCTCTCCGGCAGTAGGCGAAAATTCCCCTACGAAACGCAAGCTCTGGCTAAAATCAAAGGGCGCGGTGGCGGGCAAAAATCCCGTTTTACTTTCAATGGTAAGACGTGGCATAAAATCCGTCCTTTTCAGTTATTGACTAAAAGTTTTTGTAACTGGTCAGATTTACCCTTAATTTGTAGGCGGCCCGTCCCCGCTCCCGCATGGTACGCAACTTAGCCAGCATAGCGGGGACGGGCCGCCTACATTTAGACTCGTTTACCCCAACTCTGAACAGTTACCCTTGAAATTTGATTTCTCAGGCTGTGGCTTTATAGAGTATAATAGATGGTATAAAGCTTCGACAAGTTGTTGCCGAAGCCCTGGAGTTAAAAACAGATTTAGCAAGAAAAAATATGAAAACCATAGATATAGATATTTTCAAGCGAAATAAGAGCGAAGGTACGACGGTTGCCAGGCAAGAAGTCCCGAAAGTCACGCTCAAAGAACGGCGCAAAAAGATTATCCAGCTGTTTCGCTTCCTGATTTCTGATATATTGCGAGAAAAGCTGCAACAGCGGGTACTGGGCAAAAAGTGGGTGGAGAGCCGCCGCACTGCCCGTAACCAATTACGGGCAGAACGTTTTCGCACGACTGCCCTGGAATTGGGAGGGGTGTTGATAAAGTTGGGCCAGTATTTGAGCGCACGCTTTGATTTGCTGCCCGAAGAATGGCTGGTCGAACTGGCGAAGTTGCAGGACTCGGTGCCGCCTGTGGATTTTGCCGAACTACGCCCGATTTTAGAGCAGGACTTTGGCGACAAGCTGGAAAAGCTGTTTTTGGAGTTTGACACTACCCCTATTGCGGCGGCTTCTTTAGGACAAGTACACCGGGCAGTGCTGCTAGACGGAACGGAAGTGGCGGTTAAGATTTTGCGACCTGGCATCGGGGCGATTATCGAAGCCGACCTGGAAGCTCTCAACCGGGTGATTGATTTTTTGCGTAAGCGTACCGATTTAGGCAAACTGGCCGACCTCAAAGGTATTGCCCGCGAGTTTGAAGTGACTTTGCGCCGCGAACTAGATTACCAGCAGGAAGGCAAAAGTGCCGAACGCATCAAAGAAAATCTAAAAAATCTGAAATACGTCTATGTCCCGAAAGTTTATTGGGAGCGTACCAGCAGCCGCGTCTTGACCACCGAGTTTATTCACGGCTATAAAATTACCAATTTTGCGGCGATTGACGCGGCCCAAATTGACCGTTATCGGGCGGCCCGCATTTTGGCAAACTGCTATCTCAACCAGATTTTGATTGATGGTTTTTTCCACGCTGACCCGCACCCTGGCAATTTGTTTGTGCGCCAGGGGCCAAACGGAGTCGAGGTAGCATTTGTTGATTTTGGGATGGTAGGCGAAATAACTCCCGATATGAAAAAACAGTTGCGCCGCATGGTGGTGGGTGTAGTTCAGCGCGATGTAGAAGGCATCGTGGAGGCGATGCGGAAGCTTAATTTTATCAAAAAGGAAGAAGACGTTGATAAAATCCGGGTGGCGATTACCTTTATCATAGATAAATTTTTGGGTTTGAGCGTCGGTCAACTAAAAGAAATGGACTACCAAAAGACTTTCGACGAGCTAAGTTATATCATCTATAGCCAGCCGCTTTTCTTGCCGAGCGATTTTAGCTTTTTGAGCCGGGCGTTGGAGACACTGATTGGCGTGACCACCAGCCTGAGCAGCGAACTGAATTTTTTGAACGAAACCAAACCTTTTATGCGCCGCTTGATTGAGGATGAAACTAAACCCAACGGTGCAACTAATGGCAACAGCAATCTAGGCGGTTTGCTCAACCCGTTGGTGGCCGAGCAACTGCGCGATGCCGCTCTGAGCCTGATTACTCTGCCCCGCACTCTTACCAGCACACTCCAGAAAATGGACGCAGAACGGGTGCAGTCTCAAATCCAGGCCCAGGAAGTCAAGCAAGCGGCAGACCGGGTGGAGAAACTTGGGGGGCGGCTGGTGTCCAGCATCCTGGCGGCTAGTGCGCTTGTTTCCGGCACGCTGGCTGCGAATAACTTTGTGCAGTATTGGCGCGGCCAGAACCAAAACAAACCCAAATGAAGGGGCAATGGTTGGCTCGTACCTTCGGGAGCAGTTTTGACGAAGTAAGTTTCTGTCTTATTAGTACCTGGCGCGGCTGGCAACGATGCACACCGCATTTGAGCGATGCCGCCGAAATGTTGGCTCTAAGCGAATTGACCCAGGCTGAACCGGCTCAACTTTTTGTTCCGCCGCCTTTGCCAGATGTGTCAATTCAGAACCAAAAGATGCCCACTGTCCTGCGCCCCCTCGCACGCAATTACCGTTATACGCACCTGACTTTTCCAAGTGCGGTTACGACTGGCAACGCGGTCAACGATATGGTTCACGCCCACCATTTGTATCGGCCCGACCACAAAAACGGCCCAACCCTGTTATATCTGCACGGCTGGCACAATTTCGACGCGGCCTTGAGTTTGTTCACGCCGTTACAATTGGTTGCCACGTTGGGTTTCAATCTGGTGATGTTGGAACTTCCCCACCATATCGGGCGCACCGAGGCTGGCACGTATAGCGGCGAACTATCCCTGACCGCTAACCTACCTGCGACATTGACCACGATACAACAAGCAGTCAGCGATACACGGGCGATGGCTGGCTGGCTACGAGCGCGGGGCATCGAGCGGTTGGCGTTGGAGGGCCAGAGCCTGGGAGGTCTGGTGGCGGCTCTTACTTTGACTGTTGAGACCGCTTTCGATTGCGCGGTTTTGTTCGTTCCGGCAATCGAGCCGCGTACTTCGCTCTGGCACAGCACATATACCCGCACTCTGCGCCGTGAATTGTTGAGACAGGGGTTGGACGAAGCAGCCACTGGCGTGTTGCTAGAGGGTTTGCGCCCGGCCCGTTCCCAGCCTTTGCTTGACCCTCAGCGAATTTTAGTAGTGGCCGCAACGGGAGACAGGGTGGCATTCCGGCCCGACGTGGAAAATTTCGCCCACGCTTGGAGGGCTAACTTCGCTGCCATAGAGTGGGGGCATCTTTCGTCACACCGCCTAAGATCGAGCTTTCGTCTCATTCGGCCCTTCCTGGTGCGTTGGTTAGAAACGGTTGGTACGCCAGTTTGAATAAGCGTTAGCTCGTTGCACCTCTGTCACCCGCCCGCACCGCCAATCCGTCTGACCGCTACCACTACTAACAGGTTTTGCGTTTCATTGCGCTGGTACTCAGTTTGGTTTTAGTCATGGCGACTATGCCACAGCTTTGTACAAATATATGAGACTGGTCTAAAGTTGCTGGAAGGTAGTAGCCGTAATAGAGTCAAGCAAAGCCCTGGCTGCCATCCCCATTGTGCCGAACCGCCGATAGACCAGGGCAAATACAAATTCCTCGCTAAAATCCGCTATGGGGAAGGTCATTAGCTCGTGGCCGATTTGCTCTGGTCGGATTAAGGCCAACGGCATCAAGGTTACGCCCACTCCGTGTTTTACTAATTCTTTCATCGCCTCAATCGAGTCTATCTCCACGACTGGTTGTAAGGGGTAGCCGCGCCGGGTGAAAAGCGCGTCCATAATACGTCGCAAACCAAAGCCTTCCCTGAAAACCACTAAAGGTTCGCTTGCCACTTGCTCTAAGAATACGTGGGCGGGTTTTGCCAACGCTAAAGGGTGTTGCATAGCCGTTACCAGCTGTAGCGGCTGGCGGAACAATTCGCGCACCACCAATAATTCGGGTCGAGTAATTGGACTGAAAATCAAGCCAAAGTCCAGCGTGCCTTGCTCTACCAGGGCCATTAAATCGTCCGCTCCACGAACCGTCACATTGGAATGGATATGAGGATAACGCTGGTTGAAATTTGCCAAAATAGCAGGCAGGTAAGTGGTTGCCAACGCTTCGACACAGCCGATAGCGATGCTGCCGCGTTCGCCCACTTTTAACTCCACCATTGCTTGCTGCCCTTGTTGCAACTGTTCAAGTGCGCTGCGGGCGTAAATAGCAAACTCTTGACCTGCCGCGCTCAATACCACCCGTTTGTCAATCCGTTTGAACAACAATAAACCGAGTTCGGCTTCCAGTCCTGCAATCTGTCGGCTCAACACCGATTGCGCTACGTTACAAAGTTCGGCGGCTTTACGAAAGTTTTGAGTTTGGGCGGCTGCTAGAAAATATTTTAGCTGTCCGATCTCCATTTTACACCCGAATTAAAAAAGAGCTTTGATACCCTGAAGGCATCAATATTTTGCAAAAGAAGTGTTAGACGTATCAACCCTTTGCAATTATACTTTATTTCTGGAATTTAATTGTGATTTTACGAAAGAAGGATTTTCAAATGAGTATCGAAACGCCACCCCTAAAAATGCAGACCGTCGAGATCGTGCCAGCCCAGGTCACGCCCGGCCAGCTTGCCAACCCGGTTCAACCGATTAAAGTTAAAGATTTAATCACCATTGGGGCTATTGTGGTGATCTGGGGAATAGCTTTTGTGGGCATGAAAGAGATTCTGCATTCCTCTCCGCCTTTCAAAGCTGCCGGGTTGCGTTTTATTATCGCGGGCTTGTGTTTGTTGCCGTTTACGTTGCGACCCAGCCGTTTACGCCAGCTACGCCCAATTGATTTTGTTAAGTTTGCTACGCTGGGTTTTCTTCAAACCACTTTGTTGTTCGGCATCATTTTTTTCAGTTTGCAATATGTTCCGGCGGGTATTAGTTCGATCATACTTAACACCAATCCCTTTTTCGTCGCTATTTTCGCTCATTTTGTTATCAAGGGAGACCAACTGACGCGGCAAAAGATAATCGGTTTGCTAGTTGGTTTTAGCGGAGTGATGGTGTTAGTTCTGGCGGGCGGCAAAAGCCTGGGCGATGTGGCCTGGTACTGGCCTTTGATACTGCTGGTAGCCTCGCTAGTGTGGGCCACTAGCACCATTTTGGTCAAGCTTTTTCGCTTTCGAGATATGCTAACGGTGACGGCCTGGCAGACTTTTCTAGGTTCGCTGCCCTTGCTGGCAATTGGCTTTTTGTTTGAAACCAAACCAATTGATTTTAACTGGAGCTTTGGATTATGGCTGCTATATATAGCGGTGCCGGGTTCGGCCTTCGCGTGGTGGGCCTGGAACGGTATGGTGCAGCGTTATAGTGCCAGCCGGGTCAGCGTCTTTCTGTTCCTAATTCCGGTCTGCGGTGTATTAGGTGGCGTTTTGCTATTAGGCGAAAGCTTGAGTTACAGCTTGCTTATCGGTGGAGCTTTAGTAGCCTCCGGTATTATTTTGGTAAATTTGCGGCTCAGGCGTAAGGTCTAAACAGATTAGCCTGTTTCTGGTATAATTTTCCCGCAATAGGCTAGTTTTTAATCAACTAGAATTAGCCTGGACTCAGGAGTGGCGCACCATTGGGCAACGCTATAGGACGGCTGTAAATCAAGCAACCGCGGAACTGCCCGCCCGTTCATAGTATGGACTAGAGCGTAAGAAGCTGGTTAGAAAGGGACACTGGTATGACCGAGGTATTGCAACAAACTCAACTCGACTGGCAGGTGGGGGCGGCTAATCCTCAACCCGATGCACTTTTGGGCCGCAAGGATTTGATTATGGGCAACCCGGCTTCTAACGTTGGTATTTGTACTTTGTGGACGCAACGCGCTCTGATTGCCAAACGGCTTGACCCCGCCTCATTTTTTATTTGTGCCAACCTCTATTCGTTTGCTGGTATCAATTTGATGATACGCAATATCTTTAGCTTCCCGCAAATTCGCTATTTGATTGTGTGTGGGGCCGACCAGTCGCAAACGGGTGAGGTGCTGGCGGCTTTGTGGGAGCAGGGTTTGGGGCCGAACCATAATTTGCCCGATGTGCAGGCGAAGCTAGATACTGCTATTCCAGCCCAGGCGGTAGAGATGTTACGCCAGAATGTCCAGTTGATTGATTTGCGTCCAGCAGCCGCAGCCAGCAATGTCGGGCTTAAAAATCCCGAAGCGATAGCCAGCCGGATCAAAGAACTTACCACTACTTTTAAGCCGTTATCTGCCTTTGCCGCGCCCGTCGCCTTCCCCGAAACTTTGCCCGAAGGCGGAAGGGCTTTGCCTGGTGAGGATAGCGGTTTTCGGGTGGAAGGTGCGACAGTAGCCCACACCTGGCTTGAGCTTTTGAAGCTGGTGATGCGTTTTGGGCAGGTTAAGCCTACCGAGTATAGCCAGTCGCAACGTGAACTGCTCAACACGGTGGCCGTGATTACCGAAGAAGACCCCGACGATATTTATTTTGCCCCCTGGCTACCCTTTTCGCGCCCGCAACTGGAAAGTTATTATCCCCAGATTCTGTCGGGCGATAAGCCGGAAGGAGTCAGCTATACTTATGGCGAACGCTTGCGGAACTGGCGACAGCAGGACGACCAGATTGCCCACCTCAAAGCTCGTCTGCACGAAGCGATTTATACCCGGCGGGCGGTGGCTGTAACATGGGATGTGGCCCAGGATAGCCAGAGTGATAACCCGCCTTGTTTGGTGGAAATTACGGCGGCAGTGCAGCAGGATAAGCTTTTTTTGAGTGTGGTTTTCCGCAGCCACGATATTTTCAATGCCTGGCCGCAAAATACTTACGCTCTGCGGCGTTTGCAAAAAGAGATTGCCTACGATTCAGGTTTGCCACTCGGTGCGCTGACCGTGATTTCTCACTCGGCGCATATTTATGAGGGAAGGTGGAGGCTGGCGAAAGATTTGGTGGCTTCGTTCCAGCCCCGTCACGTCGAATGGAAAAGCGACCCACGCGGCTACTTCGTGATAAACGTGCGCCGGGCGGCAACGGGGCAAAAGGGCGAGGAAGAAGCTCCAATGATTACTGTCCAGCACTCGACCCTCGAAGGTTTTACACCATATTATTTTGAGGGTAAAACGGCTCGTCAACTTTCGCTTGAAATCGCCCGCGAAAAGCTGGCCGGGCTGGACGAACATTATGCCTATCTGGGCCGCGAATTGATGAAGGCGGAAATCGCACTCAAATTAGGACTTGAATATGTGCAAGATAAGGATTTACCCTTTGATAGCCAGGCGTAACGAGCCACAAGCCAAAACTAATACTCCTAACGTAGCGCACCAATGTTTGCATAATTATCTCAGGTCTTCCTGGTCGCTAAACTGATAGCTTTTTGAGCTTCCTGGTTGGCCTGTTTTAAGATAGTTGCAGCATCTCCACCTGTCCCGCTCAAAATGGAGTAAATAGCCCCCTCCCAGCTTAACTCAGCTTCCGGGTAGGCTTCTAGTTTGTAGGGGCGCGAGGTTGCCAGTTGCTTGAAGAAAGGTTGTAGTAGAGTTTGGCTGGTAAAATACTGGTCGTTGTAAAGGCTACTGATGACCGGAAAGCGAGCCATTTCTTTTGCCAGACGCAACTGGTATTTATCCGAGGTGGCCCATTTCATAAACTCGAAAGCGGCCTCACGGTGTTTTGAGCCTTTGGGTACAAACAAACTGCCGCCACCCTGTACCGAACCTGAAGTTCCTCCGCCCATACCTGATGGCATCATAGCTGTTCCCACCTGGGCGTAGAGTTCGGGCGTAGCTGTTTGCTGAATAATTTTCAAATCCCACGGCCCGGTAAAGAACATGGCAACTTTGCCTTGTGCAAACGAGCTTACCGGGTCAAAGCCATCCCTGGTAATGGGTAGTTTGAGGGCGACTTTGGACTGATTGATAGCAGCCCCGATATACTGCAACATTTCCAGATTGGCCGGATCATCTAGCATAGTTTTAAGTGGAATGTTGGTTTCGTCTAACAGGTTGCCGCCGTTGCTACGCAGGTGTCCAAACATATTCCAGACCCCATTGTTAAAAGCTACCCCATAGCGCGAAATTTCCGGTTTGGTGAGTTTTTTGGCATCGGCCAGCAGTTGAGTATAGGTGTAGTGGTCGGTTGGCAAGGGCAAACCCGCCGCTTGAAAAAAGGCTTTGTTGTAAATCAAAAAGGTGCAATTGATGTCGAGTGGCACGCCGTAGCTGATGCCGTTCCAGGTAGTATCTTGCAAAGCACTGGGCAGAAATTTGGATTGAAGCCCCCACCGCTGCCAAAGCTCGGTCAGAGGTTCGGCATAACCTTGTGCGCCCAACGCAAAAGCGTGTTGATGCACCACATCTGGCGGCTGTCCGAAATCAACGGCAGCCTTGAGTTTGGCAGGTATCTTTTCCCATTGGGCGTGATCAACTTCGACTTTGATTTTTGGGTAAGCTTTTTGGAATTCGGTAATCAGGCTAGTGATAGGAGCTTCAATATAGTAATCCTCAGCAAACCAAACTTTGAGGCTGAAAGGTGCTTCGGCTGCCACCGTTGGGTTGAGTGGCAACGGAAAAGTGCCGTCGCTACTAAGAGGGGTGGGCGTGACATTCTCGGCGCAAGCCGCCAACAGCACCGTCAGGCTCAAAAAACAAACTGCCAGTAATTTTGCTGGAGCTGCCAAAATCTTATCCAATTCCGCTTTCCCTCAATTCAGATTGCAAGTAAATAATAAGGTATTATACCAAAAGCCGAGGTTGATATACAACCAGTTAAAAAGACTTAAAAAGCTGGCAGAAAGCGAAATGCTCTTGCGTAGTCTGCTAAAGTATGTTATACCCTTATTACCACAACAACGGACTAATTGCTGGAGGATCATAGAAGATGCCTGATGAGAGGAAAACGCTGCGCCTGACCTGCCCGGTGTGCGAGACCCGTTTGAAAGTAGCTGAAAATATCGAACGCTTCGCCTGCCTGAATTGTGGCACGGAGTTGAACCTGGTTCGGGAAGGTAACATAGCCCAACTTGAACCAACCCACGAAGCGGTAGCTCAACTCAGTCCCGAACAACGCGAGTTAGTGAATGTTAGCACCGCTTTGAAAAGTAAAGACGATAGCTATGGTTCGGGCTGTGCCGTAGCTACCCTGGGCATTACTTTAGTTGCTTGTATCTCGATATTGCTGGCAGGAGCTTCCAACCAGCCGATTTTATTTTGGACTACCATTATTAGCGCGTTGGTAATCCTGGCTGTCGTGTTACTGCTATTTATAAACGCCAGTGGTAAAGCCACCGCCCCCCTAATGCGCCGCCGTGACCAGTTACAAAATTCAGTGGTACAGCAGCAGCAAGATGTGGGCGGGAACACCCCTAACTCCGATACCTCCGAAACTCCGAGCGCAAGTGAAGGTGGTACTGCTTAAATTTTATGTCTGATAATCCTTTTTCTGCCCAATCAAATTTAGCGCACGCGCCCGGTCATTGCGAAGTTTGTGATGGCCCTGCTCCAGCCGGTCATCGTTTCTGCGACAACTGCTGGCCTGATGGGGCTCTGGCTAAAGGTCTGGCCGTCCGTTGCGCTCTTTGCGATAGGCCCAGAGTTAGGGCTAGACTCCACACCGACGCACAAGGTCGCCTGGTTTGCCAGGAGCATAGCCAGGACTAAAGAAAAGCGGCGAAGGTTGGAGCTACACAATTTAGAAAAATTTAGTCTTCGAGTAGGACGGACGGACATTGAACGAAGCTTTGATTGACCAGTTAGTTGATTTAGGACTCACCCGTAATGAAGCCAAAATATACCTGACCCTCTTGGGTCGCCCGGAATTTAAAGCTGCCGAGGTTGCCGAACAAGCCAATGTGCCGCGCCCCAAAGTCTATGAAGCTTTGAACAATTTGAAGAATAAAGGTTTATGTGTAGAGTTGCCAGGCACTATCGCTTTGTTCTGTGCGGTTGGACCTGCCGAAGCCTTGCCAAGTTTACAACGCCGTTTAGAAGAAGAACAAGCCAGTCAACTCTATAAACAGCGTGAATTAGTCGCCGAACTGGTAGCCGAGCTACACCCGCTTCACGAGGGTGGGCGCAGTGAAAATACCGCCTTGCGTTATATTGATGTTTTGACCGAACGTGGACGCATAACTCAGGCCGCGAACGAGCTTTTGGCTTTGGCCCAACGTCAAATCCTACTTTTCGAGAAAGAGCCGTTTGCTCAAGACCCCCTTACTTTGGGAGCGTATGAGAAAGAGGCAGTGGCGCGGGGTGTGGAAGTACGCTGCATTGTGGAAGCCAACCAGAGCCAGCGTGCTACCGATTTAGCAGTCGCTGGTGTCAACGTGCGAATCGCCCCCGAACTACCTATGAAGCTGATTGTGATGGACGACAGTGCGGCTATCTGCGCTCTACGTGACCCTATCACCGGACGACAAAGCATCACCAGTATCCGCATCGCCCACCCCGATTTCGCCCGTGCTATGCGCTTGCTTTTTGAAACCTTCTGGCCGCTGGCCCAGGCAGTGGAAAATAATCGCTGAAAATTCTGGCGAGGAAATTATGCCAATCCTGACCGATAAACAAGAACCAGAAGATTTCGATAAACCACCCGACGATGACCCCAACGCTTACGCCTTGAGTTATTTATTTGCCCAAAAGCGGCCTGCTGTTGAGTTGCAGCGCACCGGACAGGTCTTAGTGTTGTCGGGTGCTGGTGCAAACGTTATGGCAACTCTGGTTTTGTGGCTCAACCAGGACTTTGGATTTGCGTGGTTGTGGGTGGTATTTTCGGTACTTGTCTCGATATTGAGTGTCCTGGCAACCCTGGCTCTCTGGCGTAAACGGCCTGGTTTTAGTCTGATGCTGACGGCCATAATGTTGCTTGAAATAGCTAGTCTGGCTACGGGCCTGTTCGAACTTCCGCTTTGGCGCGGTCTTGCTAACGCTGCCCTCTACTATTTGCCGGGAGTTTTGGTAATGGCTGGGGGTTGGCTGGTTTTGCGACTTGGGCTACGTGCGTCGGCATAAAACCCACTCTAATTGGGCTGAAATCGGTCTTTGAAAATACTAAGCAAAAACGTAGCCATCTGGCAAGATCGGGAGAAATTGCTATATTCGCCCACTTTACAACAAGTCGAAGATGCGCTTATAACAGGAGGAGTGGCTGGAGTCAAGCGGTTCGCAGAGCCGATGGGGGGACGGTGAAGGTACATGACCATTTACCAGTGCAATCCCTGAGTGCAGTAGCCACAGAAGTTATAGATGAATAACCCAACCGACAGAAAGCTTCCAAATTGGGCTAGAGAGCCTTTTGAAAACTACTTGAATCAAAAAGCGCGATAGTACAACCACTATCGCGCTTTTTATTTGGGGTTAGACCGAAATTTTAGACGGGGCGGGTTTGACTGTTTTGGTGGGCGGTGCAACTTTGGGGCGACCTCTGCCACCCAAGCCCATCTCGCCGTTTTCCCAGGCTACCAATAGCATACTGGCGTTGAAGATAGACGAGTACGTGCCACTGACAATACCAATCAGCAGTGCCAATACGAAATTGCGGATGGTTACGCCGCCGAACAGATATAGGGCCGAAAGGGTGAAAACTACGGTCAGGGACGTGGTAAGCGAACGGGCCAACGTCTGAACGAGGCTGTGGTTGACCAGCGTCGCAAACTTTTCGCCGGGTGCTTTGATCTGGTTCTCCCTGATACGGTCAAAGACTACAATGGTGTCGTGTACCGAGAAGCCCACGACAGTCAGAAGGGCGGTCACAAACAGCGCGTCAATTTCTACGCCAAACAGCTTGCCCAAAATAGCGAACACGCCAACTACTACCAGTACATCGTGTAACATAGCGACAATGGCGCAAATACCATAGCGAAGCGGACGTTTAACGCGCCGGAAAGCGTACCAAAGATATAGCAAGATACCTAGCGAGGCCGCCAACACCGCCAGAATGGAACGGGTAGTTACTTCACCTGCCACTGTCGGGCCGGTAGTGTCCAGCCGAAGCGAACCTGGGTCAAATTTGGCCGCTTTGTCTATCGTACCTTCCGGGCCAAAAGTCGCTGTCAATTTGTCTTTGATAAACTGTTGCTCGCCGCTCAAGTCGGGTACGGCACTGGTACGCACCAGGGTGACACCGTTTTCTGAAGGTTGGGCCACGACGGTGAAAGCTTGATTTTTACGTGAGTCAAGCAGTTGTTGTTGGGCGGACTTCACACCCGAAGCTGCCGCCGGGTCGGGTTGACCTTTGAGCGAAGATACAAAATCCTGGTCGGCGCGGGTCATTACGTCCTGTATTTGGTTCAAGCCAGGCTGGTGGTTGGCATCGAAATGGAGTTCCCACAAAGAGCCGCCACTAAAGTCAATACCGGGCCGCAGTCCGCCCAGCAGTAAGAAAATCAGTCCGGGCAGGATAATCAATAACGAGATGCCGAAAAACCAATAGCGTTTACTAACAAGGTCAAGCATTTAGAAAAAACTCCTTATATTATCCTACGTTGGTTGGTTCTTTAGTTTCCTGAGTGGCAGACTGGTCGGGCCGCACTACGCGGTTCGCCAGATACCGTCGGTTCATGCCGTACCACCACGAGTCGAAGATGCCCCGACCTGTGCGCCCACTGCCGAAAACGAACAGAGTACGCAGGAAGGTGTGGCTAATCCAGACTGCCGATACCAGGCTACAGACGACACCGATAAACAGGGTGAGCGCAAAGCCTTTGATAACGCTAGTGCCAGTAAAGTCACCAAACCAGTAAAGGATAGCGCAGGTAATCATAGTCGAGAAATTGCTGTCCCGAATAGAGGGCCAGGCGTTGCGGAAGCCTTCTTCTACAGCCCGCTCGATCGAGCGTCCAGAGCGTAATTCTTCCTTCATACGCGCAAAAATCAGGACGTTGGCATCTACCGCCATACCAATGGACAAAATAAAACCGGCTACACCTGCCAGGGTAAAGGTTACACCCAACGTTTTAAAGACGGCAAAGGCCAGTAGCGCATAGATGACCAGGGCGAAATCGGCCAGCAAACCCGGCAAGCGGAAGTACAGTAGCATAAAGATGGCTACGACAGCCAGGCCCACAATACCCGCCGTGATGCTCTTGTTGACCGAATCGTTGCCTAAAGTTGCACCAACGCGGCGGCTGCTCAAAACTTCCAGGTCAACTGGGAGCGAACCGTACTTGAGTTGCAGCACGATATTGGAAACTTCTTGCTTGCCTGCTGGGGTACTCCAGTTGCTAGGGTTGGTAATCTGGCCCTGATTGCTGATAGCACCCTGTATAGTAGCCGAGGAGATTACCTTGCCGTCCAGCACAATCGCCATATATTTGCCGATGTTGCCCTTGGTGAAGTCAAAAAAGACTTTGGATTGGGCGGCTTTCACCCCGAAGTCCACCTGTTCGGCAATACCAGTTTGGTCAGTACCAATGCCGATTTTAGCCGGGTCAAGGTCGTTGCCCGTGATAATAGTTTGATAGACCGGGCCAGTAGCAGCGGGAGTAGTGGTCGGGGTAGCTGTTACGCCAGCGGTAGCACCGGGCGTGACAGCACCAGCCGTACCAGCCGGGCCGACTTGCGCGGGAGTGCCGCCGGGCGTGAGAGTGCCATTTGCACCGAGAGTAGCTGTACCTGCGGCAGGCTGTTGTTGCGTGCCACACTGGTTAGGGCGCGGGTCATATTTCGAGCCAGTGGCGCAATAAGTGGTACGTACCGTATCTCCCACGTTCAGGCTGGTAGTGCCAGCATCAATAAATTCGAGACGGCCCGTACTACCAATTAAATTACGCACTTCGGCTTCGTCGGTCACACCGGGGATTTCCACGTTGATACGGTTGTTACCCTGGCGTGTAACCTGGGGTTCTTTCGCCCCCGTGCCGTTGACGCGGTTTTCGATGACCTGACGTGCGCCTTCCATCTGCTCGTCGGTAGGCTGGACATTGCCCTTCGCTTGTAACAGCAGTTGGTAGCCACCTTGTAAATCTAGCCCTTGTTTAGCCGTGAGGTTAATAGACTGGCCCAGGAAAGTCTCGGTGCGGTCTCCGCCGAAGTCAATCCAGGCGGTGACAGCCACCAGCAGCGCAATTAGCGCAAGTGCAATCAGATTATTTCTACGTCGCAAAGTACCTATACTCCTATTTGAAATTATAAAAATCCCGTTTACCAGCACAATTCCCTTATTATAGAACAATGGAGGTGGGGTGTCAATTGTAAAGATTGGTTAATTTGTGAGGCTTAATCTACTCCTAACTTGCGACAACTGGCGGCAAAGGCGTATAATTTGGTGGGTAAAAGTTTGTTAATTTTTGCACGTACAACCACAACAATAAGGTAAATATGGCAGTTTTATCGGAGAACAAAGCCGTCGGTCAGGCAAATGCGCTGCGTTTAAGTGAGTGGGCGATTGAGACGAGTGGTCTGGCTCGTACTTTTGGCACGGTTCAGGCCGTCAAAGGGGTCAATTTAAAGGTGGAGCGCGGTTCGATTTATGCGCTGCTAGGGCCAAACGGGGCAGGCAAAACCACGACTATTAATATGCTAACCACGTTAATTAGGCCGACAGATGGCTGGGCGCGGGTGGCCGGGTGGGACGTGGTGAAGCAATCGGACGCGGTGCGCCGACATATTGGGGTGACGTTCCAGGAAACGGTGCTGGACAAGAATTTGAGTGGTCGGGTGGCTCTGGATATTCACGGACGATTGTACCAAATGCCCCGCGCCGAAAGCAAGGCCCGTATCAAAGAATTGGTGGAACTGGTGGAGTTGGAGGAGGCGATTGACCGCCCAACCAAGACTTATTCGGGCGGTATGAAGCGGCGTTTGGAACTGGTTCGCGGTTTAATGACCCGGCCCGAAATTCTGTTTCTGGACGAACCGACACAAGGACTTGACCCGCAGAACCGGGAGCGTATTTGGCTGTATATCCAACAGATGCGTCGTGAACAAGGTTTGACCATTTTGCTGACTACCCACGATATGGACGAGGCCGAAAAGCTGGCCGACAAAGTGAGTATTATTGATGGTGGCTTGATTGTGGCCGAGGGTACGCCCGCTACCCTAATTGGAGCGATGGGTGCCGACGTGGTGAGCGTGCAGGGAGTGGCAGGTGGGCCTGCTCCAGCTTTTGTGACAGCGTTGTTAGCGACCTCCTTTGTAGAGTGGGCCGAGGCGCATTCGGACGAGAATAGTGTGTCGGTGGGTCTCAAGCAGCAAGCCGGGCGTTCGCTCAAGCCGATTGTGGATCTGGCCGAGCGATGCGGGTACGAGGTGGCCGATATTGCGATTAGCCGCCCTAATTTGAACGATGTTTTCTTAAAATATACTGGACGGAGGCTACGCGACTGATGGCGACAGTGTTGGAACGAAGCAGGCTGGTGGCGGCTCAACCCAAAGGCGGAAACTGGAATGGGTTGTGGACGGGCGTACAGGCGTTGTGGCTCAAACATATGCTGAAATTCGTCAGCAGTTCGATGGAGATTACCGGGACGTTGGGTTTACCGATTTTGTGGATGTTTTTCTTCGGTCTGGCGATGCATGGGATGGTCAGCCAGATGAAGACAATGAATATCAACATAGACTACCTGAGCTATATTACCCCCGGTGTAGTGATGCTGACTGCGCTTTCGGCGGCTATCCTGGGCGGTTCGACGCTATTGATGGAGCGGGTCAACGGTGTTATCAAAGAATATATGGTTGCGCCGATACCGCGTCTGGCGGTGCTGCTGGGTACGATGTCGAGTGCTATCACCAAAGCGGTGTTGCAGTCGGCGATTATTCTGGCTTTGGGCGCGGTTTTGGGCGGCGGGCTGAACTGGAACGTGCTGGCTATTCTGGCTGGCCTCGTTATTACTGTGGTCTATGCAATGGGTTTCGTGGGTATCGCCGCCGCTCTCGCCAGCAAAGCGAAGGGCATGGAAGGCTACCATTCGATTATTATGATTTTTAACCTGCCTTTGATGTTCACCAGCAACGCCCTTTATCCAATTGCCGAACTGCCCGCTTTTATCAAAGTTTTGTGCTATCTGAACCCCACTACTTATGCGGTAGATGCCACACGCCAGCTATGGTTCGGAGGTACGAGTGAAGTCGGGATGCTGATTGATTTGCCAGTTTTGCTGGTCTTTATGGTGGTGTGCGTCTGGTTTGGGTATCGCACCTTTCAGCAATCGGTGGCGAACCCGGCCAGTTAGTGGGCAGTTATCAGTCGTCAGTTTTCAGTTAAAATCAGGAAGCGGTTGTGGGTCAGTTTTTGCCTTTGACCGTCAACGGTTGAACCCCACCCAGGGGGTACCCGCTAATCACCCCAAACCTGATAAATCAGGTTGCCGAACATGGTTTTCAACCCACTTGAGTGGGTTTGGAATCGCCTAGCCGATGGTTTCAACCATTGGCGTTCCCAATACCGAGTTATTTTGTTAAGATTCATAAGTGGGTTTGGGTTGTATAGACACTGGAATTTATCCGGTGGCAGTCATCAGCGTTAGGGTTTTAACTGATGACTGACTACTGAAGGCTGACGGCTAGAAAAAAGGTTATGAGCAAGAAATTATTGGGCTGGTTGGGTGGTATCGAGGTGGCGGTTTTCACGGTGTTGCAAGGCAGCGCGGTGACTCTAGGGTTGTTGGTTGCTCCGGTGGTGTTTATAACCATCCGGCAAAGCGGGGCGACGGCGAACCCGGACGATTTGGCGGGCAAGGTCTTTGGCAACATTTTACATATCTGGCTATGGGCCACGCTGGTTTGCGCTCTTATTTTGCTGGCTACTGCGATTTATAGTTATGCAAAAATCCAGCCACGCAGTCGGTTGTTGCTGGGCCGGGTGCTGACGATGGGGCTGATTACGGTCTTGACCATCGGTTTTGCTTACACTCTGTTCCGCATAGATGCTATCCAGGCGGGCCTCACTAAACCGATTGACGCTTATCCGGCAGGGGTGGGGGCGCGGGGCGAGTTTGACTTCTTACATAATCTTTCGACTGACTTAATCAGTGCGTCGTTGGTGGTGGGTACGGTCTGGCTGGTGCTTTCAGTGCTGGCTGTCGTGAAACTTTACCGCAAAGAGATTTATCAAAAAGACACGAGCCAAACTGTTAGTCGCAAAGAGGAAGCAAGCTTGAAATTTTAGCCCCTCAGTGGCCCAACTGACTGAATTTCGTAGCGTTTGACCTCGCCCCGCCCGGCTACTAATTCCGGCAAGGCTTGCCGAAACTCCGCCATGTGTGGGGTTTGAAAATGTAAGGCCAGAGCTTCGGGCGACTCCCATTCTTCAAAAGCGAAGAAAGTGTCCGGCTCCTCTATCGAAGCATAAAAGCGGTAAGAGATACACCCGCTTTCGGCTCGGCTCGCGGTTGCCATTTGGGTGGTTATTTTGAGAGCTTCTTCGCGCTTTTCCGGTTTGACTGGCATTGTTCCGACCACTACAAGCATCGTGTTTTCTCCTTACACTGGAAAATTGGGGGAAAAGAGGATTGCTAGGCGACACCCTTTGACCCCGTGACCACTGAAATAATTAACTCACGAAATTACCGCATCATAGGCAGCGAACGTTTGGTTTCCAGGAAGCGGGTGACAGCCTGCTCCACTGTGGTAGCAGATACCAGACTCTTGGGCTGCCAATCCATCAAAGCTCCGCTCATTTGTTTGTTCAGGTTCTTGAGGGTGTCGGGCATCAGCAGAGCGGCAATACGTTGCGGCTCGTCGAACTCGGCTATATCGTGCAGCCGTGAAATTAGCCAGCGTTCGGCGTTGAAATTAGCCGAGACGTTGCGGGGCAAATCCAGCTTTTTGTAGGCGATGTCCTGGCTGCCCAACCAATCCTGAATAGCTACTTTGTCGGTTTGGGTTCGGAAGGGCAGGCTCAGATAAGTCGTCCACCCATCTTTAGTCAACCGACTCAAAAGGTTGGTTGCTCCCGCTACAGGTACTTGCCCCGCGAGCCAAGCCTCAAGCGGCATTTCTAACTGTTGTTCGGGCGCGGTATCGCCTAGCGTAATAACCGTACCAAATTCGATAAAAGCGAGTTTCATTATCCCGGTATAACTCCTTCTGGCTGGTCTTGCAAGCTTTCGTGGCCTTCCAAAATCTTACGTTTGCCCAGGTAGGCTTCTTCCACTTCGGGCGAAGCCAGGGCTTGTTGACCTGTGCCTTGCCACACAATTGTACCATTTTTTATAACATAGGCCCGGTCTGCGATTTGCAGGGCGTAGCGCATCTGCTCCACCAGCAAAATGGTGATGCCCTGCTTCGCCAGATTCTGAATAGTTTCCAAAATCGCCTTGACTACAATCGGGGCGAGACCCAAACTAGGCTCGTCCAACATCAAAAGCTTAGGGCCACTCATCAAGGCGCGACTAATAGCCAGCATCTGCTGTTCCCCGCCCGAAAGCGTCCCCGCCTGCTGATTTAAGCGTTCCTGGAGGCGCGGAAATAGACTGAAGCTACGTTCCCGCGTCTGCACGGCTTCACTTGCTTTCAAGCGTCCGGTATTCAGGCCCAGTTCGATATTGGCCGCTACCGACTGGTCAGAGAAAATCTGGCGACCTTCGGGAACCATATTCAGGCCCAAATGGGCGATGCGGTGGGCGGGTTGACCGCTAATATCCTGACCTTCAAACAAAACCTGACCCTGGCGTGGTTTGAGCAGCCCCGAAATCGTGCGTAACGTGGTAGTTTTACCAGCCCCATTGCGCCCCACAATCACTACAATTTCGCCTTTATTGACCGTAAGCGATACATCTTTGATAGCTTCAATCCGCCCGTAAGCGGCCCGCACATTCTTAACTTCGAGCATCTAACATCACCTCCGGGCCGAAATAAGCGTCTTTGACTTTCTGGTTGTTCTGCACGTGCGAAGGGTTGCCCTCAGCGATTTTCTTACCGTAATCCAGCACCGTAATCTCGTCGGAAATTTCCATCACCAAATCCATGTGATGTTCGATCAAAAGCACGGTTACACCTTCCGCCTGAATTTTGCGAATAAGCCTGTCCATATCGCCAATTTCCTGGGGGTTGAGACCAGCCGCTGGTTCGTCCAACAGCAAAATTTCGGGTTTGACGGCCAAAGCACGGGCAATTTCGAGCAAGCGCTGGTAGCCGTAGGGTAAATCTTTGGCGCGGGCCTGGGCGCGGTCTGCTAGTCCCACGAACTCTAGTAACTGCATTGCCTGGGCGCGTACACGGCTATCTTCGGTTTTGACTCTGGGCAGACCCAACAGTGATGACCAAAAACCCTGGCGTGTACTTAAATGAAAGCCTACCATCACATTTTCCAACACGGTCATATCCCCAAAAACTTGCAGATTTTGGAAGGTACGACTAATGCCTAAACTAGCAATTTCGTGGGGCTTGAGGCCGTCAATTTGTTCGCCCTTAAACAATATCTGGCCCTGACTGACCGGATACAAACCACTAATCAAGTTTAGCATGGTAGTTTTGCCCGCCCCGTTTGGCCCAATCAGGGCGTGTATCTCGCCGCGTTTGAGATTAAATTCCACGCTGTCCACTGCCCGTAACCCCTTGAAATCGCGGGTGACGCTGACAGTTTTGAGAATATCACTGTGGTCGGGCCGGATACAATTAAAGGGCAGGGCCGCTACTGGCGCACTGGCATCAGCCGCCGCCCCTACGACGGACGCATACGCGATTTTTGACCGGGTGGGCAAAAGCCAGTTGATAAATCTTCCGATGTAGCCGCCCAAACCTTCGGGAGCGAGGAACAGGAAGAACAGTAGAATCGCTCCGTAAAGCGACGGCAAAATAATGGTAGGCGAAAAATCCGAGCCGTAATTGGCTTCGGGCGAGTTTGGGTTGAGAGGTTTGGTCAGGCCCGATAAAATCCGGTAAATTTCGGGGATGTTGTAAAGAAAAATTACTCCGGCGAATACCCCGCTCAAACGTTTGTAGCGGTGTGGCAACAAAATCGCCCCCGCTACCGCCGCCACAAATAGTATTATCCAGATATAGTCACCCGCGTTGAGCAGTTCGGTATGATTAGTCTTGCCGAGCGTGTTCAAAAATTCGGGCAAGAGCGTAATAATAATTGCGCCCAACGCCGGGCCATAAAGAGTGCCGATACCGCCCAAAATAATCATAGTCACAAAGCTGATGGAGCGGTCAAGCAAGGCGGACTGCGGGTTGACTGCGCCGTAGGAATAAGCGTTGAGCGCACCGCCGATACCCGTCAGGGTCGCGCTCATCACAAAGGCCAGTGTTTTCATGCGATAGACATTGATACCCACCGAGGACGCGCCAATCTCGTTTTCGCGCAGGGCAATAAAGGAACGCCCCCAGCGCGAACGCACGAAATTACGCACCAGATACAAAGCCACACCCACGCCCACCAGCAAAATCAAGTTAGTCTGGAAAAGCTGGAAAGTAGCCCCCGTGTCGCTACCCGGTTGTAGTAATAAATCGTTGTCGGGGTTGCGTTCGCTGATTGGGAAAGGGATACGCTGCAACCCGCTTGGCCCGCCCAAAATCGGCTCCAACGTTTTGGAGTTGGACACCTCGGTGATGATGATGCCAAAAGCGATTGTCACCATTGCCAGATATGGCCCTTTGACCCGCAGAGCCGGAAGCGACAGGGCGTAACCAAACACGGCGGCGACAGTGCCACCCAGGATTATAGCGGCCCACAAGTTCTGGAAAATCCAGAAGCCTACTGTTAAGCCAACTATGTCCAATATCAGAAGTAGTAAGCCAATGGACACCAGGCTGGCGAACAACCGGAACAAACTATAAGGATTGCTCCAAAAGGAATAATGCAAGTGGGGGGGTTGCTTTTTGGCCTTTTGATAGCGTAGCCACAAAAATCCGCCAATGCCAGCTGTCAGGATTAGCAGAATGGGAAGGGCAATCAGCAGGGCCGTATTAAAATTATTCAACACGCCATCGCGTTCGGCTCTGTCGGCGGCGGTCAGGTTTTTGCCCCGCACGTACATATAATCAATCCAGTTTTCGCCGTTCGCATTGATGGTAGTAGCGACCCGGCCCACCAGCAGTCCGGTCATATAACCGCCCAGGGCAAAGAAGCCAGCGTGACCGAGGGAAACTTGTCCAGTATAACCTGCCACCAGATTGAGACCCGTTGCGGTAATAATAGAGGCTTCGATGGAGGCCAGGATGGTCAGGTAATAACGATTATCACCATAGTAATAGATGGCGATAAATAAAACCAGACCGATGATAAGCAAACCGGAGTAGTCTTTGGCCCAACCCGGCACGCTGGGTCGCAAGCTAGTTTTGACTGGAGCTTCTTTGCGTTCCAATTCTACAGTTGCCATCACTTACACCTTCTGTACTAACTGTCTGCCGAACAAGCCGGTGGGTTTGAAAGCCAGAGCCAAAATCAACAGTACGAACAAAATCGCCTGCTGTAAATCCTGGAAAGTCGAATTGATACTTGATATAATCTGGCCGAGCAAGCCGAACAGCACCGCCGCCACTCCAATACCCACTATATTATCCAACCCGCCGACAATGGCAACCGCGAAGGCCGTGATACTAATAGAAAGGCCACGTTGCGGATCCATCCCGTTGAGGCCGCCTGCGGGTGTCACCAACAAACCCGCCAGACCCGCTAAACCGCCGCTCATAGCAAAAGTTAGCATTTTGATAAAGTTGACGTTGATGCCCATCAAACTGGCGGCTTGAGCGTTGAAAGCGACGGCTTTGACTGATTTGCCCAGGCGGGTACGCTGGAAAAACAAAAATAGCAGACCAGTGATGACAACCGCGACGGCAATATTCAAAATCTGCTGCCAGTAAATATTATTATCGCCAATTTTGACCTGTCCATCTACCGCAGGACTCAACACCATTGCTTCGTGTCCCCACAGCGTTTCAGCCAAATTGCGTAAGATGATGCCCAGGGCAACTGTACTCATAATCCAACTTACCGACAGTCCAGCACTGAATGGACGCATAATCAAGCGTTCCACGGCTACACCCAGCACCGCCACAATCAACACGGCTACAATGTAAGCTACAAAAAGCGGCCATAGCAAACGGTGGGTCGGTAGCAGAATACCGCTATCGTTGCTCCAATTTTCGGCCAGCGTGATACCAATCATCGCACCAATCATCACAAAATCACCCTGAGCGAAGTTCAGGGTTTGGGTGGTTAAATAGGTCAGGCTGTAGCCAAATGCAATCAAGGCATAAATGGCTCCATTGCCCAACCCACCAAATATAATCTGGAGAATTGTGTCTATCATCTAATTATCAACCTGCTTTTAGCTTTTACGTAGCCGAACGGTGTTGAACCATACTCCACACCCCACCCGCCAAACCTACTATCGCTCCGATGATGCCCAAAAAGACCCCCAAGCCAATATTCAAAATGTTATTGCTACCGTTATAGCTCGAACTGCTACTGCCTGAGTATTGATTGGTGACTACGCTGCTAATCAAGATAACTGCAAAGCCAACCAAAATTAGAAATTGGACGCAAATTAGGGTGCTTAAAGTTGCCAATTCGCGGGTTTTGGTCAAAGCTCCGATACCACCAAAGACTATCAGCATAATCCCTGGTATCAAGGTCAACCCGCCCAGCCCCACCGCGCTGGAGCTATAACTACTGCTGTTGTAGCCGGACATTTGCCCAAGTCCATTAACGCTAATGTTTTGGTATTGATACCAGGGCAAAAAGGTGGCAATAGTCATCACCAACCCGCTCACGGCTACCAGCATGAATGACCACACCCTATAGTTGAGTGGTGAGGACCGCACAGGTGGCGCACTATAACCGTAAGTTTGAGGTGACGGCGTGAAGGGCATCTGGCCGGGACTTTGGTAAGTCGGTTGAGACTGCCCGTAACCTGTCGCATTGGGCTGAAAATTGGTAGCCGCTTGTTCTGGTGGCCTACCGCCATAATTTGGGTTAGGGCCAGGGTTCGATTGGTAGCTCATGGTTACTCCTTCAAAACGTTAGTTTGTCAGTAATTATTTTCAGTTTTTTTGGAAGAGCCTGACCGTATTCTAAATACTTTTTACCTGGATTGCAAAAAGCTGAGGTACACTCAGTGTTCAAACCAGGAGTAGAAGACTTGAAACCAATAATGTATATAGGTGGCGCATCCCCGCTCCCGCAATGTCAATAGGTTCGTACTCTATACCGTGCGGGAGCGGGGACGCGCCACCTACAAGCTAAGGATAAGTTTGAACACTTACGATGCACCCCCTGCAAAAGAAGAAAGCAGGGGTTTACTGGTTCTTGACCAGCTTGCCGTCCTTCCAAACCGCCATCACGAAGTCGGTGCGGCCCAGCGCATCATGATACTTTTTGGCATCGCTTAACTTCCAGGGATTGGTGTAAGTCTTGATGATACCGTCATAAGTACCAAAATTCTCCAACGCATCGCGCAACTTGCTCTTGTCGGTGTCTGCGCCGGGCTGTTTCATCGCCTCCAGCAAGATGTGCATAGCGTCGTAAGACTGAGCCAGCCCGCTAGGGAAGTTCAGAAGATCGGTGTTATATTCTTTCTTGTAGCGGGTCACAAAATCCGCGCCTCTAGTGTTGGGCGGAGTGTCCTGCAAGAAAGTCTCGCCAATCAAGGTACCGTTCGCCAGATTGTTACCAGCCAGCGTCACATAGCTAGGTAAAGCCAAACCCCAACTGCCAATCATAGGAATAGTAAAGTTCACATCAGCCTGGGCTTTGCGGATATTGCCCGCTTCCGCGCCCAAACCCCAATTGATGATAACATCCGCGCCAGTGGCCTTGATGCGGCTAATAACTGGCTTCATGTCATCCTCGGTATTGGGAACATTATAGGTTTCATCGGCTACCGGAGTGATATTGGCTGCGGTCAAAGCTTTCTTTACGTCGTTGTGGCCACCCTGACCGTAAGCGGTGGCATCACTCATCAAAGCGATTTTTTTGTATCCGGCTTTGATGGCATATTCCGCCGCAAAGGGAGCTTGTTCACTATCCACCATGGAGTTGCGGAAGATATAACTCGGCGTGGAAGTAACATCCTGAGTGATGGCTGTGCCAGTCGTGACCGGAATAACCCAGGGAATTTTGGACTGGTTGACGATGGGAGCTTGCACTATGCCGACGGCGGTATTGGCCGTGCCGAACAAAGCAAAAACCTTTTCCTTGCTAATCAGGTCGTTGATGCCTTGTACGCCTAAATCAGCTTTAGACACGTCGTCGCGTTCGATTAGCTTGACCTGCCGTCCATTGATACCGCACGCCTTGTTCACGTCGGCGACTGCCATTTGTGCGCCGTTTTTGATAGCCGTGCCAAAAGTCGCGCCTGGCCCTGTAAACGGCCCCATCAGGCCGATTAAAATATCCCCAGCAGCACTGGTGGTGTTACAACTAGCAGCAGCACTGGTAGTAGCCGCCGCTGGGGTGTTATCGCCGCAGGCTGCCAGCCCTAGCATACTCATCAAGGCAATGAGTGCGAGAAGCATGGTCTTCTTCAACATTGAATTTTTCCTCCTCAGTTTGACCTAATTTGATTGTTCGACCTGACGCTTCGCTACGTTTCGTAGCTTAACTAAACTTTATGTCCGAATTGTCCCACCTATAACACATTATGAGAAAAGCGTGTGTATTGTCAGAATTGTAACATTATCCCTGATTCTGTCAAGTGACATCCCGAATCGGGTTAGTACCATAAATTTGACAGAACTACTATTCTATAGTACAAGCGATGACGTGGCCTTCTGCCATTTCCTTTACCACATCACTGGAACCCTGACTAACCGAAGTGAAGTTGATATGTGGGTGCGCGATACCGTTTGCTATCGCAAGCTTGAGGGCAAATGGCTGGTCACACACGAGCATACCTCAGTGCCTTTCGATGGAGAGAGCGGCAAAGCGTCGCTTGCTCTCAAACCGTAGTTGATAAACAAAAAAAGCGGCCCACTCGTTTGAGCAAACCGCTTTTCTGTTTTTGCTTATTGTCAGTAGTCTGTAATTTAAAGGAGAAAAATATGTTACAGGTTGCCCCCGAACCCTACCCTTTAATGGTAACGGGAGTAACGATTGAAGTTTGCGTGCATACGAAGGTGCGCGAAGTTAATAATAGTTACCTAGTCCGAGTATTCGCATTTGAGGCAAGGTCGCTTAATATGACTATTTTTACTGTACAGTAGTCAGCTTAAAACTGCCCTTATCTTCCAAGTCTGCCTGGATAATAATACGGTTTACCTTCGGTTTTAGTAGATCACTTGAGGAAGAAACTAAATCACCTGTAACATCGTATCCAAGTTGGGACCCTTCTTTCGTTCGCACAACCAATATAGAATTAGTTGTTAAGCCTGTTTCAAGAGAAATAGCTAGTTTGGGGTTCAGGGGGTCATAAAAAACATTTGACTGCCCTACTCCTTCAAAATCTATTTCTCTAGGCATATTTACTAAAACTACTTCTGTGGCTCCAGCGTTAATGCCATCTTTGGACAACTGGACTACCTACGAAGTAAAATCGCTGGCTTTAGCATACAAATCACGCCCTTTGATAAAGCCATTTACTCCAACAACCATAAAAATAAGCACTATGTAAATTACGGCTAGATACAGCGATAGCCTTACAAATTTTCCTGCGTTCAAGTTTTGTATTGAGCTTAAAACAATACTTAGGATAGCTGTTACAATATAGTGGGGCAGTCCACGGTCTGGTGCGTGGGATCGGCTTGGTCAATTTAGGTCATAATGATGGCACAAACTATTATCCAATTGATTTCCGTATCTATGCTCCTGACACCGATGGCAAAACTAAAAACGAACATTTTCGAGAGATGTTTTTAGCGGCCATCGAAGATAAGCAACTGGCAGCCCAAACGGTATTATTTGATAGCTGGTATGCCAGTGTCGAGAATTTGAAGTTAATCCATAATAAGCAGCGTTACTTTGTGATCACCCTCAAGAGTAATCGTATGGTGAGTGTGAGTGTAGAGGGTGGCTATGTTCACCTGGACAAACTAGAGTGGGGAGCGACCCAATTGCAACAAGGCCAACCAATCAAGCTCAAGGAACTGCCTTTTAAGGTGAGATTACTCAAGCTAGTCACCCCACACGGCGACATTGAATGGGTAATAACCAATCACCCAGATTTGAACTCGGCTCCAGCAGTTAAAGCAGCAAACGACGTGCGTTGGCAGATCGAACAATTTCACCGCGAATTCAAGCAGTTGACCGGAAGTGAGAAATGTGAGAGCCGCAAGGCCCAGGCGCAGCGTACTCATCTGGCTTTGTGTTATCAAGCTTGGTTAGCCATCAAAGTAGCAGCCCAAAAAACTCAAAAGAGCGCGTATCAGATTGTAAAAGAGCTAACGAGTGATTGGTTACGGGCCGAATTGCGAAGTCCACATATTCCGGCTCTTACATCTAGCTAACCTAGCGAAAGTCCTAATTATACTGATAAATCAACGCTAGAGCAGGTACAATATGCGGTGGATCACGCTGACCCGCGGACTACAGAACGTTATCAAAGTCGTAAGCTCAATCTTGATAATAATGCGGTAGGTTTTGTCCGCATCTGATATTAGCATAGAAGTTTTAGCGGGCGTTTTCGTGCCAATGATACTCGCACCCCAGCTTGCTGATGGCTTTTTGTGATTGCGATGGTGAGGCATTGGCTCACCCCACCGGGCCGCGTTCGGCTCACGTAAGTAAGCAATAAACTCCCTGATATGCTTTGTTGAGACCTCATTAACATTGCTGCCCAATGACTGGCTATAGTGATGCTCCCACCAATAAATAAACTTCTCTACCTTGAGCTTATAGTTGGTTAGGGTTTGGTCAATGTGGTTCATCGCTTTACAGTACGTTAGCCATTCATTCAGCATCACAGGCAAAGCGTTACTATCATCAATCTGCTTTTGGATAACGATTTTAATTGCACTTATATTTTGAATGTTACGAATTTTATTCCTGCTAAAATACCCTACTTGATAAATTACAAGAGAGCATTTAGAGCATTGCAAAAGGGTAAAGGGTAAAAATAAATCGGAGAGCGATGCCAAAATCACTCAGATTTACGAAGGCACGCAGCAAGTCCAACGACTGGTTATCGCCCGCAATCTGCTCAAAGAATTGGCGAAATGCTAAAAAGGAAACTATGCACCGCAGAGGACGCGGAGTGGGAAACAGTAAAAGGCAAAGCAGGAACGTTCGTTTCACCCCGCCCAATACGTAATCCCGCGCATTACCGTCTTTTGGACTTCTTCTTAGAAATATCTGATCTAGTTTGCATAAATTTGGTAACCTCTTTAATGTATTTTGGTTTCTTCGGGCGCGACGGGTACAATTGGCTCGGTAGCACTTTGTTTGGAGCGTTTGCGGGCGGCAGATAACCCTTTGCCCCACCCTTCCACTTTGGGATTGGTATTTATCAGGGGCAGTTGTTCGAGACGCACGGCAGCCCAAATCGCTAACAGCAGCACCAGACCAGCCACTATATAACCGTCGCTGCTACCATCACTGTTCTTTAATAGAGTCACCAGCAGGCCCGATAAACCCAATGCCCCTTCGATGATGTATAGTACCAAAACCGCTTCACGGCGGCTCAAGCCCAGGGCCACCAGCCGATGCGAAGTGTGGTCTTTGCCGCCACGCAAGGGAGGCAAATGACGACGCAGACGCGAGAAAACTACTAACGAGGTATCAAAAATGGGCAGTCCTAGAATCAACATCGGTATCAACCACGTGACCGAAGCGTAATCGGTGGAACATTTGATGGGAAAATGTAGTTTTAGGCCGATAGCGGCCAGCAAATGACCCAGAAATAACGCTCCACTATCGCCCATAAAAATCGAGGTGCGGCTTTTGATGATGCCAAAATTGTGATAAACAAAACCAAAAGCGGCTCCGGCCAACGCTGCCCCCATTGCCGCCACCAGCCACTGCCCACTGGCAAAAGCCACCACGAAGAAAAAAGCGGAGGCAATCGCGGAAATACCCGCCGAAAGCCCGTCCATATTATCCAAAAAATTGATAGCGTTGGTGATGCCCACCACCCAAACCAAACTTACGGCATTATTGCCCCAATCTCCAGGCAAATCTTTGGGCAAGAAATCGAACTTGACCTGGGTAGCTACTAAAATCGCCGCCACGCCCAATTGCGCCCCTAGCCGCATCCAGGCGGGCAAGCCCCATTTATCGTCCAGCAAGCCACAAAAGGAAATAAATGATGCTCCAGCCAAAATAGCCACTAGCTGCGGCACATATAAGGGAATAAGCGAGGCCGAAAAACCGATTAATGCCACCATACAGGCGAAATAAATGGCTAGGCCACCCAGCAACGGTACGGGCGAGAGATGAATATTGCGTGCGCTAGGAGCGTTGACTACGCCACTTCTAAGGGCCAGCCAGCGCACGGCAGGAGTAGAGGCTACCCCCAATAGCAGCGAAGCCAGGAACAATACCAGATAGGCAGCAATAGTGGGGTGTGGGTCGGGCTGGTTGGGGGGACATACCGCCGCGCTTGGCCCGGTCACATCCAACCATTTGCCAAACATAGCGGCGACAAGTTGGTAACTCATCAGCGAGGTCTCCGAGTAATTTACCTTATGGGCGGCGTGTCCCTGCATTCACTATGATATTAGATTCACAGTTTATGCGGGCGCGGGGACACGCCGCCTACAATATATTGGGCTTTTATGCTTATTTTGGTGGGGCGGCGGCCTTGACCTTATTCAAGACGGTTTGGGCCACCTCCACCAACGGCTTGCCGCCCGGACTGCTGTTGACGATGCTGAGTGCGGTTTGGGCCTCGGTTTCGGCCAACTGAGCGCGTCCGGTAGCCACATAGACCTGAGCCAGATACAAATGCGCGTAGAAATTATAGGCGGCCTGTTGCGACTGAGCTTGCTGCTGACTTTGCTGTTGTGTGCCACTGCTTTGGGCCTGGGTCGCTCCCAAAACCTGGGTCAGCAAACTTTCGGCCTGGCTCATCTCGTTATGGTAGAAATAGATAATACCTTGCGAAACGTTGTAATAGCTGCGGTCATCGGCAGAAGTATTAGCCCCCGGCGTAAAGGCTTTGATTAAGTCTATGGTATTAACTTCAGGAGTAGTCCCGACAGCCTCCATCCGCTTGACATAATCTACATCATCTAACGATCTAGGGTTCAGTTTGATAGCCTCGGCGAACTGCTTGCCCGCATTGGTTTTATCCTGGATAGCCAGATAAGCGTTGCCCAAAGCCACCCGGTTTTCGTCATACTGTTGGTCAAGCGAAACCGAATGTTTAGCCGCCTCTACCGCATTGTTGGGCTGGTTGGCCCGTAAATAGACCTGCGACAACTCATCATACAGGTGGGCATTATTGGGCGCACGTACCAGGGCTTGTTTGAACCAATCAATCGAAGTGCTAAGGCCATCTTTCAAATTGGGGTCGTGGGCTGACCATACCGAGTATAAACGGCCCAGGTTCGCCAGATGGTCGGCGTTGAGCGGAGCGAGTTCGTGGGCTTTGACTAGCTGCTCGTGACTCAACTCAAATTCTTGGGTGGCTTGGGCAGCCGTTTGAGGATTATTCGCGTCGGTTTGGGCTTTCTCCAGATATGACTCGCCCAAATACAAACGGTAGAAATCCTCACCTGGCTCAACCTGAACGGCTTCCCGATAGTAAGGCAGCGATTTTGCCGATTGTTGGATCTGGGTATAGTTTTGAGCTTCTTTGTAAATTACGTCGCCCTGAATCGGGATGAAGTTGGATATATAGACGTACCAGCCAGATACTAATACAACCAGGGCCAACAAACCCCAAAACCAGGGCCGTACCTGCATCGTGGGAGTGGTGTCAGGGTAGCCCGAAGCGAAACTTGCACCTCCGAAGCGGGACAAACCACTTTTACTGTTCCCGTTGGCAGGCAGATAAGCCGCCCGTCCGTTACGCACACCATTAGTTTTGCCGTACCCGTTGCCCTGCGCCCGCATCGCTACATCGTTATTTTTGGCTTTGCCATTACCGTTTTTAGCACTGACATTAGCAGTTACTTCGGCAGCTACGGGTAGAGCTTTGACGCGGTTCGGTTTGCTGCGTGGTTTGCCGTAAGCATTAAGCTGCACACTCCGCTCTGCACCCACACCTGCTCCTACTGGCTCAAGTTCAGGGGTAGCTTCTATGGGCGGCAAGCTTTCTTTTGACTCGGCTGGGCTACTCGCTGTGTTGGTTTCAAGTGTGGCGGCGGACTGTTTGTTCCAATTACCCCGAATCAGACCGCTCACCAAAACCAACATCGCCGCCGCCAGCCAGAACATCGTCCAGGTCGAGACAATCTGGATACCTACCTGAATTTCAATCTGGTGTGCCACCATCATAGAAGCTAGACAGGCCAGCAAGACCTGATATTCCAAACGGTTGGTTTTGAACATAAAACGGATACAGTTATAGATAAAGATTACCACGAAGGCGATATAGGCCAACAAACCCACGAAACCCGTCGTCATAATGCTGTCCAGGTAGCCGTTGTGTGAACGGTCAGGGATAGCGTTGCGAGCTTCGACATGGGCCAGGTCGGGCTGATAATTAGAGGGCGATATTTGATAGAGCGACTCTGGGCCATAACCGATTAGCAAGCGCAACGGGTCGTGTTGGGCGGCGTTGCTGATAATACCAAAGTCACCTTTCCAAATCAGTTCGCGGACTTTACCCGTACCGTCATTGATTTGGGTCAGCTGACTAAAACGGGCAATTTCCTTATTTTGGCGTAAAATGCTGAAAATCGGTTCAAGCGGAGTGCTGCCGGAGGGCATATTAAACAGCAGCAAGAAGCCCCCTACTAATACTCCCGCGCCAATCCAGCCTCCCAACCAACGCCACATCTTGCGCCGCCAGAACAAAAGCGGAGCTATCAGGAACAGACCCACTATCAAGCCAGCTTCCGGCCCACGCGACTGACTGAACACAATTACCAGAACTTGCAACAGGAAAATTGCTATGTAGCTGACAAATTCAAAGGTGCGGAACAAATAATTAGTGTCTGTACCCTGCCGCCGCACCGTAAAGATGAAGTATAGTGCGAAGGCCACTAGCAAGCCCAACGGTAAAGCCCACCAGGGTCCAACGATACCGCTACCCTGGGCATTAAGGGTGGCGTTGTCTTTAACTAGCGAAGCGGCCCCGGTTGCCCCCGCCGTCGTGGTAGGTTGGGCAGTTGAGGTCTGGTCGGGGTGATAGCTGGCGTTAAACTGCAAAATTACAAAAAACAAGCCAAGCTGAAAAATGGTGAAAAAAGCGTAAAGCAGCACCCAGCTAAGAGCGGTATCACGGTTGCGTGGGGTCATACTGCGTCTGGCGATACCGCGATTGCTCCACAACCACGCCCCGGTTGTGATGCCGCGATACAGAGCGAAAGGCACACACATAATCAGATAGGCGGCGATAAAAATAGCGTTACCCATTGTGCTGGTGACGCGCAGAGTAGTATCGCCCTGCCAGGGCAGCGGGTCGGCGTTGTTGTGCTGCAAAATACCATAGACAGTAATGGGGACATTGATAAGTAATATGAAGCTGATAATACGTTCAAGTTGGCGACGCTCTTTAAGATTGAACACCAGAACCAAAAACAAGATTATATAGCTATAGAAAGTATATGTCCCTTGCAGACGCTGGTAGCTACCCCACCAACTGATGCCCGGCACCACCGAAAGAATAGTAGCCAGCAGATAGACAAAAACTAGGAACATAGCTGGAGCCAACAAAGGGCGACGGAAAAAGCGGTCTAAGAAGGGTCGCTGGTCGGGTGGCACAAAATCGCCATCGGGAACAAAAATATTGACTGTTTCGCGCTCGCGGCTGACGCGACGGTTATTGACAGTGCGAGTCTGCTCCACCGTATCTCGGTCTGCGGCCCACGCACTTAACCCCTTGACCAACCAGGCTGCCGCCATAATTACCGCGAAGCTACGCAGAATGGTTATTTTATCTGGCTCGAAAACGCGACTGGTATAAATATTAAAGTACAGTGGGATGGTGATGATAGCCAACAACCAGCCCAGTTCCATCACAATATCACAATAATGCGCTATTTTTCTTGTCATTTGCTGCTGCTTCCTTAAATTAAAGTAACTATTCACCGCAGAGGACGCGGAGTATTTAGAAAAGATGCCTTGCACTGCCTGTTTCTTTCTGCCTGGCTGAATAGTTACCCTTTATTTGGTATTGTTTTTGTAGGAGGCTACTCCGTCAGCCGATTAATTTAACCAGTTAGTAATACTTATCTCGGCTGACGGAGCCGCTGCGCGTCCTACAAGAAACGCTATGGTTATTTCAAAAGAACATATTCGCCCCGGTTTTGAGCCTGAGCCACCTGCTTCCAGCTTTCGATTTCCGTCAGCAATTCGGCAGCCCCGCGCCGTTTAATCTCGGTTAAAGGCACGCCGCCCATCATCACGGCCAATTCGTCAATACGTTCTTGCTCGTTTAGTTGGCGCACGGTTGTCGTAGTGCGTTCGCCGTTTATCTGTTTGCGAATGTAAAAATGAGCATCGCCAAAAGCGGCAGTTTGAGGCAGGTGGCTGATACAGATTACCTGGTGATGGGCCTGATTACTTAATTGCCACAACTTTTCGCCCACCGCCTGCCCGCTTCGTCCACCCACGCCTACGTCCACCTCATCAAAAATCAAGGTGGGGATAGCATCAGCCGCCGCCAGGATTGATTTAAGGGCCAGCATCAAGCGGCTGGTTTCGCCCCCACTGGCGACTTTTTGCAGTGGTTTAGGCGGTTCGCCAGGGTTGAGCGAAACGTAAAATTCCACCCGGTCAACCCCGGTCACGCCAAAAGCGTAACGTTTGGTTTCGCCCGCGCCGTTGCCATTTGCGTTTGCACCCTCTCCCTGTTTGCGTATCGGCACGCCATCATCCGCCTGGTTTTGGGTAACGTGAACCTGAAACCGCGCCCGCATCAGTTGTAAATCGGCTAGAGCCTTTTCTACCGCGTCAGCCAGTTTCAGGCCCGCCTCCTGCCGTTTGGCCGAAATCTCGCCCGCCAGTCCGCCTAACTTGTGCAGCACTTTGCTTTCCTGGGATTGCAGTTCCAAAAGCCGTTCGCCGCTATGCTCAATCTTGTTTAGCTCGGCGGCGGCGTGCTTGCCAAACTCGATAATTTCCCCGATGCTGGTGCCATATTTACGTTTCAGGGTACGGATAAGCTCCAATCGCTCCTCGACCTCTTCCAGACGACCAGGGTCGGCCTCAATTCGGTCTCGGAAGTCGCGCACGGCGTAGGCTACTTCTTCCAAACGATAGAGGGCTTCTTCGAGAGCCTCGCGCTGTTTTGCCATATCCGGCTCGTAACGCTCCAGGTCGCTTAAAACTGTTTGGACTTCGGTCAGGCTGTCGCGCACAGCCCGCACACTTGCACCCGCCGCGCCCGCGCTGCGGTTACCACGCCCTTTAGGGCTGGCAACCGGGGTGTAACCATCGCCCCCGCCCGTTTCATCGTAGCCCTGATATAAAATTCGGTAAGCCTGGTCTGCCAGAGTAGTAATCTTCTCGGCACTGTTGAGCAAAATACGTTCTTTTTGTAAATCTTCTTCTTCACCCGGTTGCAGGTTGGCCGTCTCAATTTCTTCCACCTGAAATTTGAGCAAATCAAGTCGTCGGGCCAGTTCGCGTTCGTCTTGTTGCAGCGAAGCAATTTCTTTACGGATGTTGCGAAGCGTCCCCACCATTTCGGCTAGGCGGCTGCGTTGTGGAGCAAGATTAGCGTATTGATCAAGCAGTTCCAGGTGTTCGTTGACTCGTAGCAGCGAAATGTGGGCGGTCTGGCCGTGAATATCCACCAGTGCGTCCCCTACCTGTCGCAAAACTTCTTGTTTGACGGGGCTACCGTTGACCCGACAGGTGGAGCGGCCTGTGCTGTTAAGTTCACGGGTGAGGGTCAGGTTTAGTTTCTTGAGGCGGGGAGCATCAACTAAAGGTTGGGGCTGGTTATCATCTTCAAGTAAAGCGTTTTCTTCTAGTGTTTGGAGCAAACGGGCAAACCGCTCGTCTTCCAGGTCAAGTAGTATCTCGAAAAAACCTTCGACTCGCGCCTGGGTAGTGCCGTGCCGCACAAACTCCACCCCGATTTTCTCGCCTAGCATCGCGCCCATCGCATCAATAATGATGGATTTCCCGGCTCCAGTCTCGCCCGTAAGCGAGTTGAAACCAGGGTTCAGGCGCAGACTCAGGCGGTCAATTATTGCGAAATTACTGATGTTTAATTCTACAAGCATTACAACAAGTTTGGACTTGAAATGTCCTTTTGCTTCCCAGCTAAGAGTTACCCAAAAGATGTGAAATCTGCCCTTATTCTACCACAACCGCCGCCAATTATGAACTGCAAAAGATGGTATTACGTCACTTTTTGGTTATTTTTATGGTTTCTTTTTTGCTAATATTTTTGCTATACTATAGACGGATCGCAAAGCAAGGATTGTAGTTAACCTGCTTTGCCAGTGCCAATAACCGCTAAAGCCGAAAAGAGCGATACCGGGTTCGATAGCTTGCAAAATTGCGAGTTTGGTTTAGTGTGGGCAGGTAACTGTGTCTGCTCATCAACAGAACAACTAAAAAAGGAGAAGACCTGATGGCCGCTGCAACCTTGAGCAAAACCGAGGAACTCGAACTACAATCCCGTTTAACCAGCCTCCCCCTGAATAGCCAAGAGCCTGACGAGGACGACCTGGATGACGATGACGACGAGGACGAGGACGACCTGGATGACGATGACGACGATGAAGAGGATGACCTGGATGACGACGAGGACGATGACGACCTGGATGACGATGACGACGATGAAGAGGATGACCTGGATGATGACGATGAGGAAGACTTTGACGACGATGAGGAAGACGAAGATGACACGGTAGTATAGGCTTCTTCTTTCCTTCCTTTCTTTGGTCTGATTTAAGCCTTTTTTAGAGTGCATTTATCCTCAAATCAAAAAGGGCGACTGCCGCGAAAATGGGAGCGTCGCCCTTTTCATCTATTTTGGATTATATACAGGGATTCAGCCCACTTACAAATTTAGCACTTTAGACCGGGATAGCTTTGGCAAAACTCAAATGAGCAGTATAATGTACCCAAGAAACTGGTTCTGGCGCAACTTTAGTGCAAAGGTTTTGAGACCCAATGAAGCTTTGCACAAATAGCCGAATGTACAGGTAGATAGACCTCCTATCCAATCGGACTTGTCGCCTTAGCACTAAAGTTGCATCAGAACCAAGAAACTGGACAACCGATTAAGGTGTAAAATCGCTGTGGCAGTTAAACCATTTTAGAACAAAATAAGGAGTTAAAATGCCCAAAGTACAGCGTAAAGTGTTCAGTCCCGACTTCTAATCCAAAGTTGCATTGGAAGCCATTCGTGGTCGTAAAACTATTAACGAAATTGCTACCGAATTCAGCTGTGACGTACATCCAGGTGCAAAAATCATCAAAATTGGTTATCATAGCTATACCTCCAAAAATTATAGTTTGCTTATCACTCTCTATACGTTTTTGGAGGCCATTTCGTTGGTTGCGCCTATCTAGCACAACTCCCTAGTTACTTTTGGAACTGGGGATGAAGTTCCTCATATGGCTGTAGGAGGTGGAGAAAACGGGAATTATGTGACATACGCAACCTTTGACAACCAACATTTCCACACGCTTCTTAATCCCAGTAATCCATCGGGGATAATTACTTTGGTTATTGGTGGTCAAAAAGGTGAATATGCAGCTAATGAATGTGTTGACCTGAATATGGTGCTTAAAGCAGCAAGGAAGTTTGCAGAAACAGGAAAATTAGATGAAACTGTTCTTTGGTCCGAGCCTTAAATAGGGCCGAGTACGTTTAGCAAAAAGGCATCAAGATATTCTGCTTTCCCGATGCCTTTTTGCTTTCAAACCAACTTGAGTGTTAGGGTTAGACCGCGACGGGTGCGGGCCAGACCGCCGGTTCGGTACCGATAGCCAGGGCCGTCTCCTCGCCCTTCACAAAGGTCAACTCCGTTTTGTTTTCGGGATTGACTTCCGCTACAACCACGTCGCCTTCGTGGAACGTGCCGTTGAGCAACGCCTTCGACAAAGGGTTTTCAAGTTTGCGCTGGATGACCCGACGCAACGGACGCGCCCCATACACCCGGTCATAACCTTCGCGGGCAAAGAACTCGTAGGCCGCTTCGCTCAATTGTAGTTCGATACCCCGGCCCTTGAGCCGCTCCAGCACTTCTTTCATCATCAAGCCCACGATTTGCTTGATCTGGTCTTGAGTCAGGCTGCTAAAGATAATAATTTCGTCTATCCGGTTCAAGAACTCTGGCCGGAAGCTTTCGCGTAGGTCGGACATAACCTGTTCGCGCATCTTTTCCTCGGCCCGTTTGTCCTCAGCTTCCTGACGATTGCTGCCCACGCCTCCGACTGAGAAGCCTAGCGCACGTTGCCGGATGTGGTCAGTTCCGACGTTAGAAGTCATAATCACGACGGTGTTTTTAAAGTCCACCGTGCGCCCGTGTCCATCGGTCAAACGTCCGTCGTCTAACAGTTGCAACAAGGTGTTAAAGACTTCCGGGTGGGCCTTCTCGATTTCGTCGAACAACACGATTTGATAGGGGCGACGACGTACTGCTTCGGTCAGCTGCCCGCCCTCGTCGTAACCGACATAGCCGGGAGGGGAACCCACCAGACGACTGGTAGTATGCCGTTCGCCGTACTCGCTCATATCAATCCGCACCATCGCGTTTTCGTCGTCGAACAGAAAGCCTGCCAACGCCTTGACCAGTTCGGTTTTACCCACACCCGTCGGGCCTAAGAAGATAAACGAACCAATCGGGCGGTTGGGGTCACGTAACCCACTCCGCGCCCGCCGTATCGCGTCGGATACAGCAGCGATCGCTTCGTCCTGACCGACCACCCGCTCGTGTAGCCGTTCCTCCATCTGCAATAACTTCTTCATCTCGGCTTCCATCATGCGGCTGACCGGAATACCCGTCATCTTGCTCACGATTTCGGCGATGTCTTCTTCATCTACTACGTCATCAATTTTCTTATCGCCGAACCACTTAGTCCGCTCGTCTTCAAACTCACGTTTGAGGCTGGCGTGTTCGTATTTGAGCCGCGCGGCCCGCTCGTAATCCTGTTTCTGACCAGCCGCTTCCATTTCGGCAGCCAGTTCCTTAATCCGCAGTTCACGATTTTTTAGCTCCGCAGGCATCGAAAACATCTCGATCCGCACTTTGCTGGAAGCCTCGTCAATCAGATCAATGGCTTTGTCGGGTAGGAAGCGGTCATTGATATAGCGTTCGCTCAGTTGGGCCGCTGCTATTAACGCCTCGTCGGTAATCTTTAAGTTGTGGTGGTCTTCGTATTTGTGACGCAGACCGCGTAGCATCAAAATAGTGTCCTCGACGCTTGGCTCACCTACCAGGACGGGGGCAAAACGGCGTTCCAAAGCTGCGTCCTTTTCGATATGTTTGCGATATTCGTCTAGCGTGGTCGCGCCTACCGTTTGCAATTCGCCTCGTGCCAGGGCTGGTTTGAGCATATTGCTGGCATCAATCGCGCCTTCCGCTCCGCCCGCTCCTACGACAGTGTGCAGTTCGTCAATAAACAGGATTATCTCGCCCTGGGCGCGTTTTACCTCGTCCATCACGGCCTTGAGGCGTTCTTCAAACTCACCCCGAAACTTGCTACCAGCTACCAGACCGGATATATCCAGCGCGATTACTTTTTTGTCCATCAAGTTTTCGGGAACATCGCCCGACGCAATCTTTTGAGCCAGACCTTCAGCAATGGCGGTTTTACCCACGCCTGGCTCACCAATCAAAACTGGATTGTTTTTGGTGCGGCGGCTCAACACCTGCATCACGCGCCGGATTTCTTCGTCACGCCCTACCACCGGGTCAAGCTTGTTTTCTTTGGCTAGTTTGGTCAAATCTACGCTATATTTCGCCAGGATTTGATATTTGCTTTCGGCCTGGGGGTCGGTCACGCGCTGGTTTCCGCGCACATCTTGCAGAGCCGTGTAGATGCTTTCTTTGTCCAAACCAAACCGTTTGAGCAACTTCGAGACACCATCGGCGGGGTCGGATACCATCGCTAACAAGAGGTGTTCGGTGCTGATATAGTCGTCCTTGAGCCGCGTGCGCTCTTCGTCCGCCGCCATAAACAAACGTTGCAAGCGCGGGGTAATATACATACTAACCTGGATACCCTGGTAAGGGCTGGCCTGATTTTGCAATTTGGGTGTAGTGTCGAGCTTGTCCTGAACAGCGCGTTTGACCAGACTCATATCCGGCACTAATCGCTCCATCACTTGTTGGGTTACGCCGTCTTTTTGGTTTAGCATCGCCATCAACACGTGTTCAACGTCAAGCTGGCTGTGGCGTTGTTCCATCAAAATCTGATAGGAATTAGTTAAGACTTCCTGGGCTTTTTCGGTAAATTTGTCAAAAGGGTTACTCATTGACATTATATATATTTCTCCTCGTCATACCCGCTTTTCGGGTTGATGCGATAAAATTCTGGTAAGCGTTCTTTTTTATTTACGCTAGTTGCAAACCAAAGTTACGATTTTGGCTACAATGAGAGAATATTCTAGCGTTGCTCTAATATTTGTTATTTACTGCCCCCGTAGCTGTTTTAGCTTTGCGAAAAGTTCGCGTTCCTCGGCACTCAGGTTGGTGGGCAAAGTTACCTCGACTTTGACATACATATCGCCGCGTTGGTTGGGCATATTCAGACGTGGCATTCCCTGGCTAGTCAGCCGGAAAATTTTGCCGTTGGGCGACTCGGGTGGGACGGTCAGGGCGAACTTGCCGCCTTTGGGGGAAGCCACCACCACCTCGCCGCCCAAGACCGCAATATACAAAGGAATAGCGACTGCAGTATGCAAATCCGGGCCTTTACGTTCAAAAACCGGGTGCGGCAGCAGATGAATTTTCAGGTAGAGGTCGCCACGCGGCCCATTATTAAGGCCCGGCCCGCCCTCGCCCCCCACCCGCACCTTCGAGGCTTCTTCTACCCCGGCGGGAATACGCACTTCGAGCCGTTTGGAACGCGGAATTACGCCTAGCCCCACGCAGTTGGCGCACCTCGCATTGCCTTTCCAACCGATGCCCCCACATTCAGGGCAGTTTTCGGGCGTTTGAATATGAAACTGGCGGGTCGTGCCGTTAAAAGCTTCTTCCAGCGACACATCTACGGGTTGTTCGCGGTCTTCGCCCCGCTGTGGTCGGACATTCGCTCCTGCTCCCACCCCCTGGTTAAAGCCAAATTCGCTGCTGGTACGAGTGTTGGTTTGAGGGTTGCCGCGTTGTTTGCCACCTCCGCGCCCAAAAATATTATCGAAAATGTCTCCAAAACCGCTAGTATTGCTATTATAGTCGAAGCCGTAATCGCGTACACTCCCACCTCCAGACCGATTGTACCCGGCTGTGCGGTCTAGCTTTTCCCAATCTGCCCCGTATTGGTCATACTTGCGGCGTTTGTCGGTATCGCTCAACACTTCGTAAGCCTCACCCAGTTCCTTAAAACGCTCCTCGGCCTGTTTGTTGCCGGGGTTCACGTCAGGATGATATTTACGCGCCAGCTTGCGGTAAGCGGTCTTTATATCTTTTTCCGTGGCGGCACGTTCCACGCCCAAAACCCTGTAATAATCTTTAGCCATAATTTGTCTTTGTCTGCCTATATCCCGATGAGGAGTAGCTAAATGTGGTTGGGATAACCTTCGATAACTCAGAACGTATCCAACTTCGCAGGACAGAGCCTACGTTTACGTTATCCAGATAGTGCCAGATTGTATTCAGTCTAGCACGCGATTAGCCTGGCGGCAAGGGTTAGACGGAATATAACCGTTAGATTTGTATTAGATTTTACAACTGGGCCACCCTGCTTTATAATGAAAAGGTTACGTTTTAGGGTAATTTTAGTTAGTAAACCTTGATAATATTTATTATATAGCAAAAAGGATAAACTTTGTGGCAATCGTGACTATTTTGCCTGCGGGCCTGGAGATAGAAGTCGAACCCGGAACTACTATGCTTAAAGCGGCTGTCCAAAATGAATTATGCTGGCCGCATACCTGTGGTGGCAACGCGCAATGTACCACCTGCGCTTATTTGGTGGTCAAAGGAGCAGAAAACCTTTCGCCCGTTAGCCGCCTGGAGCAACATCAACTGGTAGCGCGTAAGGGCCGGGCCGGATATAACCCTCGAATGCGGCTGGCTTGTCAGACTATTATTAATGGTGATGTGACTGTCCAAAAGCACTTGATGATTATTTAAGCTGCCAGAATTTTACTGCCCCGTCCGTTCCCCCGCTGATAAGTAAAGAGTTGGCAACCCATTGTAGTCCGGTCAAGCTTTGGTTGCCAGCTTCTATAGTTAAAACATTTTTCAAAGTGTCCGCACGAACAATCGAAATTTTGCCCGCCATCGGTACATTGCCCAGCGCAACCAGTTGGCTATCAGGAGACCACGCCATTGGCCTGAGTGTGCTGGTATTTTTATTGGTTGGGATTCCCCCAATTGGTTTTGTGATACCGCCTTTGATGTGCGCTTCGGGCGCAGCCACTAACATCAAATCGAAGTCTTGTGAACTGAGGGCGATAGTTTTGCCATTCGGAGACCAAACCACGTTGTAGGGTCGGCTGCTGTTGACATTAGCGACTTCGGTGGGGTCGTAAAGCAGCACATCGTTCAGGTAGCCCAATTCCAGAAATTCGTCAGTCAGACTTTGGCTATCGGCGGCCCAGGCGATATGCCCGGCATAGCTGGTATCAAAAAGCATTTTGAGGGCTAAGGTCTGGCTATCCCAGGCCACAATCGTACCTTTGCTGTCAACGGCAGCGAGTAAGCTGCTGTCTGGTGAAAAAGCTACCGTTACTTCATCCCCAAACGTAGCCGCGTCCGGGTCTGGTTCGAGCCGAAACGGGCCGTTACGCAGACGATTAGTTGGCTGGCTCATTTGCCAAAGCGTGACTGTGCCGTGCAAACCACCCGCCGCCAGTTGTTTACTATCGAGAGACCAGGACAGCGAGGCCGCGCCTTTTTCGTCCGAGTTGGTAGCACTGGCGTACACAGTTTGGACGATTTTGCCCGTCGCGCTTTCCCACAGCCAGATTTGGTTTTTGCCGCCTAACGCCAGCAACTTGCCATCTGGCGACAGAGCCAGGGATAGCACCGGCCCAGCGTGGCCCATATCTAGCTGATTAGACAGCGTGGCCTGGAAAGCTGCGGGCAGGTTTTGGGCAAAAGTGGATAGGGCGGGCATAGCTGTAACTGGCATTGGGGTATTTTGCGCGACGGGTGAGGCTGTAGCGACGGCAGTGGAGGTGACAAGCCTAATTTCAGGCTGGTTGGCGGGTGTGACCGAGACGACGTTTTGGGTAGCAATTATTTGGGCTAGGCTGGTCAAATTTGGGTCAGGCGTGAACGGGCGGGCTAGGCTTGGGGCTGGTGAAATAGTGACTACGGGGGTTGGGTTGCTTGCTTGGCTGATGGGTGTGGGTGTAAAGGAAGTACAACTGCTCAACCCAAAAAGCAGCACGATTGCAAGGCTTAGTTGAACAAAGAATTTAGCTATTATCTCAAAAATTGGGTTGTAGGGGCGAGATTTATCGCGTCCGCCGGAATTGGTAGATATTAACCCTGTGGGCGAGATAAATCGCGCCCCTACCTTTTGGGATAATGCGAATTTAGCTTTGATGAAAAAAAATCGCCTCAAATCATTACCTATTTAGCCCCGTGCATTACCGCCATTATTATGAGCCTCCTGGGAAGTTTCGGGTGGCTTGACCGTAGCGATGCCCATCCGTACCAGGTCGGCGGCGATGCGAGTTACGGTCATCAAATCCTGGTCTAGCTCTTCGGCGAGTTGAGCAATACTGAGCGGACGGGCTACGATTTTTGTCAAAATGGCCCACTGGTATGGTTCGATAACTACGCCCCCCGACGGGTCGTTGGCAATTACAATACGATGCGAAACGCTGGGGATTAGCTGGTTATATTTATCCATATTGTCGAGCCAGAGGGTGGCCCGCACCTGTAGCACTGGCAACGAAGCTTCAATAGTGCGTTTGGACGGGGCGGGACCGCCGATTTCAAACGAAAACTGGCCTTGCTTCCAACCGAAAAGCTGAAACAAAGCATAAGCACCCACCACCGAGCCGAGACGTGCGTCCCAAACTTCACCCTTTTCAATGTGAATGTAGCCAGTGGTAAGGTTGTTGTTGAGATGCAACGCTCCGGTCTGTTTCTGGATATTGAGCAGGGATAACAACGAGCTAGGCGAGAAGGCGGCTAATGCGCCAGTAAGCACTATCTGGCCGATGGGATTGCGAGTATTGGGAGGCAGCAAAGAATCGGTGGGGTTGCGCCGGGCGGGTGGCAAATTATTCGACGGCGATAGTGGTACGGGCGGCAAATTATTGGTGGGTTTGCGGTTGACTCCATTCCCGTTAGAGTTGCCGTTGGCAGCCATATTAGCGGACGAAGGCGGCAAGAGCGGATTACCGTTGGGCGTAACTGGGTTTCCCACCCTTCCTATTTCATTGGTTGCTGGTTTATTGGAGCGCAAACCGCTATTGTTTTTGCCATTGCCATTCAGATGTGCGCCCGCAACACCTCCGTTGTCAAAGTCGTTCATTGTGTCCCCCTTAAATGCCCCTTAGAGTAGCTAGTGCAAACAATTCAGTGCTTTTTAGGTGTATCGGTTAGTTCAGAGTATTATTAGTAGTTGATTATATTTTACTACAAGCGCAACTGAAAATCTATGCCTCATATTGGCTATTCGGGAGCTATTTGTTCTATTATCGGCAGAAGACGTAGGCATATTTCCTGCTTGCATATCTATTGGAGTTTAGACAAAACTGCGCTTGAAGGCAAGCGGAACAATAAAAGGAGACAATATTAATGAACGAAAAGACCTATTCACCTGGGCAAGACCCTTTCGGCGGTTACGGCCACGATTTACACCCAAATGAGCGGACTGATATAAATTCTGACGCGGCTGAGTCATTCTCTCAAAAGGTTGAGCGCAGCCTCTATGACATCAAGGAACTAAACCGCAGTTATCACCAGGAATTAAGCGATGACCAGTTGCGGCAGATTATAGTGTTGCCAGAGGGGACGCGCCTGGAGCAGGGTGCGAAATATATAGATTTGGCCGAAGCAAAGCCCGCTGAGTTTACCGCTATGGGCGCACAGGAAGCCGGGCCACACAATTACTTTGTTGCCAAGTCGGATTTGGACTATCTGCTTTGGAACTATCTCATTGGCGTGACCAATCCGGCTCGGTTGGACCAGGAGTAGTGAGCTATAAGCGTCAACTGTTTAACTGGCTGCACGTGGCTCCTGGCTGGTTATCAATTCGCGCTGGTCAATGGGCAGCCCGCCACCAGCACGCGGTTGGCAGTGCGGACAATACCAGGTCATACGGCGACCTATGCCCTGGCGCACCATCTCGATGGGGGTCTGGCAAACATAACAGGGTTTGGTGCGGCGACGATAGGTGTAACCCAGGGTATTGCCGTGTATTTCGTCCGAAGACGCGGGCAATAAATCGTCGGGCAGGAAGGCTCGATTAAAGCCGCCCAACTCGTAGGAACGTTGTATGAGCAGCAAACTGTAACGAATAAAATCTGCAAATTCCGGCCCGGTCAAACTTCCGGCTGGACGTTGGGGGTGTAGCCCAGCCTGGAATAAAATTTCCGATTTCAGAATGTTGCCGATACCCGCCACGATATATTGATCCATAATCGCTTCGCCTAATTCGCGGTCTGCGTTGACGGGTAGTTGCAAACGCTGACGCACTTCGGCAGTATCAAAATCAGGGGCGAGCAAGTCCGGCCCTAGTTGCGAAGTTTTATGTTGAGGCAATTGGCCCGGCGCAATTAATTCGCAGACTGGCGCACTGAAAAGTACCGCTACCGATACGGGCGTTTCCAGTACCAACCGCGCTAACCGGGCTTCTTTATCCCAAACCTGTCCGGGCGCAAAGGTATGCCAGCTGCCCCACATCATCATGTGCGTGTAGATAGAGTAACCGTTAGACAGTTCAATAAAAAGATTTTTGCCGTGACTCCGCACAGTCGTTACCAGCTGACCCTGTATATGGATGGGCCAATCTTCCAGGGCGGCTTTTTTGAGTCTGCTACTTACTCCAGTAATAAGCTGTCCTTCCATGGCAGTTCGTAAGCGATCAGCTGTCATTTTGATGCTTGGGCCTTCTGGCAAAATAATCTCCCGATTTACTATTTAACCTCGTTGAGTTCCAGGGTGGCAGGATTGGCAAGTGGGGAAGGCGTGGGCGCGGTCTGACTTTCCCAGCCGGTTTTGAGCTTATTGCCTTCGCTGCCCGTCGGTTTGGGCAAGAAACGGTTTTCCAACATAGTCAGACGGGCTACCAGATTGGGGAAAAGCGTGTTGGCTATTACACCCAACCGAGCCACCAACGTCACGGTCAGTTCAGGCTGACCTAGCTTACAGGCTTCGATGATTTGAGCCGCTGTGCGTTCGGCACTGATTGAAACCAGAGGCAGGTTGTCTGAAAGGGAGAACCAAGCATATTCCTCGCTGTGACGGCCCTTATAAAAAGCGTTGGGCGGTGAGCCAGTTCGTAATAGACCGGGGCTGACGGTGGTGACGGTAATATGGTCTTTGGCGAGTTCGGCTCGCATCCCGTCCGACAGACCTATCAGGGCGAACTTGCTGGCAGAATATGGCACCAGATGCGGCACGGCTACTCTGCCCCCAATGGAGGCGATGTTGATAATGCGGCCACCACCCTGACGTTTCATAAGTGGCGAGACTTCCAAGATGGTGAAAAGCGGCCCCCATAGATGAGTAGCCAGCGCGTCGTCAAAATCTTCTACCTGCATATTCTCGACGGGGCCAACCTCGATAGTTCCAGCGTTGTTGATAAGAATATCTATCTGGCCGAACTCTTGCTGCACTGCTTGAATGGCTTGCTGCACTTGGTTACGTTCGCGCACATCACACGTGGCATTAAAAACCTGAGTTTTAGCCGACAATTCTTGTTTGGCCCGTTCTAATTCCTCACTATCCCGCGCCAAAAGTGCTAAACGTGCGCCTTCGGCAGCCAGTTGGCGAGCGATTGCCAGTCCCAAACCACGTGACCCGCCCGTAATTACCACTACTTTATCCCGAAAGCTCACTCGGCTGGCGGCAATTTTTTTGAAGGCAAGCTGCCCCGCCACAATACCCAGCCCCGTCATTGCGGCTACGTTTAAGGTGCTATTTTTAGCTTTAGCCATCTATTTTGTCTCTCCCTTTTTTCTAGCCTATTTATCAAAATTCTTGTCAGTTAGTGAGGACAAAGCAAATATTATGCCGAAATTGGTAAAATGTACCTAGTTCGTCGTTCGCCCCTCAATTTGAGACAAAATTAGCTTTAGGGAAAGCTTCTCTGGCACAGCTTCTACGTTGGTGGATCGTACTGGCATCGGTTTGCTTCTCTCGCTTCGTTTCAAGCTGGTTTGCCATTGGCATCCCGATTGTAGCAAAAACTCAACCTTAGATTGCCAGCAGTATCAGCCCTTTGCTGGTCTCGCCTAACTGTTGACGGCATAGGACATTGTGATACAATAAAATCTTAGGTAGGGGTTGTGCTAGTTACGGGAGCATTGTCACGGCCCTTTAGGGTTGCGGAGCTTGCGAGGAATCTTGCGAAGCAGCTAAGGTTTTTGACCTGGGCTGCCTGGGTTTTTAATCACAGATTCTTCCCGAAGCCTCGCCTCCGTTCGGGACCCTGAGTAGCTTTGACCTACAGATATGGAGGTAAGGATAGTGTGTAGAAACATCAAGACCCTCTTCAACTTCGAGCCAGCAGTGACCGAGGAAGAGCTTCGGGCAGCCTCATTACAATTCGTGCGAAAGGTTAGCGGCTTTAACCAGCCCTCGAAAGCCAATGAAGCCGCTTTTCTGGCTGCTGTTGACCAGATAACGGCAGCTTCTCGCAGCCTTCTCAATTCGCTGGAGACCAACGCGCAACCGAAGAATCGCACCGAAGAGGCGGCTAAAGCTCGAACACGCTCGGCCCAACGGTTTTCAGTTAAGTAAGAGCCTATCTCAATAGGCCAGCCGCTCGGAAAGTAATAATAGCGCAAGCTAAGTGCAGTTCAGCTAAATAGTTTTCGGCCTTTTTTCCCAGCGAATTAGCAAGGCTCTAAAACGATTTAACCAAAGCATAACCTGCATCTAAACACAAATTTTCAATTTGGAACGGGTCAGCTTCGACCGGTCTGACCAAAGGAATACTTTCAATGGTGGCCGCTACCAACTTAAAATCTACGGTATTAGCAGCGGCTACCCAAAGTCCAATCGG
>JBBQZT010000014.1:0-81244 GCA_038207455.1 Chloroflexia bacterium
ATTTTGAAGACCATTTGTTGTTACAGGAACTAATCGGGCCGCCTTGTTATTACAAAGCCCCGGCAGATTTGGCCGGAACGTATCTGGCCGAATATGAAACGGTGCGGGTGCGGGTCGAGTTTACCGACACCGAAGCGGCAGAATACCAACAATTACGCGAGGTCTATAAGCCGTTTGTCCAAAAAATGTGGCAGTCACACGGGATGCGTTGGTACGACGCGACTATGCGTATTCAAAACAAAGATTCCGAAGCGCGGCAGGCTTTGGTCTTCAAAGGTCGGATGGAGCAGCTAATCGAGATGGCACGAGCCAAATGGCTGGCTCTGGCTCGCATTTTGGCTCTGCATCGCGGTCAAAATGCTATCATCTTTACCGAAACCAACCAGGCGGTGTATGAACTGGCCGAACTGTTTATGCTACCCGCCATCACCCATCACACAGGCGCGGTTGAACGCAAGGCGATTTTGGATGGCTTCCGCCAGGGTGAATTTCCGGCCATCGTGACAGCCCGCGTCCTCAACGAAGGGGTGGATTTGCCGACAGCCAAAGTAGCCATTATCGTCGGCGGAGCGGGTTCATCCACCGAATATGTGCAACGTCTAGGCCGAATTTTGCGACGACAGGGCGGAGCCAAAGCCTTTTTATACGAAATAATTGTGCGCGACTCTTTGGAAGAAAACGTCTCCAACCGCCGTCATCTCAACCGTAAGGGCCGCGTGCCTGGAGTCAAAGATTAAATAGCAACAGAACGCCAATGGTTGATGAACATAAACAAAATAATTCGGTTTCGCCAACGGTTGAAACCGTGGTCTAAGCGATCCAAACACGTTTTAACGTGTTATTAGTACCGTTCGGCAACCTGATTTATCAGGTTTGGGTTGCTTAGACGATGGTTTTAACCATTGGCTACACCATCCACGAGTTTAATAAACATGATTTGACTGACAACTGATAACTGATGACTGACGACTGTTTACTGATAACTATGCTAAAACTAATTCACGTACAAGCGCGATTGAGCGTAAATAAAGGGCTGGCGACAATCAAACAGATGCGGCCCGACGTGTCGGAAGATTATCAACGCGCCGCCGAGATTATCGCCATCTTTGAACAAGCCCAGGCCGGGGGTCTGAACCGCGACGCGCTGGACGCACGCCTGAACGAGTATATTGGCACACGGCTGGACTACCGCGAGATAGACGGACTGGCAAAAGTCATCGCCGACAGTTTTGCTGCTTTCGAGCCGGATAAAATCGGTCTGGTGTCTAGCGGGCCAGACCTTCGGGCCGTACCTATTTCAAATGCATCCGGGCTTGAGCCGACAGGCGATGTGCCCCAACCCGTACCAGTTCAGGACGAGAAGCAGTCCAACACGCTGCTGACGGCGTGGCGATTGGCGGCCTGGCACGAAGCAGCGCGGCCAGAATTTTACCCATTCGGGAATGTAGGTCTGACCGTCGCGCTCAAACCTGGTATCCAGAGTTTGCGGCGGGCGGCTGCCTCTCACGACGAAGATTTGCTGGCCCGCTTGTTGCCCCAAACTAAACGCGCCGAAATTTTGCAAAACGCGGCGGCCAACTGCGGCTATAAGCTGGAAACGCCAGCCGAAACTTTGAATAGCGGGCTGCTTTTCAGCGATTTACCGGGTCGCCACCGCCTCACCAGCCTTACCCCCAGCCTGAATGTTGAGAACCTGCTCAACCGCTACAATATCGAGCTTTTGCGCGGCGTGTTATATCTTGCGCCCCGCTTACGTATCTTGGTACGGGATAAGTATAAAGACTTGTTCAAGTTTATCAAGCTTTTCGGCTTGATGCACGATTTAAAACCCTTACCTCGCGCCTCTGACCCTAACCGGAGTAAAGCCGCACCCACCAGTAACCGGGAGAATTCAGCCCACGATGGGACAGTGGCCGAAAACGAAATCGCGGGTTACGAAATCGTGTTGGAAGGCGCGTCTTCACCCTTTTTGGCACGTTCTGACCGCCGCTACGGTATCCAGTTTGCCAAATTTTTGCCCGCGCTGCTGTTGTGCGAGGCCGAATGGAGTTTAGAAGCGGAACTGGTTTTCAATGCGGCAGGTGGTACGGCCCGACCCAACGAGGGAGCTACTACGCCCCCAAAACAAGTCAGGCTGACCCGCGCCCTTTACAAGTTAGGGCCACAACCACATTTACGCAGCCATTTCAAAGCCAGTGGTGAGTTTGATAGTTTGCTAGAAGAAAATTTTGCGGCGGCATTTGAGCAACGTTTCAAAAAAAACACTCACGAAAAAGATAATTTAGACCTTGATTTGTCTGCCGCAATGGAGGCTGCGGGCAGCGAAGAAACTTTATTGCCAGGCAGCATTAAAATTGAAGCAGTAAGCGAAACTGTAACAGAGGAAGTACCCAAAAAACGCAAGGGCAAAACAAAAAAACAAAAAATCGAAGGCGCACGAGACGGGTGGGTAATCAAGCGCGAAGACCGGATTATCCCCGTCTTCGATACTGTGATGATACCCGACTTCGCCTTTGAACATAGCGACGGGCGACGCGCCCTGCTGGAAATCGTGGGATTTTGGGAACCCGGCTACCTGGAGCGCAAAATCGCCAAGCTGAACCGGGCCGGACGTACCGATATTATCGTGCTGGTCAGCGAGCGCACTCGCTGTGGCCGCGAGAATTTTTTGGTCAAAGGGGCAGAGCCACCCTACCAGCTAATATTTTTCAAAGGTACGCCCCGCCTCGGCCCGATTATGGCAGCATTGGAACGCTGCGCCCGCTAAAAGCGACAAACAAGCCTCATTCCAGCAAACCAGGAGTGCGGCCTTTCGGCCAGATACCAATGCCTGCCTGGATATGGTCTAGCTTGTAACGGCAGCCTTCCTGAATGTAGCCGCCTTCAAAGGGGTTCTCGGCCAGTAGCATGGGAGTGTCCAGGTCAATATAATCGAAGCCACCCAAACCCGCCGCGAAATGGGCCGAGCAACACATCGCCAGCTTTGATTCAATCATGCCGCCAATCATCAAACCGACGTGTCCAGCCCGGCACACCGCCGCGATGTCCATACCTTCCACCAGACCACACTTCATCAGCTTGATGTTAACCACGTTGGCCGCCCCCTGCGCCGCAATTTGCAGGGCATCATACGGCCCAAAAACCGTTTCGTCGGCGGCAACAGGCACGCGCCCGTGTTCGGTCACAAAACGCATACCCAACCAGTCGTGTTTCGGGACGGGTTGCTCAAACATCGCTACCCGCACGCCGTTTCGACTCAGCGTTTCCAAAAGAGCAACCGCCTGACTTGCGTTGTAACCCTGGTTGGCATCAAGGGTAATTTCTAGCGTCGGCGCAGCAATTTTGACCGCCAAAATACGGGCTACGTCCGAGTCCAAACTTTTGCCCACCTTGATTTTAAGGACGCGCCCGCCCTGCTCCACCCACTCGCGGGCCACTATTGCGGCTCGTTCTGGCTCAACAATCGGGATACTCAAATCGGTTTCGACATAACTACTCGCGCCACCCAGAAACTGATACAGTGGCACGCGCATGGTTTTCGTTACCGCATCCAGCAGAGCCATTTCCAATCCGGCGCGGGCGGCGGCTTGCGCCCCAAATACGCCCTTGAGGTCAGCCGCAAGCTTGCGCCATTCCAGCGCGTCGCGGCCCGTCAACATTGCCGCACACACGCCTAATGTTGCCAGCACCGTCGCCTGGTTTTCGCCACTAATTGGTTCTAGCGGGGCGGACTCGCCGTAGCCGACCACTCCATTTTCCAGGCGCACGGTCACCAGTACATTTCGCACGTGATCAAGCCGCCCAATCGCAATCACAAACGGCTCTAGTAAGGGAATATTTAACGGCTCAAATTCGATGGCCCGAATTAGGGTGGCCTTTGTAGATGGCAAGTTAGTCTGCTTTCTTTGTAATTGCTCACCACTGAGACAAAGAGAACAGGGAGTAAATTCAAAAGCAGGTGACGAACGCTAGATTTGACCTGCTTCTGTTCCCTCTCCGTGAACTCCGTGTCTCAGTGGTGAATAGTTACCTTTGGTTTTACAGTTCGTCGGCGGGGAGGGCAGGCTGTCCCTTGCCGGGTGGAACGTAAAGCACGCGCCCAAAGCCGCTGTGATAATCGTATTCGCGCCCGTTGTGTAACAAAATTATTTGATAACCTGGTATCAGACCAGGGGCGGGACGACGGCCCGGCGGCGGATAACCTAGAGACATATCTTCCCAGGTGACGGGGACTATCTCTTTGACTGTAATCGCGCTACTGGCCGCGTCTTCGCCCACGCGCTCGGCCAGATCACGTATTGCCAGTTGGGTAAGTCTTTCTTTGTTACCCCGGTCAGCAGTCCGCGCCCAAGTTGGTAATGACATAGTAACACCTTTCGCTTTTCAGTCTTATAAAGAGTTTAACCACCAACGTCGTGTTGTAGGCGGCGCGTCTCCGTCCGCCTCCGCTATGATGTCAGTCTTATAATCTGTGGGGGCGAGGACGGGTCGCCTACAATAAATGTCAGTATTGGTTTTACTATCCTTGATTTTATCTATAGTATAACACCTTCCGACACGATACAGGTATTTTTCGAGCAAGTGGGTTCTCTAAAATAAAAATAAGCATTTGTGGTACGGCCCTTGCTTTATTATAAAGCGAACCTAAGAAACGAAAAGCGGCTCGAAATTCTGAGAGCTACTCAAGTACAAAAGGAGGTTGCTAAGAGTTATGACGAACCTGAACAATATTCGTGAAGGTATGCAAGTTTTTGGTGCAGATAACCAGCCCTACGGCACGGTGGAAGCGGTCAATGCGAACGAAATCGTGGTAAATGGGCAGCGTATTCCCGCCCAAATGGTCTCACGCTATGAGCAGAACCGGGTTTTCCTGGCTGGTAATGCCACAGGTGGCTCCGCCCAACAAAATGCTGGAGAAATACGGGTTCCAGTAGCCGAGGAGCAATTAAATGTCAGTAAACGTGAAGTGAGCGGTGGTGCAGTTAATGTCCATAAGACGGTCACACAAGAGCAGGTAAATGTTCCGATAGAGCTACATCGTGAGGAAGCTCACATTGAGAAGGTAGATACAAAGGATCGTCCGTTACGGGCAGGTGAAGATGCTTTTAAGGAAGAATCTTTTCAAATCCCGCTGCGGGCCGAAGAAGCTGTCGTGAATAAAGAAGCGATTGTAACTGGTGAAGTAGTGGTAAACAAGACCCAAGAAACCGAACGCCGCAATGTGGGCGACACAGTCCGGCGGGAGCGAGTAGAAGTTGATCAGGGTGCTACAGCAGGTTCCGCCGCACAGCAAACTACCAACTATAACGCTACCCCGACCACTACTGGTACAGAGCGAACTTACGAAAGTAACGCTGGCTATGCCACCTCTAGTCAGACTGGAACAATGGGACGCGGGCAGATACGCGAAGGACTGACAGTTGTTAGCTCGGACGATGATAATATTGGCCGGGTGAAAGAAGTTAGCAACAACGAAATTTTGGTGGACCGGAAAATGCAACGTGACATCTACGTACCCATGAGTGCGGTGCAAAATATTAGCGGCGACCAAGTGATGCTGAATGTGCCTACAGACCAGATTGACGCGATGGGTTGGCGCAACCCGCAACTATAAACAAAAATTGGCGAGGTTGCAAGACAGCTGAGTGCTTGCAACCTTTGGCAAAGTTAAACAGAACAGAGTGCAGTCGGGGACTGCAAAAGAGGCTAGTAAAATCATAACCCAAGCTACTGGGTTTATAAGTGTTATGTGGAAGGAATAGGTTTTAAGATGATTAACTTGAGAGACATTCGCAAAGGAATGCAAATTTTTGGGTCGGACAACCAGATGTTTGGTACGGTGGAAGAGGTACAAGACCGCTATGTTATTGTGAACGGTCAGCGTTACGAGGCCAACGCCTTTACGATGGAAGGCAACCGCTTGATGATGGCTGGTAACAAAGCCAATGCCAATATGCAAACGGCTGGCGAAATCCGCGTACCAGTAGCTGAGGAACAGTTGAACGTCGGCAAACGCGAAGTTGGCGGCGGCTCGGTCAGCGTCCACAAAACGGTCACGCAGGAGCAGGTAAACATTCCGGTGGAGTTGTATCGTGAGGAAGCTCATATTGAGAAAGTGGATACCACAGACCGCCCCTTGCGCCCTGGCGAAGATGCTTTTAAGGAAGAGACTTTTGAGATTCCGCTTCGCGCCGAAGAAGCCGTAGTGAGCAAGGAAGCGATTGTGACGGGCGAAGTGGTCGTGAATAAGACCCAGGAAACCGAACGCCGTAATGTAACGGATACTGTCCGCCGGGAGCGAGTGGAAGTTGACCGTCAAGAAGCCACTACCCAACGTGGTGCTACTTACGAAACCACCCAGACCCAAACTGACTATCAGCCTGTAGCGGCAGCCGCTACGACTGGATACAGCCAGAGCAACACAATGGGCCAGACTATGGATTACAGCAGCCAGATTCAAGAAGGCTACACGGTCTATGGTTCGGACGAAGAGAAAGTGGGCAAGGTAAAATCCATGGATCAGAACGGCCTTTTGGTAAGCCGAGGTTTCTTGCAGGGTGATAGCTATGTACCGCTCAACGCCATCGCCAGCGTAACCGAAGACCAGGTGATGTTGAACATCCCTGCCAGCCAGATTGATAATATGGGTGCGTAATTTTGAAAGGGGTCGTACTGTTGGCACTAAGTCAGTGACGATCTCCATAAAAATTATTCAGAGGAGGTTGCTTTGCGGACGATGTTTTTCCATCGGTAAGCAGGCAGCCTCTAATAATTTACACGCTGGATATGGACAAGGGAAGTTAGGAGGGTGCAATGGAGTTACAACAACCACAAGGGATACTACAGCCCAATGCGAACACGGCGTTTGCCCCTGGTACGTTGGTTGAAGCGACAGATGGGTTGCTAGGTAAGATTGACGAAACCGAGGTTCAAGCGAAAACGGGGAGCGAGCAGTACGTAGCAGTCCGCACACAAGACGATAATCAACGTATAATTTTGCCGGTTACTGCGCTTGTACCACAAGCTGACCGTCTGCGAGTACAACTGACCCGCCAACAAGCGCGGGAACACTCAGTTAATCTCGATATAAATGCACAGCAACAAAGCTTTAACAACGACCAGGAATTGCGTATCCCTTTGACCGAGGAACGGTTGCGGGTCGAGAAACGCGGCATTGATGGTGGGGTAGTACGCATAAGCAAAACTGTCGAGGAAGTTCAGGAAAATCTCGTCGTGCCTATTGTACGCGATGATGTGGAAGTACAGCGTGTCCCCCTCAACCAACAGCTAGACGCGCCCGCGAAATCGCGCCAGGAAGGTGAATGGCTGATCGTACCGATTATGCGCGAGGTGCTAGTGGTTGAAAAGCGATTGATGTTGGTAGAAGAAGTACGCATTCGGCGCACCCAAATCACCGAACAAAAAGAGGTGCGAGACATGGTGCGCCAGGAACGCCTCACTATCGAGGATAGCAGGGGGGCCACTCAAAGCAATGCCGACGCGGTGGCAACTCCGGCTCACGACAACAATCAGCCAACAACTAAAAGCTAAAAGTTGATGTCAATAAGAAAGTACAGCCTTTAGATGCTTATCTAAAGGCTGTTTTATTATCCGTGTAGGGTGCGCGTCTTTTTTGCGTTTGTATCGAAGTCAGGATTATAATATTAGGAATGTCGCTTATAGCAGAGCTTGTCATCCCAAATTGAAGCTTTGGCGAAGCACGGAACGAGACATCTCCCATTTAAAAATGGGTTAGAGCTTCCTCGTTCCTCCGCAACCCTATGGGCCGTGACAGACAAATGTCATTGCAACTTGGTATAATATAGAAAGCTCTTTGCTAAGATTTGGAGAAAGGCTGGTATCATCCGCATTGCGTGAAAAAAACGATAGTTCGAGCCAAATAGATCGGGTGGAGTTGGCTGCCGAACTGCTGGGGGAAGGCTACGCGGTGCGGCTGGTAGTGCGGGGCTATAGTATGCAACCCCTGATTCCTGATGGAGCTACCCTGGAGCTAAAACCTGCCCACGTGTCACAATTGCGCCGGGGCGATGTGGTGCTAATAATTGCCAACGCTGTCTCTAATTCAGAAGTTGAGACGGGAGCCAAACTTTTCCTAATACATCGCCTAATCTCCCTAAAGGTCGGCCCAGACGGAATATTTTTGGTACAGACACGTGGCGACGAAAGCTTCCAGTTCGATAGAGAGATAGTTGCCACTCCGCTCAATCTATTGGGCAAGGTTACGGCTGTCAAAGCGAATGGACAGCTTCACGATTATACTGGCTCCCTCTGGCGTAGCTTAAACGCTTTACTAGGTTGGGCCTCGTTCAACCAAAGCAGACTACTGTCGGGCCGAACCCTCACCTCTAAGCCGGGTACAAAATTGCAGATAATTGAGCGGAAATTCTTTTCTCGACTCTTTTATTTTTTACGTCGTTACGGCAACCGTTTCTAGCCACAGCTTCCTCACTTCGCGCTTCGCCAGAGCCTACGTTCGGAATGACAAGACCTTAGTAGTTACTATAGATGTGTGTGAAGACTGAAATATATCAATCTAGTTTGTGATAAGCTGGGAAATATTAATGGTTGATTAGAATGTAGTTGCGCGGTAGAATCAATTAGCTATCCCCTTGACTTGGCTTACCATAACTGTTAAAATGCTCATCTACATAAAAGCAATCATTGCTAATAATATGCCAGGGAGTTATAGCACGGCACCCATCGCCTGGAGCGTAAAACTTGAAAATTTCTCGATGCAGAGAAGTGGAGGGGCTTTATTTAAGTCTCTCCTTTTATTTCCTAACACGAAATTTTCAAAAGATGCGCTTCGACAGGAGATGAGTGCGCGTGCTTATCACTGTTTAAGGAGTTATTGATAAATGACCACTGCTATTTCTCTGTCCAATCTGCCCGTTGCCGCTGCCCGCGTATCCGAATTGGGTGACTACAAGTTAGGCCGTCCTGACCGTCGTTGGTTCAACCGCATCCCCACCGTTTTGGAAATGCCTAGACTTATTCAGACTCAGGTTGACTCGTTCGAGTGGTTTAAGCGCGACGGTTTGCACGAATTGTTCGAGGAGATTTCGCCTATCGGCGATTTCACCGGAAAAAGTATGGAATTGCACTTCCTGGATCACCATTTCGACAAACCACGCTATACCGATGCTGAATGTCGAGACCGTGATGCGACTTATGCTGCCCCGTTGCGAGTGAATGTACGTCTGGTGATTAAGGAAACGGGCGAGGTCAAAGAGTCCGAAATTTTTATGGGCGACTTCCCGATTATGAGCGAGAATGGCACCTTTGTTATTAACGGGGCCGAGCGCGTAGTAGTTTCCCAGTTAGTACGCAGTCCAGGCGTGTATTTTGTGGAAGAAAAAGACGCGATTACCGGACACCCGCTTTTTTACGCCAAGTTGATACCGAACCGGGGAGCGTGGCTTGAATTTGAAACCAGCAATAAAAATATAATGAGCGTCAAAGTTGACCGCAAACGCAAGATTCCGGTAACAGTGTTGCTACGGGCAGTTTTGGCAATTTTGGACGAGCAGGGCCGCAAACCCGCTTTGTGCGGTCTGGACGACGACGTATTGCAACTGTTCCAGGATGCCAATACGACGGCATTGCTGACAACGGGCAACGCGGCGGGGGATAGCGGTAGCCCCACCATTGCTCGCTGGTCAAATAATATTACTATTCAACAAACTATTGATAAAGACCCGACCAAAAACGGCGAGGAAGCCCTGGTTGAGCTTTACAAACGGCTGCGACCCGGCGACCCGCCTACTTTGGAAAATGCCCGTTCGCTGTTGCAATCGTTATTGTTCAACCCGCGTCGTTACGATTTAGCCAAAGTGGGCCGCTATAAGGTCAACAAACGGCTGGAGCGCGTAATTGAAGCACGTGGCGAACAACCCGTAGATATGACTACGCGCCACCTGACCAAGCAAGACATTTTCGCCATTGTAGATATGCTGGTGCGCCTCAATAATGGTGAAGGCCACCCGGACGACATTGACCATTTGGGCAATCGGCGTATTCGGGCGGTTGGCGAGTTGGTGCAGAACCAGTTGCGGGTAGGTCTTTTGCGGATGGAACGCACTATCAAGGAGCGCATGAGCATTACCGACCCAAACACGGCCACGCCTAACGCTTTAGTCAATATTCGGCCCGTCGTGGCGGCGATGCGCGAGTTCTTCGGGGGCAGCCAGTTGAGCCAGTTTATGGATCAGGCTAACCCGTTGGCGGAATTGACACACAAACGTCGTTTGTCGGCTCTCGGCCCTGGCGGTTTGAACCGTGACCGGGCGGGTTTCGACGTGCGCGATGTGCATCATAGCCATTATGGTCGCATCTGTCCGATTGAAACACCGGAAGGCCCAAACATCGGTTTGATCGGCAACCTGGCTACGTATGCCCGCATCAACCAGTACGGTTTTATCGAAACACCTTACCGCAAGGTTTATCATCGGGTAGATAACAACGTAGGGCAGTTGACGAGCCGGATTTTGCGCGAAAGTATAGCTGACCCAGTCAGTGGTGAAATTGTGGCCGAAGAAGGTACGCAGGTCACGCCGGAAATGGCCGAACGCATTGCCGGGCTGCCCTTCCGCAATATCAGGATTCAGCCTTACGTCTCGCCCAACGATATTGATTATCTGTCGGCAGACCGCGAGGAAGAATACCGGATTGCCCAGGCCAATATTCAGCTTGACAACGACGGTCACTTTTTGACCGAACGGGTGACAGCCCGTTATCGGGACCAGTTTGTACAAGACCCACCAGACCGGATAGATTACGTTGATGTGTCGCCTAAACAGGTGGTGAGCGTGGCAACGGCCTTAATACCCTTCCTGGAAAACGACGACCCGGCCCGCGCTTTGATGGGTGCGAATATGCAGCGTCAAGCCGTGCCACTTTTGCGTCCGCAGTCGCCTATTGTGGGGACGGGCGTAGAATGGCAGGCCGCACGGGATAGTGGCCGCGTGTTGCTGTCGAAAGCAACGGGAACTGTGACCGAGTGTAGCGGTTTGCAAATTGTCATCAAAGATGCAAACGGTATAGACCACGTGCAGAAGTTGCAGAAGTTTATCCGTTCCAACCAGGACACCTGTATCAACCAGCGTCCGTGTGTCAATTTGGGCGACCAGGTGCAAGAAGGACAGGCCATCGCCGACAGCAGTTCGACCCAAATGGGTGAGTTGGCTTTGGGGCAAAACGTGTTGGTGGCTTTTATGCCCTGGGAAGGCGGTAACTTCGAGGACGCGATTGTGGTGAGCGAGGAGTTGGTACAAGCGGATACCTTTACTTCGATCCACATCGAGAAGCACGAAACCGAAGCGCGAGATACCAAGCTCGGCCCAGAGGAAATCACCCGTGATATTCCGAACGTGGGCGAGGAAAGCCTCAAGGATTTGGACGAGCGCGGCATTATCTATGTCGGGGCGGAAGTCCAGCCGAACGATATTTTAGTAGGCAAGATTACGCCCAAAGGCGAGACCGAATTGACGGCGGAAGAACGTTTGTTGCGAGCTATCTTTGGGGAAAAGGCGCGTGAGGTCAAGGATACCAGTCTGCGCGTGCCAAACGGCGTGCGGGGCAAGGTGATTGATGTGGCTTTGTTCAGCCGTGAGAACGGGGACGAGCTTCCGGCGGGTGTAAACCAGATGGTGCGGGTCAGTCTGGCTCAAAAGCGCAAGATAAATGCGGGCGACAAGATGGCCGGACGGCACGGTAACAAGGGTGTAATCAGCCGGGTAGTACCTGTCGAAGATATGCCTTATTTGCCAGATGGTCGTCCAGTACAGATTGTCCTGAACCCGATTGGTGTGCCGAGCCGTATGAATCTGGGTCAATTGTTGGAGACACATCTGGCTTGGGCCGCATTCAACTGGACGCAGAAAAACGGCGACAATGCGGCAGTGATGGAGGATATTCGGTCAAAGTATGGTAACGAGTGGTGGTACGAAGCCAACAAGTCGGTCAAAATCGCTACGCCAGTTTTTGACGGGGCGCACGAAGTTGATATTCACAACTTACTGGAAATGGCCGAACTGCCCCGCGATGGCAAAGTGCAGCTATTCGATGGGCGCACAGGTGAGCCGTTTGACCAGCCAGTAATGGTGGGTATCATCTACTATTTGAAGCTGGCCCACCTTGTCGAGGACAAAATTCACGCGCGTTCGACTGGCCCTTATTCGTTGGTGACGCAACAGCCGTTGGGTGGTAAAGCGCAATTCGGTGGGCAACGTTTTGGAGAAATGGAAGTGTGGGCGTTGGAAGCTTACGGCGCAGCCCATATCTTGCAGGAAATGATTACGGTTAAGTCGGACGACGTGATTGGCCGGGTCAAAACCTACGAGTCCATTGTCAAAGGAGAGAACATCACCGAGGCGGGCGTACCAGAGTCGTTCAAAGTGTTGGTCAAGGAGTTGCAAAGTTTGGGTCTGTCCGTCGAGGTTTTGAACGAGGAGGAGGCTCCCATCGAGTTCGGCGAGGACAACAGCAGCGACTACCTGAGCGAACTGGAAGGCATCAATCTGAGCGGCTTCGAGAACCAGGGCGAGGACGCATAGGTTTGGAGCAACCTTCAGAGCATACATCAGAGCAAAAACAGGCAGGGGCGGCTACTTCTCGTCGCCCTGACCCGGCTTTTAGCTACATTATGAATATGCTAGTGAAGCGGTTAAAGCTGGAAACCTTAGATACCAAGTTGCCGCAAACTCTGATAGCTGACTCCATAATCGCTGTACCGACGGAGCGCGAACTTGAGCTAAAAGCCACCATACTAGACTTTCTTAGAGATATTAACATCTTTGAGTTCAAGGGCGAACATGACACCTTCGACGAAACAGAGTTTATCAAAAATCGAGTGCGAACCGACCTAATTTTTCTGGAAAACGAAGCGGCTACTTTTGAAAACCTGTTGAACGTTATAGTGACGGCTCGTTGGCCCACCCGTTTTTTTAGCTATATGCTGGAACGTGGTTACAAGTTCGAACCAGTTTTGGGGCGAAGCTGGTTACGACGCTGCTATATCGGGCTACAAGAAGTGGTGATAGTAATTTGTAATCTGCTACCAGTTGAGCCTAAATACGCAGATTGGCTGATATTTTCACCTACCGACCAACCCAAGTGGCGCGAGGCGGTGCGAATGTTTGCCCGCGAACGCAACTGGCGACTGCTAGATATGGCAAAAGGTTTAAGCTTGAAGGAGTATAACGCTATGATACCAGAGTTGAGAGAAATATTTTCACATTACAACTCAGAAGATGTCGAGCGGATGCGGGCAGAGCGGCGAGAAATTCTTGAGGTAATGTTGCCTGATATGAAGCAAGATGATCCTGAAGGTTTGAGGGAAGCTTTAACAAAACTGGAGCCGCAGGAACGATTAGCGGGGCTTGGGCCAGAGGAACGATTAGCGGGACTTGGGCCAGAGGAACGCCTGGCCGGGTTAGAGCCAGAAGAACGACAAAAATTACTTAAACTCTTGTTGAAACAAACACAAGAGCAGAATAACAGTCAAAACTAAGCCGGCTGGGAAACCAGAAGCAGGGAATTAGAATTCTTTGGGATTATTAACGGTGTGGACGTTTGCAGGACGTTCGTATCGTCGCCTCCATAAAACATACGACTTCAATATTTGTGTGGCCGCAGATGGGCTGGGGGCTTGCAGGTAAGAAGGAAGTCGGGAGTCATTCAGAACGGGGGAATCATATAAAGATGCTTGAAGTAAATGATTTTAACGCCATTCGGATAAGTCTGGCCTCACCGGAACAGATACGGAACTGGTCGCACGGTGAAGTGACCAAGCCGGAAACCATCAACTACCGGACTTTGAAACCGGAGCGGGACGGTTTGTTTTGCGAACGCATTTTCGGGCCGACGAAGGATTGGGAATGTTATTGTGGAAAATATAAGCGGGTGCGGTATAAGGGCGTTATCTGCGATAAGTGCGGAGTGGAAGTAGCGCGGTCTAAAGTACGCCGGGAGCGGATGGGTCATATTCAGTTGGCCGCTCCGGTTAGCCATATTTGGTATGTCAAGGGTACGCCGAGTCGGTTGGGTTTGTTGCTGGATATTTCGCCGCGCAACCTGGAACGAGTGCTGTATTTTGCGACCTATCTGGTGACTGATGTGGACAAGGAGGCGGTGGCGCAGTTAATAGAGCAGAAGCGCACTGAAGGCGAACAGAACATCAACCAACTGGAAGAAGGGGCTTCGGGCAAGATTGGCGACAAGCAATCTGGGATGGCTTCGGACAAATCGAATCTGGAAAGCAGTGCTTCGGCCCGTCGTCAGCAGCTTGATGAGGAACTGGTTTCTAAATTGGGCGAGTTTGACCTGGAAGCCCAGGCGTTGACCGAGGAAATTAACGCTTTCCGTAATCAGGCTGCGCCCAAAGAGTTTAGTTTCCGCAACGAAATTGTGGCGCGTCAGGATGAGATGTTGAACGATGCGCGGTTGGCGGAGATGGACGAGAAGATTCTGCACGAACGTGAAAAAGTGGTTAACGAAGTCCGCACGTTGCAATCCAATACTCAAACCCTTTCGGAAGGCGAACAAGAACAGATTACTTATACCCGCCAGAGCGAGATTGATCAGATTCATGGCAAGTTGGTGGCCGATATTGCTCAGGTGCGGCTGGACATCGAAAACCAGATCGAAGATTTGGAAAGTTTGGAACGGCTGCAACTCTTGACCGAAAACAAATATCGGGAGTTGCGCGAGAAGTACGGCACGGTCTTTAAGGCGGGAATGGGCGCGGAAGCGGTCTATACCCTGGTCAAAGAGATGGACATGGATCAAATGGCAATGGAACTGCGCCAGGAGATTCAGGTTTTGAGTGGGCAACGCCGCAAGAAATCCACCAAACGTTTGCGGGTGGTTGAGGCTTTTCGCAAGAGTGGTAATCGGCCTGAATGGATGATTTTCACGATTTTGCCCGTCATTCCGCCCGAACTGCGCCCAATGGTGCAGCTGGATGGTGGCCGTTTCGCTACGAGCGACCTCAACGATTTGTACCGTCGGGTAATTAACCGCAACAACCGTCTGCAACGGCTCAAGGAATTAGGTGCGCCGGAGATTATTATTCGTAACGAGAAGCGAATGTTGCAGGAAGCGGTGGACGCGCTGATTGATAACGGACGGCGTGGCCGGGTGGTCAGTGGGAGTGGCAAACACAAGCTCAAGAGCCTGAGCGATATGCTCAAGGGCAAGCAGGGGCGTTTCAGACAGAACTTGCTAGGTAAGCGGGTGGACTATAGCGGACGTTCTGTGATTGTGGTCGGGCCGGAACTGCGTTTGCATCAGTGCGGTTTGCCCAAGAAGATGGCTCTGGAACTGTTCAAGCCGTTTGTGATGCGCCGTTTGGTGGAGCGCGGCTTTGCCCATAATATCAAGAGTGCCAAGCGTATCGTAGAGCGGGTGAAGCCGGAAGTGTGGGACGTGCTAGAGGAAGTGATTAAGGACTATCTGGTGCTTTTGAACCGCGCTCCGACTTTGCACCGTTTGGGTATCCAGGCGTTTGAGGCGATTTTGATTGAGGGGAGCGCGATTCAGTTGCACCCGTTGGTTTGTAAGGCTTATAACGCCGATTTCGATGGCGACCAGATGGCGGTTCACGTGCCGTTATCGCGGGCGGCGCAGATGGAAGCGCGGGAGCGTATGCTGTCGGTGTATAACTTGCTGCGTCCGTCTAACGGTGAGCCGGTAGCCGTGCCGAGCCAGGATATTGTGTTGGGCTGTTATTATCTGACGATTGACCGACCAGGTGCGGCGGGCGAAGGCAAGATGTTTAGCAGTTTCGAGGAAGCGATGTTGGCCTACGAGACCAGCCAGATTCAGTCACCAACGGTGGAAGACCGGACTTTGCAAATTCAAGCTCCGATCAAGGTTTTGACCCCGCCGCATTTGGTGGAAGCGGTAGCGGAACGGCAGAAGCGTGATAATCTCAAGACACCAGGGCGTTATACCGACCCGAACGGACGCATTTTTGATACGACGATTGGGCGTTTGTTCTTTATCGAGATTTTGCCGCGCAAGATGCAGGAATACTACATCAAGGAAGTCAACGACTGGATGAGTAGTAACCGTTTGACTGAGTTCTTTTCGGAATGTTATCGTTTGTACGGGCCTGCGGGTACGGCGGTGGTGGCAGACCGGATGAAGACGTTGGGCTTTAAGTATTCGACCAGGGGCGGTATCAGCATCGGGATGGAGGATGTAGAAATTCCGCCGCGCAAGGACGCGATGTTGTTGGAGGCGGATAAGAAGGTAGAGGAGATTGCGCGGCAGTATCGGCGCGGTTTGCTGACTGAGGAGGAACGCCGTCGCCAGACTATCAACGTATGGGAAACTACTCGTAATGAGGTGTCGGACGAGGTGAGCAAACACCAAAACCGTTATGGTTCGCTGTATATGATGACCACTTCGGGGGCGAAGGGTAACATTCGGCAGGTGAGCCAGATGAGCGGGATGCGGGGTTTGGTGGCCGACCCGACTGGTCAGGTGATTGAGTTGCCCATTCGCTCCAACTACCGCGAAGGCTTGAGCGTGTTGGAATACTTTATCAGTACGCACGGGACGCGGAAGGGGCTGGCGGATACGGCTTTGCGGACGGCGGATAGTGGGTATTTGACGCGGCGTTTGTGTGATGTTTCGCAGGACGTAATCATTATGATTGACGATTGTGGGACGGAGCAAGGGATTGAGTTGGCGGAAGACGACGCGATGGAGGGCCACCGCATTACCGAGAAGTTTTCCAAGCGAATGTTGGGCCGTATCGTGGCTTCGCCTGTGGTTCACCCGGAGACGGGCGAAGTGATGGTGGCGGTGCGCGAGGGCGAGGTACATCGGTTGGAACACGAAAACGATTCGGAGTTCTTCCGGCGGATGGGGGGTATTGACGAGGAACGCTCCAAAGCAATCGAGGCTGCCGGGGTTAAACAGATTTATGTGCGTTCAGGTTTGAGTTGTATTAGCCAATATGGGGTTTGTCGTTTGTGTTACGGGCGTAACCTGGCTAACGGCAAGTTGGTGGACATTGGCGAGGCGGTGGGTATTATCGCGGCGCAGTCTATTGGTGAGCCTGGAACGCAGCTGACGATGCGTACTTTCCATACGGGGGGTGTTTCTGGTAAAGATATTACGAGCGGTTTACCCCGCGTGGAAGAATTGTTCGAGGCGCGTATTCCTAAGTTGCCCGCTATTTTGAGCGAAATCGAAGGCACTGTCGAGGTAATCCAGGAAGGTGATGTGCGTAAGTTGAAGGTGGTGGCTACCGATAGTTTCCACGATACTTACGAAGTCCCAGCCAATTACGAGGTGCTGGTTCGGGAGGGCGACCAGGTAAATGAGGCGAACCCGTTGGCGCGGAGCAATATGACTGATGACCAGTCGGTACTGCCTGCCCGTATTGATGGTCGCGTGAGTGAGGTTTCGGCGGGTAAGATTGTGATTTTCCACCAGGAACGCGAGGAGCGCGAGTACAATGTGCCGCATTCGTCCGAAATCCAGGTGGAGGCGGGCCAGCAGATTCGGGCCGGAGATGCTCTGACCAGTGGCTCTAGCAATCCGCAGGAGATTTTGCATATTATGGGAACCGAGGCCGTCCAACGCTATCTAATTGATGAGGTGCAGAAGGTCTATCGTTCGCAAGGTGTGAACACTAACGAGAAGCATATGGAAATTATTATCCGGCAGATGCTCCGCAAGGTGCAGATCGAAACGCCGGGTGATACCGATTTGCTGACCGGGGAACTGATTGACCGCTTCGCTTACGAGGAGTTTAACGAGAAGGTGTTGTCCGAGGGGGGCGAACCAGCGACGGCGCAGACGGTGTTGTTGGGCGTGACTAAGGCGGCTCTCAAGACCGATAGCTTCTTGTCCGCGGCCAGCTTCCAGGAGACGACGCGCGTCTTGACCGAGGCGGCTATCCAGGGTAGCATTGACCGCTTGCACGGCCTCAAAGAGAACGTGATTATCGGCAAGCTCATTCCGGCTGGCTCTGGGGTCAATCATAAGACCAAGAAAAAGGCCCGCGTGCCTCTTTCGGAGTTGCTGGATATTGACCCAGATAACGAGGAACAGCTGGCGCATTTAGCTACGTTGGAGGAGGAGGAAGACGATATGCCATTGCCTCCGCCGCCCCCAACCCTGGACAGTATCCAGCTTCACGCCGCAATGGAAGCCCGACGCATTGTAGATGCTCAGGCTTTGGCTGCCGCCGGAGCAGCAACAGGGACGGCCCTGTTGGAACGCCCTGGTAGAAGCAGTAGCAACTTGTTGCCACGTTCGCCTGGCCCAGCTTCCGGCCCGGCTTCCCTAATAGACGCTATTTTCGGTGGTGGTAGCGAGGACGGGGACAGTCTCGATTTCGATGGCGATGGTGACGAAGAAGACGATGTGCTGCAACTGATGGACGCGGCTACGGGCGATACCGACCTGGAAGGTGACGTAGATACCTCCGACCTGGCCGACGGTATGCACGAAGAAGGCGAGATCTAAAAGTTTTGCCAGGTAGAAACAAAAAGCGGCCTGCCTTTTAAGCAAACCGCTTTTTTGTTATTTACAAGTCCTTATTTGAGTTGGTTAGTTATGAAGATTTTACCCTAAAACAGGTGTTGTTTCTTAAAAGGCAGTGCCTAAAAGAGCAGAGTGATATTGGTAGGACATTGCTCTGCCAATGGATTGTACAGAAAACATCTACTGATACAGCAATATCTTACAAAGTTCGCCTCTGCAAATATAGGCACTGCCTTTTAAAATAATTTGGTGAATGCACACATCCTCAACCCGACTGTAGGGCCGTTGCTATAAAAGGTTTGTACCAAGCCAATGATAGCGTGGTCAGGGTTTGATACAGCGCGGCCAAGCCTTGCAATAAGATATAAGGGCCATTTCTCCGTTCGTGTTTGTACCCACTTGCACCGCCCAATTCGCGCAACCACCCTACCAAATCGCTAGAGCCTTGTGTTAAGAGGCTGTACACGAACTGGGCTGCCACTAACACTAAACCAAACATTACTCGCATCGCCTCCAAGTCGCGTATTTGCAGCATCTCCACCACTAAACCCGCCTCTTGTACGAAGTATGATGGATAGGTTTGTCAAGACAGTGAGCTAAGGTAATTTAAGGTAGATTTCTCCTTCTATCGAAATAATGTTCTAGTCAAATTGGTTTTATTTCCTTGTTTTAGACCGTCCGACTGCCGACAATTGGTTCAAAATAAAGCTGGGCCGATGTTCGGTACGAAAGCGATTGGTGCGGGCGTTTGTTATCATAGAAATCCAAATATTCACTCAAACCCTGTCGGGCCTCGTCCTCAGTTTTGTAATCGGCCAAAAAGACGTTTTCATACTTGATCGTCTGCCACAGTCGCTCGGTGAAAATATTATCCAAGGCCCGACCTCGCCCGTCCATGCTGATTTTACTTCCAGCACTTAGCACCAATTCGGTGTACTGCGGACTGGTAAAATGGCTACCCTGGTCACTGTTAAAAATAACCGGATGCACCGTCTGCAAGGCTCGCGTCACCGCCGCCGTCACGAAAGGCTGTTCAAGCGTGGATGATAATTCCCAGCTAATTACATACCGACTATACCAATCCAGCACCGCCACCAAATATAACCAGCTTTTTTTGAGCCGGATATAGGTGATGTCAAGACCCCAAACGTGATTCGGATAACTCGCTGCTACCCCTCGCAAAAGATAGGGGAAGATTTTATGAGCTAGGTTGCGTTTTGATAAATTCGGCCCAGGGTAGATCGCTTCCAGCCCCATTTCCCGCAAGGCCCGTCGGTTCGGTCGAGAGACCGAGAGCATTATATTTTTTTTGGAGCCAGTTGACCTGGGTGGTCAGCCGACCAATTTCGGCATAAAGTTTTTCTTTTTCGCGTTCATGCTCGGCTTCAAGCAAAACCGTGCGTTTTTGAAAGCGTTCCTCGTTCTCAAACTGAGCAGGCATCGCGGTGAGAGCAGCTTCTTTCCAGCGGCGTAACTGATTGGGATGTACCCCATTTTTGGAGGCGAGTTGGGTCAGAGTTTGCTCTTCTTTAAGCAATTCCTGCACCATTTGGGCTTTAAAAGCTGAAGTATAACTTTTTCTGGGAGTTGTCATGTTCGTAATTATACACCTTGCTTCACCTCCGCCGCTTGTCTAGTTTTTCTAACCCATTATAGTAGTAGCTCCTAAGTCTCAGCCAGAACAAGCTAAAACTCTTTCTTTCACTGTAGTAACTGGTCAAACTACCAACCTAAGAATAGAAATTGACTCTGGTATTCGCTAAATGAGGAGAACCAGCCAACGCCAAAAGTGAGTAGCTCTACGGCACTCTTCGGCGGTGTTTTGGCTTAGTAAGGAGGTGGAAAGAGTGATGAAAAGGTCTTAGTAACAAAAAAAAGCCGTTTATGCTATAGTTAGGTCGGTATCCTTGATGAGCCTTAATTTTCTTTGCCTTAAAATAATTAGGAGTATATATGAGCCTTACTACTCAAAACGAAGCCCCCGTCTTTAACCTTGACCCTTTTTTGAACCGTAACGAGGGGGCTGCCGAGTTGTATCTGATCCGGCACGGTGACGCTTTCCCCGATAATGACGACGACCCCCTTGCACCCGGTACGACCTACGAAAATCGTCCTCTCAGCAAGCTTGGTTGGGAGCAGGCCCGCAAATTAGCCGCTCATTTCAATGCTACAAAATTTGACGCTATTTACTCCAGCCCTTTAATACGTTGTCGCCAGACTGCTACACCCCTGGCCGAACTCCAAAGCCTATCGGTTCAGATTGAGCCAGACATAAGGGAGGTGGAGCTACATCGTGGTGAAACTCCGCCGACGGACGCAAAGGCGATGCGCGAACAGCTTGACCAGGTGGTACGGTTGGCGGCCCAGGCCGGGCATTGGGAAGTCATACCCAACGCCGAAACGGGTGCTGCTTTCCGTCAGCGCGTAGTTCCGGCCATAGACCAGATTGCCAGCCAGCACCCCGGTGAGCGGGTGGCAATTGTGGCACACGGTGGCACTATCAATATGTATGTGGCAAACCTGCTGGACATGGAGCGCGAGTTTTTCTTTCCCGTCGTCAACACTTCCGTCAGCATCGTGCGGGTCAAGGGGCATAGTCGGGTGCTAGTCACGCTCAACGATACCTGCCATTTGAGATAAAAGGGCAGAAACAACCGCCTTTGGCTTTTACGAAACTGGAAGAAAATTATGTATGCTGAGAAACAATTAAATTTACCGATATCTGACGAAGCCAGCTTGAAAATAGCTGACGCGCCAATTGTAGTTGATAAAACCGCGTTTTTGGAAGTGCTGGGCAAACTGAAAACAAACACAAATCAGGCGGCTTTGGCGGCGGCTATAGTGGCTTTGCAGCAACAGCTTAGTTTTCCCGCCTCCAACGATACGCTAGACCATGCAGATACGATTGAACTGAGCAAAGAATTTTTATTCGGGGAGCTTGACCAGATTGCCAAAGCTCAAACTTTGGAGCGGGCTAAATATTATCTGGAACGTCTGGAGCGCGGCGTAACTGCAAGCAAGACTGGCAGCACCAACGATATAAATCTGAACCAGTGGAAAGCCTACGACGATATTTTGACCGATAGCCTGTGGCTGATAGACCGTCGCGATAATACGGGCGTGCATTCGGCAGGTTATTGGGGTAATTTTGTACCGCAAATTCCTAATCAAATGCTGCGCCGCTACACCAAACCAGGAGAATGGGTCTTGGATACTTTTGTCGGCTGCGGCACCACCTTGATTGAAAGCCAGCGTTTGGGCCGTAACGCGCTAGGTATTGAATTGCAAGACACGGTAGCGCAGCGGGCCAGAGAATTTGTGACTGCCGAACCCAATCGTCAGAACGTGGTCAGCCAGATTATAACCGCCGACAGTGCGAGTTTTGATTACAAAGCCGAATTGGAAAAACACGGTCAAAAGTCGGTACAACTGGTAATAATGCACCCTCCCTATTTCGACATCATCAAATTTAGCGATAAGCCCCAAGATTTGTCCAACGCGGCTTCGGTAGAAGATTTTTTGCAAATGTTGAAACAGGTTGCCAACAACGCGGCAGCAGTGCTTGATAAAGGGCGTTATTTGGTGCTGGTAATTGGCGACAAGTATGCTAAAGGTGAGTGGATACCGCTCGGTTTCCAGGCAATGAACGAAATTATGAGCCTGGGCTTTTCGCTCAAAAGTATCGTGGTCAAAAATTTTGAGGAAACGGCGGGCAAGCGTCAGCAGAAGGAATTGTGGCGGTATCGGGCCTTAGTAGGCGGCTTTTATATCTTCAAGCACGAGTATATCTTCATATTGAAAAAGAAATAAAATGACAAACTCGCCGTTCAATCCAGGAACAAAATTAGCTCAAATATTTACGACATTGGCCGATGGTGAATGGCACTGTGGAAAACACGAACTGCCAGGAACGCAACCTGCTAAGGCCATTCAAATTATCCGCCAAAATGGGTTTAATGTTGATAATAAAATAGTATTTTGTGCTGTTTGCAAAGATAAGACGGTGCATCGTCGTCTTACCTCCTTAGTACCCTTAACACAATCCATCACCCGCTTGCCGATTCCAACTAGACTTCGGCAACGTGTTCTTAAAAGCTATAATAATACCGAAGCCATCACACAACGTAAGTTGATTTCAACTGAATTAGAAGTTGACCATCGCTTTCCACAAGTCCGTTGGTCAAAAGACGAGTTTTTTGACCCGGATATGTCGGAAGCAGAATTACATAACAAGTTTCAGCTTCTAACCCGTCAGAATAATTTGTGGAAAAGTAGATATTGTGAGCATTGTAAGGCAACTAATGAACGTGGAACTTTCATTGGTATTAACTTTTTTGCAGAAGGTGGCCCATTATGGAGTCAAGATATTCCGAGCGATGATGAACGCGGTTGCTTAGGCTGTTTCTGGTACGACCCAGATAGATGGCGTAAAGCATTAAATGAAAAGATACAGGATTAGGGAAATTGCTCAAAGCAGCTAAAACCGAAGTCATCATCGAGCCAATATTAAGCCAGACGCAGCCAGGTATTGCCAGCAACCAGACCGGGCCGTACTTTTTTCAAATCCTGGGACGCAAGTTTCGTCTTGACCCGTTTGTAATCACTCTCTGTTTGTTGTTTGGGGTGGGTCTCTACCTGCGCTTAGAAGGTTTGCAAATCGGGCTGCCTTATGTCATTCCGGCGGACGAGTCGCTGGTGGTGGATAGTGCCACCCATCTATTGAAGGCTGGCAATTTCGACCCGGCTTCTTATTACTATCCTGGGCTGCTGCACAACCTCGAAGCAATTGTTTTCCTATTTTGCTTTTTGTGGGGAACACTAACGGGCCGCTATCATAGTCTGGCCGACCTGCCCGACAAAACCTACTATATCACGACTGCCCCCGATTTTTACCTGTGGGGACGGGCTTTTACGGCTGTTGCCGGGGCTTTAACTGTGCTGCTCGTTTTTTGGCTGGTGCAACGGCTGTGGCAAGACAAATTAGCAGCGACTTTCGCGGCGGGCTTCGTGGCTTGCTCGGCTATGCTAATCGAAAACTCGCACTATATCACCAACGATATGCCAATGACCGCCCTTGATATGCTGGTTTTATATCCCGCCTGGAAACTAATGCAAACCGGACAACGCCGATATTACGTAGGAGCAGGGGTAATTATCGGTCTGGCGGCAGCCACCAAATATAACGGAGCGTTGGCAATAGTTACTTTGTTGGCAGCGCATCTTTTTTGGCTAAGTAAAAATGCCACACCGGGTCAGTTTCCACTGCTAGTAGCTTTGAAACGCCTGATTAATGCTAACTTACTGTTGAGCTTGTTGGGGGCGGTGGGGGCTTTTCTGGCGGTAACTCCGTACTTTTTGGCAAATATGCGCGGCTACACCGACGGTTTTGTGTCCAACTACACCAAATATCTGCTGGCTGACCCTGCTACCAGCCCCGAAGCCAGTAACACCCCCTGGCTGACTTATCTGGCGGCTTTCTGGCACGATAGCCCCATCGTCATGCTACTGGCGGGGGGCGGTTTGCTCTGGCTGGCCTTGCGGCACACCCGGCTAGATATGCTTTTGTTGGTTTTCCCCCTGGTTTATCTGGTTAGCCTCAACGGGTTGCCGTTGGTTTATAGTCGCAATGGGATTGTGGTGCTGCTATTTTGCCAGTTGTGGGCGGCTTTATTTGGTAGTTGGTTGGTGCGCTACGCCTGGGCCTTCTGGCAAAAACGAGCCTGGTGGCAACCCACTATGCCACAAAGCATACGAGCAATTTTAAGCATACCCATTTTGCTAATCGTACTTGGGTTGACGATGTTTGGTTCGCTTCGGGACAGCCTCTATGGAAATTATTTTAACAGTCGTGATATTACCTATGTAGTAGCACAGCATTGGTTGGAAAAACAGGCGGGGCCGGGTGCTTTAAAGTTAGTAGAAATGCGCCCGCAACAATGGGCGGATTACCCAAACACGCTGGCAGTCGGGGATAACAACGATACGCGAGGCGCGGACGAACATACTTTGGAATATTACCGACAACGCGGGATTGCGTATCTGGCTATCAACGACGCACGGGCGCAAGCGACCCGCACTACTAACCAGGGCAACTATCCCCTCATTTTTGGGCAAAGCCAGCTTGCCACTCACATCCTGGGGCGCAGCGACGAACGGCTCGGCCCGGATTTCAGCATTTTGCAGACGGGGGTAACACCCCAAACTTTGAAGCTGCAACACCCGTTGCCTACCGACTTTGGAAACGAACTGCGCCTGCTCGGTTTTAACCTGGGGACGGTCAAAACAGCCAACCAGCTTTATTTGCCTGATGACCCTATCCAAAACAAGCTGCCCACCTTCAAGGCAGGTCAAATCCTGGGTCTGAGCGTCTATTGGCAAACGCTGGCAGCCCCAGCCCACGACTATGTGATTTTTATCCATCTTGTGCCAGTAGGTCAGTCTGATACCAAAGTGGCCCAACGCGATACCCAACCCTTACAAGGGACGTTTCCGACTTCCCATTGGCAAACGGGCCAGCTTGTCACCGACGAGCCAAACCTGCCCTTGCCGCTCAACCTTGCGCCCGGTCAATATCAAATCCTGCTGGGCTTGTACCAACCGGATGGGGCGTTTACACCGTTACCTCTGGCAAACGGCCAAAATGTGTTGACATTAGCGATTATTACGGTAGAGAAATAAGTTTGAAGTGGAAGACCGAAAGCTGGAAAATAAAAGAATATTACGCTGGCTCGACCCACTGCTGGTCATTCTAATTCTGACCGCTTACCTACTTTATCTCAACAATCGGGAAGGGCAATTCAGATGGGGATTGCTGGCGATAGTGGCTTTGCTGGTGGTAGGGGGCGCGGCACGGGCGGGCCTGACTTACCCGCAGCTTTTCAAGGCTGGGACGTGGTGGGGTAGGCTGCGCTGCAATTGGCATATCTTCGTGCTGCTGGTGGCGATGGGTTTGGGCGGCTGGTTTGGTTGGCAGGCCATCAAAAACGCCCAGCCACCCAGCCAAACCGAAACGCGGCTGGCTACCAACGCTATCACCATCGTAAAACGTAGTAACTGGAACACGTCAACCTTCAACCAGCCGCCCTTATACCTGAACCTGACCGCCCTGGCTTACGAAGGGGCTTTTTTGCAACAGTTAAATGGTGGACGCTATGGCTCACCTGATGATTTGCGCCCGGATAGTTTTTTGGATTTATCGCGTTATGTAAACCTGGCTTTGGGTTTACTGGCCCTGCTACCACTTTACGGCGCGGCGGCTCGTTTGTACAGCAGCAGGGCGGGGGCGATGGCGGTTCTACTGCTGGCCCTGGCCTGGACGCAATATAGTAGTTATGCCCGGCTCGAACCGCAAACGCTGGCTGATGCGCTACTGATGTTGAGTTTTTATTTTGGAGTACGCGGCTTCCAAAGCCAGCCCAAAAGTTGGAACTTTGGATGGGCGGGGCTGGCGGCGGGACTGGCAACCGCGACGGCTTACGGTTCAATCCTGATATTAGTTGGCCTGGGCATGGCCTGGTATTTTGCCAGCAGACGGGAACGCACCGGATGGTGGCAAATTTTGGCTGGCTGGCTGCTTGGTTTCACATTAGGGGCGGTGGGTTGGATCTTGAACCTGCCCAGTTTTATTAACGGTTTGGGCAGTATTGGGGCGGCGGGCGAGGTGGGCAACAGTGCCGAATTTTATCTGAAGGAGTTTTTCAACCACGACGCGGGTTTGCTATTGCTGTTAGCCCTAAGCATTGGGTTGGCTATATTCAAACCATGTGTAAAAGATTGGCTGGCCTTGAGTTTTGTGGTATTGTATAGCCTTAGTCTTGGCTTAATTGGGCCGCACCTGTATTTCAGGCTCGATTTGCTGTTGCCGTTGGCGGCGTTAGCGGCCACTCGCCCGCTCGAACTTGCCGCCGTTTTTATTCAGGCTAAATTAAAGGCTGACCGCTACGGTTGGGCTGCACACGCTGCCAGCATCGGGCTAACCGTCGCCGTACTTGTCCTTTCGGTAATAATCCGGCGATTAAGCTAATAACTATTCACCGCAAAGGATGCACAGAGGAGAACAGGATTATGCACCACGGAGTCACAGAGTTCACGGAGAAGGACAGCAGAACGTAAAGGCAGAACGTTCGTTTCCTGACCTTCATTTGAATTTACTCCGTGTTCTCCGTGTCTCAGTGGTGCAATGTCTTGTGGTCTCCAGGCTGAATAGTTACTACTGATTACTGATAACTTTTACGAGGTTGAAATGCTAGGAGCGAGAGTCGCGAGTGCCGTAGTGCTAATTCCAATTGTACTGCTATTGATGTGGTTTAGTGTCGAAACGACGGCGGTGCTTGCTACGGTGGGCGCACTCATCGGCACGTCCGAATTTTATAATATGGCGGCCCACGCTCCGGCTCGTTACCGTCCGCTCACTCTGCCTGGCTTTGTGCTGGCTCTTTTCTTATGCTACTTCGCCTGGTCGCCTTATGCCCGCAGCCTGATTTTATGTGCTATCGCTATTGGGCTTTTCCTGATTTTCGCCGCTCTTTTTCTGTTGTTGCGCGACTTTGGTAGCCCCACACCCGAAGACTCAAAAGCAGGCTTCGGTATGAATTGGTTACTGACTGTGTTTGCACCTGTTTATGTGACGCTGCCCCTGGCTCTGCTGGTTTTGATACGCAAAGAGGAGCCGACTTTCCACCTTTCGGGCTGGCTTTGGTTGGCTTTGATTGGCACGTGGGGAACGGATACCGCCGCTTATTTTGTGGGCCGGTGGTTAGGCAGACACAAACTCGCGCCTGGCATTAGTCCTAAGAAAACCGTGGAGGGAGCAATCGGCGGCGTGATTATCGGCGTAGTTGCCGTAGTGTTGATAGGCCAGCTATTACTCAATTTGCCACTATATTTCGGTCTGCTGCTCGGCCTTGCCGTTACAATCGGCTCTATTTTAGGGGACTTGTTCGAGTCGTGGGCCAAACGCCGCTTTGATACCAAAGACTCCGGCACCCTGATTCCTGGTCATGGTGGCTTGCTTGACCGTATTGATAGCTTCCTGGCGGTGTCGGTATTGGTTTATATCTTTTTCAAAATCTACCCTCACCTCGGCCATTAGGAAGCGGCGGTAGATGGGCTTGGGCCGATATGTTTAGGACTTCCGCTTGTCACGGCCCGCAGGGTTGTGAACTGAAGCGTCAACTGGTTGCTGCGGAGTGAAGCGTCTGTTCGGTGCGGAGAGTTTTTAACAGACCCTTCACTGCGTTCACAGCCCGCAGGGGCGGACAAGCGAAAGTCCTAATGTTATAAGAGTGTAGTGCAGATTTGGAACTTACAAAGGATATAGGAAATCTTGGACTTGGATACCGATAGCAAGCCGATAGTGAGGCCGGAAAAACTACTACCAATAGCTAAACCTAAAATCGCGTCTATCAAAAAATTGTGGCACGTCAAACTACCTGCGCCACCTGAATTTGTGGCCGACGTGACCGCACGCCTTAAATTGTCGCCCTTGACCGTCCAGCTGCTTTATAACCGTAATCTGACTTCACCCAAAGAGATTGACTACTTTTTTAACGCCGATTATAACAGTTTGGCCGACCCTTTTCTGATAAAAGGTATGGATGTGACGGTGGGGCGAATTAAAAGAGCGTTGGCTGACCACGAACGAATTGCCATTTATGGTGATTTCGATGCCGACGGAGTGACCGCCTGTAGCTTGCTGGTGCAGTTTTTCAAGGCGGTGGAGGCCGACGTAATACCGCGTATCCCGCATCGAGTTGATGAGGGTTATGGTCTCAACCCAACCGCTATGCAACGGCTGGCCCAACAAAACGTAAAGCTGATTATTACGGTAGATTGCGGTGTGAGCAACGTAGCCGAAGTCCAGACGGCTCACGAGTTGGGCGTGGATATAATTATCACCGACCATCACCGTCCCCCGCCTGTTTTACCGCCTGCGCTGGCGATTTTGAACACGCGGCAGTTAGGGGATACGTACCCCGACAAAGGTTTGACCGGGGTAGGGGTGGCTTTTCATCTGGTACGGGCCTTGACCCAAAGCGGGGTGCGGCCCGCCAACGGTCTCAAACCCAAAGATTTGCTAGATTTGGTGGCCCTCGGCACGGTGGCGGACATTGGGCCACTGGTTGGCGAAAACCGGGTGCTGGTGCAGCGCGGCCTTAAAGCCTTAAACGTCACAAAGCGGCCCGGTATTGTAGCCTTGATTGAAGTGGCTGGATTGCGTCAACCTAATCTGGATGCGGCTTCAATTGGGTTTGGCCTTGCTCCCCGTATCAACGCCGCCGGACGCATTGACGATGCGATTATCGCCTACGAACTGCTGCTGACCGAAGATATTGAGCGGGCGCGGGAACTGGCCCAGGAATTGAACCGCAAAAATCTGGAACGACAGCAACTATTAGCTCGTATCCTGGAAGAAGCGCGGGAACAACTGGCGGCGGAAGATGCGACAGTATTGGCCGGACGCAAGCTGTTGGTATTGAGCGGCGCGGGCTGGACGGCTGGGGTAGTGGGTTTGGTGGCGGGGCGGCTCTGCGAGGAGTATAACCGTCCGGTACTGGTTTTAGAGTATGGGCCGGAGATGTGCAAAGGTTCGGCCCGCAGCATCCCCAGCTTTAATATTATCGAAGCTTTGAGCGATTGTGCCGATTTGCTATCACGTTTCGGTGGGCATCGGCAGGCGGCGGGCTTTTCAATCAAACCCGCCAACTTGCCCGAATTAACCAGGCGGTTGGAACATATTGCCGCGCTAAAATTGAGCGATGCGGAGCTACAACACCGTCTGGAGATTGATGCCGAAATTGAGTTAAGCCAGTTCGTAGCAGCTTTCCAGGCCCAAAAGGTGCTGGCTCCCTTCGGCAGCGAAAATCCTGCGCCACTCTTTTTGACCAAAAATTTGAATGTGCGCGAAGCCCGGCCAGTCGGTGTTGATGGGGCGCATCTAAAGTTACGTTTGTATGACCCGCGTAGTGGAGCGACAGGCGAGGGCATCTGCTTCCGGGAAGGGATACGGGCGGCGGAATTTTATCTCAGTCCGAAAGTTGACGTGGTATATAATATCGAATTGAACGATTTTATGGGCCAAAGCACTTTGCAGATGCGGGTGCGCGATATTCGGACAGTATAATTTCACCATACCATTCAAATAAGCGGTAGGCGGCGCGGGACGCGCCCGCTATGTTTCCAGACCCACCAACCGTGCGGGCGCGTCCCCGCTCCGCCTACCATAAATTTTCTTATTTCAACGGTATTGACACTAAAGTATAATGGGCGCATAAGATATAAGGTGGAAAATGACACAAGGAAGTCCTACAGTTTTGATAGTTCCGGGCTATGGCGACTCCGGCCCTGGACACTGGCAATCTTTGTGGCAGGCAAAACACCCCGAATATAAGCGCGTGGTGCAACAAGATTGGGAATTTCCTCAACGTGACCAATGGGTAGCCACCCTGGAACAAACCGTAACCGAAATTGCTGGGCCAACAATCTTGGTGGCGCACAGTCTGGGTTGTACCGCAGTCGCACATTGGGCCGCTACCTACTCGCCCAATATAGGCAAGGTGCAGGGGGCGTTGTTGGTGGCACCGCCGGATGTAGAGCAACCAGGTATGTCGCTGGTAATCGAAGGTTTCTCGCCTGTCCCACTACAACCGCTGCCCTTTCGCAGTATTTTGGTTGCCAGCAGCGATGACAGCTTCATCACCCTGGAACAAGCTGCTGCTTTAGCTCACGCCTGGGGTAGTCGTTTTGTCAATATTGGCCCTGCTGGGCATATTAATACCGACGCAGGTTTTGGCGCATGGCCGCCAGGCGAAGCATTGCTGGCCGAGCTTCTTCAAAAATAAATCTTGTAAGCAGCGCGTTCCCGTCCTTGCAATAATGTGTCAAACGCGGGCGCGGGGACGCGCTGCCTACAATTGTTAAAAAAGGAAATTTATGACACAATTATCGAATGAACCTACAATCTTAGACCCACACACGCTGGCAAGCATTATTGACCATTTGGATGTAGATGGTATGGTCAATTGTTTAAGCGATTTGGTTAAAATACCGAGCGTGACGGGGAGTGCGGAAGAAAGCCAGGCCCAACACTGGTTCGCGGAGCAGTTGCGCCAGAACGATTTTGACACCGATTTATGGCAGATAGACTTGCCCACGATACTAGCAGACCCGGAATTTCCCGGTATGGAAGTCGAGCGTAGCGAGGGCTGGGGGCTGGTGGGTAATTTGCCGGGAACGGATAAAGATGCCCCCACCTTAGTGTTAAATGGACATATTGATGTAGTACCACCGGGCGACATACAGCAATGGCACAAGCAGGAAGCTTATAGTGGGGGCGTAGCGAATGGTCTGCTGTATGGACGGGGCGCGTGCGATATGAAGGCGGGTCTGGTTTGTAATTTGTTCGCGGTCAAAGCAATCCAGGCCGCCGAAATCAAGTTGCGCGGAAGTATTCTTTTGGAAAGCGTGGTGGGCGAAGAAGATGGTGGTCTCGGCACGTTTGCAACTTTGCGGCGCGGCTACCGGGGTCACGCGGCCATTATCACCGAACCCACCGAGATGCAAATTATTCCCGCTTGTGCTGGAGCTTTGACCTTCCGGTTGCATCTGACCGGACTTTCGGCACACGCCAGTGTACGCCGCGACGGGGTGAGCGTGATTGAAAAGTTTTGGCCCATCTGGAAAGCTTTGGAAGAATTAGAGGCGCGGCGCAACGTTTCGGATAATCCGCTTATGAGCAAGTTCGAGTTGCCCTACCCGCTCAGTATTGGTACACTACAAGCGGGCAACTGGCCCAGTAGCGTCCCCGATCAGTTGGTAGCGGAAGGACGGTTGGGCGTAGCTTTGGGCGAGTCACCCGCGTTGGCCCGCCGCGAATTGGAAGCGGCTCTGGCCCAGGTTTGCAGCCAGGATGAGTGGTTGCGCGAACACCCGGCCCGCATCGAATGGTTTGGCGGCCAGTTCGCCAGTGGGCAAATAGCTATTGCCGACCCGCTCGTGCAACTGGTCAGCCAGACCCATCAGGAGTTGCACGGCAACTTTCCGAACGTTCACGGCGCACCTTATGGCAGCGATTTACGCTTGATGACAGGTCTCGGTCATATTCCGACCTTACATTATGGCCCAGGCAGCGTCAAACAAGCCCACGCCCCCAACGAATACGTGCCTATCGCCGAAATGGTACAGACGGCCCAAACTCTGATAGCTATTATTTTGCAATATTGCGGCTAACTGAGATAAAGGTAGAGCTATGGAAAAACAAACCGAGCAGCCGCCCCCTATCAAGCCAGCAGGTCAGGCGCAAGACCCGACCTTATATCGCCTACTAACCGAATTTTTGCCAAACGGGGCAGTTTTTCTATTTGACCAGGACTTGCGCTACATTATTGCTCAGGGCAAGGATATAAAGGCAGTTGGCCTTACCAGCCAGGGCATAGAAGGTAAAACCCTGTGGGAGGTCTGGCCTGCCGAAACCGCCCAACTGATCGCACCGCTATATCAAGCCGCAGCCGCCGGAATAGAGCAAAATGGTGAGGTGCCGTATCAAGGCCGTATTTTTCAGCTTTATGCGCTGCCCCTAAAAAATGAGCAGGGAGAAATTCTGGCTGGCATGGTAATGACCCAGGACATCAGCCACCGCAAGCAGATGGAGCAACAGATAACAGCAAGTGAAGCCATGTTCCACGCGATTAGTGAAACAGTGATGGCGGCTATTTTTATTTGTCAGGGTACAAAATATCGTTATGTCAACCCAGCTTTTGGAGTTTTGACTGGCTATTCTGAAGAGGAAAGCCTGGCAATGGATTTTTGGGATCTGGCCGAGCCAGAATTTCAAGATTTAGTGCGGGAGCGCGGATTGGCACGCCAACAAGGGGAAGATGTACCTGAACAGTATGAATACAGAATTATCAAAAAGAGCGGCGAGGCGCGGTGGGTCAGTGCCAATATCACAGCTATCCAATATCAGGGAGCTTTAGCCAGTATTGGCAATTTTGTAGATGTGACAGACCGAAAGCGGGTGGAGCAAGAACTGGTCTCTGAACGGTTACGCTTGAAAGCAATTTTGCATACGCTGGAAGAAGGGGTGCTGATTTGCGACGCGACAGGCAAGCTAGTGTTAATCAGTCCGATAGTGGAGCAACTGACGGGTTGGAGCCAGACCGAAGCGATAGGCAAGCCTTTAACCGAAGTTCTCCAGCTTGAAGATGAGCAAATAGGCGAAATAAAGGACAATCCAGTGCAAAAAGTCCTGAAAAAAGGGTTTAGGTTAAGCAGTCAGCCAGAAAATGGGGTGCTGATAGCCCGTGATAGCACCCGCTATCCCATCACCTGTTACGCTGCTCCTTTTTACAACGCCGCTGATGGCAAAGTACAAGGGGCAGTGCTAGTGATTAACGACATAATTAAATTGCAAAAGTTGGAACAGGCCGAGGAGAAGGCCCGTAGAATGGAAGGTATGGAACTGCTGGCGAGTGGTATTGCCCACGATTTTAACAATTTGCTAACCGCGATGCTGGGCAATATTTCGCTGGCTAAAATGGACATAGACGAAACCCAGCAACCGGATTTGCACCAGCTTTTGACCGATGCGGAAAAAGCGACTTCCAGGGCCAGAGGACTGACGCAGCAGCTATTTACTTTGTCACAAGGAATTAGTACAGTCAAACATCAGGTCGAACTTGGGCCATTATTGACAGATTGGGTTAGATTTGCTTTGCGCGGTAGCCACACTAAATATCAGTTCAAAATAAGCCCCGATTTATGGCCGGTGGAAATTGACGAGGGGCAAATCAGTCAGGTAGTGCATAATTTGATAGTCAACGCGGAACAAGCGATGCCTTCTGGTGGTACTATCACCGTTGAAGCCACTAATATTCCGGCCCAAAACCTGAACCAAGACTTACTACTGGCAGCTAAAGACAAAGATTATGTGTGTGTAAGTGTGCAGGATGAAGGCGTGGGCATCCCCGAAAAAATACTGCCCCGCATTTTTGTCCCCTATTTTACTACTAAAAGTAAAGGCAACGGTTTGGGGCTGGCAACTTCCTATTCTATTATTTCCAGGCACGGCGGCACTATCACGGTTTCTTCGCAGGTCAACGAAGGCTCAACGTTCAAGCTTTTCCTGCTCGCCCCTAGCCAGGTAGCTATACCAGCCACCCAATAACATTGAATCATTATGACCAGGGCTTAGGGCGGCGTTGATTAGACCTTTTAAGGTAGCTTCTCAATAATTCGGGGCGCAGGGGCGAGATTTATCGCGCCCAAAGAGTTAGTACCCAGCAAGTAAAGCGGGCGCGATAAATCTCGCCCCTACGCTTTGAGAAGATACCCTTTTAAGTTATAGAGTAGCACAAAATATAGACTAAATAGATTAAATGGTAAAACTAGGCATAATGGGGGGGACATTTGACCCTATTCATAACGGCCACCTGATAATTGCCCAGGAAGTGGCTTACAAATTAAGTTTAGAGCGGGTATTGTTCGTTCCAGCCGCAGACCCACCCCACAAACAGCAACAGTTGGTGGAGCGCATCGAACACCGCCTCCAGATGGTGCGCCTTGCCATCGCCGGAAACCCTACTTTTGAGCTTTCCACTATCGAAATCGAACGAGCAGGGCTTTCTTATACAGTTGACACGCTCGAAACCCTGCACCAACAGCAACCGGATAGCGAACTTTACTTTATTATCGGGGCTGATGCCGCCGCCGATTTACTACAATGGCACAAACCGGAACGTATTATCGAACTGGCACGGTTGGCAGCAGTGGGACGGCCCGGCTACGAATTGCCGCTCGACAAACTGTTGGCAGCCCTACCTCAACTACATACGCGGCTGGAACGAGTAACCGCGCCCCTGGTTGAAATCGCCGCTCACGAAATCCGCGAACGCATCTGCAAAGGTGCGCCAGTCAAATATTTAGTGCCGCCCGTCATCGAAGAATACATCCGACACGAACAGCTTTATATTTAAGCCTGATGACAAGCGGTAGCCCTGGTGTTATAATCACAAAGCACTTATAATTATTAAGTCAAGTAGTAAGTCTAAAGCAAGCAGTTTTTTGAAAATGCAACCAAAGAAGGAGAAAACAGGCAATGGCGATTAAAGTAGGTATTAACGGTTTTGGGCGGGTAGGACGGCAAACGTTCAAGGCTTTGCTGGAAGAATATGCTGATGAGGTCGAAGTGGTAGCTGTCAATGACCTTACCGACCCAAAAACGCTGGCCTACCTGCTTCAATATGACAGCAACTACGGCTTTTTTGATGCCGATGTTGAAGTTACCGGAAATTCCATTCGGATTGACGATGCCGAATTGCAAATTTTATCCGAACGCGACCCGTCCCAACTGCCCTGGGGCAAACTAGGGGTTGACCTGGTGATTGAGTCCACAGGCCGCTTTACCGATGCAGACCAGGCCCGCGCCCATATTCAGGCCGGAGCCAAAAAAGTGATTATTAGCGCACCCGCGAAGGGCGAAGATATTACCATCGTAATGGGCGTAAACCACGACAAATACGACCCTGAAAAACATCATATTATCTCGAACGCCAGCTGTACTACTAACTGTCTTGCTCCCGTCGCCAAAGTCATACTAGAAAAATTTGGTATCGTCAAGGGAATGATGACGACAGTCCATAGCTACACCAACGACCAGGTAATTCTCGACCAGCCCCATAAAGATTTGCGTCGGGCGCGGGCCGCCGCCATCAACATTATCCCCACCACCACGGGCGCGGCCAAAGCGTTAGCATTGGTGTTGCCAGAACTCAAGGGCAAGTTCGATGGCTTCGCGCTGCGTGTTCCCACCAGCACTGTCTCGATTATAGATTTTAAGGCCCAGGTAGAAAGGAAAACTACCATTGCCGAAGTCAACGCAGCCCTTAGAGAAGCCAGCGAAGGCGACCTGGAGGATATTTTGGGCTACAGCGAAGAACCGCTTGTCTCCAGCGATTACAAAGGTGACCCGCGTTCCTCAATTATAGATGCTCTCAGCACGATGGTGATTGGCGACGATATGGTACAGGTAATTGCATGGTACGACAACGAGTGGGGCTATAGCTGCCGCGTGGCCGACCTGACTGCGTTCGTGGGTGGTGGCTTCGACAGCGCAGAGTAAAGCAGGGTAGTTGACCATTAGCCGTTGTTTGCTTATGATAGCCAATGGATAATGAAGATTAACAATTGAAGACGCACCGATGGTTGAAACCATCGGTGTCTTGTACCAAATTTAATAGTTAAAGCTCATCAGTGGGTGTGGGATTATTCGTGACAAAACATTTCGGGCCATGACAGGCGACAAACCTTCTGACTGAATTTTATTGGGGAACAAGCGAAGCGGCAAGGCTAATCACATCTTGCAGATTAAAAGGCTTTGCCAAAGTATGCTGCACTTGATGTTGGCGCATCTTTTCTGGGTCAAGCTGGTCTCCCCAACCCGTTACCAACACCAGGGGCAAATTGCTCCAACGCTGCGCGACAGCACTGGCAACTTCCCACCCGCTCATATTGGGCATACCTAAATCGCTCAAAACCAACTGAAAAGGGTGGGCTTCCACTATACCGCGTGCCAACAAATCCAGCCCTTCGCTGCCACTGCTGGCTGTTTGCACCTCGAACCCAACTTGGCTCAATGCCCGGCTCAAAATGCTGCGAATATTGGCTTCGTCATCTATTATCAAAATGCGGCCTTTATAAGTAACCGACTGCGCTAGACGGGCCAGATTGCTGTTAGGTTTGGCTTCGGGTCGGAACTGCCCAACAGGTAAAGTGATGGTAAAAGTCGTACCCACGCCCAGGGTCGAGTCACAGATAATTTGCCCACCGTAGCGCGAGATGATACCATAGACCACTGACAAACCTAAACCCGTGCCGCGTACTCCTTTGGTAGTGTAGAATGGCTCAAAAATATGGCGGCGCACTTCGGGCGACATCCCCACACCATTATCCGCCACCTGAACGACTACCTTTTCCCCGTCTTGATGACTACGAAAAAATAGCTTGCCCCCTGCGGGCGGAAAAGCGTCTATGGCGTTGTTGAGCAAATTTACCAAAACCTCCCGCAACTCCGCCGCTTTGCCGTGAACGGGCAGCACGGGTTGCAATTCGCGCTCAATTTCGACGTGCATCCCTTTGGCTTGAGCATCGTCGCGCCAGCGGGGACGGCTCAACTCGATAGTGCTTTCAATAGCTTTGTTTACATCAATCAAGTCCAGCTTTTGGGTGGTGCGTTGGCCGGTAAATTCCTGGATACGCCGCACGGTTTCAGCCCCGTCTAAAGCAGCCTGCTCAATAATTTGTAAGGTGTGGCGGGTTTCCTCGTCGGTAGTTTCTTGTTCTAACAACTGGGCGTGGCCCAAGACGTTCGCCAGCACGTTGTTAAAATCGTGGGCCACTCCACTGGCTAGAGTCCCCAAAACCCGCATCCGCTCTTGTTCTTCGGCCCGCCGTCGCGCCGAAACATCGCGCCCGATAGCCTGGAAACCGCTTACGCCACCTGTGCCAAACAAGACTCCAAAATTAAATTCTAGATTAATCGTGCGACCTTCGCGGGTAAAAGCGGTCAGTTCGTAAGGATCGGGATTAAGCATTTGCTTGGGTTCAAGCAAACTCAACCGCTCTAAAATGTTGCTAAACAACAACTGACTATCTTCCACCAGCAATTGGCGGAAATCGCGCCCAATAGTTTCAAGCGGTTCATGATCCAGGAGCGAACGCAATCTTTCGTTGACGTAGGCCACCGTGCCATCGGGCCGCAGCGAGACAATCAAATCACTGGCTTTTTCGGCAATCAAACGGTACTGTTCTTCGGAGCGATAAACTTCGGTATAAAGACGTGAGTTCTCCAGGGCAATCGCGGCCTGGTTTGCCAGACTGGTTAAAATATCCAGGTCATGTTGCGAAAAATGGCGGCGGGCCTCACTCATCGCTACTACCAATATCCCGACATGGCGCGAACCCAGGCGCAGGGGCATAGCAGCCAGTTCAAAAATAGTGTTGGGCGGGATTTGAGGAGCGCGTTGGGGCAATTGGTTGTAATCGGGGATAACTAACAGATGGCCTTGCTCCTGTACGACGGCCAGCAAGCTTTCACCTGCGGTCAAGGTTTCTTCCAGCAAGGCTTTGTGGTGGGGAGTTTGATGAGATAATATTTTGTAGCGGCGTTTGTCGGCTTCCCACTCATATAAATAGACGTAATCGGCTTTAGTGAGCGAGGCCGCCGAACGCACCACTTCTTCGGAAGTCGAGCGCACGTCCAGACAAAAGTTAATCAGTTCCGAAAAGTGGATAAGCTCAAGCAGTTGGTTATTGCGGGTCAGCAGTTGCTTTTCAGCGTGGCTCAGATTAATCATCACCCGCACACGGGCCTGCAACTCACGCGGTCTAAAAGGTTTGGTGATGTAATCGTCCGCCCCTACCTCAAACGCCCCCAACTTGTCGTCGGTACTGCTACTGGCACTGACCATTATTACTTTGGTGTTGCGGTGGCGTGGGTTTTGCTTGATCAGGCGGCAGACCTCGAACCCGTTCAAGTCAGGCATTTTGGCATCCAACAGCACCAGGTCAAAATCACCCTTATCCAATAAAGCTAGAGCCTCGCGCCCCTGAGTAGTAGAGCGGAAGATGAGCGGGGCATCCTCCAGAGCCGACTCGATGACGCGCAACATATTTTCGCTGTCATCCACAATTAAAATCGAACCGGGCGAAGCTTGATCAACCATAAGTGTTATCTATCTTACCAGTTTAATTGGCGAAGCCACCTACCGATAATCTGGTGGGGTTTCACCTGGGACACTGTTTCCGCTGACCCTGGCATCAGGCGAGACTGGTGGGAAAGCCGAGCTAGTAGGATTAGCATAGCCCGTACTGGGCCGTACACCCATCCGGCGCATTTCTTCCTCAATCATCCGGCGGCGCACGTCTGCCGAATTTGAGTTGCCAAAGCCGAAAACTCCAGCAAAATGAAAAGCCAGACCAATGCCCCAACCCAACATCGGCCAGATGAACCAGGGATACCCGCCGGGCGAAGTGAAAAGATAGATAACGATGAGGAAGCCGTTTACTAAGATATAAGAAGTTAGATGCCCGTAAAAGCCCATTTTAGCTTGTACTCGCCGTTCAGCCTGCTTGTAAGCGTCCTGATACGCAATATTGTTCGGGTCGTAGTTATTATACATTAGAACTCACTCCTTTTCTAGCTTTAAGACCTTTGCTATTATAAAGATACGACATAAGTACCAGCAATTAAATCGTGCCAGCCGCGATTGTTCGGCTCAAAGGCCACCCACAAAAAGCCTAAGCCAAAAACCAAATTGCTGACGAAATAGCCGACGGTCTGGCGCAACAAGGCTGTGCCGAAACCGGGCGCACTCCCATCGGCCCGTACCACTTTGAGACCAAACACTTTTTTGCCCAAAGTCTGGCCGCGTGCCGTCATCAACACCTGATAAGCCAGCATCAAAACTAGCCCCACCACAAAGGTGCTGATGCTAGTAAACAAGATAGAGCTTAACTCGCCCCGGTTCAGGAAAATGTCTCGCAACAAACTATTACAGGCCGAATTACTACCGCTAAAACGACTGCCGCCGCAGACATTGCCGATTTCCTGGCTATATTTGGCGGCGAAGTTGGAAATCCAGATGATGAGTGGAATACCAAAAACGATGCCCAAAATAAAACTGCTGATTATCTGGTCTATCAGGTACGCCCCTACACGCGACCAAAAATTGTGGCGATTGGTGGAAATGCCCACCCGGTCAGCCGCCGCCCCATAAGCGGGATAGCCGCCCCAATTGTAGCCACCAGATACTCCAACCTGGTCAACCGGGTGGGCATAGGAAGTAGGATTATTGGCGTAACCGGAAACTCCTGGTGGTGGAAAGCCACTCAGCCCATTGTAAGGCCCATAATTGTCGTAGCTGGACACGCCTACCCTGTCAACCGGAGCAACATACGAAGGGGGAGTATTGAAGTAGCTGCCCATGCCCGCTTGCGGGTTACTATAGTAGGTTGGTTGGGCCGGGGGAATATTAACGGCTGACCATTCGGGCGGGGGCGGCGCGGACTCTACCGCTTCAGCCTTAATCTCGCTCAACTTGGGCAAAGCACGCTGACAATTGACACATTTTTCGGCAATATCTAAATTCGGCGCACCACAACTTGGACAAAACATCTTTCGACCTCTCTTTAATAACAAACATTGACGCTGACACCTGAAAGTTATACAATTGGGTAGAACTTTTATTATAATCTGCCGTGTTCATACGCTTACTGGGACTTTTAGTTATAGGCCAAACGTCCAACCCTTACGTTTTGATAGACACCGGGCCAACCCTTTTTGTTTCAAAAAGTAACTATTCGGGCTGTTTGTAGGAGGCTGCTCCGCCAGCCGATACAGCTGTCATTCTAAGACCGAAAACCATCGGCTGACGGAGCAGCCTCCTACAAAAAACAAATCGGCTGATTAGTTACTTAAAAAGATATAATGCTAGAGGAGCTTAAATTGATTACAACAACCTGGCCGGAACTGGAAAAAGCTTACTTGATGTATAACATCAAACGGATGCCGATGGTGTTGGTGCGGGGCGAAGGGGCGCGAGTTTGGGACGATGCAGGACGCGAATATCTGGATTTTGTAGCGGGCTGGGCCGTCAACGCGCTGGGCCATTGTCACCCTGCCATCGTACAGGCTATTCAGAAACAAGCGGCTACCCTTATTCACACTTCCAACCAGTATTATACTATCCCGCAAATCGAGTTGGGCAAACTGCTAGTGGAAAACTCGGCTCTGGATCGGGTCTTTCTATGCAATAGCGGAGCGGAAGCCAACGAAGGCGCGGTTAAACTGGCCCGTAAGTGGGGCAAAAAACATCGCAACGGGGCTTTTGGCCTTATCAGCACCCTTAAAGGTTTTCACGGACGCACCCTGGCGATGGTAGCCGCGACTGGCAAACCGCATTATCAAGAACCATATACCCCCTTGCCACAGGGCTTTGTCAACGTCCCTTTCAACGATATTGCTGCTATCAAAGCCGCTACTACGTCGGAAACCGTCGCCGTAATGGTTGAGCCAGTGCAGGGCGAAGGCGGTGTCAACGTAGCAGACCGCGAATATTTACAAGACTTGCGGCGTTGGTGCGACGAGCAGAACTTGCTGCTGATACTGGACGAAGTGCAAACAGGCATTGGGCGCACCGGGACGCTTTTCGCTTACCAACAATATGGTATCGAGCCGGATATTATGACGCTGGCAAAGGGTTTGGGCGGTGGCGTACCAATTGGGGCGTTTTTGGCAAAGGACAGAGCGGCGGCTTTCGAGCCAGGCGATCACGGTTCGACTTTCGGGGGCAATCCGTTAGCTTGTGCCGCAGGGGTAGCCTTGATGCGCGAGGTGTTGGGCCAAAATATTCCGGCAAACGCGGCCCACGTCGGGGCGTATTTGAGTGAACGCCTCAACGACCTCAAAACCCATCGTCCCATTATTGTGGCCGAGCGCGGAATGGGCTTGTTACGGGCGATTGACCTTAATCAAGAAGTGGCAGGCGAGATAGTCAATCGTTGTTGCGAGGAAGGTTTGCTCATAAATATGGTCAGCCCGACCACCATTCGCTTTATGCCGCCGCTCAACATTACTACCGCCCACGTGGACGAAGCGATTGAGATTTTGGATGGCGTACTAGGCGAATTTTAATGCCGCAACCAAAAAAGGTTAGAATAGAGGAACAAGAGCAAAGCCATCGTCCCTACCCGGCTTTCAGATATAGCTTAGAATTGATAGCCAAACAACTCAAAGTAGAACTGATCGAAGCTAAACTGCCACAGACCTTATTGGCTGACTCGATTGTGTTTGTGCCAAAAAGCGCGAGACTACAAGGTACGTTGCTAGACTTCTTTCGCATCTATAATATAGTTGAGTTCAAAAGCGAGAACGACCCTTTTGACGAGAAGGAATTTGTAAAAAACGCAATCCGAGTCGGCCTATTCTTTTTACAAAATCCGAAGGCTAACTTTGAGAACTTGCTAAATGTTATAGTGACGGCCCGTTATCCGGCCCGCTTCTTCAAGTTTATGGCAGAACGCGGCTTTATATTTGAAGCTGATGGTGGACGAGAATGGCAAAGGCGTTGCAAAGTTGGTTTGCAAGAAGTAGTAATAATTATTTGTGGCGAAATGCCTATTGAAGAGAGGTATTTTGAGTGGTTAATGTTTGCCCCTTCCGATGGTAAAACCTGGCACGATGCAATAAAGGCGATGGTGCTTCTGGAGAAATGGGAACTTTTGGAAAGGGTGCAGAGATTAAGACCGAAGGAGTTTGCCGCGATGTCATCAGACTTTATGAAGGTATTAGAACAGTATGGCCCACGCGAAAAGCGACGGTTGAACAGAGACCGCGCCGCCGCCGTAAAGATTTATCTGGATTACTTCAAAAAGGAAGAACCAGAAATGTACGAACAAATCCTCACGGAGCAGATTAGGCCAGGTTTGACAGCTGAAGAACGTCTCGCTGGTCTCAATCCCGAAGAACGTCTCGCTGGTCTCAATCCCGAAGAACGTCAAGCCTTGCTCAAACTTCTGAGTGAGCAAAGCAAAAGTAACCAAGAGTAGTAAGTAACGGGTGGCAAGTAGATGTCAGCGAAAGCGCGTACTTATTGGCGAGTGGTTTTAATTTCAATAGCCTTTGTAGTGCTGGGCTGGCTTTTCTGGCGGGCGCAATCTGCCCTCACGCCCTTCATTATAGGGCTGGTGATTGCTTTTGTGCTGATGCCTCTAGTGGATGCGCTTAACCGCTTCTTGCCACGCGCCCTGGCTATCTTGCTAGTATATATACTGATTATTGCCGCCATCGCCAGTTTTTTTGTCTATCTTGTACCAATTATCGTTGACCAAATCAACGCTATCATTAACAACAAAACTAACTATATAGCCGATGTGCAGAAATGGCTCAACGATACTTTTGTCAGCGTCGAACAGCAGCTACCGACAGATTTTCAGAAACCCGTCAACGATGCCATCAACAGCTTCCCTCAAAACGCTCTGAATTTCGTCCAGACTTTAAGCGGTGGCATCGTAAATAGCGTTTTTGGCCTGGTTTTTGGCACGATTGGCTTCGTGGTAGGTATTTTGATTATTCCTTTCTGGATGTTTTATGTTATTAAGGACAAATCCAGAGGAATGCGGCTTTTTTACAGCATTATCTCGCCCGCATTGCGTGATGATGCCCACCGCCTGATTTCGATTGTGGCGGACGGCCTCAATAACTATGTGCGTGGGCAGTTGCTGGTAGCTGGCTCGGTAGGCGTGCTGGCAACAATTGGGTTGATGGTAATTGGTTTCTCGCCTAATTCGGCCATTTTCCTGGGCTTTATCGCCGGACTGTTCGAGGTATTGCCGATAGTCGGGCCGATTTTGGGGGCAATCCCGTCTCTTATAGTGGCTTTCTTCTATGGTGGGCAGGTTGCCAACATGGAAGTGGTGTTACGAGTTGTGATCATTTTTATCATCGTACAGCAAATCGAGGGCAACTTGCTCGTTCCGAAAATCGCTGGAGATAGCACCAAACTTCATCCAGCTGTGGTGATGCTAGTAATCATCGTGGGTAGTGAAGTAGCCGGGTTGATTGGGGCGATTGTGTCCGTGCCACTCACGGCAGTGGGCCGCGATGTGTATGTTTATCTGTACCAAAGGCTGGTACTGGCCGCCACCCCGGAACAGGCCGAGGCCAAAGTCCCGTCTAAACGCGACGAAATCGCAGCTAAGATTTATCGTCAGGAACAACGTCGCCTCAAACGTCGTCAAGAAACCGAACAAGGGGCTACTAATCCGCCATTGGAAGAAAAGCCGACGGCCACGCCTGTTTCCAGATAAAAGGAATTATTTTTGAGCCAATATCGCGTCAAGGTTTATAAAGAATACTTCGATTTTTCTGCCGCCCACTTCATTACCTATGGAGGGCGGTGTGAGACTCTGCACGGCCATAATTACCACGTGGAAGTCACCCTGGAAGGTGAACGCGGCCCTGATTCGTTTGTCTTTAATTTTAGCGACCTCAAACCGTTGGTGCGCCGGATTTGCGATAGCCTTGACCACAAGATGCTGCTGGCCGACCATAACGCCCTGCTCAAATACCAACTGAATTACGAAGCAAAATCGGCGGAACAGACCATCGAAGTAACTTTTGGCAAGCGGCGTTATCTGTTCCCATTGGAAGAAGTGATGCGTTTGCCCATCGAAAATACTACTGCCGAAGCGATTGCCGCTTACATTTTGAACCAATTGCGCCAAGCCTTGACCATCCAGGCCCGGCCCGAACTGGCAACGCTGCGTCGCCTGGAGGTGGGAGTCGAGGAACAGCCCGGCCAGGCCGCTTTTTACTCGGAAAACTGGTAGGTATCTTGTAAAGAAGCTAAATATGGAACAACCACAAGCTACAATTTTAATCGCGGACGACGAAGACGCACTCCGCTTTTTGGCCTGCGAAACTTTGATGGACGACAGTTACCAAATTTTGGAGGCCAAAGACGGTAACAAAGCATTGGAAATGGCTCAAAGCCAGCACCCAACTCTGATTTTGCTAGATGTAGCTATGCCAGGTCTGACCGGGTTCGAGGTTTGCCAGCTTTTGAAAGGCGACCCGGCCACCGCTGACATCATCATCATAATGTTGACCGCGCACGGTCAAAACAGTGACCGCGAACAAGCCGAAGCCAGTGGTGCAGACCATTTTATGACCAAGCCCTTTAGCCCGGCCCAGTTGTTGCGTTTGGTTGAGGAAGTATTACAAAAATAGTGGAGAGACAGAATATTTTGCAAGTTGAGAATTTGGCTCATTTGGATACTCAAATTTTAGATTTATTGGGCAGTCTGGACATAAATTATATTGCTATTCAAACTTTGCAATTAGCTCATGCTCAAAGCAGCCCTTTGGTAGCTGCTCAGATTGCCCTACTACAGTGGGACGTTACCGCCAGTTGTCTTTGTGTGCTGGCCGCCGACCCTACCTTCCCCCAAGACTTCACTGCCGATTTGAAATTTCCAACCGCCGGGCCAATCTTTGTGCCGCACCCAACCGAGCCAGCTTTAGTCGCGGCTCTTGGGCCAGGATTGGCAAATCAAAGCTTGTTTTGGATACCACTACGCCAGTCCAGACCAGTCCTTGCTGCCCCACCCAATAACGAGCCATTTCCGCTTTTTGAGGGAGCATTGCTGGTGATTTGTTCTCAGCCCTGGCCTGAAGGCCAAGCTCAGGTTGTTTTGGACAACTTGACGCGGCTAGGCAGCTATGTTACAACGGCCCTGGCAAAAGCCCACGAATATCAGCGGGTAGCAAACGAATATTTCAAATTGGAAACAATGCGTAAAACCTGGCATCAGCTTTGGTTTAGCGTCGAAGACAAACAAAAAGCTATCGAACGATTGTTGGGGCGTAATCAGGCTTTGCACGATATTGGTTTGGCTATTAACTCATCGCTGGATTTGAAAGAGGTTCTGACCCGTATCGTCAATGAAACGGTCAAAATGATGGCAGTGACTCGCGGTGCAATCGCTTTGTGGAGTGAGGATAACCAAGACATCCGTATTTTGGCCGAACATAGCACCAACGTTCCTGCCACGCAAAACTTAACCGAGATTAATTTCAGCGAAGTAGCTGAAGATAACCTGGCGGGTTTGGACGATGATAACCAATTACCTGGCTTAAATTTCCCCAGTGAGATTAGCCACGAGGCTGTCCATAGCTTGCGACGTTTGTTGACCCGTTACTGGAAACTTCAGGCTACTGGTAGCGGTAGCACCCTGATTACGGCGGTACGCTGGCAAAAGCAAACATTGGGGGCGATTATTTTGAACCACCCTGCACCAGACCGCAGTTTTAGCAAAGAAGACCACGATTTGCTAAACTTGATTGCGGGGCAGGCGGCCGTCGCTATTGAAAACGCTCGTTTGTTCAAAGCTGTAACCGACGAACGCAACCGCAGCCGAGCCATTTTGAATAGTATCGCGGACGGAGTGTTTACCACCGATCTTGACCTTAAAATTACTTCGCTCAACCCTGCCGCTTTGCAATTAACCAAATACGCCGCGTCCGACCTGCTGGGCCGCGTTTATGCCGAGGCATTGGGTATTAGTGACCGCGACGGTAAAGCGATTATCCCCGAAGCTTCGCCGGGTTTCCAGGCTATCAAATTTCGATCCGCTACCGAACCGCGCATTTTTCAAATCAAACTTGCCAACGGCCAGTCCGCTTTAATTGCTCTGGTAGCTGCGCCGATTGCCGACAGTGGCGACGTAATTAGCGGAGCGGTGGGTGTGTTCCGGGACGTGACCCGCGAACAGGAAGTAGTGCGTATGAAAGACGAGTTTGTGAGCCTGGTTTCGCACGAACTCCGCACCCCGATGGCAAGCGTGTTAGGCTTTGCCGAACTGATTTTGACACGCAAACTTACTGAAAGCAAGTTAAATCTTTATGTTGAGACTATCCACAAGGAAGCTCAACGTTTGTCTAATTTGATTGGTGATTTCCTAGATATTCAACGGATGGAGGATGGCCGGCAACTTTACAACTTTATTGAGGTGGATTTCGACCTGGTTTTGCGCCCGGTGCTGGACATTTTTACGGCGCAGCGCGAACGGATCGAGGTCAACGTGCCGGAAAATTTGCCGCCATTGTGGGCCGACCCTGATCGCATCGTGCAAACCCTGACCAATCTGGTTAGTAACGCCATCAAATATTCGCCTAAAGGCGGGCAAGTAATTATCGTGGCGCGGCTTAACCAAGATAATATGTTGGAAATTGCGGTCAAAGATTTTGGCCTGGGTATTCCCCAAGAAGCGCAAGGCCAACTTTTTAGCAAATTCTACCGGGTGGACAACACAGACCGACGAGAAATTGGCGGCACAGGGCTGGGTCTCGCTATCAGCCGCGAGATTATCGAAGCGCACGGCGGGAAAATCTGGTTGGACAGCGAACTAGGGCAAGGCAGTACCTTTACTTTTACGCTGCCAATCAAACACAGCGGCCCTGCCCAGCTACCAGGCTTATCTGAAATAGCCCAAAATGTGTCCAGCCTAACTGACTCCCGCACCGTTTTGATTGTGGAAGATAATGTCAGCCTGGGTCGTTTAATCGGGACATATCTGGAGGAAGGTGATTTCCAATATGAGCTTGTACCGTCGGCGGAACAAGCCATCCAGTTACTAGACCACGCCGAGATTTTGCCTGCTACGATAGTGCTAGATATTGGTCTGGCTGGTTCGATGGACGGCTGGGATTTGCTGATTTATCTCAAAACCAATCCCCGTCTAGCTGCTATCCCTATCATCATCAGCACTGTCCAGGATAATAAAGTGCGGGGCTTGAGTTTGGGGCAGGCGGCCTATTTGAGCAAGCCTTTGGATACCCGCAAGCTCATCGAAACGATTAACCGCGTGACCACTAATCAGCCGCAGCGCAATATATTGGTGGTAGATGATGATACCAATGTGCGCCAGTTGTTGAAAGAAACATTGACCGTGCAAGATTTTGTGGTGGCGACGGCAGCGAGTGGTGAACAAGGTCTGAAACTGGCCGCGCAAAATCGGCCAGATGTAGTGGTGCTGGATTTGATGATGCCCCGCATGGATGGTTTCCAGGTTTTGGCGCACCTGCGTAGCCACCGTGAAACCATTGATATTCCGGTTATCATCGTGTCGGCCAAAGAATTGACCCACTCCGAGCGCGAATATTTGCACAATGGGCTGGCCTTTTTCCTCACCAAAAGCGAATATACCCCGCAACGAATCCGCCAGTTGCTCGAACAAAGTGTTGGGTTGGCCGAGTAGTTTTGTGTTGCGGCTAAAATTGGAGGGGTAAACGACTATCCAGTTGTTGCCCTTCACGCCAGAAGGTCAGGCCGGGCCGCGCTAACTTATTGGCGGCAATGGTCTGCAAACCCTTTGCCAAATCTTCGGCCCCGTTGATGGGTTGACCGTTCAGAGCGGTGATAATGTCGCCTTCGCGCAAACCTGCTCTGGCCGCCAGCGAGTCAGGGCGAACCGCACCCAAAATCGCACCGGGCCGAGTCGCCTGGCCTTGCTGCCCCAACACCTTTGCCGCATCGCCCACCTGTGCGCCCAGCTTGATTGCCCCATTTGCTGCGCCCGTTTTGATAGTGCGTAAACGGCTGACAGCGTTTTTGAGGGCTGGCTGGTCAAACCCAACTATCACCTGGTCTGCCAAAACCGTCACTGGCACACCCATTTGCCCACTGCGACTAACCATCTCCTGCGCCGCTTGTTGGTCAATCCCCACGTTTTTCTCTTGATAACTAATACCTTCCCGCGAAAGAAACTCTTTCACATACCGGCAATACGGTCAGGTGGTAGTGGTATAAATAATCGCGTCCGCCATTTTGGTTGCTCCTTTTTGTTTTTTGTAAAAAGATGTTAAGGCAAAGTGCTATAATTGGAAAGCCATAATTTTTTAATACAGCCTTTTTAGTCCCCTGCCGGGTTATATGTTCAATCAGGTTAATATACGTAGCAAGGCCGAGATTTGTTTGTAATTCCAATACCATTCAAATAAGCTGTAAACGGCACGTCCCCGCGCCCGCACAATCGGTGAATCTGACAGCATAGCGGGCGCGGGGACGCGCCGCCTACGCTAAAGTACAATGATGTTTGTAAGTTAGCAAAAAACAAGCTAGAAAAGTTGGGTAGGCCACAGGTGAAAAACCGTAAGCCCAAAGGCAAAATCGAGTTAAACCCTTTGAATATGGGCTGTCTGACCCTCTCACTTTTGATTGGTCTGATGGTGGGGTTGCGCGGCACGCGCGGGGTGCTGCCCGACTGGTTTAACTGGATTATTGCTGGGCTGTTCGTAATTTTCTTTGGAGTTTTGAGCTTTATTATGACGGGCGTAGCTACGCGCCGCGAAGAAACTGTCCAGCAGGAGAATTTGCTGATAAATTCTGGCGGGCTGCTGCGTAGCCTCAAAATATTTATTATCTCAAATAACCCTCCTGCCCAGCTAAATATTGCTTCGTTATCAGCTTTCGACCAGGATATGGCGATTTTAGATGATTTCGCGGCCAGACTCGAACATCGCCAAGAGCTAAACGAGCCAGAAACGCACACACTTAACAATATTGCTACTCACTGGCTCACTTCCGACCAGCTTGACCAGTGGTATCGGCATAGCAAAAGCGTTAAAAACTAAGGAGGAATAATTGCGAGACGATGTGTCGGGCTTGGAAACCACCAACGCCAACCAATTTAGTAATAACGGGCAAGGTTTGATTGGGCAGGAAATCGGCAGCTATAAACTGACTGGCTGGTTGGGCAAAGGGGCGGCTGCCGATGTTTATCGGGCTACCGAAGTACCGCTTGACCGCCAAGTAGCTTTCAAAATTATGGCGAACAACGATAGCCAGGCCGACCCAAACTTTGCCTCGCGGTTTTTGCTGGAAGCACGGGCCATCGCAGGTCTGCATCACCCCAATATTATTACTATTTATCAATACGGCGAATGGCGGCAACGGCCTTATCTAGTCACCGAATTACTGGAAGGCGGTTCGCTCAAGGAAGTGTTGGATGGCGATAATCGGCTAGATTTGGCCCAAACTGTAGCCATTATCGCGCAGGTGGGGGCCGCGTTGGAAACAGCCCACTCTCACAATATTATTCACCGCGATGTCAAACCGTCGAACGTATTACTGGACGGACAAGGCCGCGCGGTACTGGCCGATTTTGGTATCGCAAAGGTTTTGAATGCTAAAGATAACCTGACTATGACTGGTATGAGTATCGGCACGCCCGAATATATGAGTCCAGAGCAGGCGATGGGCCAGCCTGTTGATCGGCGCAGCGATATTTATTCGCTGGCGATCCTGGCTTATCGAATGTTGGCCGGGCGTTGCCCATTCCAAAATGAAAGCGCGTTGGCCGTGTTGATAGCGCACAGCCGCGAAACGCCGCCGCCGCTCCGCCATTACGAGCCAGAGGTTCCGCCCGCCGTCGAACTGGTGATTTTACGCGCGCTGGCAAAAAAACCCGACGAACGCTATCAAACAGCGGCCCAATTTGTCAATGCGTTACAGGCTGCCGCCGGAAGTGGCCCCCAGGTCAACCCCAGCCCCATGCCACCCCTCCAACCTATTCCTAACAATGCAGTTGACCCAGGCGCGGCGGTAGCGGTCAACCGGTCTGCGCCGCCGCCCACCAACCTGACCGCCGACGATGATAGACTGGCCTCGCCACTTTACAACGAACCCACTGCCTTTAATCCGGTTGTCCCGCGCCGCCAATCCTACGTCCAGCCTGCTCCTCTGGCTGGTTACGACCAAGAATATCTCGCGCCGGAACCCCAAGATTATGGCTACGACCAGCAGTATATTCCCGTCCAGCCACAAGCCGTCGCCCCGCCATATTATCAAGATTATCAGGAAGTCGTCCCCGTCCCTGCCCCACTCCGCCGCCGCAAACGCAGAGGTTTGGGTATTTTGGCTTTTCTCATCGGCATTTTGTTAGCCGCCGGGGTTTTCGTGGGCGTGTGGTACTACTTTTTGCAGGGTAAAACCAGTAGCACCGTCGCGGGAAATACGCCGGGTGCGGGTACGAAGGCGGGCGTAACCACTACCGCCAATGCCAACCCCAATGTATTGGCAAGTAGCCGCCTGATTTTCGGCTCGACGCGCAACGGCAAGTGGGGTATCTATAGTGCTACCAACAAAGGGGCGGAACTTAAAGTAGTAATAGATAACCAAACGGACGACATCTGCCCCGCCGTCTCGCCCGATGGTAAAAGCTTGCTGTATGTTGCCGCGCCTGGCACTACCCAATGGCAAATTCACAAAGCCAATTTGGATGGCAGCAATGACGTAACGCTAACCCAGGGCAATTTCAAAGATGTCTATCCGGCCTGGTCGCCCGATGGCACGCGCATTGCCTTTATTCGGGCGACGGGAGGCGCAGATAACGGCGGACTCTACATTATGGATGCGGACGGCAAAAACCAGCGCAAACTAAATAACGACTCGGCTGGTTATGTTAGCTGGAACGCGGGCAAATTACTGGTTTACAGTTACCAAAACCCCAAAACTGGCAGTCACACCCTACGCACGCTCAACCCTGATAACGGCGCAACTCAAGACCTGGATGCTTTGGGGGCCGGTGAGTTCGATTTGCCCGCCTGGTCGCCTGATGGTAAACGGATCGCTTTTGCCAAAGGCATTAACGATAGCCGGGCCGTCTATATAGCCAACACCGACGGTAGCAACGCTGTCCGTATTTCACCTGACGGACTGACTGCCACCAACCCGGTCTTTTCGCCCGATGGTACACGGTTGGCTTATCTGCAAAAAGTAGGCACAGTTGGCAGTCTTCCCAAGTGGGAAGTAGTCGAAGGCAGCGCGAACGGTGAAGGCCAGACCAAATTATTCAACGACGGACAGCAGAAGTTTTATTTAAGCTGGGCCAGCCTTCGCTAGTCGGTCAATTTTACTAAGGTAGGTTAAGCAAGAAAATTACCTGCTCGTATGATACAATAGGGTGATTTTTACAAGAAATTATCCTGGAGTATATGATGTCTGTTTTATCAGTCGTAAAATTAACCAAAGCTTTTAATATTTATCCAGTTTTCAAAGACCTTAGCTTTCAAGTCAACGCGGGCGAGAAAGTAGCCCTGGTGGGGGTGAACGGCGCGGGTAAAAGTACCCTGCTGCAAATCATCGCTGGAGAGCAACGCGCCGAGAGTGGCGAAATTGCAACCACCAGAGGTTTGAAAATTGCCTATCTGCCGCAAGAAGCCCGCTTCGATAGTGACCAAACGTTGTACGCCGAAATGCTGTCGGTCTTCGATGATGTGCGCCAGATGCAGTCCGAAATTACACTGCTGGAACACCAGATGGGCGAGGCTACCAATGGCGATTTAGAGCCGTTGATGGAACGCTACGCCGATTTGACCCACCGTTTTGAGATGCGGGGCGGCTACGATTACGAAGTCAGTATCTCACAGGTGTTGACTGGCTTGAACTTTGAGCGCGAGATGTGGGAACGGGACATTCATAAATTTAGCGGCGGTCAGAAAACACGGGCCGCGCTTGCCAAAACGCTGCTAACTAACCCCGATTTACTCATGCTGGACGAGCCAACCAACCATCTGGATTTGAAAACATTGGAATGGTTGGAAAATTTCCTGGCCGCCTGGTCTGGTACACTTATCGTAATTTCCCACGATAGATACTTCCTTGACCGCGTGGTTTCACGAGTGCTTGATTTAAGTTTCGGGCGCGTCGAAGATTATCCGGGCAACTATTCCAAATATTTGGGGCTGCGGGCCGAGCGTATCGAACGGGCGATGATTGAGTATGAGGCGCAGCGAGAACAAATTGCCAAAACTGAGGATTTTATCCGACGCTACAAAAACGGACAGCGGTATCGGCAGGCACGGGGGCGACAAAAACAGCTTGATCGTTTGGAGCGGATTGACCGACCCAAAGAAAAAGATAAGCTCCACCTATCGCTGCAAACCGACTTGCGAAGCGGGCGGCTGGTTCTGGCTACGGAAGATTTGGTGATTGGCTACCAGACCAAAGACGGGCCGCGCAGTTTGTTCAAGTCGCCAGATTTGGAAGTCAGCCGGGCTGAACGGGTGGCGATTATCGGGCCAAACGGGGCGGGCAAAACTACTTTTTTGAAAACGATTATGGGCGAACAAACGCCTGTTGAGGGCTTGATTGAGCCAGGGCCGAACCTGCGAATTGGCTATTACGCCCAATCGCACGAGGGTTTGAATTTTGGCAACACCATTTTGGAAGAAATTTTGTGGGCGCAGCCGATGAGCGAAGGGGCGGCCCGCAATTATCTAGGTCGTTTTTTGTTCAGTAACGATGATGTTTTCAAAAAAGTGGGCGATTTAAGTGGTGGCGAACGCAGTCGGGTGGCTTTAGCGAAACTGACCCTGACCAAAGCTAACTTCTTGATTTTGGATGAACCTACCAATCATCTGGACATCAACGCCCGCGAAGCTCTGGAAGAAGTTTTGAGCGAGTACAATGGCACTCTGATGTTTGTTTCCCACGACCGCTACTTTATAGACGCAATGGCAACGCAGGTGTGGGCTATCGAAAACGGCACGATGCAAGCTCACCTGGGCAACTACACCGACTATCTGGAATGGTTGAGCAAGGCCAAACAACGCCAGGAAGAAGCCCAACGCGAGGCTCTTAAAACGCGCCTGGCTGGAGCAACTATCAAAAGCAACGGGCATAGTGATAGTAATGGCAACGGGCATAGCAACGGCAAAACCAACGGCACAATTACAATAGCCAAAGCAAGCCTGAGTGCCAAAGAGGAAAAGCAACGCGCCAAACAAGTCTCGAATATCGAAAACAGCATTGCCAAAAAAGAAGGCCGATTGAACGAACTAACCGTTGAGATGAATAAAGCCAGCGAACGCGGGGACATCGCAGCCATCAACCGTTTGAGCCAGGAGTACCAGCAAACCACCGACGAACTGGAAAAGCTTTACGCCGAGTGGGGTGTTTTGGCAAGCTAAATTTGGTTGTAATTTGGGGAATGTAATCTGTTATGTCTGTACATTTTGATACTGCCTACTTTCTGGCCTGGGTAGTGGCCTTTACTTTCGGTATGGGGCTGCACTATTACGCTCAGGCTTTTGTGGCCTACCGTTTAGGCGATATGACTCCCCGTGTGCAGGGCCGCGTCAAGCTTAATCCTGCTGTCCATCTTGAACCGTTTGGCTTGTTGATGGCTTTTTTGTTGTCGGTCAGCCCGACTTTTTCCGGGGTAGCCTGGGGCAAGCCAGTACCGCGCAACCCTTTTGCGGTCAAGGGCGGCAGATTAACGAATTTACTGATTGTGTTGGCCGGGCCGCTTTCAAATTTGTTGGTAGCACTCGTGCTGAGTTTGATTTTTAAGTCTTATATCAATCAATCTATTAAAACTGACTTCCTGGCCCAATTTGTATTTTACCTGATATTGGTCAATATTTTCCTGTTTGCCTTCAACCTGTACATTCCCCTCGCGCCTCTGGACGGTTTGAGCGTCTGGCGTAACGTCCTGCCGAGCCAATGGAGCGTGACACTGCAACCGCTCGAAACCTATGGGCCGTACATTTTGCTGGTACTTATTTTTGTGATACCGTTCTTTATACGCATACCTTTGTTGTCATATATTATTAATCCTTTAGTGGGGGCTGTCTTAAATCTTTTGGGGCTACCAGTTCCAGTGTGGCTATGACCGGGACTTTCTACAGGGTGGGCCAGTTTACCCGCGCTTTGCGGCCCAAAGTATCCGCTAAAGACATTGCTTATGTCCAAAATATACTCAACGAGCCACAGGCCAACTTGTTTTTCAATCTGCCGCTTTTCGAGCAACGCCACGCACTGAATGTGTGCCAGACCTTAGTACAAGGCGGTTTTGGCAACGATGTGGAGCTTTTGCAAGCGGCTTTACTCCACGATTTAGGCAAAACTGACCTTGATTGCGGGCGGTACGTTCCGCTTTGGGGCAAGGTGGCGAACGTAATCTTACGAAAGTTGGGCGGGCGCGGTCTAGTAGCGAGGATAGCCAGCCGCGAACCGCAAAGTTGGCGATATATTTTTTACTTGCAGTGCCGTCACGAGAAACGTAGTGCACGGTTAGCACGGGCGGCGGGTTCAGGCAGACGAGTAGTGGCATTAGTGGGTAATTGCCAGACTTTGCTGCGAAAGCAAGACCCGGCAGCGTTGGCTCTTAAATGGGCTGACGACTTGAATTAATATGCCAGAAATAGAAACCAACGCTTTTGGCGTTCCACAACGCAATTATCAGGTACGATTGACCGGGCTGGCTTTTGAAGGGCCGCTAGATTTGTTGTTGCAACTAATTGAGCGCAATGAACTACCGATTACCGAAATCGCGCTGGCGAAGATTTGTGACGAATATTTGGGTTATATCGGGCAGTTGCAGACGATAAATCCGTCCGAACTGGCCGAATTTCTGCTGATAGCGACCAAATTGTTATATATCAAATCACAAGCATTATTACCTGCACCGCCGGGCCGCAGCAACGAAAATAGCGAAGAGGGTTTATCCGCCGAGGAATTGGTGGCCCAGTTGCGCGAATATAAGCTGTTCAAAGCCGCCGCCCAACAACTTTCGCAGCGTCAGGAACAATACGGGCGGGCCTGGCAAACCCAACGGGTCGGGCCACACGCTACAATGTTAGAACAATTGACAGTGACGCTCAAGGGGTTGCCCGAATACGCCCGTAATGAAGCTGGATTGCAGGGCTTAACCCTCAAAGATTTGCTAAAACTGGTGGAACGGCGGTTGGCGGCTCAGGCCCAACAGCAGTTGAAGTTGCCACTCCCGGCTACCTCGCAGCAGTTGAAACGGCTGGTACATTCGGTTAAAATTGGCGACAAAATCGGCTTGATACGCGCACGGCTCAATGCCCGACAGGGTGGGCGCATCGAGTTTAGTTCGCTTTTTGTGACAGGTCAGGCCGAGGACGAAATGCCGTCACCTCTGGAAGTAATTGTAACTTTTATGGCGGTGTTGGAACTGGTGCGGAGCAAGCAAACCCAGGCCCACCAGGACGAGCTTTTTGGAGAAATATTTATCGAAGCAGTGAAATTTGACAACATTGAAGGAAAAACAGGTTGAACGAGACATATAAAAACTTCTTCAAAGGGATGCTCGAAATCTATAGTCCGAGCGGCCAGGAACAAGCTGTCGCCAGCTACATCGTGGATTTTATGCAACGAGCCGGGTTTCGTCGCGCTTATGTAGATGAAGCGGGCAACGCGGTGGGCGAAATCGGGGCAGCAGCAGGCCAGGCCACCAAAACCCTGGTGCTGTTGGGCCATATTGACACAGTGGATGGTTTTATTTCGGTGCGAGTTGAACCGGATGGCGATACGATTTATGGGCGCGGTGCGGTAGATGCCAAAGGGCCGATGGCGGCTTTTGTGCTGGCGGCGGCGGAGTTGGCAAAGCAGGGCGAAATTTTGGCGAACAAACGGATTGTAGTAGTGGGGGCGGTGGAGGAAGAAGCGGCCAGTTCTAAAGGCGCACGCTTTGCTCAACATCAATACCAGCCCGATTTTTGCGTGATTGGCGAACCCAGCAGTTGGAGTCATATCACACTCGGCTACAAAGGCCGTTTGTTGCTTGATTATACCCTGACCCGTGATAGCAAACACACCGCCGCCGATGGGCCGAGCGTGTGCGAGGAAGCGGTGGATTTTTGGAACGCTATTAAGAATTATGCGGTGGATTTTAACAAAACGGCCAATGGCGAAAGCAAAAAGACTTTTGAGACTTTGCAACCGTCGCTGCGGAATTTTGATAGCGAGGCCAACGGTTTCCAGGAGATTGTACGGCAACGGGTGGGGTTACGCTTGCCCTTAGATTTTCCACTGGATGAATTTAAGGCGAAGCTGACCCAATGGCAAGGCGACGCAACCCTGGATTTGCACGGTCAAGAAAAGGCGGTACGCAGCGATAAAAATAACGGTCTGGTGCGGGCCTTTCTATCCGGTATTCGGGCTGAAGGTGGACAGCCGGGCTTTAAAGTTAAGACTGGTACGAGCGATATGAACGTGCTTGGCCCGGCCTGGGGTTGTCCAATCGTAGCTTATGGCTCTGGCGATAGCAGCCTTGACCACACGCCCAACGAACACGCCAGCTTGCAAGAGTTTGAGCGCAGCGTGCGGGTTCTGACCAGGGTTTTAGCAGAAATTTAGACCCAATATCATTCAAATAGCTGTAGGAGGCGAGTCCTCGCTAGAACCATAGCTGTGAGGGCGCGGGGACGTGCCTCCTACAATAAAATGCCTAACAAGCATTATAGGAGTGTTTATCGAAATGTCGAGGGTGTCTTTTGACCGGGCAGTTGAATATTACGATGACACGCGCGGCTTTGCTCCCGGTGTAGCTGAAGCCATCAGAGATGCTATCGTAGATTATACCCAGGCCCGTGTGACTTCTAGCCGTTTCCTGGAGTTGGGAATAGGTACAGGCCGTATCGCTTTGCCCTTCATTGAGGCAGGTTATGATTACACTGGAGTGGACATCTCCCTAGATATGATGAATTTGCTCAACCAGAAGCTGGCTAAAATCGAGGCAGGAGACGGGGCTAGTGCTTCGAGGCACTTCAAGTATCAGTTGCAACAAGCCGATATTACTCAAGCACTGTCTTTCGCTCCTAACAGCTTTGACGTGGTCATTACAGTCCACGTGCTACATTTGGTAGAAGATTGGCAGACTGTACTTGCACAAGCCAAACAAGTTCTCAAAAAGCCTGATGGTTGGTTAATTATTGCTTATGATTCACCACGTAATCGAAATAACCACGAAAAAAGCCAGGCCCAGTCACCGCAAACATTAGAAATGGATTTAGACCCTATGCGGGTAGTAAACGCAAAATGGGATGAAATTATCCGAGAATTGGGCATAGAACCGCGTTCACTCAGGCCGGGTATCTGGCTGGCTGACGAAACGCTTGAAACTTACTTGAGAAAGGAGCTTCACGCCACTACAGTGCAAAAAGTAGCTCTGCTGGAGTATGAGCGTCCGCCTATTTCTCTTGCTCAGATGGCGGCTCGACATCAAGCCCGGATGTATAGTGGAGATTGGAATTTACCCGATGAAGCCCACGCGAAGGCCAGCCGAAAGCTTCAAAACTGGCTAGATTCGGAATATGGTGAGCAAGCCAACCAGCTTATTGTTACCAAAGGCGATTTCAACGCTGTGACTGCAAAATGGAATGCTTAAAGCTATAATATCTTTATGACAGAAATTTACGTTAGTACCGATATAGAAGCGGACGGGCCAATACCAGGGCCGTTTTCCATGTTGAGTTTTGGTTCAGCCGCGTACAAGGGCGACAAAACACTGGTCAGTACCTTTGAAGCCAACCTGGAAACGCTACCCGGTGCGACTACCGACCCGAACACAATGGCGTGGTGGAAGAAGCAGCCCAAAGGCTGGGAAGCCTGCCACCAAAATTTGATAACTCCTGAAATTGCGATGAAGCAATACGTGACGTGGATAAAGAGCTTGCCCGGCAAACCCGTCTTCGTGGCGTATCCGGCGGGTTTCGATTTTACTTTTATCCACTGGTATCTAATAAAATTCGTGGGGGAAAATCCATTTTCGCATTCGGCCCTGGACATCAAAACTTATGCGATGGCAATGCTGAAAAGTGAGTACCACGAGACTACCAAACGTAAGATGCCGCCGCATTGGTTCGACCAAAAACTAAAACATTCGCATATAGCTCTCGAAGACGCGATTGAGCAGGGCGAACTTTTTTGTAATATGTTGGCGGAACGTAACTACTCACCTGTTACTGTCATTCCGAATGGAGGCTCTGCGGAATGAGGAATCTCTAATTTGAAAATCCGGTCAGAGATTCCTCACTTCTGCCTGGCTTGGTTGGAATGACAATCTGAATAGTTTAGAAAAGTGAGAATTTTGGATATACATTCTTTAATGGAAAAATTTGCCGTGTTACCCAACGCCCGCATAGGGCAAGGCCCAAAACGCTGGCCCTATCCTAACCCGGAATTGCAGAAAGAAATTGACGACTTCCTGGAGCAGTACCCTTTTTTGCGGCGTGACCAGGGCTACGTTGATTTCCTGGAAAACTATGCTGGCGCGTCTGCGGACTCGTCGGAAGAAGAAACACCCTATAATGACGAGTTAGTAATAGATTTGTTTGGCTTTAACGATGGAATCGCGTTACATATTGTCAAAGACGAAGGCCAGATAGTTAGCAACAAAGGCTTTCTTTGTTTTTGCCACACCGAAGTATGGAACCCGGAGCTTGACCCGGAGTTTATAGTAGAAACAAATTACTTGTTTGATGCGACGGAAAAACGGCAACCGGGCATCTACCGGGCTAACTCCCTTGACCCGGAAGCAGTAGAATGGTTTGGTGAGACTTTTCTGGAATGGCTAGAGTTACTGATTGATAAGAAAGGGAAGCTGGTTTGAGCAAACCGAATGCTCAATAAGCTATGTCAACAAGCAGTCTTCCTGTCAAACAAGTTGATGGTGCCAGCCCCCAAATAAGCCGTTATGGGCAAATCTTAACCCACTTGCCGCATTGGGTGTGGGCCTTTTTCGCCTCGCTGACCGTAACCCTGATTTACACCCGCAACCTGGCTATGCACCTGGGCAATGCTGTACCCCAGGGTGGCACAGACATCTACGAAAACCTTTGGAACTACTGGTGGATGCGCCACGCCCTATTCGATTTGCACACCGACCCTTTCCACACCGATTTTTTGTATTATCCCGCCGGAGTGAGTCTGCGTCTGCATAGCTTTCAGCCTTTTTTGAGCGTGGTGGCCGCGCTGCTATATTACATCTTTGGACAAATTTTGACACTCAACTTGATGATACTGGCTTCCTTGACGTTAGGCGTGTGGGGCGCGTATCTGCTGTTCCATTATATTGGGAGTAGCAAGTTGGCGGCGTTCGCGGGCGGTCTCGTCTTCGTTTTTTGTAACTCTTATTTGTGGGATTATTTGCAAAGCGGCCAGACCAACTTGATTGCCCTCGAATGGTTGCCACTTTACACCTTGTGTCTGCTCCGCGCTCTGGATAACCAGCCGCGCCTCAAGTTAAATATCGCGCTGGCAATCATCTTTCTGTTGGTGGCTTCGTTGTGCGACTGGTATTACGCTCTGCATCTTATTTTGCTAACAGCAGTTATCACGGCTTTTTACCTACTATTTCGGGCGCGAAGCTGGCAGGCGCGGCGCGATGTCTTGCTCAAGGCCGCGATTATTGGTGTCACATACACAATTTTGATTTCGCCCATAGTTTTGCCGATGCTGGCTCAGGCTCGCGCTCAACCCTGGCTGGCCCCCAGTGCCGACCAGTCGCTTGACCACTCGGTTGACCTGTTGAGCTTTGTCCTCCCCAATGACCATAGTCTGCTGTATGGCTGGTTGGCCCAAAAGTTGCCCTTGCCTTTTTATCAACATTATGACCCCGTGACTGGCAAAGGCTTTTATAACCCGACGGGCGTAGATGGCTCGTTCAATCCTGGTTTGATACCTCTAGGACTGGCAATATTCGCCCTTGTGATAGCGTGGCGACGACGAAAAAACCAGCAGGATGGGCCAAAAGTAGGCGTATGGCTGACGCTGGCCGCATTTTTTGGGATTATGGCGTTAGGGCCAGAGCTACATCTGGACGGCCAGGATTTGAGCCTGGTTAAGCTACCTTACTGGTTGCTATATCGCCTGCCCTTTTTGAATATCGCCCGCGACCCTGGCAATTTTCTGGTGCCTTACGATCTGGCGTTGGGCGCGTTGACCGCTATTGGTCTGACCCATCTCCTGGCCTGGCTAGGTCAGAAATTTGCAAAGCGGCCCAGGCTAAAGAGGTGGCAGCCCGCCCTCCTGAGTGGCCTCTTGCTCACAACCCTGATTGGCAGCGAGTTTTTGAGCGTGGATTTCCCGGTGGGCATTATATCAGTCCCGAAATTTTATCAGCAGTTGGCAGACGACCCGGCGAGTTATGCTATTTTGGAGCTTCCAGCCTACAAGCAAAGCGGTGGGGTGGAGCATTTCGCCATGTACTACCAGACCTTCCACCAAAAACAGCTTTTTGGCGGCCAACTGGCCCGTGACCACAAACGCGCTGGCCCACTCGATTTACTCAAACATTCGCCAGTATTCCACGAAACATTGCTGAACGGGAAGGCCGATTTTGCCAGCCAGCGCGATATTCTGCCAGCCCCCGATTTGTTCCGGTGGAGTCTGTCCATTCTCAACTATTACCAGGTGCGCTATATCGTAACCTACCCCCATTCAATGAACGAGCGGCAAACCGCCGACGCGAAGGACTTTCTGCGCCAGACTATCGGCAAAACCGCCCTACCTGTCTATAGCGACGAAACTATCACGGCTTATAGCGTGCCGCCAGCCGGGGCTGACCAGCCAGCCCCGGCCCAATTCCTGGACATCGGGGACGGTTGGTACGGTGCCGAAAGCGATGCGACCCACACCTGGCGATGGGCCAAAGGCGGGGGGCCGTCTGAAATTTATATTATGAATTTGACCAACGCGCCAGTCACAGTTGATTTACAATTTGATGCCTTTGGCCTAAAAACCAGCCGTTCGTTGCAAGTCGCGCTCAACACCGCACCTGTTGCAACTTATAACCTGGCTGTGGATGGAGCAAGCGGGCATTTTGAAATAAGGCCAACTCTTGCACCCGGCAACAATATTATTACCTTCCAATCACCAGAAGCTCCTATCACCCCTTTTAGCCTTGACCCTAAAGCTAACGACCAACACGCTCTGACTTTCGCCGTATCCAACGTCACCCTGGCGAAACCATAGAAGCTACGAGCAGTGAGCCAGCAGCCGATGAGATATAACTTGTGGGACATTGCTCCGCCAATGGACTGTTCTCCGAAGCCCGCTGCTTTTTCCGTAATTTGACTATGGTTGGGGCAAGGCGGTAAAATAGGGCTGATATAGCGTGCTTGCAGCAGGAATTAAAAACTTTTTATAGCCATCAAACGTTATTTCTATGGCTAGAAGTGCAGTTAGCTACCGACAGAAAACGAATGGACAAAGAAACGGAATTAGCAAAGCCAAACCCCTTGTGGTTGCGGGCAGTAGTAAAAGGGCGGGTGCAGGGTGTCGGTTATCGGCAGTTTGTGATGGGTGCGGCCCAACAATTGGGTTTGTACGGCTGGGTACGCAACGACCCTAATGACCACCGTCGGGTAGAACTAGAAGCCGAAGGCACGCAGTCCCAACTGGAAAAGCTGTTAGAAAAGTTGTGGGTCGGGCCGTTCGCAGCCAGTGTTAGCGAGGTGGCGACGCAATGGAGCGCAACCGCAGCCGTTTTTGATGGTTTTGAGATAAGATAAAGCATGGAAGTTACAACCAAACCAGCCAGCAAAGATGAGCCAGCGAACCCCACGCCAGCCGTAGCCAGCCGGGTGCATTCCAACACGCGCCCGGAGTTGATGGCGTGGCTGGTAATTTTAGGTTCGTTCAGCGTTTTCTGTCTGCTGGTCTGGCTAATTATAGGTTTGGTTAGCAATTTTTTAACAAATACCACTAAAGCTGAACACGCCACTTTGAGTTTGCAGGGCGATTACGCTTTCGTGCTGCGGTTTGACCAGCAAAACCACGAAGTCCAGGGCCACGAGGGAAATGTTCTTAACGAAGGCGATACCGTGCATACCGACAAGAATGGTCGCGCCACCCTCACCCTCTTTGATGGGACGCGCTTGCAAATGGCCCCTAGCACGCAGCTAACTTTAGAAAGTTTGCGCGAGACTGGTTATGGCCGCACCCACAAGGTAATTCAAGTTCATGTGCTATCTGGTGTAGTCAAATTTTTGGTCGCGCCGCACAAAGCCGAGGATATTTTGCAGGCTTACACCAACGATGACGCGCACGTGCAGTTCGATAATACGGTGGGCGGGGTCTATTCGTTGGAGTTAGAACGTAACGGCGAGAGTGGAAATCGCACCTGGATTAATAGCAATTACAGCAATAGTGGCACAATTTCGGTAGCGGCTGCCGGGTCTGCTCCCCAAAAACTAGGCGTGGGGCAACGTTTGTTGGTCACTAAGGGTACGCCTCCCGGCCCGCCCGATGAGCTAGGCGTGGAACTGGTTGCCAACGGTTCATTTTTGGACGGGCTGGACGGGTGGAGCGTGGGCCACGACCAGGGGGGAGATGGCGGTAGCACGGCTGGTCGCCTCCTGGCCGATGGCGAACTGGTGGCCGACCAAACCAAAACTCGCGCCCATTTTATGCGGTACGGCGGCGACGCAGATATAAATTTTGAGGAAACCCGGCTGGCCCAAAACCTGAATAGATACGTGGCCGATTATGACCATTTGAACCTTGAGATTTATGTCAAGTTGAAGTTTCAAAGTCTGACCGGAGGTGGGGCTATGGGTAGCGAATACCCGCTCAAAATTGAGATTTACTATGTTGACAAAAATGGTGACGAGAGGCAGTTTGTCAACGGCTTTTACTATATTAACAACGACTCTAGCACGCAAACCTATGACCATTCTGGCAACCCATTGTTGCGTAGCCAAGAGATTCGTAACAATGTGTGGGAGCGGTACACTATTGATTTGATGCAGTTGGCTGGCCGCCCAACTTATATCAACCGGGTGGTGGTGGCGGCCAGTGGGCATCAGTTTGAAAGCTATTGTGCTGGGGTCTCGCTGAGGGCCAGCTAGGATTAGGATGTTTTTGAGAAGGTGTAACAGTGCAGCGAAATACTGGTTATGAGTATAGCGATTGTGTGAACCAGTATTTACGAATAGGAGGTTTTTTAGGTGAGTAATATTTGTGTTATCGGTACGGGCTATGTTGGTTTGACTACTGGCACATCCTTTGCCGACCTGGGTAATAACGTGGTGTGCGTAGATGTGGACATGGGCAAAATTGAACGGCTAAACAAAGGTGAGATGCCGATTTACGAACCCGGTCTGGAAGAAATGGTCAAACGTAATCGAGAGGCCAGCCGTCTCCGTTTCAGCACCAGCTACGATGACTCGGTTCCCAACGCCGATTTTGTCTTTATCGCGGTAGGTACTCCACAGGGCGAAGACGGTGGGACCGATATGCGTTATGTCGAGTCGGCTACTATTTCTATCGCCAAACATCTGGCCGGTAATACGATTATTGTCAACAAAAGCACCATGCCAATTGGCACGGGTGATTGGGTAACTTCGACCATCAATGAGCATCTAAACGGGCGGGCCAACAAGGTAAATTTTGCCGTCGTCAGCAACCCGGAATTCCTGGCCGAAGGTTCGGCTATCCAAGATTTCTTGACCCCTGACCGGGTGGTATTGGGTTCGACCAATCGGGAAGCCGCCGCAAAGGTAGCCGAACTCTACAAACCACTCAAAGCCCCTATCATTATTACCGATTTACGCAGTGCTGAGATGATAAAATACGCTAGTAACGCGATGTTGGCGACTCGTGTTTCGTTTGTTAATGAGATGTCGCAGATTTGCGAGGCTTGGGGGGCGGACGTAAAGGTGGTGGCCGAAGGAATGGGCTACGACAAACGCATCGGGCCGGGCTTCCTCAAGGCCGGAATCGGGTATGGTGGCAGCTGCTTCCCCAAAGACGTGAAAGCCCTGGCACACATGGCCGCCAAAGCCAATTGTCACCCACAGTTGTTGCTGGCGGTTATGGACATCAATACCGACTCACGCCGCACTTTTGTCCAGAAAATTGAGCGCACGCTTGGCTCGGTCTCGAACCGTAAACTCGGAATTTGGGGGCTGGCCTTCAAACCCAACACCGACGATATGCGCGAAGCCCCGGCGTTGGACATCGTGGCGGCCCTGGTGCGTAAAGGCGCGTCTATCAAGGCTTTCGACCCAATCGCTATGAAGGTGGCAAAAGGTTTGTTGCCGGGCGCGGTGGAATATTGCGAAGACCCTTATCAGGTGGCCGAAGACGTGGATGGATTGCTGCTCCTGACCGAGTGGAACGAGTTCAAACACGTGGACTTTGAGCGCGTCCGCAGCTCGATGGCGCACCCCTATCTGTTCGACGGGCGCAACCTGTATGATCCGCACGAGATGACCAAACTCGGCTTTATCTATCGTTCGGTGGGTCGCCCCACTTTAGACTAAATGAAATTAGAAACAGGCGTAGATTTAGTCGAAATAGCCCGGATTGAGAGGGCGGTGGCGCGGTTGGGAGAGCGTTTTCTCAACCGCGTTTTCACCTCGGCAGAATTAGTTTACTGTCGGGGGCGCGTGGCTCAACTGGCGGCCCGTTTCGCCGCCAAAGAAGCAGTCGGCAAGGTGTTGGGAACAGGTTTATGGCGCGACGGGGTTAGCTGGCAGCAAATCGAAGTTATCAATCAGCCGGGCGGCAAACCCTACCTGCATTTGAGCGGGGAAGCCGCCACCCGCGCCGCCTCACTCAACCTCACCCAGTGGAGCTTGAGTATTACCCACACAAACACCGCAGCAATGGCTTTTGTAGTAGCTACGGGAGATTTGGCCTAACAGGTTACGGAGTGAATTTAATGTATATTGATTTGAGTCACACCATCGAAGATGGGCTGGTGACGTACAAAGGCTTGCCCGCCCCGATTATTTGCGACTATTTGAGCCGGGAAAAATCCAGAGCTAATTACGAGTCGGGTACGGAGTTCCAGATTGGCAAAATCGAAATGGTTTCTAACACCGGGACGTATGTGGATTGCCCGTTTCATCGCTACGCCGATGGCAAAGATTTGTCAGAGGTGGGCCTCGAAAGTTTTGCCGACCTGGAGGGCATTGTTATCAGAGCGGATTACCGCACAGCGTTGGCGATTGGCCCAGAGGTCTTCCGAAACCACGAAATAAGAGGCCGGGCCGTCTTGATAGACACAGGTTGGGCCAAGCACTGGAACACATCCGCCTATTATGAGAACCACCCCTATTTAACCGCCGAGTCCGCCAGCTACTTAAAGCAAAACGGAGTTAAGCTGGTGGGCATTGACTCGCATAACATTGATGACACGAGGGGCAAATCCCGACCCGTTCATTCGACATTGTTGCAAGCTGAAATCCTCATCGTGGAACATCTTTGCAAGCTTGAAGATTTGCCGGACGAAGGCTTTATATTCAGCGCAATCCCACCCAAAGTCAAGGGTATGGGAACTTTCCCGGTCAGGGCTTTTGCCAAAATCGGATAGGCGTGAAGTATTAACATGAGCAAAACGAGATTCAAGTTAATTTCAGCGGTGCATCTTTTGCTGATAAAAGAGGGAAAGATTTTGTTGGCGCGGCGTTTCCAAACTGGCTACGAAGACGGCAACTATAGCCTGATTGCTGGACACCTCGATGGCAACGAAACGGCACGAGCGGCGATGTGTCGGGAAGCCAGGGAAGAAGCTGCTATCAAAATTGAGCCAGCCGCTTTACAACTGGCCCATGTGATCCACCGCCACGCTGAGGACGAACGGATAGATTTTTTCTTTGTGGCTACCCGTTGGCAAGGCGAACCTACCATCACCGAACCCGACAAGTGCGACGATTTAAGCTGGTGGGAACTAAGCCAGCTTCCCCCGAATGTCGTACCTTACGTGCGGGCAGCTATCGAAAGCGTCGCGGCAGGTTCGATATATAGCGAATTTGGCTGGTATTAGGTCAAAATAGTTGTAACTATTTAGCCAGGTAGCGGGTTGAAGGTGTGGATGTTATAGCCAGGATAGGCTTTACTCAGGCCGTCCAGCACGGGCTTAATGCCTTCCAGCTTATCATGAGCGGTTTGCTTGTCCCCGCCAATCGCGATCACAATCCGCACGCTGCTACCGTCGGGCGAAATCAAGCCTGTTTGAGAAGGTACACTATAGGGGTCAGGCAAATTGGGTAAAACCTTTTGGTTGTTGAAAGTGGCGTTGCTCAAGCTCCCTGTTACCTTCCCAACCACTTCCCGAAAAGCTGGGTCGGTAGCAAGGTACCTCGCAGGCTCCGTAGCCCTACAGGAAGTGACAACACCTCAACAATTACGGTAATAAAGTAACTATCCAAACTATTTGTAGGACGCGCAGCGGCTTACCTTCTCAGGTTTTGCGTAGGTATAGCCGAAACAAATGCCGTCCGTCCTGGCCGTCCAAATAGCGTAGCGTGTAATGCTCGTCCAAAGCAGTTTGAAATACCTGCGGCCAGCGAAAGAATTCTTCCCCAATTACAAAATCATAATAGCCACGTTCCAGGTCATTGACAAGCGGTTGGGGGTCACGCCGCTTGTTTTCCACCAAAATCGAATAAATAAAATAATCACCGATTAAGTCGGTATGGTTGGTAGCCAGCAGCAAATTATCGGCAAAAACCAAAGCCGGACGGTTTTGGGCCTGGGCAGTCTGAACCAATGTCAACCCTTCCGAGTACGCCTGCCGAAAGTTGTTGAAGGCGCGGCCTTGTCCCCACGCCACCAACATAGCCACTGCGATAAGCAATTGTACCCCGATGGCAGTCGTTAGCCATTTTTTAGTGGTTGGCTCATTTTTGTAGCCAGCCAGAGCCAACCCAACATTCACACTCAAAACGTAAGCCAACTCATTGAAATAATAATCTACTGCTCCGTCCTTGACAATGGCGGCGCAAGCCAGAGTTGCAAACAAAGTGTAGAGCGGCCAAAACTTTTCCCCGCGTCGCAATTGCCAGATAATCGCCCCGCCCGCGATTAGGAACAGGGACAAATGGTCAAGCACGAAGAAGCCCACAAAGCCCGGCACTTTGTCGAAAATAAAACGGGCTGCACGAGCGGGGTCAAAAATACCCACGAACATACCATCCGCCAGAGTATTGACCAACAAAATCCCGCCCAGCAACAATGCCACCAACGTCAAACCGAAAAAGAGAGCATAACGTCGTCGCCCGCGTGTAAGAGCCAAATCGAAAAAGATAGCCGCCCCGATTGCCAGATAAGTTTGTTTACTCAAAAAGGCTAAGGCACATAGTAGCGCAATAGCAAACAATTGTAGGAGGCGCGTTTTTGAAATGATAGAGTCTGGCGTATCTTTAGGGGGGAAATTCGATTTCTGTCTATGGCGGTAGAAAAAAGCTGCCAGCAAGCTGAAAAACAGGGCCAATGGGTCAGGTCGGGCCGCGTTGATAAAGATTAGCACGCTCCAAAAGCAAAAAGGCAGACCTGCTGCCACCAGTGCTGCCCACCTTTGGCGTGTTTCTTGCCAGACCAACCCTCCTACCAAAAGGCCAGAGCAGACATAGGTAGCCCATGCCAGCAAACGGGCGGCTAATAGGGGAGTTAATCCAGTGAGCTTTAGCAGCAAAACGTTGAGCCAGATAAAAAGGGGAGGATACTGTATGCCTGGCAAAGCGTAGGGGGTGTTTGGTGGGGCATAAATCGCGGCGAGACTGCCAGTACGGGCTAGTTGATGGGCCATTCCCGCCACAATCATCTCGCTATAGTCCAAAGTGAGCGGGTCAAACAGAGCCACGCAGCCGCGTACCAGTTCTGCCACGCCGCATAGAGCCAGACCTGCCGCCAGCCATTTTAGCCAATTTAATTTGAAAAAGCGGCCCAACTATGTTCCGTACTCCTGCAATTGCCCCATCAGCCGCTGGGCTTCGGCCTCGGCCAGCGTCAGCAACAAATCCAGTCGGTCAACCGAGAGCAGAGCAGTGTTGGTATCTGTGTGAGGTTCGTCCTGAGCCAACTCGTTCAACAGATAGGCCGTGCGTTCCACAAACTCTTGCTCAAAAACAGCCTGGCCCTCGCTGGAAGTGGTTTCGATATGGGTAAAATCCCAACCAGCAATCGGCATTTCTTCCAGGCTGATGTTTTGTTCCAACCAAAGTTCGTTTGCCAGTGGGGTCATCTCAATAATGTTCAGGTCGGCGGCCTGGGTTTGGCGCGGATCAAGAGCGCGGCCTAAAAGCTGATTGCGGTATTGGGTGGCTCGTTGCACGAAGTGGCTCAACCCATACAGGGCCGCCCCTAGTTGCCGTCTGGCCCTGGCTGGTTCGGAAGCTAACCTTGTAGCTGTTTCGAGCGGCAGTTTGCTCAACCACGCGGCCACTTCTGCGCCCGTCCCCAACCCACCATTTTCGGGTGCTTGCATACTGTCACTTTCTAGTGATTTTTCAATACGAAATAGTAGGCGGGTTAAGGCCAACAGGCTGCTCCCGAACCGTCTATTGGCGGAGCAATATCCTACAAAATCCTTGCTGATGGGACATTGCTACCACCCAGGGGTATTTATGGGTTGCCCTGGTATTTGTATGACATTGCTCCGCCAATGGATACAGAGCCATATTTTCAATTATACCCACCCTCCACCCTTTAATGCGGCGAGGTGGGTTGACCCGACGTGGGTGGGAGCGAGACCGGATTGGCTGTCGGGAGGTTAAGCGTAGGTGGCGGTGGTGAGTTGGTTGGCGGCGGCTTTACCACGACGGGTGTAGGCGTAGGTGCAGCGATGGGAGGCAGAGAGTTCACCACCACAGGAGTCGGTGGCTGATCGCTGCCATTACCATTGCCATTAGGGTTCGGGCTGGCGGAAGCCGATGCGCTGGCAAACGGCGTGGCCGTGATGATTGGCGGCGGTGTCGGTGTAGGTGTGGGTGGCACGTAGGGTGGACAGGGCGGCGGGGGCGTGGTAGGTTTGCCAGTTTTTTTGGCCCAATCCTGTAGTTCGGGAGGATAGTTGTAGATTATGCGTAATTCAACCGCTTCATCCGGGTAATCGCTATCCGCCAGACAATTCAAACTCTTCGCCACCCGAATCTTTTGCTGCAATTTCGACTTTTCGGTTGGCACGTGGCCTTTGGCAAATATTTCGGTACGGATGCTGCTGGCTGGACAATCATCGCTGGGCAGCAAACCACTATCTGAACAAACTTTCGCTTCCACAATATCCGGCGGGCGCACAAAGTCGGTTTGCAGCTGGTTATCAGTCTTCAAAGCTTTCACTAGAGTGTCATCGTGATAAACCGACTGCATAAAATCGTGCCAGATTTGCCCGCCCCCAATTGAACCAGCTACGGCATTCATCGGCTTTTGGTTATTATTGCCTACCCATACTCCCACCACAAAATCGGGCGTGTAACCTACTGTCCAGCTATCGTGAAAATCCTCCGTCGTGCCAGTTTTGGCGGCTGCCGGACGGTCTTCCAATACCAACGGGTTGTTCTCGGCAAAGGCCAGCAGGCGGGCTTTGTTGTCGCTCAAAATGTTGGTAATCATATAGGCCACCGAAGGGTCTAGCACCCGATCTTTTTTCTTTTCGACGGCGGCAAAATCGTACCAGACATAACCGTGCTTTTCGATTTTTAGAATCGAAACTGGTGGCACACGATAACCTAAATTATCGAAAACGCTATAAGCTCCGGTTAAATCCAGCAGTTGCACTTCGCCGCTGCCCAAAGTAAGCGGCAAGCCATAGAAGTCAGCACTATGTTTGAAATGAATGCCCATTTGAGTTGCCAGGTCCATCATATTCTGCACACTGTCGAACTGGAGAGCCTGTACAGCCGGAATATTGAGCGAAGAACCGAGTGCATTACGCAATGACACTGGCCCATGTTCTGTTTTGTCAAAATTTTGGGGGACGTAAGCCTGTCCTGGTGTATTGCTTTTAAAGTTGGTCGAAACATCGGCCAGAATAGTAGCTGGTGTCCAACCTTTGGTCAAAGCTTCGGCATAAGTAATTGGTTTGATGGCCGAGCCAGCCTGTCGGTCACGGGTTGTTACATTGACCTGTCCATCTATCTGTTTGTTGTTGAAATCTATGCTGCCCATCATCGCCAGAATCTCGCCAGTTTGGGGCTTAATGGCAACGAGCGCGGCGTTACTGGCGTTCTGACCTTTCAGACTATCAATGCGTTGCTGGGCTATCTTTTCGGCTTGCTCCTCCAAATGCACATCAATAGTGGTGGTAATTTCGTAACCGCCCCGTTTCCATTCGTCCGGCGTGAAATTGAGCGAGGCCGCCTGAAGTTGCGTGGATTCGGTTTGGCCGCTAAGTTGATCCAACACATAATTTACAAAATGAGGGCAGCGGATTTGCAAATTATCAGTGCGTTGACCGTTAGCCAGGTCAGCTTCGATGTCAAAGTTATCCCACTTTTGTGCTTCATAGACCGTAATTTTGTTGTATTTGAGCATCAAGCCCAAAACTATTTTCTGGCGGGCTTTTGCCAGCTTAAAGTCAACTCTAGGATTGTAGGCAGAAGGGGCTTGGGGTAGTCCGGCCAACATTGCGGCTTCGGCGGTGTTTAATTCGCTGGCCTTCTTGCCAAAAAACCCTTGTGCAGCTGCTTCGACACCGTAGCTGAAGTTACCATAAAAAATCTGGTTCAGATACCTTTCCATTATCTGTTCTTTGGGTTTCTCTTGGGCTAGTCTGATGGCTAAGATTATTTCGCGCAATTTACGGTCGGCGGTGGGCTGGTTTCGCAATTCGGGGGGCAGGTATATCAAACGGGCCACCTGTTGGGTAATAGTGCTGGCCCCTGAGCTACCCGCGCCACTGGCGTTAATATAAAAAGCCCGCAAAATAGCATACAGGTCGTAGCCGGAGTTGGTAAAAAAGGTCGGGTCTTCCGCCGAGGTGGTGGCATCAATCAAGACCTGGGGAATATCTTTGTAAAATACGTAATCACGTGCGCCCTGGTTGGACTGTCTTTCGTATAATAAAATGCCATTGCGGTCATAAATATGGGTGTTTTCAAAACCAATTGAACTGTAATCTTCTTTAAGAGAAAGTTGCTGGTCATAATAGTTGTAACCGACTACCCCGACAGCAACCGGAGTAGTAATTGCAATAATTGAGGTTAGCAGACCCACTACCAGGAAAACCAGCACCAGATAGAGCGGCCAGTACGAGCGAGGTTTGTGGGCGTTTTTGCGTAGTTGCGAAGTTAACAGCCAATAGGGTGCGCTACGTTTGCCCAAAGGCCGATATTGCCAGTAACCGTTTTTACCGTTGCGCTGGAAGTTACCCGGAACCCAGCGTCCACTACTACGAGGACGCGCACCCTGGCTATTTGGATTTGAGAGATTATGGCCGTTTCCACCAAAAGGGTGGGACATAAGTTACTCCTGCCCGTTAGTCTGTTCCAAAGAATTTTTGTACTATCTGCTGACTTGAGTATAGCACAAAAATTGGGGCGGGCAAAATCTTTCAAGCGGCAGCGTGGTAAAGCAAACTCTGGACGGTAGCTTTGAACTCGCTTCGGTCTAAAGGTTTGCTCAAAAAGCCGTTGACACCAGCCTGATATGCCTGACTAGAAGCAGGATAATCGTCCAGAGCGGTAAGCATCAAAATGGGGGTGCTTGACCAGCCAGGACGGGAACGTAACGCCTGGGTCAGTTCAAAGCCGTCCAGTTCCGGCATAGCGGCATCGGTAATCACCATATCAAACTGCTGGCCGTTTTCGACCAATTGTAAAGCAAGCCTACCATTGGCTGCTTCAACCGTCTCATATTGACACAGCCGCATTTGCAGAACAATTAAACGGCGAATATCGGGGTCATCTTCTACTACCAGGATGCGTTTGGGTTTGCTACACGCAGCGGTTGCTGTCACAACTAAGTTCCTTCTAACGCAGCGTGGTTAGCTACGCTCACTATCACACTTCCACCAGACCGCTTTCGTCTAGTTTTTGTCGGTTTCTTATTGGGCTTATTTTACGACAGCAACATTACGAATGAGCTTACATTCGGTCTCTTTTGGTGAAGGGGAACAGCGAGCTTTGCACCACGGAGTCACGGAGGAAACTCAAAAAAATAAAAGCTTCGGAGCGGCAATCTACAGGTATCCCTGGGCGGGAACAATATCCTACAAAAACCCTTCCCTCTCCGTGAACCCCGTGCCGTCAACTGGTTGCCGTGGTGAGTTTAGGCCGCACTTACCAGGTCGTGTGAACTGCTGGCAGGCTGCATTTGGGCCAAAAGTTTCAGGGCCAACTCATTAAATTCTTCGGCTCTTTCATCGTGCGGAGCGAGGCGCGTATTGGTGAGGATGCGATGGGGGGTATCAGGCCGCAACCGCAAGAAATCCTCCAAATCTGAGGGAGGCAAGGTAGTAGCTTTGTCGCCCCACACAATAGCAGCTGGTTGGGTCAATCCGCCCCATTCTTCAACCACGTTATGACTGAGTTGCTGGGTGATAAACGAGAAAGGCGCGAACTGGGCATTGGGATAGCGGGCCGGACGATGGTAGCCTTCGACAATACTCTTATTGATATAATTTTTATCGTAGTAAGCGTCGCGGGCCAGAAAAAATTTGGTGGAAGGGCGCGAAGTCAGCAACCAAAACAAAGTTTTGCCTGCTCGTCCGCTCAAATTCTTAAATAGCTTTAATTGTTTTTCGCTGGCCGGGTGTGCCAGGCGTTTGATACCAGTCGGGCAAATCAAAAGTAGGGCGGCGAACAGTTCGGGAGACTGAGCGGCGGCAGCTATGGCGTGTGCGGCCATCAAGGTGCTGGCAACGATGGTCACAGGCTGCCCCTCACGGGACTGGATTTCCTCCGCGAAAGCTTTAATAAAGGCGATATAATTTTTATCAGTGTAAACCTGAGCGAGGCGGGTACTTTTGCCAAAGCCGGGCATATCAGGGGCATATACCGTGTAACCGCCCTGGGCTAGTGGTTCGATGTTACGGCGTACTTCAAAACGCCAGGCTGCCGCGTTTATCCCGTGTAATAACAATAAAGGTTTACCATTGCCCAATACCGAATAAACAATTTGATGATTTTCCCAATCAAAAGTTTGTTCATCGCCCGGTATTGTGGGCAGTCTAGGCGGTGTGCGCCCGAACGAAATTTTCTGTTTAGCCTGTCCTAACCAACTCATTGTACAAAAATCCTTCCTTTACAACTTATAATCCATCTCACAATACTATCATAATAATTGCCTGATAGAATATTATCATTGTAAAGATATGCAACTTTTGTTCCAGCGAAACCGCACTATGTCTCAAACATCACTTCTTGCTGGCACGTAATTGAAAACTGGTCTGGGTGTGGTGCATATTTTTGCATCGTTAATGACCTGGCTGTGCTTTGGCGACACCGATGGATGAATCCATCGGCAAGCAGGTTCAAAACCCAATTCATTGGGTTATTAGCACTTGCTGAGAAGTATTGTTTGGAGGTTGCCACTAGCTGGAACGGTGGTTCAACCCACTTATGAACCTTAATTGTTAAATCTGGGTATAGTACACGCCAGGCAGCTAACGGTTAAAACCGTCGTCTAAACAAGCCAAACACGTTTTAACGTGTTGTTAAAACCTGATTTATCAGGTTTGGGGTGAATAGACGACGGTTTTAACCGTTGGCGTTCTCATTGGTCGTACACAGGTTGCTTCATTAAGATTCTTTAGTAGGTTTATAATCAATTGGCCGATGCGGGGACCATAGTGGGCAAAACAAGTTAGGTTTAATTTTGATGGAAGTCCGCGAAATATTACGTAATCGGGTTAAGTAAAACTCAAAAAGGAGGCCCAACCCCACGCCGATTGATACTTACTGTCGGTGTAGAGATGGGCCTCCTAATACTGGATAGTGCTGTTATGAGAATTTATAGCTCTTGGCAGCCTCGCTAGTAAAGGGTTTAGTCACAGGCGAGTAACCCGCCACATCGTTAGCGTCCACCTTGAAAATAATCGAAGTGCGGAACGGCACCCGGTCATTAGCAGCCGAACCGTAGGAGAAAAGAGGTTGACCTGGGCCTTGACCCAAATTTACGTCCTTCAACGACTCGAAGGCTTTCAAGATACCGTCGCGGCTAATGTCACCGTTAGACAAGGCTTTTGCCAGGATATTTGTCACCACAATACCGTAGGCCCAACCAGCCGAAAAATAGCTATCGGGTTTTTGGTCAGGGGCGTACTTGGCAATAGCAGCAATCTTGGTGGCTTCGCTCGGTGCATTCGGATCGCCCCAGGGTACACCATAGGAAGCTACAAAAGCTTTGAGTAACACGTCTTTGATGGGAGTGCCTAGCAGTTGGGAACTGAAGGCGGCACTTTGCAACATCCACTGCGGTGCTACTCCTAATTGGGTGGCTGCACCCATAATCTGAGCAGTTTGGGTGGGTTGGCTTGCCATCCATACGACATCCGCGCCAGAGGTTTTAAGCTGGGTGGCCTGGGCCGTAAAGTCTTTGTCGGTCACTTTGAAAGGGATTTGACCAACGTCCTGCAAACCAAAAGCTTGTATCGCTGCCTTGTAACCCTTGAGGGAGTCTTGACCATAGGCATCATCTTGATAAACGATAGCGAACTTGCTGCTCTTTTTGTTCAGTTGATTGACCGCGTAATCAATTCCGTTGATAGTTTCCAACGGATAAGGAATTGCGGAGGTAAAAGCATATTTGTAATTTAGCACCGAACTATCAGCCGTAGCAGCCAGGAACATCAATTTGTCACTTTCGGCCTGGTCTTTAAGCGCGGCGGCTGAGGGTGCACCAATAACCTGACCGATAATGGCAACATCTGGAGCAAGCTTGGTGTATTGTTGCACAGCCAATTGCGGTGAATACTGGCTATCGCCCGTCACAAAGTTTATCTTGTAGCCGCCGATGCCACCCGCATCATTTAGAGCCTTGAAATAAACTTCCGAACCGCGAATTAAGAGCTTGCCAGCCGCCGCTACCGGGCCGCTCAACGCTCCGATGCCACCCACTGTGATGGTTTTGGTAGCAGTATCTACACCAGGGCCAGTTTTGAGGCTGGCTGGAACGGTGATGTTAAAAGTAGTCACTGAAAAGCCGCCGGCTGCTGGGGAAGCCGCCGCACTCGTAGTTGCAGCCGCCGCGCTGGTGGTTGCTGCGGCTGCACTCGTAGTTGCTGCCGCCGCACTCGTAGTTGCTGCGGCTGCACTCGTGGTTGCTGCCGCCGCGCTGGTAGTAGCTGCTGCTGCACTCGTAGTAGCTGCTGCTGCACTCGTAGTTGCTGCCGCCGCACTGGTAGTCATCGCAGCTACGCTCGTCATGGCAGCTGTCGTGGAAGCGGCGGCACTGGTAGCGGCGGGGGTAGCTGTTTCTCCGCAAGCTGCCAGCACCATCGCCATGAGCAAGACCACTACTGTCACCAGCATAGCCTGACCCGAAATCCTTGCTTTGTGCATTAATTCTCTCCTCTTAAAGTACATATAACCGGATGGGTTGGGTAAGAGTAGGGGCTGACACCATGTCAGCTTCTACCGCTTTTACCTGAATGTAAATGGTAATTTATTTTGAAAGTTTGGGTTTGCCAGACCCGAACCGAATACGCCGATAAATACCTACCAGGCCGTTTGGCTCTACCACTAAAAATAGGGCCAGAAACAGCGCATTAATAATTTCGCTCAAATCGCCTTTAGTGATACCAGCCCCCGCCCCTTGCTGGACGAAAGGAATCTTGTCGGCGAAAAGGTCAATCAGTTGGGGTAGAGCCGTAATAAGCAACGCTCCTAGAATCGGCCCGCCCACACTGACGATACCGCCAATAATAATCATCGCGATAAACTGGAAGCTAAGGTCTAAGCCCCAAAAATCTGGTTGCACCCGCCGCAGATAAGAAGCGAATAACGCTCCGCAAATGCCGCCCAACGTTGCGCTATAAACGAAAGCGATAATTTTGGTACGGGCAACGTTGATGCCCATAAGCTCCGCCGCTACTTCGCGGTCACGCACCGCCTGGAACGCCCGGCCCATCCGAGTGCGGGTGACGTTGCTGGTGAAAAGTACAATTAGCAGCAGTATCGGCACCACCAAGAAATAGAATTTTTGGTCACGGCTCAGAGTAAGCGGCCCAATTACGCTACTAGAAGCATTCCAATCAATGTCGCCAAAAGTCGGGCGCGGAAAAGCTCGACCACTACTGCCGCCACTCAAATCTTTAAGGTTCAAAAAGACGTGGCCGCCAATAAAAGCCAGGCCGATAGTCACAAAGGTGAGATAAAGTCCTCGGAAGCGCAAAGTTAGCCAGCCGATGAACCAACCAATCAGCCCCGCCACGATACCGGAAAGAGGCAGCCAGAGCAGCACTGACCAGCCCAGGTTGCCGCCAAAATAAGCGGCGGCATACGCACCAACTCCCAGGAAGAAGGCGTGACCCAGCGAAGCCAGCCCCGTATAGCCCGTCAGGACGGTCAGGCCCAACGCGCCGATTGCCAGAATTGCACCTTGCGTCCCGATGAGCAGCCAGATTCTATTTTTATCACTACCAAGCAAAAAGGGATAGGCTATCAAGACGATGGCCGCTACCACTCGTATCGTCCAGGTAACAGCCGGATTGCCAGTACGGGCGGCTGGATTGAAAATAGAGCGGCTGGCTGGCTTTGGCGCGATTATACCTGCGGGTGTGGCGGCAATTTCCTCAACACTAAGTTTTTTGGTTTCAGAACTCATACCCGCTCCACCTCTTTCTTGCCAAATAAGCCGTAGGGTCGCACCAGCAGGACGATTATCAAAACCACATAAGTGGAAACCTGGTTAAAGCCGCTTCCCAACCAGGGGAAATATTGCTGGTTGTAACCAGCCACCAGCACCTCGACCACTCCCATAATCACCCCGCCTACCACTGCGCCGACGGGTGAACCCAGACCGCCCAAGATTACTGCCGGAAATGCCCGCAAAGCTGTAAAACCAAGCGTGGTATCCAGACTGCGCGGCACGCTTGCCAGAAACACCCCGCCTATCGTCGCCAGCACCCCGGCCACCGTCCAGGTCAGAATATAGACTTGCGATAAGCTGATGCCGACTGCCGCCGCCGCCTCGCGGTCTAAGGCCGCCGCCCGCATTGCTACGCCGTATTTGGTGTATTTGAAAAAAGCGAAGAACAGACCCAGCAGTATAAAAGTGACAATCACGATAGTGATGTCGCCCCAATTGAGGTGAACTTCGCCCACATTGAAGCCTGTTGAGAGGGTAAAAGGGTCGCCGTTGCGCCGAGGGTCATAGCCCCAAATTGCTGAGGTGATAACCCGCAAAATCGTATCCAGACCGAGGGTAATCATAATCAAGGTAAAGACTGGCCGCGCTGCCATCCGGCGCAGAAATAGCTGCTCGAAAGCCACGCCCAGAAGCACCGTTACCAGGATACCACCCGCCACAGCCAGCAGGAACGGCACTTGCATATCAACCGCCAGCCACGATACCACATACGCGCCTAGCAACATAAAAGAACCTTGAGCGAAGTTGACCACCCCGGCCAGTAACACGACGGTAAAACCCAGCGCAATCAAGGCGTAAATCGAGCCAAGCGCGATGCCTTGCACTATTAATTGTAAAAAGGTACTCATCGCGGTTACTCCTCCCCCAAATAAGCTTTGACTACGGCAGGGTCGGTTTGCACCTGGTTGGGTGTGCCGATAGCGATACGTTTGCCAAAGTCCAATACCATCACCCGGTCTGCAATGCCCATTACCATAGCCATGTCATGTTCAACTAACACTTGTGTGATGCCCAAGTCTTGTTTGATGTCTAGCAAAACGCTGGCAATTTCTTCGGTTTCGTCCAGGTTCATTCCGGCTACCGGCTCGTCCAACAACAACAGTTTTGGCTCAAGGGCCAAAGCGCGGCCAAGTTCTACTTTTTTCTGCACACCATAAGGCAAGTTACGCACCGGTCGCATCGCCCATTTGTTGAGAGCCAGAAAATCTATAATTTCAGCACAGCGGCGACGGTTGGTCGCTTCTTCCCGTTGGGCCAGCCCTACATATAAACCGCCAGCGATTACTCCCGATTTCATCAAGTGGTAGCGGCCCACCATAATATTGTCCAGCACCGAAAGTTGGGGAAACAAACCTAAATTCTGGAAGGTACGGGCGATACCTGCGCCGCCTAATTCGTGAGACTTGAGATGCAGCAAATTTTTACCATCGAAAACCATTTGGCCTTCGGTGGGGGTATAAACGCGGGAAATCAGGTTGAACATAGAAGTTTTGCCCGCGCCGTTCGGCCCAATAATAGCGAAAAGTTCTTGTGGTAATACCTCGAACGATACGTCGGAAAGGGCCGTTACACCTTTGAAGCGCAGGGTCAAATTTTGGGCCTGCAATAAAGCCGTAGCTTGACCGCTAGAAGGGTTGCTACCGTTAAGCGTAGAAGTTTGGGTCATACCACTGCCTTTCTAGCCTCGCGCTCGGCTTCACGTACCGTCCGGTCTTTGAAGCGGCTGTAATCGCGTTTGGTGCCAGCTTCGTTCAGGCCCAAATAAAAGCGTTTAACCTGGTCATCGGCCAGCATTTCGGCAGCTGGGCGGTCTAGCACGATATGGCCTGTTTCCAAAATATAGCCGTGTTGGGCGACAGACAAAGCCATCGAAGCGTTCTGCTCCACCAGTAGTACGGCAGTCCCTTCGGCATTGATTTGACCAATAATGTCACGGATTTGTTGTACCAGGAAGGGGGCGAGACCGAGGCTAGGTTCGTCTAGCAACAAGATTTTTGGCCCAGCCATCAAAGCCCGACCCATCGCCAGCATTTGTTGTTCGCCACCACTCAAATAGCCAGCCGCCGAGGTGCGCCGTTCGGCCAGGACAGGGAAAAGGGACATCACGTGGTCATAGGTACGCTGTTTGGTAACCCGGTCAGTGCGCGAGTACGCCCCGGCCTGCAAATTTTCGTCAATCGTCATCGAACCGAAGATGCGACGGCCTTCCAACACCTGGGCCAGACCGCGCTTGACAATCGCGCCCGTGTCCAGCTTATCCAAACGTTCGCCATCGAGGGTGATAGTGCCACTGATGAGTTTACCGCGTTCCATCCCCAAAAGGCCCGAAATGGCACGCAAAACCGAGGTCTTGCCCGCGCCGTTCGCGCCTAACAAAGCCACTACACTTTTATCGGGTACTGTTAATGAAACGTTTTGGACTGCCCGTATCACACCGTTATAGACAACTCCGATGTTGCTAACTTCCAGCATTGCGGTTCCTCCGGCTCTGCTTTTCCGGTTTTTATATTTAATTGGCAAGAGAGAGAACAGCTTTTGGCGAATGGGTTTCGCCGCGTAGATGCACTGACATATAATACCTTGAAACTATAGTATTTGGCAAGTCCTTTACGACCATATTTTATAAAGTTTTAATTCTGTAATTACGCGCCCCTGGCTGTCACCCTAGATAATCTATGCAGAAAGTGCTGACACTGTCACGGCCCTTTAGGGTTGCGAACCGGAGGCTCTAGCGAAGCGCGGAGTGAGGAAGCTGTGGCTGAAACTTATGAGCCGCAGTCTATCAAATCCTTAGCAGCAGACTCCTCCGGGTACCCCCTGGGTGGCAAAGCCTCCATTCGCAACCCTACGGGCCGTGACAGGGCGGCTGAATAGTTACAAAATAAAAAGCCAGAACCGGTAGGAAACCGATTCTGGCGAAAGGTCTTGATATACCGACTTTTATTGCCAGCCTCGTGCTTGTAACACTTGCTGGCCCAGCAAGCCTAACTCCACCTCGTTAGGTGTCCCCGCGAATTGGGGTTGGTGTTCAAACCGCGCCCGCTCGAAATACTGCACCATCAAGCCAGTATCCGGGTCTTTGAACTCCTCGGAGATGGGATAACCAAACAAAGCCACTGCTTCCCGGAATGAAACACTCACATCGCCAAACTCCAGCCCGTGCGTATGCCAGTAAGCCCCGAAGCTACCGCAAACATTGTGCTGGGTTTGGGGGAAGTAGGTGCAATTCGGGTCGCTGCTTTTGGGAGCAGATGTAAAGGCAGTCGGAACACGATTGTACAGGTTACGCTGTAGAGCATCAGCCGCACCCAGCCTGCCAAGCTCGGTTTCGTAGGGCGTGCCTTTGAATTCGGGGTGGTATTCGTAACGCTGCCGCTCGAAATACTGCACGGTGTAATTTTGGCTATTGTCGGGATTAAGTTCGGTAAACTCCTGAGTGAGAGGAAAGCCGAAAACTGGCAGCCCGCCACCATGCTCCCAAAAATATTTGAAACCGTAGGATAAGGTATGCCCGGTTTGAAAAAAATAATTTTGGTCAGGTGTGCTGGCTGTTTGGGGTTGGCGTGCAGAGGGTAATGTGTCTGTAATTGAGCTAAATTGCACAGAGTCAAGAGTGTATTCGTTTGTCATTTGAGACGTAGCTTGCCCCCAAACCAGATAGCCATTGCGAATGGTAGCAAATACGTTCACGCCCCGATTGATTGCCACATCAAAATAACTATTAGTTTGAGTATCGTAGCCACGTAAATTAATAACGTGCGTTTCAGGGTATGTCCAGCTACCATCATAAAAAATATAGCGGCCATCAGTAGTCGGGTGTTCCTCCCCATTTACCGTGTTTGTGAAAGGTATCTGCTGTCCAGTTTGTACGTTGTAAACCAACATTCTCGGGCCTTCCGGTCCAAGTGAGAAAACAAGGATGCCATTGTGGAAATCTACATCGGTAGAACGTGGCTCACCATACCCTTGTTTGAACAAAGTAGGCGTTTTATCGCCAATCTGCATAGTATAAACATTATAACCGTAAAGCTCGTGGCCCGCCGAGTAATAGGTACTCCAAACTAAGCGATTGTTATCAAAGACTATGAAGGCAACTGCATTATTATTAACATTAGCTTGTTGAGTCAGAGTGATGGACTGGGACATAGTGCTAATATCACGCACAGCGATGGTTGAGAATGAGGCAGTTAAATATGCAACTTGATGGCCTGAAATCGCGGGATAAAGCCCCGTATCCACAAACGATTGTTGTCCCGTAACCAAATTAATAGCATAGACATAAAAGCCGGAATTTGAACCTTGTTCCTCGTTGTACCAAACTGCATAACCGCTATCAGCCCGCAGTGAATTTGTAACCGGGTTGCCCTTAACAGGAAAGATGCGCTGGTTGGTCAAGCCGCCGTTTTGAATAGTCATAACGTGTAAATTGTTCTGACTGTCGAACCAGCTCACGTGCTGCCCATCGGTGACAGGGTTACTTATTGGCGCACCAACATCTGTGATAGTGGTGGCAGCGTTGGCTGGGCGCACTATTCCACCTAACAACCCTGCTGATACCAACAGTAGTATCAAGCTAACTCTCCAAATAATTGTTCGCATTTTCTCCTCCAAAGAGCAAACGCATCTGCTCTTACTTTTGTAAAAAGCTTACTGCTTAATTTAAGCAGCCTTCTAGTCTCGACTTTACCCATTTTTGAGAGCCGCTACACGCTCACGATAGCTAGGGTAAACCAGGTTTTCAGACATGGCCTCTACCGCCACTTGTTTGAAAAATAAGGTCAGATGTAGCTTTTACGTGAGATCCGAGCCCACATTTT
>JBBQZT010000015.1:0-76861 GCA_038207455.1 Chloroflexia bacterium
ACCAGGGTTGACAATGTTCGCTCCGGTGAAGAAACCACCGTAAGCGTTGTTGAACATCGCTGGCGCGTAAAGAGTGGTCTGAGGGGCAGGTTGAGCGTTGGCAATCGCCACGAACTTGATGTCAGGCCGTTGCTCCAACACCTGGGCTACCAGTTGGCTGCCCACAGTGCTTGAGATAGCCGCCCAACCATAAAAGCCCGTCGCCAATCCGGTCACATTGGTTTGGTCAGCCGTCGCACTCTGACGTGGCCCAACGGTTAAGACCTGGTTGGCGGGCGAACTACCACTTTGGTCGTAGTAGGTCAGGGTAGCCGTTGTCGTGACCGTGCCACCGTTGAAGACGGTGATTTGGGTGACGAAGTTATTATTGTTGTTGATGGCGAGAGGGGCAATCAAGCTGCTATTGGCACCCTGGTTGACGGCATAAGCACTACCGCCGAAAGGCGTACCTTCGGCCACAATCACGTTGAGGGGTTGGCTGGACACAATCACACCAGCCCCCTTTGCACCCGACGCGAAAGGATTGGCGGGCAGGATTTCGCCGTATTGAGCCACCGATGTGACAACGGTAGAACTGGTGAGGGTGACACCTGTACTATCGAAGTAGGAGATGGTAGCGTTAGCAGTTCCCGTTCCGGCGTTCTGGACAGCCAAATAAGAAGTGAAAGTACCCGTGATAGGCGCACCGGGATTGTAGCCGTTAGCCAGGAAAGGCAGATAGTAGGTATAGGTAGGCGGCCCAGCGGTGACAGTGAGGGTGACGTTGACGGTTGCCTTATCTGCCGGGTTGTTGGTATCCTGGAAGGTGACGGTAGCGGTATAAATGCTGCCAGCCGCTAACCCTGTCGAGTTCACGTTTACATTGACCGCCTGAGTGCCAGACACCGCACCAGTGCCGGGGGTCGCCGCCAACCAGCCACTTGCGCCAGCCCCATAGCTAATACCTGTCGTGTAGGTAACAGTGCCACCTGTCGCTGTTAAGGTTACTGGCTGCGAAGGTGGGTTAGAACCACCAGCAGTAGCGGTGAAATCAAGGGAAGTTGGATTGACCTGTAAAATAGCTGAACCAGATATAATCATAATAGCGTTGCCAATAGCAGTCTGACCGTCCGGATTAGTGATGGTCACATCATACGCGCCGGGAGTTACACCTACCGTCGAAAGGTTGAGGGTTACGTGGGTAGGGTCAGAATAGGTGGCACTATTGACCACGATGCCACCGCTTACGGTTGCGGTCAGGTGTTTGATAAAGCCCGCGCCTGGATCGAAAAAGCCCGAACCAGCCGTTGACGTGCCGACGACGACCACATTAACCGAAGACTGACCTGCTGCTACAGTTGGGGCGGACGACGGAGTAGCGGGTGGTGGCGCAAGCAATTTGACCACTTGTTCGCCATAAGAGTTAGTGGCGTTACAAAACTCCTGGATTGTCCACATGGTCATATCGTCATCGGGGTCAAGGCTGGTATAGGAATAATCCCCCCAACGTCGTCCTTGCGCCCCACCGGGGTCAAATCCAAGATTGTACGACGTGGTGCTATTGGTATAAGTGACCACGCTTTCCATCGTGCCGGGCGCGTCCGAAGCCAGACGGCCCACTGTAGCGGCATTGATGTGTACATTAGCTCCGGTACGAGTGACACCCATCGCTACGTGACCCTGACCCGAAACCATCACAGTCGGGTAGGTATAGTAGAGTTGGTTAGCGTCATTAGGGGCAGTAGGGTCAAAAACCGTCCCGGATTGGTTTACGGTGGGCGTGGTATCAAAGTTGATGATGTCATACCAGCGTGCGCCATCACGGGTACGTGTGCCTGCGGCAGACCCGACGTTATCAACACCAATAGCATGAGCCGTCCATAAATGGCCGTTGCGAATCACGGCAGCCAACAAGCGTTCATCGCTGGCATCGAGTTTACCGTTAGCACCGCCAGTATTGCCTAGATGTGGGGCTGTAATCGCAGGCCCGGTGGTGCTGACAGTAAGAGAGATGTTGGCAGAAATACTAGGGGTGGTAGCGGGGTTGGTGACGCGACGAAACTGTAGAAGACTCTCCACATTGCCATCAACCCCAATAAAGTAGCCAAAGGTAGGGGAAGGGTCAAAATTATCTACCCCTTGCGGTGTGTAAATTCCAACGCCAGTGTTGGTAGCCAGACCCCGGAAAGCCGTAACTACAATCGGGCCTGCTCCCAAAATCGAACTTTTGCGGACGACGAAACCAGTAGTGCCAGCAAAACTACCCGTACCACTGGTAAACATATTAAGCCCGATGTAAAGAGCGTTAGTGTCAATACCTAGTGTTGGGTAATCGGCAAAGTGGCCCGTATCAACATTGGGGGTAGTACCAACTGTGTCTTGTTGAAAAAAGAATTTGCTCCAAACGGTGGTAAGACTGATAACACCCTGGCTGGCGGCATCGGTGACGGCAAGCAAGACCCGGTTTGAGTTGTTAGCCACATCTATCATAACAATAAACCAGCGTTTGGTCGCCCGGTCATAACGAATATGTGGGTCAGAAGTACCATTTCCAGCTACCACAGTTAACTGCGCGGCGAAAAAAACATCGGGGTCGGAATTAAGCACCCCGTCTGCCACACCCGTAGTTTTGTTGTAGGTGCGAAAGACATTGTTGACTGCAACGGTAAACTGGCTTGGCCCTACCGTACCCATTGTATCGGGCGGGGTTAAACCTTTATCGGCAAAAACAGAGGTCAAGAAGTTGAGACCTAAAGTTTGCGGGCTGTTGGGTTTGACCGTGCTGCTCTGGTCGGGGGCAGCTTGAGCCGTATCTGGGGCGTTTGGGTTGGGGGCTTTGTCCCCACCGATAGTCAGGTGAGGCCTGGCTACTTGGGCTTTCTTCGGCTGCAAGTCCGCCAGCCGCTGCCGTTCCATAATTTGGGCTGTCGTTTCGGCCTCAGCAAAGCCGCCCGTCCAGGGAACACCCACAGTGTCGCCATTCGGCACAGGCGCAACATTGTTAAGCACAGAATAAGGGTTGGCTGTCGTAGCGTGGGCAGTTACAGATGGCACAAACCAGCCACCAGAGAACACCAACGAGAGCATGAAAACGGTGGTGAGGGTAAGGCGAAAACTTCCAGCTTTTAAGCGCATTAAGAGCCTCCTTTGATATTTGTTAATGAATGGGGTTGATCAAACTACCGAAGAAACTAAGCGGCACAGCATTAGGGTTGGTGAGGTGTATAGTGGCAAAAAGGTAGCGAACTTTGTCTTATTGGATTTGGTTAGTTACAGTCCTATACTGATTGTGCTATCACAATCAAGGGCGCAAAACACAAAACAGAAAAACTGCTACACTTTGTGCTAGTGAACACAGTATAACAAAGAGTCCGGTTCATGGCAAAAATCCCACGCTGGTTTCACAAAACAGCCCCTAGACCGCAATCTAAGGGCTGTTTTTGTTTCTGTTTTGGTAGCGGTTAGCTCTCAGTTAGCAGCAATCAGTTTTGGTTTTGACTGACTGCTACTAACTGAGGACTGACGACTGACCCGCTACTGGGCTGGCTCGGTGTAACTGTAGAAAGTGCTGCTGGATTGAGCATTGACCGTCACAATCAGACTATTGGCGGGGCCACTCGTCTGCGTTATGACTGCCGTACCGTAGAAATTGGCTGGTAAAGCGTTGCCTTGATAAACTGGTCGCGTGCCGTGCGGGGCGACACCGGAGGCACTACCTGGAATGGATAACGTCTGGGGGCCACCTTGCGGCGTACCGTCCAGGTTGTAATATTGAATAGTACCGCTGATGGTCTGACTGCTAAGGTTGAGTATGGAGACACCAGTAGTGAAGCCCAAACCACCGTTCGCGGCGGTAGGTATATAAATGGTGCTACCGCCCGCACCCAAAGCTGCATACGTACCATTACGCGATGCACCATTGGGCAAGGGGCTGGCGGCCTCATTGACTTCCATCACTATACCGCCTCCTACCGCACTGACAAAAGCCGAACCGTAGAAACTGCCGGGCAAGCCCCCGGTGGGTAAGCCCGCGCCCGTCGTACCGCCATGATAAATCGGGGCGATAGCTCGCGCACCCAGGGTAAACGGAGCCGTGGTAATTGGAGTGCCGTCACTACTGTAGTAGGTCACGGTTACAGTCACGGGTGTGCTGTTGGGATTGACAATGTTTGCGCCAGTTACAAAACCGCCAAAAGCATTGTTAAAGATAGCTGCCGCGTACAGAGTAGTTTGGGGCTTAATTTGGGCGTTGCTCAAAGAAGCAAACCGGAAATTAGAGTTTTGCTCCAAAACTACACCTGCTAACTGGCTCCCGTTCGCACCTGTCACCTGCGCCCAACCGTTGAAACCCATTCCTAAACCACTATTGTTGGCCGCTTGGTCAAGAATCTGGTTGGAATGAGGGGCAAGGGTTAGCACCTGGGTCGAAGCAGCCGGGGCAGGGCTACCATCGGCGTTGAAAAAGGTAACAGTGACCGTTGTAGCGACAGCACCAACATTGTTGATGATAAGCTGGGTCACGAAACCACTGTAAGCATTGTTGAACGCCATCGGAGCCAGCAACGTACTGGTGGTGCCACTGATGACGCTATAGGAAGAACCACCGTAGGGTGTGCCTTCCGAAATTAGCACGTTGAGCGGCTGGCTAGATGTGACTGTACCCGTCCCTCTATTATTAGTAAAGGGATTGGGCGTGACACATTCGCCGTTGACTGGCAAATTGCTACAGCTACCCGCCGGAGCAGCCACCATATTGCCGTTCACGTCATAGTATTGGGTGCTAAGGGTGGCAGTAGTAGTGCCTGTATTTTGCAAAGTCACGTAGGTGCTATAACCACCAGCGTCGGTTGCTACATAAGGCAGATTATAGGTGTAAGTGGTAGGAGGTGGAGGTGGCCCTGCCGTAACAGCAAGGGTGATGTTGACTACCGCTTTATCTGCCGCGTTGTTGGTATCCTGGAAAGTAACCGTCGCAGTGTACGTTCCAGTTGCCAACCCTGTCGAAGTAGCCGCCACTGTCACGGTCTGGTTCGTACCACTGACCACGCTACCACTGGCAGGGGTTACCGTCAGCCAGCCATTTGCGCCACTACCATAGCTGATAGCCGAAGTGTAGGTTATCGGGCCGTTAGCGGCGGTGAGGGTGACGGGCTGCGAGGCCGGATTGCTACTACCAGTTTGGGCCGTGAAGTTTAGCTGCGTAGGTGCTACCGACAATTGAGGGGCGGGGGGCGCACCGACAACCACGAAGCTAAAGGTATAAGGCGTTCTAATCTTATTACCATCATTGGCTTGAGTAACCGCTACCACGTGGTCAACCGTCACGGTATAAGTACCGGCTGCCAGCGCAGTAGTGGGTACGAATGTCAACGATTGATTAGCAGCGTTGTGTGTGACCGTGCCAGAGATTTGAGCCGCGCCCAACTGTAGCACGATACCGTTACTGAAATCCACTGTTTCAGGTTTTACATCCCAATTGAACGTTACCGTGACACTAACCGAGGCTGAGACTGTTGCGCCATTAAGCGGAGAAACAGTTTTCACCAACGCATCGCGCCAGTTTTGTACCGCCTTGTGGTTATCATCGTTGATGCTATCGCTGGTGTCATCAATCAGACGGGTCAGGTCTGTGCCACTATTGGCTGTAATTGTCGCCGCGCGGTTGGTGAAGCCTGAAATCGAACCCCATTCCTCGACGTAATCGTAAGTGCCGCGCGTATATTTGTATTGGATTGGCGAACCTTCGGGTATAGGCAGCGTAATTTGCCAGATACCGGGCGAGACCTGGGTCATGACGGTTGAGGCGTTCCCACCGCAATAACCGCACAGTGGGTCTCCGTTCCCACCGTTGCCCACCTGTCCAGTGATATAAACTTTATCTGCGGGCGGGGTAAAGGCCGGAACTTTAACCTTAAAGGTGGTCTGGACAATCTTGGCCGTAACGATATGGCTCACTTCAGCAGAGTTGGGCGAAGGGTTGAGCGATGTATCGTAAGCCCGCACATAATAATAGTAAGTCTGGCCGTTGCTGACCGAGGTATCGGTGTAGCTCAAAACATTGCTGGCTACCACTGCGACAGGGGTTGAATTTTCCCCACCCGATGCTGTACCCCGATAAACCCGATATTCGGCAATCCCCACATCGTCCGTCGAAGCCCCCCACGTTACCGTCAGGCTGGTGGCGTTGTAATCAATCGAAACCGGAGCAGGTGCGGTTGGCGGCGTATTGTCGCTGCTGGCAGTTATGGTCATTACACCGGGCGTGCTTGTACCAATACCGTTTTGGTCGCCATAAGTAAAGGTGCGGCCACCGTCATCCGAGAAACGCACCAGGTACTGGTAAACTCCCGGTGTATCGGCCCGAATTTTGCCCTGATACTCGAAGTTGTTGCCCGACTTAACGTTATAAGTCATCGGCTGGAAATTCCAGGTGGTGTAGTTCGTACCTGAAATCCCGAAACCGATTTGAGCGACAATCGCCGAGGGGTCGCCACCTGCATCGGTCAAACCGCCAATATAAACCTGCCCATAAACCGTATCAAACGTGGCGGTAATCGCGTGGCTGATGGTTTTGGGGAACTGGATTACCGCGTAACCAATCGGCAAAGCCGGAGTCGCGTTGGCTTCGTTGCTATAGCTGCTTTCGTTGCCGAGCGCGTCCACTGCCGTCACCACATAATAGTAGGTGCTGCCACTGGTTACATTAGTATCGGTGTAAGTGGTGCTAACGTTACCAGTCACAATGCGGCTGTAACCGCCACCCTGCACCGGGCTACGGTAGATGTTGTAGTTAGTAGCAGTAGCCACTGCACTCCAGGTCAAGGTCACATGGAGCGGGCCATTGCCCGCCGTCGCGGTCAGATTAGTGGGAGCGGACGGGCCGTTGATAACCTGACCGTTGTTCAATACATAGATGGCGGAGCCAAGCGGAGCCAGCGTCACCGCCGATAGCTTACCAGCCGCCGTAGTCGCACTGCCACCTGCGACAGCGTCCACAAAGTTGAGGCCATCGCGCACATAGTCAGCCGTCGGAACGGTGACAACGCGCGTATTGGTGGTATCAGTGTTCATTACCACAATCACTAGCTGGTTGTTGCTATTCTTCATAGCGTAGGACAACGTTTTGTTAGCATCGTCGGTCAGCAAGAAGGTCAGCTTGCCGTTACGCAAAACTGGGTTCGCGGCCCGGATGCCCGTCATCTTTTTGTACCAGTCGAAAGTGGCATGGTCGCCTGCTGCGTCATAATAGGTGGTGTCGCCAGTATTGATATAGTTGCCGTTCACATCAATATTCCAGGGGAAAACACGGCGGTCATCCGGGTCATCATCACCTGTAAGCGCAACTTCATCGCCATAATAAACCGTAGGCGTACCGGGCGTAGTCATCTGCACCAGTGCCGCCAGGTCTTGCCGCCCTTTACCTATCGCCACATTCGCAGTGTTAAATTCCTTTTGTTCGCGGTTACTATGCACGTTGCCACCATCGTTGGGCGGTGTCAAGCTCCACAACAAGCGCGGCGTATCATGGCTATCTAGCAAAGTCTGGAAAGTATAATAAGTCGCGTTGGCGTAATCTTCACGCATTGACTCCATGCGCTTCTGAAAGGTCGAAGGCGGCAGGTTCGGGTTCTTTTCTTCATTAAAACCCTTGTCGTCCACTGCGCCCAACAAACCGAGTACCGCGTTGCGGAAACGGTAGCCCATCGCGGTATCGGCCTGGTCGCCGTGCGTCAGAGGCAAGTTGTCGTACCAGTGCCAGGCTTCGGCAATCAAGATTTCGTCCGGCTTAATACCTTTAGTAATGGTACGCAACTGTTGCCAGTAAGCAGTTGGGAAAGAAGGGTCGGTCATCACGTCAAACCGCCAGCCCCTGATACCGCCTTTGAGCCAGTAATTTGTCACACTATTGTTGGGGTCGCTATAGAAATAATTGGCAACTGGCGCATAGACCTGGCTCGGATTGTTCAAGTCAGCTTTTTGAATTTGCGGAATAGAGTCGAAGCCAGCCCAGCCCACATAAGTAGCCGAGTTCGGGCGGTTCTGGCTGTCGGCGCATTGGCCCGTCCCAACGCCTACGTCAGTGAAAACAAACCAGGAGCGGTAGGGTGAGCTAGTATCCTCGCACGCACCCACGCTGGTATAGTGGTGATAGCGGTCGAAGAAAGGACTATCCGAAGATAAATGGTTGAAAACACCATCCAAAACAATGTCAATACCCTTTGCCTTTGCGTCCGGCACTAAGTTATTTTGGAAGTAGGTGTTAGTGCCAAAATACGGGCTGATTTTTAGGTAATCGCGGGTATCGTAGCCGTGATTGGAGCCAGAGTCGAAAATCGGGTTAAAGTAAATGACTGTGATACCCAAACTTTTCAAATAATCCAGCTTGTCATCTACGCCTTTGAGGTCGCCGCCAAAATAGTCGCGGCCTCGTGCGGTCTCGTTACAAGGAGTGGCCGGGCCAGCATAGGCACGACAATAACCTTCGGGCAACTGATTCCAATTGCGGTTCTGAATCTGGTCGTTGGCCGCCGTTTGGGGGTTGCCATCTTGCGGGGTCGGGTAGTTGTAACGGAAGTCGGTAGGATTCGGGTCGTTACTGGTATCACCGTTGCGGAAACGGTCAGGGAAAATCTGGTACATCACCCCGTTTTGCATCCAGGGAATTATCTGGAAAGCCGGGTCAACTACGTTTAGCCGGAAGCCATTATCTTGCTCGTCGGGAGTAGGTACGCCCACGCCATCATAGCGGTTGGCAGTGTCGGCATAATAAGCGGTAGAAGTACCGTCTTTGATAATAAAACGATAATAGACTATACCCAAAGCCGTCGGAGTATAGGTGTATTGCCAGAAATCGCAGGTATAGCCCTGGGAAGTCAGCCCCGCATCAAAGCAGCTAACATTAGGAGCTACCAACGTCATCGGCTGACGGGTTTCCGAATTGTTTGAAGTGTCATAAAGCCGAATAGTCACGCTGGTTACATCATTATGGAAGGTGCGGAAACGCAGAGTGACAGGGGTATTAGGATTTACCGCGCCAAATGGTACTCGATAAGTGCTACTGCGCGAGTCGTGACCGAGACCGTCGTACTGGACATTGTTATCCTGGCTCGGCAAGGTAGATTTAATGCTGACCGTTACCGCGTTGCCGTTGGACGGCGTATAACTCAAAACCGCGTATTGGGTAGCCGATGTAATATCGAAAGGTACATTACTGTTAGGGTAATTGGGGTTAGACCAACTTTCGCCCGTAGCGGCCTTAAACTCGAAGTGAGTAACAGGTGTATCACTATCGGTTTGCTGGATACCAACCGGGGTTTGGTAAGTATAAGTACCAGTGCCTTGTATATCCTCCATCCACGATTTCAGACAACCTGGGTCCCAGTCGCCACCACTGCTAGTAGGCGGGTCGGCAGGGCAGCCAATTTCGTTTTGAAAGCTGCCAGCCGCCGTCACAATTACTGAACTGATATTATCTGTAACCCAATGACTTTTCGGGTCATAATAAAATTTGATAGTTGCGCCACCAGCAGGCACTACGATGGGAATGTTAGCCCCGTTAGACTCGGCGTGCAAACCAAAGTTGCCATTGCTCCAATCATCATCAATCACAGCTTTGTAGCTATAATTTCCAGCCGTTGCGATTGTCACCGAAAAACGCCAAACCCCGTCAATCGCGCTTTTGGTCATGTGGGTAGCGGCGCAATTTGGCTGGAAGTCTCCGGTACAGCCGCTTACCAAATGCTGAAAATCGCCAGCAATCGTGACGCTGTTTGGGTCAGCCACAGATTTCGGTTTAGCGGCCTGAACTGCACCCAAAGCATTGGATGAAACACCATTAGAAGCCTGGGCAAACGCTCCGACACCGGAGCCAAACGTACTGAAAAACAAACTGCACAACAAAAGAACGGTAAGGGTGGCTTTTCCGCGCACCTTTACAGTCCCACGCGAATATCGTTGGGGCATAAAAAGACTTCCTCCTCGAAGCGTTTGAGTCCTCAGCCGTTGTGGGTGAGGTGCAACTCGACAATCAATATTTCTGACAAATTTTGGTGTGGTGAGTGGAACTTTTATCTACGAGCAACAAAGTTCTGGATTATGGTGTTGGTGGAAACGTTATAACATAACTACTAACTGCTGTCAAACTGTAAGTGTTCAAAGTTATAAAGCCAATTACAATTGTAGGCGGCGCGTCCCCGCGTCCGCGCTGCCTACAGCCGGTATTGCTTTTAGAAGTAATAAAATAACCTGGAGGATCAAAGACGTAAATAAGCCCTGATAGAGGAGAAGGCATAACTTTTGTAGCGGTCAAAAGTTTCTTCGGAACTGCTGGTTTCGTCAAAAAGCCATTGCAGACACATTCCATCCACGACGGCTCGGATAAAGGCGGCGGCTTCGTCTAAATCTACGGGCCTGAAAATTTGCTGCTTGACCCCTTCTTCGATAATCTCGCGTCCCACGCCCCGGCAAAGAACCAGGAAAGAGACATTGAGACTGCGGAAAAGAGGATTACGTAAACCTTGGGTGGCAAAATCCAGATAGACAGTGTAAAAACGGCGGTTTTCGCGAGCGTTTAGAAAAACGCTATCAATCAAAGCGTGGAGTTTGGCTTCGACGCCTTCAGCGTGACCGACATTATGCTCGACCCGTTCGGAGATTTGATACAACAACCAATCCAGCAAAGCGACAAAAACTTTTTCTTTACTATCGAAATAATACATTACTACGCCCTTGCTAAAATTAGCCTCATCAGCGATGTCTTGCAAGGTCACGTCGGCCAACCCTTTTTTGTGGGGCGACGTAAAAGCGCGGTAAGTAGCCTTGATTATTTGTTCGCGGCGTTCGGCTGCCTCAACTCTCGGCATGGACTCTCTCTTTCTCGATTTTTAGCTCAAAAAATTCTGATTGGTCAGTATAATCTACCGTTTTAGTCGTAATTTGTCAAACCGTTTTCCTGGTTTCTGCCTTCCACTTCTAAGCCAACTCGAACGACTTTGTGGTGCAACAACAAATGCCAAATCTCTATCAGGAACAAACTGGCCGAGCAAGTCTTCTTGGGTCTCAAGACCTTGCACTAAAGTTGCGCTAGAACCTGACACTGGGGTACATCATAATTTGCACCGCTATGTTATGATTGAATCGCTAGATTATCCAGCAAAGTTAGAGAAAGGTAAAGCGATGGAAAAGACGCGGCTCAAATTTTGGGGTTGGGGTCACGAAGGCGATGTTCTTGCACCTGCCGACATAAAATGGCTGGAAAGCCGCTGGGCCGCGCAGTTCGGAGTTACTAACTTTGAGGTGACACCACCCCCAACAGTGGAGGAAATACAGTTGCGTCCCTCGCGCCTCCAAATTCCAGCCCGTCTGCAAGAGATTTGCACTACCGAACCTTACGAGCGTTTATTGCATTCTTACGGCTATTCCCTGCTGGACTCAATTCGTAAGTTTGCCCGCGATTTCCCTAACCCACCCGACGTAGTGGCTTACCCGCGCCACGAACAAGATATAAGCGCACTGCTGGACTGGTGCGATGGTGTAGGTGCGGCAATCATACCGTTCGGCGGTGGTACAAGCGTAGTGGGTGGAGTTGAGCCACCGTCGGGCTACCCGGCAGTTGTCACCATAGATACGCGCCGCATGAACCAGGTGTTGGAAATTGACCCGATTTCTCAAACCGCCCTCATTCAAGCTGGTACGCTCGGCCCTGACCTGGAACGTCAACTTAAACCCAGTGGCCTGACTTTGCGCTTTTTTCCTCAATCGTTTGAATACTCGACGTTGGGTGGCTGGATTGCTACTCGCGCCGGAGGACACTTTGCCACCCTTTATACCCACATTGACGATTTGGTAGAGAATATGCGGGCAGTCACTCCACGCGGCGTATTAGAATCGCGCAGACTACCCGCTTCAGGAGCAGGCCCAAGCTCTGACCGAATGTGGCTCGGCTCCGAAGGCACGTTGGGTATTATCAGCCAGGCGTGGGTGCGGCTACGCCCACAGCCAACTTTCCGCGCCTCCACCACCGTCCAATTTGTAGATTTTCTCAAAGCCGCCGACGCGGTGCGGGCTATTTCCCAGGCGGGTTTGTACCCTGCCAACTGTCGTCTGCTCGACCCGCTCGAAGCCGCTAATAACGGTTCGGGCGATGGGCAGCACGCGGTTTTAGTCCTGGCTTTTGAGTCCGCCGATCACCCCTTAGACGGCTGGCTGAAACGCGCCCTGGAGCTTTGTGCCGATTATGGCGGCGAATACGATACCGCCGCGAGGCAGACTGCCGACGCACATCGGAGCGGAACAGCTGGGCAGTGGCGCGAACGCTTCTTGCGGATGCCGTGGTTCCGGGAGGAGTTGACAGCACGCGGTATTATGTTTGAAACTTTTGAAACTGCCGTGACCTGGGACGCTTTTCCAAACTTGTACGCGGAGGTCAAAACAGCCACAGAACGCGCCATATTAGAAGCCACGAGGCGGCCCGGTCTGGTCAGTTGTCGCTTTACCCATATCTATCCCGACGGCCCAGCCCCTTACTTTACCTTCGGCGGCATGGGTGACAAAGCCGCGATGGTGGAAAACTTCTGGCATATTAAAAAGGCCGCCTCGGATACAATTCTGAAAGCTGGCGGCACTATCACTCATCATCACGCAGTAGGCCGCGACCATCGGCCCTGGTACGATCAGCAACGCTCACCCCTGTTTGCAGCCGCTTTTGGGGCAGTCAAAAGTCAGCTTGACCCCAAAGGTTTGCTCAATCCCGGCGTACTTCTCGACCCGATGAAACAGCCAGCCAGTTATTGATACTTGTGGGACATTGCTCCGTCAATAGACTGCCTTTGTACGACATTGCTCTGTCAATGGATACTAAACAAATGGGCGGGGGCAGTGGATGGAACAATCACGTGCAAGGCGGCGTGAATACAGCTAATTTCAAGCGGGTTTGAACCAACCATACCAGCCGCATCACCATCTAATTGCACAGCCACGGACGGGTAGGTTTGAATTTGGGCGCGGCGCATTCGGTAGCGTTTGACGTGGGCTACACCCTGCCCCAAATTAAACAGTACCGATATTACGCCCACGAACCTGTTTAGCGGCGTAGTGCTTTGAAACACCAGCAGTTCCAACTGGCCGTCATCTATTTGGGCTTCGGGGGCCAGCTTGACGATAGCATAGCGTTCGGCGTTTGTGACCACAATCAAGCTAAATTGGCTGTGGAAACTACGTTCTTGGGGACTGTCCGGTTCGAGGACGATATGGGCCAATGTGCGCGGGAAGGCAAAACCGAGGCGCAGAGCGGTCAGGGCATAAGCCAGCATTCCAAATCTGCGCTTGAGTTCCAGGTTGACGGAACGAGTGACTTCGGCATCAATACCAATCCCGGCCATCAACAAAAAATAGCGGTTTCCCGCCAAACCTAAGTCTATGGTGCGACGCGGCCCGGCGTGGATAACCTGGGCGGCCTGACAGGGGTCAGTCGGCATTCCAATCTGGTTACACCAGACGTTGGTAGTACCTGCCGGATAAACTGCCAGGGGTATTTCGCTTCCGGCCAAACCCTGAATTACCTCGTTGATAGTGCCGTCGCCCCCTACCGCCAACACCATTTCCGCCCCGTCCGCTACCGCCCCTTTTGCCAGCCGCGTCGCGTCACCCGGCGCAGTGGTGCCAAGCAGCGAGACTACATGACCATACTCCCGCAAGCAGTTTTGCAACTGGCGCACCCGATTTCGGCGACGATAACTGCCCGCCATTGGATTATAGATTACCGCTATCCGCACTTCATTTCTATTCCTATAAAAACCGGCTAATAAAAACTAAGACCGCAAGCGGCTGATGCGTAACCCTCCAGCCCGGTTCGACTCGGATTTACAGGCGGCGATGGCAGCGGCTATTTCGCCATTACCACCTACTTGCAAATTTGCCACCAGTTCTTCCAACAATTTGCGGTCAAAACTGCTGACGGTTTGCGGGCCTGTGAGTTGCAATTTGCCGAATTGAGGGATTTCGGCCTTGCCGCCCGAAGCCTGAATTACCTGAGAAAGCTGGTCGCGCACCGCTTTAAGCTGCTCCTCCAAAAGCGTCGCTATATCGTCCAATCGGGCGAAGTGGCTGCAAAGAGCGGGCAGAGCGGCCTCAAGCGGAATTTCGCCGCTTTGCCATTGCTTAAAAACCAATCCCGCCCCTTCGGACACCTGGAAAAACTCGAAGGTCGTGTCGGTTTCCTGCTCAACTACCGCCTGCCAATGAATACCACTCGCGTCCTGGCTGGTTTCCACCGTTACAGTTTGCTCGGTACGCACGGTGGCAGCTGCCGTAAAAACCCGGCGTGACTGGAAGCTGTCCTGCAATTGTAGCACCTCTTGCAGCGTGGAAAGCGGCTCTGGCTGCTTACGCCCCAAATCTTCCAATAGCCAACTCAACAAACTCCAGGTCGCCAGGGTGTCATTCAAGGCGCGATGATTAGGATGGACTTCGCGGCTCAAACCCACCTGGGCAATCAAATCGCCAAGCTTATTGCTGGCAAAACTGTAATTATGGCGGGCCAACAGACAGGTATCCAGCACTACTTTGGGTAAACGCGCCGCTTTGAGACCCGCCCGCTTTAACTCGCTTTGCAAAAAAGGTAAATCGAACGAAGCGTTATGAAAAACCAGCACACAATTCTCGACCAGGGCCAAAAATTCCTCGGCAATACCCGCGAACAACGGCTGGTTTTGTACCATTTGATTGGTTATATGATTGACCCGTGATGCACCGTAGGGGATGTTGCGTCCCGGATTGACCAGACTGCTCCAGGTATCTACGGGTTGAGCCGCCCCCAGTCTGCCACGCACGACGGCCACTTCGCAGATACGGTCAGCCCCCTTCATATCGAAGCCCGTTGTTTCTATGTCTATCACCGCAAAAGTTACATCGGTTAATTTGTCCAACACCGAAACCTGAGACACGGCCATTTTTACCCTTTCCCCATCAAGTTTGCCTGTTTACGCGCTTACCTGGGTCTTCACCTGCATAATCTGTTCGACGTTTATTTTTTCTAACTCTGCAATCACGGGTAGCACAATATCGGGCTGGTAAGCGGACTGTTCGGCGGCGTACTTGCCTTGCTTAACCAACACTGTCGTCAACTCATCACCAAAATATTGCTTGCCTGCCGCTAACAACGTGGGCTTATCTTCCACCATCCCATAATGACGGGCCGGGAAAGTGCTGGCAATGTCCTCGAAGTGGCGGTCTTTGTGCTGATAAATTAAAACGTTGCCGTCCACCGCTTTGCACAGCCCGCTTTTGACGATTTTACGTAGCTGAAATGAAGCGTCACCGTCGGAAAGAATAAGCGGCATAGCAAAAGTTTTGAGATGTGCCAATGCCTCAAAAACCCCTGGATAAATATATTGCGTATAGGGAAAATCTATCCACAGCCGATACAACTTCCGGTACAGCGTTCTATCTTCGTATTCCGGCTCAATCCGCCGTAAGGTCGCCGGAATGTCCACCCCGTCCAGGTCACGTCGTACTACTTCGTAAAGCTCCCAAAAGCGCGTGGTGCGCTCTGGCCCAATCAGTGCTTGCATTTGCGCGTCCACATCGGTTTTAACCTTGTCGTTATTAATCAAAGTATTATCCACATCAATAAAAACTACCAATTCCGCTTCGTGCGAATTACTCATTTCGTTGTCCTTTCTTTTGGTGTGCCAATAAATCATACCAGAGCTTATCAAGCCGTTCCCTATCTGTCAATAGCGGTAAGCAGCAGACAGTGCCTATTTTAGCAGCGCGAGGTGGTAGGGGCGCAATTGATTGCGTCCAAAAGGGGGTTTGATACATCAAACCTTCGCAAGAAACTGTTAGCTTAACTGTGGAGAGGTTAGAGGAGGGCAAAATCAAGTCACTGCGGGAGCTTGCTTTGCCAATGGATTGCCCTTGTAGGACCTTGCTCCGTCAATGGATACACCGCAATGTCCCACAAAGTAGCCACCAGGCCGAGCTTGCAAACGCCCTACTACGCGGTAGCTTCCCTGAAGGAGCGGGCGGCCCACCACATCGCTACGATTGCCAAGAGGCCGATTACCAGGAAACCGACTAGCACATCGCTATTGCCAAAGTCGCCGTTGAACAAAGCGCGGGCGGCATCTACCGCGTGCGAGAAGGGATTGAAGATGGCAATGTTGCGTATCCATTGCGGAGCGAGGGTTAGGGGCAGGGTAATCCCCGAAAGCAGTAGCAATGGCAGCGTGAACAGGTTGAGAGTCGGAGCCAGAGCATCTTCGCTGCGGAGAGCCAGGGCCAGCGCGTAAGAACAAGAGGCGGTCAGCAGTCCCAGCAGTGCAATCAGCACCAGGGCAATTAGCACGCCGCCAATGTCCGCTTTGAGACCCATCGGTACAGCCACTATCAGCAGTAACAAACATTGCACCAGCAGACTCACGACATCGCGCAAGGCCCGGCCTAACAGTAAAGCCAACCGACTGACCGGAGTAACCCGCATTTGTTCGATTACGCCAGCCCGCAAATCGGCAATCAAGCCAAAACCGACGAAGGCCGCGCCAAACAAACCTAGCTGGATTAAAAGCCCCGGTGTAAAGACGCTAAACGCCCCGCCCGGAGGAAAACCAGGTGACTGGGCTACTCCTTCCAGCAAGGGGCCAAACAGCACTAAAAAGCAAATCGGTTGGAACAGGCCCACTACCACCCACACCGGATTGCGTAAAGTGAGGGTCATACTGCGGGCGAAAATGAGCCAGGTATCACGTAAAATTTTCATAATTTCTCCTTTTAGGCGGCGGTCTCACGCAACGAGCGGCCTGTTTGCCGCAAAAACACGTCATCAAGGGTCGGGCGGGACAGAGCGATAGTCTGGATAACCAGACCCGCGCCATCCAACAGCCGTAGAATCTGGGGCAACGCTTCTTCGCCCCGTTCGACATAGAGACGCAAATCGTTTTTGTCCAGGTTTACTTCGCGCACAAACGCCTGTGAACGTAACAAATCCTCGCCCCGTTGCAACGCTCCGTTGGTGGCTTCCAAACCCAACGTCACCACATCCCCGGCCACCTGCCGTTTCAGTTCAGTGGGAGTACCTTCGGTTACAATCTTGCCTTCGTCTATAATCGCCAGACGGTCACATAGTGCGTCGGCCTCTTCCAGATAGTGAGTAGTCAAAAAGATTGTAGTGCCATTTTGCTGCAACTTACGAACTTCTTCCCACAAGCGAGCGCGACTTTGAGGGTCTAAGCCGCTAGTCGGTTCGTCCAAAAAAAGCACGGGCGGGCGATGCACCATACCCATTGCCAGGTCGAGGCGGCGGCGTTGTCCACCGGAATAGGTGCTGGTGCGGCGGTCAGCAAATGCCTCTAACTCCAGGCTTTGGAGCAATTCGGCGGCGCGGCCCATTGCCGAGGCTTTGTTCGAGCCATAGAGTCGCGCTTGCAAGACTAGATTCTCGCGGGCGGTTGAAGCAGGGTCAGCCCCGCCAGTTTGACTGACGTAGCCAATTTTGTCGCGCACTTTTTTGGGTGCCTGGATTAGGTCGTACCCGGCGATAGTGGCATTTCCGCCGCTAGGGTGCAAGAGCGTGGTCAACATTCGCAAAGTCGTGGTTTTACCTGCTCCGTTGGGGCCAAGAAAACCGAAGATTTGACCTGCTTCCACACTCAAATCCACACCACGTACTGCTTCCACCTTCTTGCCGCGCTTGCTAAAGCTTTTACTCAATCCGTGCGTTTCGATTATAAGCATTCTGGTCTCCTTTCTACCTTAAATAAAAGCTTACAATATTTTAAGCCCAAGCCTATATAATTATCAATTTCTTAATTCTAAGATTATGATTATTGACTTCCTGATTAATTATATCAAAGGATGTGAGTTTGTCAAGAGGCTTGAATGGTTTTAAGGTAATTCGTTGCGTTCTACCTTACCAATTACTTCCTCTAGCCATTTCAACGCCGCTTCTCCCTGCATCACCTCTAATCTGAAAATTTCAGAAATATGGCGGGGTGTAACTGGCCCTTTTGGATGCTGCTCGTCTATCCGTTTCATCGCTCCCAACCCTGCTCGTAAAGAGTCGGCCCGGAAGCGCAAGGCCGAAAGCAGTTCGTCGTGCGGCATATAGTTCATAAAAGTCAGGGCCACGTGAAAAGGGTCGCTTACCTCTTTTAGTTTCCACCAAACCCCCCGCAAAAGATGTTCAAATTCCCCAACCCCCTTTTTGGTGATGCTATAAACGGTGCGGGCCGGACGTGGCCCGGCCTGGTCGGTGCTGATGACTTCCACCAAACCTTCTTCGGCCATTTTGCCCAACGCAAAGTAGATCGAGCCGTAAGCAATATCAGCCCACTGCGCCGCAGCCCATGTTTCCAGTTCACGTCGCACATCATAACCGTGCAGTGGCCCTTTCCCCCGCAAAACCCCCAAAATCAAAAGCCGCGCCGAAGACATCGTGTTATCCTTATATTCTAACTTTTATACAAACTTGTATATTCAGCATTGTATTATTGATGGCCGAAATTGTCAATAGGTCTTTTGGTTAAGGGATGTTATCTTTTTGAAAAGCAAAGCGTTATATTAATAGATGACGGTGTAACCAAATAAATCTCGGATAAGGGAGAGAATAATGTTTGTATTCAAGTATAAAGTTGCTTTTGAGCAAGGAATCGTAAAAGCAGGAATTTTGGTAACTACTTTTATCTTTGGTAGCTTGCTACTGGCGGCTTGCGGTGAGGCTTCGACAGCCACGAATATACCCACTGCCCAACCTAACTCTACTCCTGACACCACTGCCAATACCCCAATAGTAGCCTCGCCGACGGTTGGGGGCGGTTTGGCGGCCAGCGTGCAACTGGCGGCTTTCGCGCCATATCAGGTGGCCGCACCCGATGTAAAGGCCAACATCCCCGGTTATAGTTTCGACGGAGCAGGTTTGCCAGCCAACGACCAGAGTGTATTGCAGAGTTTAGGTGCAGCCCAAAAAGCTCTACTGACTCAAAATGGTTTCGCCGTGACTTTGGACGGGAACAAAAACAGCCAGTTTTACGACTTGTATGAGCGGCTCAAAGAACACAGCGGCAACGTTTTTGTAAGCAGCGACGGGGTGCTGCACGTCTATCACATTTTGTACGATTATAGCTTGCGTTTGATTGAAGCCAACAACTTTGTGGCTGATTTGAAAAGTTTGAGCGGGGCAATGCAAAAAGTAGCCCAAACGCAAAGCGATACCGCGACGGGTGAGGTCAAAACGGCGGCGCAGCATAACCTGGCTTTTTTCAGCGTAGCCGCCAACCTGCTTGACCCTGCGGCTGCCGTGCCTGCTGCGGTTCAAACTCAGGTGGCTGCCGAACTAAAACTGATTGAGGCCCACGCCGGAATAGCCATTTCGCCGATTTTTGGTAGCAAGCTAGATTACAGCCAGTATGTGCCACGCGGCCACTATACTCGCAGTGAAGATTTGCAACACTATTTCAAAGCTATGACGTGGTACGGGCAGGTCACGTTGCATTTGCAAGGGCAGCAAAGGCCGGAGGTCAGTCGGGCCGAAACGCGAGGAGCTTTGTTAATGCTGCTGGCTATGAGCGACCCGGCCCAGACGGGTGCAAAGGGGCAGTGGCAGCGTATTTACGAAACTACCAGTTTTATGGTGGGTAGCAGCGACGATTTGAATCTGGCCGACTACGCGCAGGTGGCTTCGCAGATTTATCCGAGCGGTTTGTCGCTGGCGGCTTTAAGCGATAGCACCAAACTGGATAGTTTTATCGCGGCTGCCAGCAAGTTGCCCGCGCCCAAAATCAACGGCGAAATAGTGAGCGATATTCAAAACGTGTCTCAGGTGACGCGCGGTTTTCGGTTTATGGGTCAGCGTTTTATCCCCGATGGCTATATTATGGGCCAACTAATGTACAACAAAGTGGGCGACCAGAGCAATCCGCGCTATCTGGCAATGGGTCTGGACGTTCCGGCGGTTTTTGGTTCGATCCGCGCTGCCGATATTTTGACTCAGACCTACCAGCAGGACAAATATGCCCACTATACCGAGCAGCAAGCCGCCCTCAAGACCGAGTTTGCCAATCAGCCAACCAGCCAGTGGAGCGCAAACCTGTATTGGGGCTGGCTATATTCCCTCAAAACCTTGCTAGACCCGACGGGCAACGGCTACCCGGCTTTTATGCAAAACCAAGCCTGGACGGATAAAAGCCTCAACAGTTTCCTGGGTAGCTGGACGGAATTACGCCACGATACTATTTTGTATGCCAAACAGCCTGTTGGAGTAGCTGCTTCGGCTATGCGCCCGCCAACTGTTACTCCTGTTGGCTATCTCGAACCGAATTCAACTCTGTATGCTCGGCTCGAAGCCTTGACCAAACAGACCATAGACGGTTTGCAAAGCCGCCAGCTACTTGACCCTGAACTGAAAATCAAGCTGGAATCTTTCCAGGCGATGGTGCATCGTTTCGCGGCTATCTCACAGCAGGAGTTGAGCAATCAGAATTTGTCTGCCGATGACAATAGCTACCTGTTGGCGGTTGGGGGGCTTTTGGAGTCACAATCTTCTTTTTCCAGCACTATCAACAATCAGGTGAGTAGCCAGACCGATAAAAGCATAGAACTGGTGGCGGACGTGGCAACCGACCCCAACAAACAGCAGGTGCAGGAAGAAGCTATCGGTACGGTCTTACCAATATACGTAATTGTGCCAGTCAACGGGCAGCCGCGTTTGTTACAAGGCGGGGTGTTTAGCTATTATGAGTTCCAGCAGCCGTTATCCAACCGTCTGACCGACGAAGCCTGGCAAGCCTTGAGCAAACGCCCGGCCCTGCCAGTCTGGACAGCCAGCTTCGTCAAATAAATTGTAAATATTCACCGCAGAGGCCGCAGAGGACGGAATGAAAGAAGGCAATGCAGAGCAATATTCTATAAGGGTGGAGGGGAGTTTTGTTGGATATTGCTCCGCCAATAGACAGTTCGGAATGACAAACCTGGCTGAATAATTACCAGTAATGGGCTTTGTATTCCTGGTAAAATTCTATGGTACGTCGTAAGCCCTCGCGGGTGCTGACACGCGGTTGCCAGCCCAACAGCCGTTGGATTTTAGCATAGTCGGCGTAAAAATCGCCAATATCAATCTTTTGCTTTTCGGGCGGCCAGGCCACCAATTTGTAGCTGCCAGTGTGGGCCAGTTCAATCATCAACTCCACCTGTTGCCGCAAGCTGTTGGTCTCGCCGCCCATATTAAAGACCTGACCGTTAGCTTGGGGCATGGCTGCCGCCCGCAGAAAAGCGTCTATCGCGTCATCAACATAGGTCAAATCGCGCAGTTGTGAGCCGTCCCCGAAAAGCTGCACCTGCTGGTCGTCCAAAACCAACCGCAAAAACCAACCCTGGCTGGTCAGGCGATTATCGCGCATCCACTGGCGCGGCCCGAAGGTATTGGTCATCCGTAAAGCACACGCCTGTACTCCGTAAACGTTATTATACAAAATATGATACTGTTCGCCCGCCATTTTGTTGATGCCGTTCACATCTACGGGTTGAACGGGATGGTTTTCATCTACGGGCAGATACTGGGGCTTGCCATACATCTGGCGCGTACTGGCATAGACTACTTTGACCCCTGGATTATGTTTGCGGCAAGCTTCTAATATCGAAAGCTGACTGCGACAGTTGATTTCCAGATCGGTGTAGGGGTCGAGCATACTGTCAAAGTGCGAGATTTGCCCGGCCAGATTAAAGATGTAATCTTGGTCGCGCACCAAATAATTCATACTGTTTTCGTCGCGCACATCGGCTATATTGAGACGGAGTTTGTCTTCAAGACCATTGATGTTGAAAAGGTTGCCGCCATAAGTCGGAATAAGCGAGTCCACAAGCATCACTTTGGCACCCAAACCTACCAGCGCACGAGCCAGGTTCGACCCGATAAAACCCATCCCACCAGTTATCATTACCTGCCGTCCAGCGAAAGCGGCCAGGTAATCGGCTGATTGGTTGTCAATTTCCGAGTTTGGTGTCGTAGCCATCTTTTGCCCCCCTGTGCAGTCCAAGTTTTGCTGCTGCCTTTTTTGTTGCCTGTTAGGTTTGAAAACAAATTAGACCATAAAAAAGGATAAAAGTCTATTTTGGAGTTGTTGTCGTAGCCGTGATTGTTTGTTGCTTACGTACTTTTTAGATTTTTGTAGTATTCATCATAAAATTCGTAATAACCCTCTCGATAAATACTTATATCGTGTACAACCTCATCACCTTCTATAGCTTCACCAGAACCGGCTGACTCAGAACCGGATAAAACAAACCCCAGTTCGTCAAAAAAGTAGCCATCATCGTCGAATCTAGGTACATAACCAATTTCGGCAAATTGCTTCAATACAACAGAAAGTCTTTTGTTGAAAAAATGAATGTTATTGTACTTAGGATCAGCATAATCTGGGTAAGCCCAAAACCATACTACAACAGTCTCCAGATTATCTTGCTGATCATATTCTAAGTGCAGACCTGCTTCCTTATAAACATCGGTAGTGTTTATATCTAAAGGAGAAATTTTGATTGTTTCAAAATTCTGCCCAATCAATGCACGAGTTTCAGGTCGCGGAGTACCAAAACGCAATTCACCTACTCCCACAAAAGGAGTAATCTCCCAATAACTCATAACACTTATACTAGCCTTTCTAATAAGTACAGACTTCCATCTAGGCATACTAGATTGGGTTCTCAAATACGCTTAATACTTGCCACGTAAAGGTGTATTATTAACCTGATTTATCAGGTTTGGGGTGAATAGACGACGGTTTTAACCGTTGGCGATGGTTAAGCTGACAGTCCTGCAAATATCTAACTCAGGGTGAAAAAGCTTGAACGCGAAAAAACCTGGTGGGGTACCAGGTTCACGCTCTCAAACGATCAGAGGGATTAGCAATAATCGCGGTAGAGAAGGGCGGAAAGGAACTTATATGATTGCGGTAAAACCAAAACTGCGATGGGAACGTATTATTACCTTGCTATAACGAGGGTCAGATCTGTGTAAAATATAGGCTAAAGCGTGAGCGTTGTTACAAGAATGCTAAGGCGTAATGCTAAAACCGATTTACATTGTTACTAGGAGCGGCAATCACGCGAACGCAATTAAGAGAATGCAAGATACTAGGCAACGACTCAACAGGAAAGTAATTTCAGTTAGCCAAGACGTAAACGCTATCATGAACTGGTTGCAACGTAATATCAAGACTTTACCAAGAAATTATCATAATTATGACGTTATAAAGTGTGTGTAAGACGAAGTAGCGTGAGTATATATGACCTTGTTGACACCAAAAGCTGTGACGGCAACAATGCAGACTATGTGTTAAGGCGTAATATTATGGCTGTGGGCGAGAGTAGTATGAGTGACTACGACGTGAACCGTGTTACTGGTGAACTGAATTTGCTATTTCAAACGTGTTACTGGTATGCCAAGACCGACTTCAATCGTAATATAGATGTTCAGGATGTAGTGGTAGAGCGTTACAATGACTGGGCTATTTATTCGGATGTGGGTTACAAAGCTGCGATAACTGTTCTTATGACGTTAAGCTGAATGTAATAGGAATTGAAAGTATTCAGAAGCTGCTGCGACAGAGTAATAAAGCTATGCTATATCTATAACAATGATTACGAGTGTGATAATTCTGACTAAGATGTTGTGCTAAAGCTTGATAGATTTGTTAGTTGGCTGTTTTAGAGTTTAGGTCGTTTTGTTAAGCTGGTTGTATCTGACCTGAGTGCAGTATATCAAAACAACATTACGAAGAAGATTACATTTCAGATGAATTTTGAGCTTTTTAACACCAATTTTGCTTAATCAGGGGCGACAGCAAGGCTGGCCTTAGAAATTTGGAGGTGGCCGTGTGCCGTAGCAATGCCCCACACCACTCCATAAAGGCCAAAAATAATCCCGCCGACTACGGCCATTAGCATAGGTGAGGTTTCACCTTGCAATATCAAGCCAAAAATGAGGGTAGAGATACCAGTCGTCAAGGTGGCGAGGCCGTTATCCACCGCAAAGACCCGCCCTCGGAAGCGGTCTGGCGTGGTTTGTTGCAGCAAAACGCTACTGATTGTCCAGGTGATGCCGCCGCCAAAATGGGCAAAGACCAGGGCGACAACGGCCAGCCCGATAGCACCAAACCAGCCAGCCAGGGCAAAAAAGCAATACCCGACCCCGCTCATCACGAAACCAATCCAGATGGCGTTACGTAATTTGCCCGTATCTTGCTTGACTAACGCCTGGATTACCAACGGCCCCATTAACGCCCCAAAACCTCGCGCCGAATATAACAACCCGATGCCAGCATCGCCCGCCTTGAAGATTTGGGTGCCGAATACGCTTAGTAGCACTATCACACCGCCCGCCAGACCCCAACCAGCTTTGACGCAAACCATAGCGAAGGCAGGCAAGAAGTGGCGCAAATAGCCCAAGCCTTCCGCAAAGTCGCGCCAGGGAGCCAATGGTTGCGGGTTGAGCAGATGCGGGCTGGGTATTTTTATGCTCCAGAGCAGCCCCGATGCTATCACGAATGAAAGGGCGTTGATGATAAAGGCCACTTCGCGCCCGAAAGCTGCCGAGACGATACCACCCAAAGCCGAGCCTACCATCACCATAATGCCCCAGGTCGCGCCACTCAGGGCGTTGGCAGCGAAAAGTTCTTCCTTGCTAACGATGTTGGGAACGCTGGCGTTGACTGCCGGGCCAAAAAATGAGGCAGTGGTAACTAGCAAGACGCTGGCGAGATAGAGCAGCCACAACATATCGGCTGTATGGACAAACAAAAAAAGCAGAGCCACGCCCGCCGCCAGCACATTAACCAGTATCATAAGTTTGCGGCGGTCAAAACGGTCTGCGACTGGCCCAGCAATCGGTGTCAGGAGAAAGGTGGGCAACGTGCTGGCAAGTACCACATAACCCACACTAAGACCACTATTGGTTAGCTGTAATACCAACCCCAAGACGGCTACACTATTGAACCAGTCGCCCGCTGCCGAAATCAGTTGGGCCGCCCACAAGCGACGAAAGCGACTGTTCTGGCGCAACAACTGGCGGTAGCTGACGGGGGCAATAGGCAGCTGGTTGGGGTTGTTTGGAAGACCTGTCTCGGTTAAAGCCATTTTAGGTTTTTTATCAGTTTTCTAGTTTATTAAAAATTTGCCAGCCCGCGCCGCAACACTCTTATCCAGTTGGCGTGAAAAAGGTTATGGATGTCGTCCTCGTGCCAGCCATGTTTGAGCAAAGCTTCGCCTAGAAGCGGCAAATCGCTCAGACTGGTAAGAGGAGCGGGGATAGATTCGCCGCCAAAGCCGCCGTCCCAATCCGTACCGAGCGCGACATTCCGCGTACCTCCAGCCAGGTCACAAATTCGGCTGATATGGCGTATCACGTCGTCCAGGGTGGGCTTGCGCTGCTCCTCACGTGGCCTCAAAAAGTTATCGTACAACACCACGCCGATTACTCCGTCGCGTTCAATCAATTTCTGCAACATATCATCGCTCAGTTGACGGTCTGTGTTGACGAAGTGGCGGCAGTTGGAGTGGCTGGCAATAATTGTACCTTGATATACGTCCAGCGCGTTGTAAAAGCTTTGTTCAGCCATGTGGCTTATATCCAGCATCACGCCCAAACGCTGCATCTCGGCCAGTAAATCATAGCCTGACGGAGTAGGCGGGCCGGGTTCACCTGTACCGCCGCAGTAGGAAGTGGATTTCCAGGCCGGGCCAACCAAGCGCAAGCCTTGCGCTACCCACTTACTCAATTCAGAGGGCCGGGTAATAGGGTCTGCCCCTTCCATCGAAATAATCAGTCCTATCCGGTTTGCACCCGCCTCGATTGCGACCAGATGTGCATCTAATTCAACTACATCGCGGATAAGGGTTATCCGCTCATCGGCTTGAGCAAGCTTAACATAAAAATCAAGCTGCTCCTGACCTTGCTGATGAGCCTCGGCAGGCGTGCTATAGTTGACACCTTCCCACACATTAGCGGCGCGGGCGGGCAACACAAAGATAGTGCCAATTACTAAACGCACCGGACTGGCTAACAAATCGGGCAGCGTTACCAAACGTTCGCCAAATTTCGCCCCATCATTGACCCGCGCCCGCCAGCTTTGGGCCGTTTCCAAAAAGTCGCGGCCCAAACTTGCGTTCCAGGCAATATCTTGGTGACTATCCACGATGAAAAAGGGTTTTTCCAAAAAGTTCTCCAGGTTTTGATTTAAGCTTACTCACCTGTCACCTTGAGCGGAAGCGTCAACTGGTTGCTGCGAAGTCGAAGGGTCTGTAGCTAAGGTTCTAGTTTGTATTATCAGTGAGCTTTTAGCCACAGATGCTTCACTACGCGCTTCGCAAGAGCCTCCGTTCAGAATGACAAGACCTTTATATTTGATTTGATTTAAGCTTTGGTCTGTTGCACTCGTTTTTTGTCCCTCAACTGTTTGAGCATAGCCTGAGCGTTGCCAGCTTTTACGTCACCAACGGTGTGTAAAATTTCGCGGTAGGTATCAATCGCTTCGATGGCCTCGTCCAACCGCCCAGCTTTTTCATAGGCAATGCCCAAATTGGCATACGTATCGGCTACTGCTACAATGTCCCCTTGCTGGCTTTTGGCAAGCTCCAGGGCGCGTTCGTAATAAGGGATGGCCTCGGTACCACGTCCTTGGTTGGACAACAACACACCCAACGACGACAGAGCCGAAAACGCCGTGTCAAAATCTACTCCGTTCAGAGCGAAAGGGACGGCTTCGACTAGATATTTGGTAGCTTCGGCATCGCGTTTGGCCCAGGCGCAGTTAAAGCCCAGCGATAATAGCAACACCCCGACACTACCTGTGTCATTGATGCGCCGGGCGATAGTTAAAGCCTGTTGGAACGCCTGGATAGCCCCATTCACCTGGCTCAAGTTCGCACTTTTAGTACCTATACGTTCTAAAATCAGTCCTTTATTGTAATGAGCTTCAATTTCTTTGTCGGGCCACTCCGCTGCCGCCGCGTACTCCGCCGAACGTTGAAATGCCTCTACCGCCTTTAGCTGGTCTTGCCCTTTGAAATAAGCTTTGCCCACCGCCGTCCAACAGCGCGAACGTCCGCGCCCGTCCCCTAGCTGCGCCCATAATTTCTCGGCAGCCAGATACGCGGCAATTGCTTCTTCAGTTTTATCTTTGAGGCGTAAGGCTTTGGCCTGGCTCATCAAGGCTTCGGCTGCTTGCTGTAAATTTTCCATTTCCCCATTCCATTTCCACTTTTACACGTTTCCAAAGGCATTTGCATTATAACATTATTAGCTATCCATCATTGAATTGGCTGCTATATAACTTAGCTGAATAGTCAGGTTTTATGTTAGAATGAAAGCAATTGTGGTTTGATTAAGTTAGAACTTAGGAAGGTTTGAAAGAAAAATGGTTACACAAAAAGTTACTACCAAGAAACCGTTGGGTGCGCTAGTGTTGCACGGTTTTACCTCGAATTTCAACTGTGTGGATGGGGTGCTGCCGCGTCTGGCAAAACACGACTTGCCTTACCGGATGCCAGCCCTGCGCGGCCACCAGACTCAGGCTGCGGACTTGCGCGGCGTGGTCTGGCGCGATTGGCTCGATGATGGCGAACGCGCTCTGACAGATTTACTTCAGGAAGTAGAACAGGTAGTAATCGTGAGCCTTTCGATGGGCAGTTTGGTGGGTATTGAGCTTGCTATCAAGTACCCGCAACAGGTCGCAGGGTTGGTTTGTATCGCGCCCGCACTCAAAGCTTATGGGCCAAACTCGCGGGTAGCATCGTTATTGGCAATAGTTCTCAAAAATTATAAGTTCAAACCTGCTGCCGACCATTGGTGCGAACCTAAGTTGTATTGGGAGCGCAACAAAAATTATATGGCAGTGCCGACGACAGCTATTGTGGAGTTTTTGCGCTTTACCGAACACGTGCGCCCCGCCCAAAAGTTGCAGCAAATTAGCGTGCCGATTCTGGTTATCGAGACTAAACGCGACAAGGTGGTTTATGCCAGCGAGTCGCAAAGGTTGTACGATACAGTCAGTAGCGCGTCCAAGCAGCTAAAATGGTTTGAGAAAAGCGGTCACGAAATGCTGCTGGACTGCGAAGCGGAGCAAGTTTTAGACGAAATCGAAACGTTTGTAGCCAAGCAGGTCAAGCTAAAAGAGCAGACTGCGGCCAAGTAATGGAGTATTATGTCGGCATTTACGAGTGAAACAAGTCCGCGCTGGTATGAACTGACGGTACTGGCCGAACCCGAAGCAGTGGAGTCGGTTTCGGAGCTTTTTGCGACTTATGGCTACAATCAGGGTGTGGTTATCGAGGAGCAGGTTGAGCCAGGGCCAGACGGTGGGGCTTTTGTTGACCCGAAAGCGTTGGTGACGGTGCGTACCTACCTGCCGCTTGATATTGACGAAGTTACGCCCGCCACCGACGATAACCCGGACACCCATTTGCTTACGACACCCGAAAAGTTACAAAAGCTGCGCGAGGGTATCTGGCATTTGAGCCGTCTGCGCCATATCGAGCCGTTGGAGGTAGCCGAAAAACGCGAGGAAGATTGGGCCAACGCCTGGAAAGAGTTTTATCAAGTGCATCGCATCGGGCGGCGTAGCGTCATCAAACCGCCCTGGCAGGAATATACGCCCGCACCGGACGACATCGTGATTGAGCTTGACCCCGGTATGGCTTTTGGTACGGGTCTGCACCCCACTACGCGCTTGTGTTTGCAACTTTTGGAGGATTACCTGCCGCAGTACCAACCTGATGGGGCGGCTAAATTGTTAGACTTGGGAACGGGGAGCGGGGTACTGGCAATTGCGGCCCGTAAGTTAGGAGCGCAGCCAGTTTTCGCCCTGGATACCGACCCAGTGGCGGTTAAGGCGGCCAGAGAAAATTTCGAGCGCAACGGTCTGCAAGACCAGATACAGGCCCATGTGGGTTCGCTGGCGGTTATTTCTGGTACAACCGATGGTTTTTATGTTTTCCCGGATGAAGTGCAGCGTACCCCTCCAGCTATTGTCCAGTCCGCTCCGTTTGATCTGATTGTTGCCAATATTATCGCCCGCATCATCACGGCTTTAGCTCCGGCTTTCGCTTCGGCCACCCGGCCCGACGGTCTGCTGATTGTGAGCGGCATCATTAACACCCACGCCGACGAAACCCAGTTGGCCCTGGAAACCGCCGGATTTCGGTTGTTGCAACGGCTGGAAGAGGAAGATTGGGTGGCGATGGTGTTGAAATTAGTGGCGACACCCCTGGAAATAACCGAGGGCTACCCGTCGTGACGCTGCATCGTTTTTTCTTGCCGCCCACCACTTTCGAGGCTGCTACTGCGGAACTGACTATCGAGGGTGAAATAGCCCATCAGTTATCGCGCGTCTTGCGGATGACAGTGGGTAGCCAGATTTTGCTGTTGGACGGCCTGGGAAGTGAGTTTTTAGCCGAATTATTGGAAGTGGGGCGCGTCGGCAAACACGAAAATGTCAAGGTAAGACTGGTCGAAAAACGTCCGGCACCTGGCGAACCCCGCACTCGTATCACGCTTTTTCAAGGTCTGCTTAAAGGCGAGAAGTTCGATTACGTTTTGCAAAAGGGGACGGAAGTAGGAATCGCGGCTTTTGTTCCTACCTTGACCGAACGTTGCGTGAGCGACGGAGTCAGCCCGGCCAAACTGGAACGCTGGCGAAAAATTGTGCGCGAAGCCGCCGAACAGTCCCGACGTGGTATCTTACCCCTAGTTCATGAGCCTGTAAGTTTACAAACCGCTTTGCAGCAGATAACGGCTCACCCTTTGGCGTTAGTGGCCTGGGAAGATGAACAGAGTCGTTCGTTAGGTCAGCTTTTGCAGCCACTGGCTAACCACCCACCCAACAAGGTGGCGTGGCTAATCGGGCCGGAAGGCGGTCTCAGCGTGGCCGAAGTAGAACTTGCCCGCGCCAACCAGGTGCAAAGCGTGAGTTTGGGGCCGCGCATCTTACGGGCCGAAACCTCCGGGCCAATCGCCGCCGCCCTGACCCTCTACACCTTTGGCGATATGGAAACTTTTGCTAACCATTAGCCACTTGAATTTATTTGGCATAGGTACGCACTCTAGGGTCGAATAAACCATAGGCCATGTCTGCCAGGAAACTACATAAAACGCAAATCGTGGTTAAAAAAGTGAATATAGCCATCAAAGTGGTGTAATCACGACTGGCTGCGGAACTAAGAAAGAGACCACCCAAACCATCCACTCCAGATGACCGCTCAATTAAAATCTGTGCGCTGAAAATAAAGGGTATCAACCCGCCAAAGATACCAATAATGGGGGCTAACGAATTGCGAAAGACGTGCCGATACAACACTATGCTGCTGGGCAGACCTTTAGCATGGGCAGTGCGGACGTAATCTTCCTGCAACACTTCCAAAGTTTGCGCCCGTGCATAGGTGAAAAAGCGGGCCATAAAAATTACTGCTATCAAAAAAGTGGGCAAAAAAGCAAAGAAACCTGCTAAGAATGGGATTTGGTTGTCTTGATGAGTTATCAGGTATTGACCAAGTATGTAGTGAACGAACAAGGCTATAAACCAACCTGGCAAGGTCGTAAATATCAAGGTAATAAAGCGGAGTACGCTATCTATCCGGCTATCCCGTCGCAAGGCGGCCCAAACCCCCAAAGGAATACCAACTAGCCCTAATAGCACCCCGCCTACTAACAACCAGAAAGAGTTGGTGGCAGCACGCAGCACACGCGGTGTTACTGGCAGTCGGGTCTGCACTGAATCGCCAAAACTGAAAGTGATGGCGTTCACCGTCCAATCTACAAAGGCAAGTGGAAAAGGGTCGGTGTAGATTTTGAGTTGTTTTTGCAGCGCGGCAATTTTTTCTGCGTCTCTAGCTGTAAGCGGTTTGCCGTCGTTGTATTTAGCGATACTAAGCGGGTCGCCCGGTGTGACACGTAGAATTACGAAATTTATAAAGGTGATAGCAAGGATTAGCAAAACCGATTGTAGCAGACGGCGCACGAAAAATACTCGCATTTAATTCCCTTTAGCTCTTAATGCTCATATTATTAGTTGGTCACGCGCACATCGAAAGCGTCGCGTAGGCCGTTGACCACCCAATTTACCGATAGCAAAGTTACCAGCAGGGCCAGGGCTGGTGGATAAACCAACCAGGGAGTATCAAATAAACCGGTAGAAGTGCTAAGTAAATTACCCCAACTTGGGATGGGAATGCTAAGGCCAAAGTTGAGAAAGCTGAGGCCCGCTTCGGTCAGCATCGCCCCGACCACATCAAAACCTGCGGCTACCAGTATTAGCGAAACCACATTGGGCAGAATATGAACTGCTAAAATACGCCAGTTACTTGCACCTACCACACGGGCTGCCTCTACGTAAGTCAGGCTACGTAAACCAAAAACTGCCCACGCACAATGCGGGCAGTTCCAACCCAACTTAGCAGCGCAATAAAGACGGATAAGCTTAAAACGTCAAAACTGACGATAAAGGAAAGAATTATCAGCAGAAAAATAGTGGGCAGGTTGGAAATAATCTGGATCAGCACATTTATCAGGTCATCTAGCCAGCCCCGAAAATAACCGCTCAAGAGTCCTAATGTTGTCCCAATAAACACGGCTATAAAAGCAGTCAAGAAGCCGACACTCAAAGAAACTTGTCCGCCATACAGCACCCGCGTAGCTGTATCCCGCGCGAGGCTATCAGTGCCTAACAGATGACCGCCTACACCGGGGCCAATCGGCGGTTGTAAACCCTGGTTCAAGAGGGTGAAATCAAAACTATCACGATTTTGGTGCAAAATATTGGTGGTAATGAAGTCAGCACTAAAGCAGATAATAGTGATAAGGGTAAGTACCAATAAAGCAAGCAGATTCGGTTTATGGTGTAAAAAACGGGAAAAAGCTATTAGATTTCTACTGCGAGGTCGTCTTATTACTAAAAAGGTAGGCAGAGTAATTTTGTTAAATCTGGAAGCTTTCGCCATTTCTGACTTCCTTCTATTGACAATTAGCTGGTCTGCTACAATGGTGAGAAACTTTTACATAATTATTTATACACATATCAAACGCGAATAAACCATATACGCTGTATCTATCAGGAAGTTACAAATCATATAAATCAGATTTGGGCAAAAAAAAGAAGCGTCGGGTTATAGCAACCTGACGCTTGATATTAGTACGTTGAGGGCTTGTTGCCAATCCTCCTGGCTCATTTCGCCAAAGTCAGACGGTTGCATTTCGCCTGAAATTTCTACTACTGTTTTAGATGCAGGTTTGGGCCTGTGACAATTTTTATCTGCATTTGTGATTAGGGTTTGGTTGCCCTGTGAGTACGGCAAGCTATCTGCCGATAGCCCACCGTCATCAAAGTGCGAACCCGCCGCCACGCCCGCGCTGGTCAAAATCGGGTAGAAAACCACGTAACTGTCGTCGTCCACCATCACATTGGCGTGGGCCAGTTGCGCCGGAGTCAAGGTTTCCAAAAACCGCTTCAAGCTGCGCTTGCTCACGCAGGTGCGGTCTGCCCAAGTCTCCGCAGTTTCCACCTGCTCGAAAGTTTCCATTTCCATTAGCGCATATTCCGGTATCTTCAACTCGAAATCAAACATAGTATTTTGCTCCTTCTGCACTTGCACTTGTGAATGGTTTTCAGTTTGTGTCCTGGTAGTATCTGTCCGGTTCGGTTCTTGTGCCATTTTTTTGCTCCGTTTTCCAGATAAACAAAAAGGGTGTAAGTTCATTTTTGAACTCAACACCCTCGACAGCTTGCTAACTGAATTTTGCCAGTTGCAATTATATTAAGCTTTATCAGCGTTCCGAGGCGTGATGGCTATCACCCGATTTTCTTTCGGTTCTAGCTCCTGCGCCCCGGTTCGCTGTTTATCAGCTTCCGGTTGTTCCCCCTGTATCCTCCGAGCCTGGTTTTCTCCAAACCCTCCCTGGGGGCAACCCACTCTGTCGAGAGTGCGGATATTTGCCCATATCCGTGAGTTCGTTATTCCACTTGTTAAAGGTGCTATGACTAATGGTTGTATCGCAAATTTCGTTAAACGTCGGGCCATCTTGCGTTTGCCCGGTAGCTTTGCCTGTAAACCGACCACGATAGCCAGCTACTGCTCCGCCCCCGCCATCAATTGTCAGTCCGGTATCAGCTGCTAACTGCTGGTAGCCAGCCACGACGGGCATAGGCAAAACGGGCAGACTCGTGGAATTGACGACCATATTCGGGCCACTAGCCGCAACGCTAAATTGCGGGATGCCCAAAGCCAGACTGCGTAAGCCCATAAAGAGGCCCACGCCAGATTGCTCTAGCCAGTCACTATTCGGTTGGAGGCGTAACGGCACGCATATCATGTTTTCGCGTGACATTGTTAGCTCCTTTCCGCTTTCCACATAGTCTTCATCAAGACAGACCTATCGTTAAATAAAAATAATTTGCCAATAATCGAGTTGCTGATACGGAGAAAAATTGCGCTTTTCGCTTTTCTCATAGGTTACAACGCCGAAACTTGTTAAAAAGTTCCAGCAAATTTTGCTACGTGCTACTACGCTTTATTTTGGTTGAGGTTAGCTGCACGTAGTACAAATATAGCACAAGACTCAAATATGTCAATAGACTTTAGACCTATTTTCCCACCAATTTGCAAAAACCCAATTTGCAAAAACCATAACCATCAAGTCAACAGCCCGCGCAACGCCGTTATCAAAAACTCGTCTTCACCAGGCAGCACAGTGCGCGGGTCGAGTAACAACGTTTCGCGCTCTACCCGTCCGATAATAGGCGGATTATTTTTGCGTAAGGCGGCAGTCAGACTATCGGCACTGCGGGCAGCCAGAGCGGGTAAGGCCAACAGGCGCGTCGGTAAAGTTTCACCCGGCAGCGAGCCACCCCCCACCGTCGAAAAGCCATTTGTAATCATCGCGCCCGGCCAATCTGTCAGGCGTGTCAGCCACCCTTGCGCCCTAGCTTCAAGCTGGGCCGGAGTTTGAGACAACATCTGCCAGACGGGGATGTGTTGAGGGGCTTCGTCTTTAAGATAATGCTGGAGCGTCACCTGGAGCGCAGCCAACGTCATTTTGTCTATCCGCAAAGCACGGGCCAACGGGTGTTTTTTAAGTTTATCAATCAAAGTTTTACGCCCGGCAATCAAGCCACCTTGCGGCCCCCCCAACAACTTGTCGCCGCTAAACAACACCAAATCTGCCCCCGCCGCGATACTTTCCTGCACCATCGGTTCGTGCGAAAGGCCATAACGAGCGGTATCAAGCAACGCCCCGCTACCCAAATCGTCAATCAGCAGCAGTTGATGGGCGTGAGCAACCTGAGCCATTTCTTCCAAAGTAGGGGTGTGGGTAAAACCAATAATTTTGAAGTTGCTGCTATGCACGTGCATCAAAGCGATGGTGGCGGGCGTGACGGCTTCGGCGTAATCGTGGGCGTAAGTTTTGTTGGTAGTACCGACTTCCACCAGTCGCGCCCCGGTTTGAGCCATTACATCGGGAATGCGAAAACTGCCGCCGATTTCTACCGCCTGGCTGCGTGACAAAATCACCTCGCGGGCGGGGGCGAAACAGCTTAAAACCATAAAAACCGCACTAGCACAATTGTTGACCACTATCCCTGCTTCGGCTCCGCTCAACCTGGCAATCAAGTCGCTTACATGAGCCAGCCGACTACCGCGAGAAGCTGTTTCCAGGTCAAATTCTAGCGTGCTAAAACCGTCGGCAATCTGACCCACCGCCACAGTCGCCGCCCGGCTCATGGGAGCGCGGCCCAGGTTGGTATGAATAACTACGCCTGTCGCGTTAATCACTTTACGCAGACTCAACTCTAACACCTTCGCTACTTCGTCTTCCAGACGAGCTACGAGTGCCTCTAGCGAGACCGATTCTGCCGCTCCCCCGCTCTCAATTTGTTTCCGAGCGGTAGCCAAAACCTCACGGGCCAGTTCGGTTATCAAACTATGCGGCAGATTTTCGTTTTCAACCAACTCCACGATGCGGGGCCGCCGTAACAATTTATCAATCGCAGGGAGGACGCGATAAAGGTTGGTGGCAGACGCGGCATTGAGCGGTTTTTCTACCAAACTTGACATTTTCAGGCTTTCTAGCAATAATTACAGGTGGCAGTTACCATAGGTTTTCAAATCAGGCGTTTCAGATTATAGTATAAAGCTTTCAAAGGGAGTCCGCAATCTTTACATTCGCCAGAAAGGTATCTTCTCATTATTGTGGGCGTAGGGACGAGATTCATCGCGCCCCCAAAGTTAGTACCCACTAAGCAAGGTGGGCGCGATAAATCTCGCCCCTACTTTTTGAGATGATACCCAGAAAGCCTGTCGGGTTTAAGTCTGCCTAAAACTCGTTCCCCAAAAGCCGAAATTGCTAGTTGCACAATTGGCAACATTAGGTATAATTAGAGGAGTGAATCTGGCAGGGTTGCCGGGTTTGACCGAATAGCAGTTGTCCCTATATAATTACCCAAAATCAGGCTTTGTAGTTTGAATAATTGTACTTGCAATTGGGACTTGCTGGATGCAAAATCGGCAAGGCTCGGAGGAGAAAGGAAACAATGAACTTAAAACCGCGACGCGGCCCGGCAACAACTACGCCCAAACAAACTCGTTCTGGGTTCGCCAAATTTGTGTTATTTGTAACCGCAGGCGTGATGGCGATTGCCTTATTAGCTATGTTCAGCACTGGCTGGGTACAAGATGCCTATGGTCAAACTGTCCCTAATCCGACTGCTACACCTACATCGGTACCGCCAACCGCCACCAACGTGCCACCGACTGCCACTCAAGTGCCGCCAACCGCCACTCAAGTGTCGCCGACTGCCACTCAAGTGTCGCCGACTGCCACTCAAGTACCAGTTAAAGCACCGACAGCAACCGCTACCCAACCGCCGACGGGACAAATTAAGATTAGCAAATCAGCTTCGACTACTTCGCCAACTGTAGGCCAGAGCTTCACCTTTACCTTGCTTGTCACCAACACGGGTAATGGTAACGCTACCAACGTGGTGGCTACCGATGTAGTTCCGTCTAACTTTACCGTAACGGGCGCAACCAGCAACGTGGGTACGGCCAGCTTTAGCGGTAACACTGTCACAGCCAACATCGGTACATTAACGGCTGGACAAACCGCGACTGTTACTATCACCGTCACCGCTAATAGTGCTGGGGCAGCAGTCAACAGCGCGAGAGTGGTTGGTACGAACGTGGGCGGTGCAGTTGAGACTAACGGCTCGAATACCGTAAACCTGACTGTAGGCGGTATCGTTGTACCCAATCCTCCTCCACCAAATCTGCCTAAAACTGGTCAGGGTGGAGACAGTGGCAATAGCGGTGGCGAATTTGGTCTAATTATAGCCCTGTCCGTCCTGTTCGTGGCGGGTGTAGTGGTAGTAGGTGTCCGCAAACGCGCCCACCGCTCCTAGTCTCCAGCTAAAAGCATAGACTGAATGAAAGGGAACGGTTTTACGACCGCTCCCTTTTTTTTGCCCAACAAAATTCCAAAAAGTAACCTTTTCCCCGCTTTGCCCCACTATAATTTAGAATTGGTTTTTCGTTGAATAATTACAAGTAGAAAGTTTGAGTGCAATCAAAAGCTGACAGCGAACTGGTGGAGCTAACACGCCTGGGTGACAAGGAGGCTTTTGGCTGGCTCATTCTGCGTTACGAACAACTGGCTCGGCGGGTAGCCTATCGGCTGGTACGGGACGTGGAGGTGGCCCAAGAATTGACCCAAGAAGCCATGTTGCAAGCGTATCTTTCGCTAAACCGTTTGCAAAAACTGGATAGTTTCCGCAGCTGGTTGTATGGCATCGTGCTAAACGTATGCCGTAGTTACTTACGCGACCAAAAACTAGATTTTTTCTCGCTGGAAAACCTGACAGGTGGGTTGCGTTTCGAGGTGCTGGCTCTGGCAGATGCAGACAGCAATCCCCCGGCTATAGCCGAAGCGCGAGAACTCCACCGGAAGGTGATGGAGGCCGTACAGGTGCTTCCGGCTAAAACTCGGATAACCACTTTGCTGTTCTATTTTGAAGAGTTGAGTTTGCAGGAAATCGCCGCTATTTTGGGCATCTCGGTAGTAGCTGTCAAAGGGCGTTTGCACAAGGGCCGCCAGCGTCTCAAACAGCAGCTACTAGCCACTTACCCGGAAGCCGTATATAGTAGCCAGGCCAATAAACTGCCCGGCCAAACAAGAACAAGGAATAGAAAAATGTTAAAAGCCACCATTATGGCTATTCAGCCATCGAAAACTACCGCGCATAACGTCGTAGTGTTGTTGGACGAAAGCAGGCAACGGATACTGCCAATCTGGATAGGCCGTTATGAAGCAGATTGTATCGGTATTGGTCTCAACAAAACGCCCGTATCGCGGCCTCTGGCCTACAACTTTATGGCTAACATCATCGAAGCTGGAGGCGGCAAACTCGAAGCAGTTCAGGTTGCCCGTCTTGCCAACGATACCTTCTATGGTATCGCCAAGTTCCGCTTCGGGGATAGAGTACAGGAAATAGATTGCCGTCCTAGCGACGCGCTGGCTCTGGCGACAATCACGGACAGCCCTATTTTTGTGGCCGAAGAAGTTTTCCAACAAGCGGGTATAATCGTGCCGGAAAATGCCGTTATAAGAACCAAAATTGACGATTATACTCCCAGTTCACAATCTATGCCTGCTATACTCCCCAGGCAAGAAAGCCAGGCAGGAGGCAGCGTGGCTAACACCCAAGAAAATTTTGCTCAACCCAAGCAACAGTTGCTTGAGAGCTTGTTTGGGGAGCTGATCAAGCCGAAAGCTAGAGGAAGTGCAAATCTTCGTTATAGATTGACTCAGGCCAAAGCCCGACATATACTTTAGCTATAGCAGCTACCTTTGGATTTGTTGGCAAGAACGGGGTTTTGGTTTGATGTTTAAGTCATTTTCGGTTTGGCAGGTAGGAGTGTGGGCTTTAGTTCTGGTTTGGCTGATAGCGATTTTGGCGGGCAGTTTCTATGCTGTTCCAACCCCACCTGACCGCCCAATACTGCTCAAAGTCCCACCTGCTCAGGCTTCCAATTCTAACAGCTTAGAAATAGCAGCCCAACCATCACCCGATAGCTTTGATGCGACCCCAGCCGCCAAAAGTGCGCCGCCTGACCAGATTGGCGAAGAATATCTGGCTTTGGGCGACTCGGTGGCCTATGGAGTGGGCGCGCCTTCGCCCAACGAGCAGGGCTACGCAAGCCAGCTTTTCAACAATTATTTGCGTCGCGTGCAACCGCGTCTGGCTACCTACAAAGATTTTGGCGTGCCAGGCGAAACCAGTAGCAGTTTTTTAGAGGCGGCACACGGCCAAAGCCAGATGCAACGTGCTTTGAACGAGCTTGACGCGGCCAAAGCTGCCAACCGCCGTGTTAGCCCTCTTACCCTGACTATTGGCGGTAACGATATGTTGGACGCACGCGGCCAGTCCCAAGCGACCAAAGACGCAGCCCTGGCAAAATATGACGCGAACCTGCAACGTATTCTGGATAGTCTAAAAGCTCATACCAACGGGCAGAGCGATATTATAGTAACTACTTATTTTAACCCGTTCGGTGGTAACGGTGGGCAGGAAGACGATGTAGCCTGGATACAACGTTTTAACGCATTAATCGTGCAACGCGCTCAGGCACGCGGCCTCAAAACTGCCGATTTCTACGCCCCTATTTTGGGCAACGAAAGCAACCTGACCTGGGCCAGCTATGGCGATGTGCATCCTAATAACCAGGGTTACGCAAAACTGGCACGGGCGGTCTGGCAAGCTACGGGCTACGATACGGTGTCACCCACCCTGGCCCTGGTTTTCTCAAACCTACCCCAAAATGGCAAAGTGCAAACCGGGCAACGTTTTAGTTTTAAGCTGGACGTGCAGGATAACTGGACGCTAAACTCTGGTCTGGTGGCTGGGGCTGGTACAATATGGGAAGCCACCATCGGGCTGGACGACGAGACCAAACAAAATTTGGCTGTTGTGCCGCTCCGTTTTATCAAAGGTCCGTCCGGTTCGCAACAATATAGCTACGTTTTGGATACCAGCAGTCTAAACCCTGGCGCACATCAACTGCATTTTGCGGCGACGGACGCGGCGAGTAACACCCAAAGCCTGGATTTGAATTTTGAAGTGACAGGTTAGTTTATATATACGGCTGACTATCTTATTCATAAAATGGAGCAAAAATGACTTTACCCATAAGCGGGAATGTGGCCCGCGCCCAAGCAAATCAGCAAGTGATCGAGATTTTTCAGAGTGCTAACCCGGTAGTAGTTGACATCAAATCAGCGCGGGAAGTTATTCCGGGTTTGACCGACGATATGATTTTGCACGCCGGGCCGCCTATCGCCTGGGAACGGATGTGCGGGCCGATGCAGGGCGCGATTTTGGGCGCGTTGGTTTATGAAGGCAAAGCTCCGAATTTGGATGCAGCCCGCGTTTTAGCCGATAGCGGTCAGGTTCGGTTCGAGCCAAACCACGACCATCAAGCGGTAGGGCCGATGGCGGGCGTAACTTCCCCTTCGATGCCCGTATGGGTATTGGAAGATACGACGCATGGTACGCGGGCTTTTTGCAACTTGAACGAAGGGCCGGGCCGCACCCTACGCTATGGAGCGAACGGGCCGGAAGTAGTAGAGCGGTTGCACTGGATGCGTGAGGTGTTAGCCCCACGTTTGCGCGAAGCGGTGCTGCGGACGGGTGGGCTGCCGCTTTTCCCGTTGGTACGCGAGGCGTTACAGATGGGTGATGAGTGCCACAGCCGCAACAAAGCCGCCCTGGGTCTGCTGCTCCAAACTTTACTGCCTCATTTTCTGGCGACCAATCTAAACAGCCGCGAAATAGGCGAAGTTTACGAATTTCTGATTGGGCGCGACTACTTCTTTCTAAATTTGACAATGGCTGCCTGCAAAGCCTCATGGTTGGCGGCGGAAAGCGTACCCAACACCAGTATCATCACGGCCCTGTCTCGCAACGGGGTAGAGTTTGGTATCCGTTTGCAAGGCCAGTGGTTTGCCGCGCCGTCGCCCGTGGTCAACGGCCATTATTTCCCACAGTTTGGGGCTGCCGATGCCAATCGTGATATTGGCGATAGTGCGATTACCGAGGCGAGTGGGCTAGGTGGCTTTGCGTCGGGTGGTGCGCCAGCCGTAACCGGGTTTATTGGCGGCACGGCCCAGGAACTGCTGACCGCTAACCTGGAAATGTATCAAATCGTAGCTGCCGAAAGCCAACATTTCGGCCTGGCGGTGTGGGACAACCGGGGAACGCCGACAGGTATTGACGTGACGAAGGTGCTGGAGACGGGCATCACTCCTTTTGTTACCACCGGAATTGCCCATCGTGAAGCTGGCGTTGGGCAGGTTGGGGCTGGGCGAGTGCGTGCGCCGCTTGAGTGTTTCCAAAAAGCCGCAGCCACACTACTGGAATGAATATAGCGGTTATTCGTCTGCGTCAGGGTTCTGACCCAACTCCCGCAACCGTTGGGTCAAACGGCGAAGTTTTTCGGCCTGTGCTTCTAACTCCTGCTCTCGTTTGCGGGTTTGTTCGGCCTGGAATTGTTCGGGCGTGAGACGCAGTTTGCCCTCTACATCAAAAAGCCGCAAAGTATTATCTTTTTGCACCGTGAACCAGCTATTTAGTTCATCGCTCCATAACCGCCCGTCAACGGGTATAATTTCAGTTGGTTGGACTGAAGCCGAGCCTAATCGCCAACCTAGTAACGGCCCTTTTTTGCGCCAATCTCGCGTCCATACGCCCAGTGGGTCAAAGGTAAAATATTCTTTGATGCCCATTTTGGCATAAATGTCTGGTTTCTTGTTCAAATCTATCTGCCAGGTCTCGTTGCTGGCAATTTCAAAAGCGATGCGCGGTGCAGATTTGTTTGGCCCGATTTCGTAACGGCCTAAAGGATTTGTCTCGCTAACCACCACACCCTCAATCACACTAATGTCGGGGCATTTGTAGATACCTTTACTTTCCTTTTCCAATTCAGGATTTGCAGGCAAGCTAAGTTCCACATCTTTTACCACACCTACATTCTGACCTTTGTAAAAATGGGTCAAAACAAGGCAAAGATAAAAGATGACAGTTTCGTGTGCAATGGTGTGGCCCATCTCCTCTCCTTCCAGCAGGTATGCACGGTCTGTATCATAACCTTCCTTGACCCTGATGTGTTCTTTTGTAAGCAGTTCAGATGTTATTGTCATAGCCTACCTCTCAATAGTTCTAATCCCGCCAGCTGTAGCCGTCCCGATTGTACCACATAGTCCTTATTAGCTTAACGGCTGCCAAATTTGCACGTCCGGCCCGATTAAAGCTGTTATATCCAGCTGACCGTTGCGAACGGTGGTTTCTGCCCCGGTGAAAAATTCGCGCAGTCGCGTTCCGTCGGCAATTCCGGCGGGGAACACCGGAATATTTGTTACAGCGTCACTTTCGCGCTTCGCCACAACCAGCACCCTGTCAGTGTCCGAAATCTCTCGCTGATAGGCGATAGTGTGGTCGGCAGCATAGAGGATTTGGAAGCCACCCTGCTGCAAAGCCAGCGATGCGCGTCGCAACTTGATAAGCTGACGGTAAAAGCCGTTGATTACCATATTCCAATCTGCCGGGTTCCATGGCATACAACGGCGGCAATCCGGGTCGCGGCCACCGGGCAGACCTACCTCGTCCCCATAGTAAATACTCGGCACACCGGGATAGCTGAATAAAATCGTGGCGGCTATTTTGAGCAAAGCTACGTTTTCATTCACAGCCGTCAAAATACGTGGCGTATCGTGGCTATCTAACAAATTAAATTGCTGGTTGGCGACTTGCCAGGGGGTAGCGGTCAGAAAAGCTTGCCATTGCGCGGCCAAACCATCGGTGGGTAGCTGGACTGAGTCGGCCCACGGCCCTACCGCAGTCTCAAAGCCGGACAGCCAGCGCAACAGGGGTAGCATGAAGCCGCGATAGTTCATGGTCGCGTCCAGTTCCTCACCTTGCAGATGGGGCGTGCCATCAAAGAAGTTCTCGCCCAAAAGATAGGCTTGAGGATTTTCGGCTTTTACAGCACGGCGCACGCCCCGCCCGATTTTATGGCCGAACTGGTTTTCGCCCTGCCGCGCCAGCATATTAGCTACGTCTAGTCGCCATCCATCCACCCGAAAAGGCGGGCGCAACCAGTAGCGCATGATAGCATTTTCGCCCGCGTACATTTCCTGACGCAATTTCTCACTTCGATAATTCAGTTTGGGCAGGCTGGGGATTTCGAACCAGGCTTCGTAGTCGTTGGGCCGTTGATGGAAGGTAAAAAAATCGGCAGTCGGGGCATCGGGGTCGGCCTGGGCATCCAGGAACCATTGATTGGTCGCCCCGCAGTGGTTGGGTACAATATCTAAAACCAGATGCATCCCGCGCTTGTCCAGTTCTTCGCGCAATTGAATTAAAGCCTCGTCTCCCCCCAAATGTGGGTCAACCTGGCGGTAATTAGCTACATCATATTTATGGTTGCTGGGAGCGGTAAAAATCGGGTTCAGATACAGTGCATTCACGCCCAAATCTTGCAAATAATCCAGCTTTTGGGTGATGCCCTGCAAGTCACCGCCGAAAAATTCAATGCCGCCGCTTTTGGGATTGGGTAGTTCGCCCCATTTACGGGCCACTACAGGTTTGCCATTATACCGATATTCGTCATCTTTAACGTTGCTGTCGGGGTCTCCGTCAGCAAATCGGTCTGGAAAAATCTGGTAGAAAACTGTCTGATGTACCCAGGCGGGAGCGGAATGGCGGGCCAGCAGCTTAAAATCGTTGGCATCCGGCGGCGTGTAACGAGTAATGCCTCCGCCGTTCAACCACCAACCGCCATCGGTGTGAGTAAGAAGCAAAAAGCGATAATTGGTACGCGGCATGGTCAGCTTTATTTCGGTCTCCCACCACTGGGAAGTCGCGTCGGCGTGGCTCTGACGCATCGCGGCCATTTTTTGTTCGCCATCTGGGGAAGTACGCAGAAAAACTCGGTCTATGGGTGCGTTCAGGCCAGTTCGCAGCTTAAAAGTTACAATATCGCCCAGGTCGGGTTCATTTGCCAGCACATAACGCGGCGAACCATCGTGATGCACCGAAGTTTGCCAATTATTTTCAATCACTCGATTTCTACTCTCCGAAATTATAGGGTGTCGCAATAGAGTAATGTCACGGCCCGTAGGGTTGTGGACGGAGGCTTTGCGAAGTGAAGAATCTGTCGCTAAAGCCCATTGGTATTGTAAACCAAAACTTTAGCAACAGACCCTTCGCTACGCAGAGCCTGCGCTCAGGGTGACAAAGCAAAAGTCCCAAAATTATAGGGTGTCGCCACTAGCCGGGCGTAAAATTCTTGCTGCCGAAAGAAATGCTCAAGCACCAGATGTTCACAGGTATCGTGCTGACGATTGTTGGAATTGGCGGCGGGCAACCAGTAGGAGGCCATTCCCAAACCGTCGGTAAACACATCGTTGGGCAAAGTACCGCCCAGTAGTGGTATCACCCGCACCTCTGCACCCCAGAAATCGCCAGCTGCCCTCCGCAGCCAGCTGTATCCTTCACGAGCGGGCGAAGTGTAGGAAGCGGCAGTGGCAGAACTGGATTTAAGCTCAAAGTTCAGGCTTTGGTTTTGGGCAGTGGCCTCGACCACCAACGCGACCAGCTTATCATATACCAGACTCGGCGGCAAATCTGGAGTTAGCCGCACATCAATGCTGGCCTCCACCCAACTTGGAATGATGGTACGGCGTTGCCCCAGGGTTGCTCCTTCGCTTATTAGCGAATTGACATTAAAAGTGGGATACAAAAATGGCTCGTAACGGGAGCGGTCAGGTGCGTCGGCATCAAAAAAGCGGGCCAGTTCGCGCCGGAAACTACCGCTGGCCTCACCCATCGCTTTGACCGTTGTTTCCATTTGGTCAAGCAATCGCGCCATTGGCCCTACCGGGTTTGGCACGACATTACCATAATTGCCGCTATGCAGCATCCGGCCCGACGCATTCTGACAACGTAACTCTAAAGCCAGCAAGCCCCGCACCCCTAAAAGCAAGGTCGGTAGGTTGTCGCTTTTAGGGCCGTCGCTGCCCACCATAAAAGCAGCTTTGAGTCTGGCCTGATGGGTTTGGGTAATCGCGCCGAGATTAGGGCTACCAATTTCTTCCTCCCCGTCCAGCAAGATTTTAACCTTCCAGTGCAAACGGCTCGCTTTTTTCGTTCGCAACACCCCTAAAATGTTTGCCAGATGTTGGCCTTTGTTGTCTGCCGAACCTCGCGCCACCATCAGCACCGCGTCAAGCTGCTCTGGCTCAAGTTGAGCCAAAACTTCGACTGCACTTCTACCTATAAGTTTATCGTTTAGAAAAAAAGTGGGTGCGAAAGGGGGAGCAGACTCGCCTTGCCAGTTCCAATCAGCCAGTTCGCCTGTTGGCTGTACGTCCCAATGCCCATACAGCAAAAGAGTGGGCGCGTCTGGCACGTCGGCTTCGATTTCAGCAAACAGGGCCGGATTGCTAACTTTGCCTTTGATCGGGTCATCGGGATAAAGTTTTTCAAAATCCAGCCCTTGCGCGTGCCAGAAGCTTTGTACCGCCGCAATCGTTGGGGCATCAATCTGGCTGGAAATAGTGGGGATACGCACGTAAGTGTCCAGCAGTTCTAAACTGGAAGCCACCACAGAATTATCAGTCATTGCTTGCTCGCTTTAATTATCCAAAAAATTCGTAACTACTTATCTGTCACACTGAACGGAGGCGAGGCTGCGTGAAGGGTTTGTAGTTAAGGAATTGGTATGTCGTGACTCGCAGGCTTTCAGCAACATATTCTTCCGGGTACCCCCCTGGGTGGCAGAGCCTCCGTTCAGAATGACAATAACCTGGCTGAGTAGTTACTAAAAATCTAACTTTGTTCCTGGTTTGAATTGAGTTGCTGCTTGCGTTCATTTTCCTCGGCCTGCAAAGTCTGGATGTCGCGCCGTAGTCTGGCTTGACGACGATTCAGAGTGTAAATGTAGCCGAAAACCAGTATCCAGACTACTGCGTAAGCCGCAATCACAAAGTTGAAGCCGCTTTCTACCTGGCTCGAACCAGCCGCAGGCGGCGTTTGCAACAGAATTACCGATAATTGTAGAAGCATCAGTTTCCCTTAATTTTCTTCTTGAATTGAGTAGGCCAGGGCCGCCACGTCATCGCGCATTTTTTCCAGCCGCATCCGTTGCACCAACAGCCATACAAATAGCAACGCCATCGCTACCATTCCAGTTATCAGCGTGACCACCATAAAACCTTCCAGGCCGAGGGTATTGGTGTTGCCATTATCACCGTTCAAAAAGATAACCGGGTGCAAACCACGCGGAAACCAGCGCGTTGAAAAGAACACAATCGGTACGTCAATAAAACCGATTATGCCAAAAGCGGCGGACAGAGCGGCTTTACGGGCCGGGTCTTCGGTGGCGTTTCGCAGCATCAGGCCGGCCAAATAAACCACTAACATAATCGTAACAGTGGTCAGGCGCGGATCCCACGTCCAGAAAGTGTTCCAGGCGTATCTGGCCCAAATCGAACCCGTCCCGATACCGATGGCCGCAAAAAAGATACCAACTTCGAGGCCGCTGACCATTAGGATGTCCCATTTGCGCTGCCGGGTGCGCCAATAGCCAATACCACCTACAAAATACGCGAAGAAGGCTGCGAAACACATAATATTGGCGGGTAAATGGAAATAAAAGATACGCTGCGAATATTTGAGGGTTTCGTCGGTTGGAGCGATAGCTACAAACAAAAAGGTGAGCAAGAAGGCTACCAGCATCGCCCAGGTCAGCCCATCGAACCAGTCGAAACCGCCCGCCACCCGTATCTTTGGTTTTAATTCACTTTTATATGGTCTGGTCACACTTGCCATTTTATTATAATTTCCTTACTACTTAAAAATAAAAGGATACCCTTATCGCCCCGCGTTCCGTCACAGCTATTCTTCAATCACCATTTCAAAAACCAGAACGGGGACAATCGCAAAAGCGATGTCAAAAACCGCTATTAGTTGGAGTTGGCCACCCCATTCGTCAAAGCCCCGGTCTGCCAAAATTGCCGTGGTCGCCTGAGCCGCCGCGATAATAACTGGTAGCATTATCGGAAAGAACAACACCGGCAGCAGTACCTCACGGGCCTTTGTATTGACCGCCATCGCCGAAAAAAGCGTCCCAATCTCTGCAAACCCGATTGTGCCAAGCAAAATGACCGGAACAAGGCCAATATTCAGCACCGAATAGTTGAACAGCAAGCTAAAAATCGGCGTAATCACTACTTCCACAATCAGCACAAAGGTAAAGTTGCCCAGCACCTTGCCTACAAAAATCGCGCTGCGGTCAACCGGGGCGAGTAGCAAGCCTTCTAGCGAACCTCGGTCTTTTTCGATTATAAACGAGCGATTAAGCCCCAACACCCCGGCGAAAGTAAAAGCCACCCATAACAGTCCCGGTGCTACATCTTTGGCATCGGTGGTTTTGCCTGGTAGCGCGAAATTAAATACAATCACCACTAGCAAACTAAAGACAAACATTGCGCTAAAAAGCTCTTTGGTACGTAGCTCCGTCCGCACGTCTTTGGCAAAAACCGCCCCCACTTTAGCAAAATAGCTATTCAAGCGTTTCCAGCATCTATTTATCCTGCTGCTTTTCACGTTCAGCTATAAGCTTTTTTAACTGCTGGAGTTGCTCCTCACTCATGCCCTGATAAAGCTCTTCGGGAGCGAGACCCGCCACCCGGTCTTCGGGAGCGAGAGTTGAAAGCACGTTATTTATTCTATCTTTGCGACCATTTTTTTGCATAATCTTAAAAAATCCCTCGGATGCCTCCTGTTGTTCGTCTTCCAGCCGCGCCCGTCTTTCAGGTGTCAGGTGGTCAATTATATTTTCCCATTGGATAGACGATAAATCTAGCATAGCAAACTCCTTTACCCTTATACTCCGCATTGCCGCCAAATACTGATATTGCTCCTGCTCCAGGAAAAGCTGGATTACCTCGCGCCAGCGTTTGTTATCGCTGGGTGTAAAGACTAGCCAGGGATAATAACGTTTTTCAAACGGCAGCAGATAACAAACCACTATCATTATCTCTACCAGTCCACACTTGCAATGAATGAGCCAGGGTGTAACCTGGAGCGTCTGGTAGCCAGTCGCTTAATAAGATTCAGCACTTTAACAGGCTTGTGTGAACAAACTAGCACGTTTAGCGTGTTGCCGTAAGTTGCGCCGATTTGCTGCGTAATTAATAATCGCGCTCGTGCTTCGAGTTTGGCAAGCTCTGTTTCGTCAAACTTATCGTTTTCGCTTTTGAACTCGACGATATTATACATTAGAAAAAAGTAGAACAGAGTTCCTACAAGCGATTTATGTTTCGGGGCTTTCAGTACCAAATCGCCCCGGAAAGTTTGCTGGTATTCGGTTTCGATAGCTTCCATTTTGGCCTGCACCGCCGCCAGCCGGGTGATTTCCTTAAAAATCGGGTCGGGCAAATCCTGATATAGTGGCTGGTTCTCTAGTAAATCATTATTCTGGCTCAAGTTATATCTTTCCTGATTTGCACTACACGTTTAGACTTTACGGTTGCTTGCGTCCACCGTTTCATAATAAAGGCGGGCCAGACCATCAGGCGTTAGCTCATCACTACGTCGTTGTTGGACTAATTTACCTCCCACCAAAATAGCCAATCGGTCACTCATCGCCAGACCGCGTTCCAGGTTGTGCGTCGTCATAATCACGGTGCGAGGCAGGTTGCCAGCGTCGTGATTGCCAAAATCCCGAATAGCCTGCGCCAGCATATCGGCGGCGTGGCGGTCAAGTCCGGTATCCGGCTCGTCCAGCAGCAGCAACGGCGGGTTGTGTAAAATAGCCCGCGCAATCGAAAGGCGTTGCTGCATCCCGCGCGAGAAATTGCGTACCCGGTCATCGGCCCGGCGCGTCAGACCTACCATCTCTATCACCTGGGCAATCCGCTTTTCCAAATTTGGCACGTCATACATTTTGCCATAAAAACGTAAATTTTCGAGCGGCGACAGGTCTTCGTAAAGATAAGTCTGATGCGAAATCACGCCGATAATGCCCCGAATGCTGGCTTTGGCCTGGCTCAAAGGAATTCCAGCCAACTCAATTTCGCCGCCCGTCGGTTTGGCTAAAGTCGCCAAAATACGCAGCAAGGTAGTTTTACCAGCCCCGTTCGGCCCTAGCAAGGTTAGAAACTCGCCCTGGCGCAATTCTAAATCAATTCCGCGCAGAACCTGAAAATGACCAAAACTTTTAGTCAATTTGCGCGTCCGCACCATCACAGGCCGACTATCGAGATTTGCGTCGGTTGTGGCTGGCAGAGCAGTTAAGTTTGGCAAGCTTTCAAGCATAAAATTATTGGCGGCGGACAGTTGCGCCGCACTTCGCGCAAAAACGGTCATCGGGGCTAAGTTCCGCCCCACAATCACGACAGACAACGGGCAAAGGTGCGCCACAATGTGAACAGAAACGGTCTCCCGGCTTAAAGACAGTACCACACTCGCTACAGTGTAGAGTTTTTTTGACCCCGATGTGACGATGGGAAGTTTCGTTCGTAACTACCAATAACGGATTAGCTTTACGGGTCACTACCGAAACGTTGCTGTTCTCATTTTCAACCGCAAGTGTGGACTCGTGCGGCGGTTCGTATTCGCTACCTAAAGCCTGTTCCCGACCTTCGATGGCCTGTTCTAGCTCCGCAAGCACATTTTGCGAACTGGTTTTGAGGTGGGTATAATCGCTTTCGGCCAACGCACCTGCTTCGTGGTCGAATTCCAATTCGTCCAAAGCCAGTTCTTCGGTTTCCATCCGGTTGTAAAGTGCGTCAAGTTCAAGCTGATCTGGCCCAGCCTGTTTGCGCCGTACCCAGGTTTTGACATTCAAAAGCGGCCACGCCACCACTGTGACTACACCCGCCGCCACTAAAAAACCAGCCAACCAGCCGAGCAAGCTCAAACCGTTGGTGGCAGAGGTGTTGGGCTGGTTGGCCTGCAAAGCTATATCAAAGAAAAGTGTACCCATCAAGTTCCTAAACCTGCACCGTCTCTTTTTGCGGCTGCTCTGCGCCAGTCCGTTCCCAAGCCGGCAGCGGTTTGAGAGCTGCTTGCGGGTCAGGCCAGATTGTCACCATCAAACCAACCAGGGTTATTGCCAGTCCCAACCACGCCCACATCATCAAAGGGTTGACGAAGACCTGGAAGGCCGCACTTTGCAAAATCGGGAAACCAGCCGCGTTTTGAGCCGGATTGCCCTGTGCATCTTTTTTGGCTTGCACACCGTTGAGAGGCATACTGATGTAAAAATCCTCCATTGGGTCAACCCCGATATAAACAACGGTGTTGGGCATCTGGTTGGAAAGGAACAGTTCGCTGGCGACCTTGACAGGCGGTTGGCGCACCCCATCTTTTGATACTGTAAAGTTGGCCGTAAAGGTCATCTTGAGCGGCGAACCTACCGCGTCAATACTATCTAGCCGCGCTTCATAATTATGCACATCTTTGACCACGAAAGTCTCGCCGATTTCCATTATAGCCGCGCCGTTACGGGTATCTACCTGCGCCGTTTTGCCGTCTAGCGTATGCACCATCACGGTTGTGACCTTAAAGACCGACGAGGCTACAATCACAATCGTAATTATGACAATACCCAGGTGAACCAACATCCCGCCGTAACGAGAAGGATTGCGCCGAACCATCTGTTGAACAGCCGGAACAATTTTGCCATCGGTGTGGCGTTGTCGCGTGCGAATTCCTCGTACCCAATCCAGCACAACGGTAGTACCTGTGAATAAGGCCACGCCAAAGCCTAGCAAAGCCACGAAAGCATGAATACCAATACCAAACAAGATAAACGCTCCGCCCAGCCCCACCGAAGCAGGTATCCAGAAGCTTTTGGTAATGCTATCTAGCGAAGCCTTACGCCAGGCGATGAACGGGCCTATCCCCATTAAAAAGATGATGCCTAACAAGACTGGCACTACCGAACGCACAAAATAATCCGCCGTGACTTCGTTTTTAACGCCTGTCGTAATCTGGCTGATAAGCGGTGAAAGCGTTCCCCACAACATAAAAGCGACGACCAGGAAAAACAAAATATTGTTGAACAGGAAGCTAGACTCGCGGGACACCACACTATCGAGTTTGTTCTCGCTTTTGAGGTAAGGCATTCGCATAAAAATCAGACCGAAGCCTACAATCAAAATAAAAGCAATCCAGACCATAAAGTAGGGGCCGAGTGTGCTTTCGCCAAAAGCGTGAACCGAACTCAACACGCCGCTGCGGGTCAGGAAAGTGCCAAAGAGCGATAGGGCATAGGCAATAAAAGCCAGGGACAGATTCCAAATTTTGAACATCCCACGTCGCTGCTGGATCATAATGCTGTGAAGCAGAGCCGTCGTGATAAACCAGGGCATAATCGCGGCGTTTTCCACCGGATCCCAGGCCCAATAACCACCCCAACCGAGTTCGACATAGGCCCATTGACCACCCAAAAAGTTACCAACAGTCAAAAATACCCAACTGGTCAAAATCCAGCGGCGGCTCAAACGTACCCACGTATTGTCCAGTCGTTTGGTTATCAAAGCGGAGAAGGCGAACCCCGCCGCCGCAATAGTGCTGACATAACCACTATATAGCATCAGAGGGTGGATAAGCATACCAGGGTTTTGCAGTTGGGGATTAAGGCCGCTACCGTCCAGGGGTATGGTTGTGCCTGGCTCAAACACGTTCGCCACGATGGTACACATCGCCAGAAAGAAAGCGGTGGCACTCATCATCACTACTAAAATCCAGGGGCCGAGTTGTCGTGCTACGCCTTTACGGGTGTTGAGCAGTACGAAAAAAGTCACGATAGACAAAATAAAGGCCCATAGCAGCAGCGAACCTTCCTGCCCGCCCCACAACGCCCCGACTTTGTAGTACCATTCCATTGCGCGGGCCGAAACGTGGGCCACATAGTGCAGCCCGAAGTCGTCCGTGACCAGCGCATAGATTACAGAGGCGGTACCCAGCGTCACCAGACCCAGCACGGCCCAGGCTGCGGTGCGTCCACTCCGCAAAAGTTCATAATAGCCCTTCCACGCGCCCACTGATAGGGCAAAGACGGCGTAGAGGGCCATCACAAAAGCTACGAGCAGTGCTATATAACCGATTTGGTTCATAATTTTTCTAGTCGAATAAAGATGATGCTTCAACTACTGAAGCTTTTTTTGAATAATGAGGTACTCGTGTTATGTGACTTATGCCAGCCTTCTTAGTGACCTGATCTACGAAGTAATCCTGATTGAAAGAATGTATGCAGAGGTAATCATCATATATAACGTGAAGTTGATTGGTATAATAGTCCGAATTAGGAAAAACCCGCCAATTTACTGGTTCACCTTCTAGCCACTGGCTTTCTTCTTGTAAGCCATTTTCGCCCGGCAAGCTGCTTATAACTAGCAAACCATCATCACCTTCTACAATGTAACCAAACAGTGCGCTGTCTGCTCTAACAATGCTATCACCTAATTGCTCGCTTGTAATTATGCCAATATTACGAAAACGCTCATGAGAAACCCAATTCTTATAAGGTTCTTTGTATGGGTCATATTGTACAACCTTGATAGTTTGGTTTTCAGAATAGCATAATTTATCTTGTACTCCCCAGCTGAAAGTGGCGGCTTGGTTTGGTCTTTCGTTAGGCATTTGATTGTTTATCAGCTCATTCGCTGGACGTATTGCCAGCAAAGTTCTTTCTTTCTTATCTGGTTTTGCATCATCACGCTCAAACTTGTAATCTGCCAGGAAACCCGAATTGAAATAAGATGAGCTAAAAATGCTACCAAACATCCAACGCACTTGGTTAGAATGTGCTTTTTCAAGTTGTTTTGGCTCTGTAATTGCTGTCTGTTCTTTTGGACGATGTAACCCAAAGCTGTAAAGTCCTTCGTCGCCCGCCGAAACAGCCAAATTATCGAAAGCTGCGGCGATACTTAAAGCAGGTAAATCTGATAATTTGTCAGCGTAACTCCGAATAGGGTTTGTATCATTTTTAGAACGCGATGCCTTTGTAATACCGCTACGGCTGCCAACGTAAATATTGCTTTTATAAACAGTAGTGTCAGCGTGTGGAAAAGGAAAAGGATTTTTTTGCTCTCCAATTATCAGCCCACTTCGCTCCAACTGCTCAACTGTAAACACAAGTGGATTGACCGCCAAATCTGCGAAACGCTTTTTTATCAAAGCTAAAATCTCTGCATCCTTAAACATTTGTTTGTAAGCTTTATTATAAAGATTGTCACTCTCCAGGAAAGCACAATGAGCAGCAAATTTTAGCGTGTCTGGTATATTCAGCTTATCAATCAACTTTTCCCAATCAACTGTAATAATCGAGCCTTTGCCAGTCCACAAATACAAATGGCCCGCATATATCTGACTATCGTAAAAATCACCTCGAATTATTAGCTTTAGAGTCTGCATTTTCTGCCTCCACTTATTTTCGAGATTTTCGCTTTAGAAAGATAATGTTGTTCTCGCCAATAACCTGTTACTTCTTCTGGTGGTATATCTTGATTATTTTCTTCAAAATCCGCCGGATAGCCGTGCCAGTAATCGTTCTGCTTATCATTGACAAATTTGCCAATAAAGAGAAGACGTACAGGTGGACTTTCACTTTTGGACTTACCTAGATTTGCGATTTGTTTATCTTCAAAATGTAAACCCCAACGAGTTTTCCCCTCTTTTTCGTCAATAAAAAGTTGGCTTTGCTCAAAACAAAGTCTTTCATTCTCTCTACCAATAATCCACTGGGACTTTTCATTTGTGCCATCCCGATGGTCGCTTTTATGTATATAGCGAACGCCCTGGACTATGTGTTCTTCTTGTACCATTGCTAAGTGTTAGTTGATTGGTATTTGGAAGGGCATTTAGCCAGCATTTCATTTGCGACGAAGGTATTTTGGTTGCGGTCAAAAGTTCCGGTTACGACTACCTGAGCATCGTCTTTAAAGGTGTCAGGGATAATGCCAGAATAGCTAACTTTGAGCTTGCTATTTGGGTTTTTGAGGTCAACGGCCTCGAAGGTGACGGCGGAACGGTTGGTATTATAGCTAACAGTTTCGGGTAGGACTTTGCCATTGACGCGACTAGCTTCGATGGGGACTGTGCCGGTACTGACTTTTTGGGCAAATTCGTCCACCGTTTGATAATAAACCGTGCTGCCTTGCATCGCTGTAAAAATTACTACCACTGCGGCCACAATCGCCACCACGCCAATCCCCCAGACCCGATAGTTGGCTTTGCCGCTCTTGCGATGCTGCTCAAATCCCGGTGGGGTCTGTTTTTCTTTTTTTTCTGGCTCTTTTAGCATCATATCGCGCTCAATTCCCCTCAAATTTAATTTGTTCTAGTACCATTGGTGTAGGCTAAGGATATTACTTTACTGCTCGAAAGTCAATAACGCCTGGCTACGCTTAATCAAACCCTAATTACCTGTAACTACTTACCGCAGAGAACGCGGAGAAGGTAGAAAAGCGGTCTGGAAATGCCTACTTACCCTCTGCTTTTTGTACCTAGCTGAGTCATTACAATTACCTTTTTAATGGTACAATTGGGGTAGCAAAAGACTGACATTAGAGAGGTTTGGTTGGATGGAAAGAAAATTATCACGGCGTAAAATAATTAGGTGGGGCGCGGCGAGTGCGGCGGGTTTATTGTTGCCCCTGACAGCCCACGCTCAAACGCAGCCAATCTTCGGGGTGCCGTTTGCTGGGCCACCCGGTCTGGCAACCTGGCACGTGCGGCAGTGGTATGGCAATACTCGTTGGGCCTATCGTCAACGTCGCGCGATATATAGTCAAGGGCAGGGCTTGCACTTCGGGGTGGATTTTTTCGCCCCCTGTGGCACGCCCGTAATCGCTATCGGGGGCGGGGTGGTGAGTGCGACGGACGGGCCATACGGCTCACCCCCTCACAATCTAGTCATTCGTCACCCCAGCGGTTATTCGTCACTGTACGGCCACCTCCGGCAGCGTCCAACAATTGCGGTAGGTACGAGTGTAAAACGCGGTGACGTGGTGGCGACATCGGGAGTGCCAAGCGGAGCGGACTGCGATACTCGTCCGCATTGCCATTTGGAAATTCGCACTAATGGTACAAGTACCACCGTCAACCCAGTCAATTTAATTGAAGCAGATTGGGCCAACCTTTCGCTAGGGTTGACGGCGGAAGGCTTGGATTTTGAAATTGACCTGGACAACCCGGATCGCTGGCAAGATATTTTTAACCAGCCCAACGTTATTTTCGGCAACGCTTTGTTGAATGACTACAATCGGCCCTGGCCCGGTTAAGGTTTGTCACTCAGTCCATTGGCGGAGCAATGTCACACAAAATACCAGGGCAGTCCCACAAGAACCAGGGCGATTTGTAGAAGGCTGCTCCACCAGCCGATGATTCGGAAAAGAATCCATCACAGCGATAAGGGAGAAGGCGATAATTAATGAGCCAACCACAAGATAAGACTGACTACGACTTTTTGCCAGGCCACCCGGTAGGGATTGCCGCGCCGCAGGGTTTTCGGGCCGGAACAACTTATTGTGGGCTGAAAACGCCTGGGCCGGGCAAGCTTGATTTGGGTATTTTGGTGTCGGATACGCTTTGCAATGTGGCCGGGGTGTTTACTACCAATGTAGTGCGGGCCGCGTCGGTGCTGGTCAACGAGAAAATTGTCCAGCAAAGTGGGCAGGCCCAGGCGATTATTTTTAACGCCGGAAACGCCAATGCCTGTACGGGTGAGCAAGGGCTGACCGATGCGTATGAGATGGCTCGGCTGACCGCCACCAAGCTTGACCTTGACCCCGCCGCCGTGTTAGTAACTTCGACAGGTGTAATCGGTCATTTGCTACCGATGGACAAAATTCGGCAGGGTGTGGCTCAAATCGAATTACACGAGGGCGAAACCGCCGGAACGAGTGCGTCGTTCGCCATTATGACGACAGACACGCGGCCCAAACGCTGTGTAGTGCGGCTGATGTTGGGGGGGCAGCAAGTAATCATCGGCGGGATGTGTAAAGGCGCGGGTATGATTCACCCCAATTTGGCGACGATGCTGTGCTATATCACGACGGATGCCGCTGCCACGCCCCGATTTTTGCAGTCTGTTTTGAGTGAAGTGGTGCAAGATACCTTTAATATGATTACGGTAGATGGTGACAACAGTACCAACGACTCGGTTTTGGTGCTGGCAAATGGTAAAGCGGGCAACTCGCTACTCGGCCAGGCTGCCACCGCCTCGGACGAACACAAATTCAAGCTGGCTTTCGGGGCGATTATGACTTATTTAGCCAAAGAAATTGCCCGCGACGGCGAGGGTGCGACCAAACTATTGGAAATCACTGTGCGTGGGGCGTTGGATAAAACCCAGGCCCGTCTTGCCGCTCGCACCGCCGTTGGTAGTAACCTGACCAAAGCCGCGATGTACGGCAACGACCCGAATTGGGGGCGTATCATCGCCGCGATTGGACGGAGCGGCGCACAGTTTGATATAAACAAAGTAGATATTACTATTGCCGGAATAACAGTGATGCAAAACGGTGTGCCGCAAGCCTTCGACAAACCCACTGCCCAGGCCGCTCTCAACGCCCCCGAAGTGTTGGTACTGGTAGATTTGCATACGGGCGGCGTAGAAAAAGCTACCGCCTGGGGTTGCGATTTGACCCAGGAATATGTAGTTATCAACAGCGAATACGAAACTTAAAAAAATAGTATTTGTTCAGCCGTCCGGTTTTTGTAGTACGCGCAGCTGCTCCGTCTGCCGATAGTTTTAGTCTTGAAATGCCAGGCTACATCAGCAGACGGAGCAGCCTCCTACAGGTAGCCTGGATGGTTATAAAAAATAGTACCCTTTTGGTACTTTTGGGGGCGACTAAAAACCACTAAAACCAGCCTTTTGGTGACGTTTGCTATTGTGCCAGGTTTGAACTTGAGGTAAAATACGCCTGATTGCTAAAAGGAATTTTAATATCATAAAATGTCAGGCGGCAGCTTGTGGATTTAATCAACCAATCACGGAATTATATCTTGCAGCGTAAAGTAAGCGCGGAAAATAGCTTGGGAGTAAGATTAACTTATGCTCGGTGGCTAATTATCGTGGGTTTGTTTGCCCAAAACCATTTGCCCAGCGCGTTGGCCGGAAAAGCTTTCGCCCTCAATAACGCTGACACTATCCTGGCCTCCTACGTGGTCCTCAATCTAGTAATCTGGCTTGCCAGCCACACTCTCGCCAAAGGTTTCAAGCTGCTTGCTCCTGCCAGCTTGTGTTTCGATGTAGTGCTGTCCCTTATAGTTTGTTGGGCCGCCGCCTCGCCTATTTTCTTTTTTGCTCTTGTTCCAGCTTTCTTGATGCTTTTGATGCTAGGCATTTGGGAAGGGGTAGCAGCTTTTGTCATTGTAATCGGCGCGAACCTGACTTTTATTTATGCGGCTAACTATGACCTGGTAAAGGGTCAGACCCCGCTCTGGCCGCAGGTGATTATATTTGGCGCGTTGATGCTGACCATTGGCCTGAGTGCTTACCTCATCATCCAGGATAGTACGCCCCTATTGCGCGTTCAGGACAAGATGCTAGAAGAAGCCCTGGCCCGTGTCAACGAAGCCAACCTGCTCGAAATGCAGAATCGGGCCAAAGCTCTGTACCGCGTCACCAACACCCTCAGTTCTACCCTCGACTATGAAAAAGTAGTGGACTCGATTCTAGAAGAACTGGAAAAAGTTTTTGATGTGACGGTAGGCGCGATTTTGATATTCGACCAATCGCTGGCGGCGATGCGAGTAGTCAATTGTCTGCGGCTCTCCCCGACTGAACAAGCCACTCCGGTGGAAATGGGAAATGGTCTGATTAAGCAAATTTTGCTCAAGGGCAATGCGGTTTTGCTGACCGACAGAAATCAGGCCGACACTTTGGAGGAGTTGTGCCAGATTTTTCCTTCGCTGGCTGGCTGCCGTAGCGTCTTGATCACACCCTTGCGGGCTGGATTTGAAGTGTTTGGCTTTGTGTTGATTGCCAGCCAACAAGAAAACAGCTATGGCACCAGCGATCTCGAACTGATGGCGACCATGACCACCAATATCGTTATCGCTATGCAAAACGCTCGCCTCTACCGTAACCTGCTGGATGACCGCAACAAGATTTTGAGCCGCGAGGAAGAATTACGCCACGAACTGGCCCGTAACCTGCACGATGGCCCTGCCCAGGCCGTAGCCGCGTTTAGTATGCAGGCTGAATATATCCGGCGACTGCTCAAAGTTGACCCTGACCGCGCCACCGAAGAATTGATTTTGCTCGGCAAACAATCCCAACAAACTTCTAAAGAAATCCGCAATCTGTTGTTTGGTTTGCGCCCGTTAGTGCTGGAGTCGCAAGGTTTGGCGGCAGCCCTGGAACAATTTGCTGGTCGCTTCCCCATGCAACCTGATGACCCCCAAGTGCATTTTTCGGCCACAAATTTTGATGGGCGGGTAGATGGACGGGTGGAAAGCACCATTTTTACCATTTTGCAGGAAGCGGTTAATAACGCACGCAAACACGCCCAGGCTAAAAATATCTGGCTGCATCTCGAAAGTAGGGACGGTCATATCCTGGCTTCGGCCCAGGACGATGGCAAAGGTTTTGATATAGTAGCAGTGGAGAAAAATTACGACCAGCGTGGTAGCCTCGGCTTAACCAATATGCGCGAAAGGGCTATGCTGGTGGGTGGCACTTGTAGTATGGCCTCTGCTCCCGGCAAAGGTACAAGCGTGATTATTCGCGTCCCCCTTAGCTAAGGCTTGACAATCCAATCGTGGTGAATTACTATAACGCCAGCAATAACGAAATCTTTTTATTAGTCAGAAAGACTCCCTTAGCACCATGTCTGAACCAAGAGCTAACTCTTTTTCGATTATCGAAATCTTGCAGTATGTCCGTAAAAACAGCGAAACTGGCTGTTTGACCTTTGATGATAATGGCAAACCTGTCGCCGAACTTTACTTCAACAAGGGCCATCTTATCCACGCCCAAAATGGCAAGGTGGTCGGTGATGATGTAGTCTATCAGTTGTTGGGCAACCGCACGGCCCGCATTAGATGGGATAAGACGCGCCGCGCCCTCGAAGAAACTGTCAGTAAAACCGACGAGGTGCTGCTGTTAGGAGCATTGGGCATCTTGACCGAAGACGATGCCGACAGCGTGCTTTCAATGGTGACGCAGGAAGTCGAACGTGAAATGGAAGCGGCTTTCGAGTCGCCCGAACCAGGGGTGACCGCCCAAACTTCCGCGCCTCCTCCTGCCCAAACTGCCCCAAACCCCCCGCCATCCGCCGCCACAACCCAGCCAAAACCAGAGCCTGACCCCCTACCCCTGCCTGTTAGCCTGGAAGCCAACCCCGGTCAGGAAAACATTACGACGGGTGGGGCTACCAGCCGCCTGACCGCGCTGTTTGGGGACGAGGTGTTGCGCCCACCGCGTTTCAAAAAGTGGAACGATTTGCCCCTGCCGTTCACCAGTGCTTTCGCCATCGAACCTGAGTCGCCCAATCGGGTGATGAAAAGCATTTTTGATTTGCTATGGAACGAAAAATATAGCGGCTTCCTTTCTGTCGTTTTTGGCATCTACGAAGGGCTATCTATAATGTACAAAGGTCGGGCCATTCATACTCGTTTTGGAGAAGCCCGTAACGTCTATCGTGACCAAAATGCCTTGCGCCGCCTGATCGAGTTGAACGTACCAGCCACAGAAAAAAACGCCGTGCTGGTTTATCCACTTGCTCCCCAATTTGTCCAAAGTTACGCCGCGTTGCTGATGGGGGACATCTTGCTGGACAGATTTAGCAGCCAGGGTATGAAGATTAACAAGTTGCTCAACACCCTTGAACACAGCAATCATACTGGAGTGGTGCGCGTTTCCTACGAGGGTGTCGAAAATGGCTATATGTTTTTGTCGGAAGGCCACAAACTCGGCAGCTATTACGAAGTCGAAAACGTGCTGGAAGAATCTATCCTGCGGGTTTATCAAATCGTGGGCAAAACGGGCAGCTTGATAGACGTTTTGACCAGCCCTGCCGAAGACAAATTGTTTCAGGTTGCCAGCCGTCCCCGCTCGGCAGCCGAAATCAAACAGCAACTAATCGAAATTGCCAACGAAGTGTTGGGTAAACGAGCCAACCGGGTAGTAAACTTGATTGTGCAAGCCGAAGACAATGCCCCCAGTCTCAAAACTTATTGCAACCAAGCCCGTCGCGTTACCCAGATGTTTATTGACAAGGGTTTGGCCGACCAGCTATACGAACGTTTTATGTTCTTGATTCAAGAGCTTAATTAAAGGCCCACAAAGGAACTTCTGCATGGAACAGTTGATCGAAAGTTTGAAAAAAGTGCCGATGTTTGGAGCGTTGCGCCCCGAATACCTGGAAATGTTAGCAAAACTGGCTAATGTTCGTACCTACAAAAAAAGCGAGGTCATTATCAAGCAAGGCGACCCCGGCACTGGCCTTTTTATCATCGTAAGCGGTAGTGTGTCTATCACCAGCAAGAGCCGACCTGGTATGCCCGATTTGATGTTGGCAAATATGGGCAAAGGTGAATTCTTTGGCGATATGTCTTTGATAGATGGATACTCTCGCTCGGCGACGGTCACAACCACTTCCGAATGTCAGGTTTTGGAACTTAATCGCTGGGTCTTCTTAGATGCCCTCCGGCGCGAACCCAATATCGCGGTAGCGATGCTGCCAGTCCTGGTAAAACGTATCCGTAGCCTGGAAGAAGCCAAACCGGGCCGCTAGAACCATTTTCGATTACCACTATCTATAGAGCAACCTGGATGAAAACAAGCTTTTGGCAAATCTTCTATCAAAAAATTAGTCAGCCAGTTGGCCGCATCGGACTGGCAATAATGCTGCTGACCGTACTTTTGGTGTGTCAAAATACCACCGTTACTCGCGCCCAGGCTTATACCGTCGAACTGGTTGGCAACAGCGCACAAGGCCGACCAATCCAGGCGTACCGTTTCGGTCACGGCAACACCCACATCGCTTTTATTGGTGGCATCCATCAAGGCAATGAGGCCAACTCCACCGCTTTGGTTGAGCAGGCCGTTACCTACTACACCGACCACGCCAACGAAATTCCCCAGGATTTGACTGTTTTCCTGATACCCAATCTCAACCCCGATGGTTTTGCTATCAAACAGCGTTTTAATGCGCGGGGCGTTGACCTCAACCGCAACTGGCCTACTACCGACTGGAAAGCCGATACTTATGATGTGGACGGTTTGATAAAGGGCGGGGGCGGCAAAGCTCCTCTCAGCGAACCGGAGACGGCGGGTCTGTGGCAGTACATTCAGGCCAACAATATCATTTCTACCATTTTTTATCATGCACGTGGGGCGGACGTAGTGGATAGTTTGCCTACCGCACGCGGCCACCGCTATGCCACCACCCTGGCTAAAAATCTGGCCTGGGCGACAGGTTACAACTATCTGGAAACCTGGAGTTACTACGATGTGAGCGGCGACTCTACCGATTTCCTCAACTCTAAAGGCATCTACGCCCTGACCGTCGAACTAAGCGGCTATAACGACCCTGATTGGGCGCAGAACTTGCGCGGCTTTTCGGCAGTTATCAGCTTTTTTACACCCCGTGTGGTCAACCAGACCGGACATACTATCGGGGGTCGGGTGCTGGCTTTCTGGAATAGCAATGGGGGCGAAAAAATCTTTGGCAACCCCATCAGCGACCCTAAAGTTACCACGGACAAAACCTGGCAGGCTTTTGAACACGGCTCGATTACACTGGACAACGCGACTGGGTTGTTGGTATGGGGACCCGGCGCGGACGGGCCGGTAGATTTCCCGGTCAATGGCAGCGACGGTGTCAGCCAACCTGTCCAAATACAGCCTGTAGTAGTCGTTCCAGGTGGCCCGCTGCTGCCATACCCAGGTGGTATTCCCGACCCGGCTCCGAGTAAAATCCAGGCAGTCACGGTAAAATCGGCAAATCTGCGCCAGAAGATTGATGGTTTGCAAATGCAAGCCAGCAATCTGGAAAAACAGTTTTACAGTTTGAGCAGCCGTATTGTTGGGAGCAATGCCGCCGCTACAGTCATCAGCAATTTGCCCGCTCCGATAGTAGGCAGCACCAACCAGCCATTTCCGAACCTCAATGACCCAGCCATAAATCTGGCTTTGCCTCTGCCCAATATGCCCGGCAAAGTAATTAAAGTGGTGTTAGGGCCAAATTCTACTGCCACTGTTTATGCTTACGAAAACGCTAAACTGGTACGCACTATCGGAGCTTTCAGCGGCAAACCTGGCTACGAAACGCCGCGCGGCCAATTCAAAATCCATTACAAAAATCCCAGCCTGACTACTAACAAATGGTATGAAAACGACGGCACCGAATATATCCTCAACAATTATTCCTCGTTTACTGGCCCGACCCTGGATAATTCCGACGATTGGGCCTTCCATCAAATGCGTATCCCTATCTCCGGGCAGGACAAAGGCCAAATGCAAGCCGGGCCATCGCACGGTTGTCTGGCTCTCTCGCCCGCCGACGCGCAATGGGTCTTCGATTGGGCGGTTGAAGGCACAGCAGTCTATATCACATAGCTGGATAAAGCTTTACACTGCGGTCAGCTGGAAAGCCTGGCCGTGGGTCTTTATTAGCCGTTCCAGTCGTAAGCGCGTAACAGGTTGCCTTCATTTTCTATGACAAAAACTTTACCGTCTGCGCTGGCGATGCCGACGGGGAAGCGTAATTTGGGGAAAGTGGGCGGCCCTACCGTTTTTAGCTGTTTGCCTTGTAAATCGTAAAACAAGATTTCGCCACTCGCTGGACTGGTAATTACGACGTTTTGGCTTTGGCCTCTCAGAATACGGGCTGGTTGGGCAGTGTAAAATTTAGGAATTGTCCAACTGGTTATAATCTCGCCCGTTTTGTTAAGAATATAAAGCGTGGCTTCGTCCAGCACCAACAGTTTGTCGCCCACGAAGCCGAGACTGGCCGGTTGTTTGAATTTATCTCCGCCAGTGATAGTGCTGATATAAACAAAGTCGGGCGAAAAGTGTAGTACGCGGGCGCGTCCGGTATCAGCCACATAAATATCATCATTGCTATCAATGGCAACGGTACGCGGGAAATAGATGTCGGAGTTGGGAACAGTGCCAGTATAGCGAGCGAGGATTTTACCGTCTGTGTTTAAGCGCGTCAGATAGGGAACTTGACCGGAGTCCAGCACTATTAACTCGTTTTTGGAGTTGAAAGCCAGTGAAAATGGCTCTTTCCAACCGCCATTGATAGTACGCACCAATTTGCCGTCTGCGCTATAAACTTCCACTGCTCTTTTTACGCCGTTAATGACATAAAGTAATTTATCCGCCCCGACAGCAATATCACGAGGTTGTTCGACTTGCCACGTGCCAGCCTGAGTCGGAAACGTGCCAGGGGCGATGTCCGCGCTAGTAACGGAAATAGGCTGCACGGCGGTGTTATCGGCAGAACTGAGATTATTATAAGCCAGAACCGTAAAGTGAGAAGTGTTGGCCGCGTCTATGCTTTCACTTAACGCGATGGTGGGCCAGTTGTCGCGCACCGCTTGTAGCCATTGCCCCCGATTGGACAGGTCGGACGAAATCAAGATGCGATACGGCACTTTAGCGGTGCGTTTGATAGTGCTGATGGTGTTGGGGTCGGTCTGACCTGGGATAATTATCAGGCGGTCAGAGTTATAGCCATAAGCGTCCAGCACCAGGCGTGTATTGTCATAGTGTGGGTTGGAGGTGATTTGATAAAAAGTGGTATTGGCTGACTGCTCCTGAAATTCCTTGACCACTATCCCGATGTCGTTTTGGGGGTCGTTACGTACCGAAAGGTTCTCAAATTGATACAAGTTCAAGACCATAATAGCCAAGAGCGTAATTGGCACAACTACCCAGGCAGCACGGCGCAGCAACTTAAACCCGCTAAGACTGGTAAGCAGTAATTCTCCCCCGATAGCGGCAAAGATAGCATAAAAAGGCAGTAAGATGAAAGTGCGGGTGTTGACGGGGTAGGGATAAGAAGCCAGGCCACCCACAAAGAAACTGGCGGCTACAAAGCTGCCCACTAACCATGAGGCCACCCGCCGCCACAGTTTTGTTAGTAGCCAACCTAGCCCTACTAGCATCAAAAGCGAACTGAGCGGGTCAAGATGTGCGCCGGACATATAATGGCTGTCGTCATTGAAATGCAGGGTAGCGGTCAAGGTATAAAGAAAGTTCGGCAAGATTTGCTCGGTCAAAGCACTGTGTACAACTTTGACTTCGCTTTGGGCGACGGTTTTATTGGTTAAGGGTATCAGCCAGTCGTAGTTGACAAAGCGTGGCAGGGCGGTCAGCAAAAAGCCCAGGCTAAATAGCAGTACAACGGGCCAATCTGCCAACAGATTTAGCAACCAGTTTATTGCCAGTTTCAAAGGGTCTGATCTGACCTCGATTGTAGAAATTACAGACGGCTCATTAGCTGTTTGAAGCGTAATGTTTTCACTTTCTTCGATTGTAGAAGCAGCCGTCTGGTTCGGCTTTGGGTGGCGTTGCCCTCTAAAAACCAGCAATAATAAGCCGCCAATCAAGACAACAAAGGGGATAGTGATGCCATAGGTATAAAAAGTGAAGGCACTGGCGACACTACACAAATAAATACCGAGCCAGCTACGGCGTTGGGCCGCCAGCATCGCCAGGGCTAACGCCGCCACGAAGGGAGCCAGAGCTTGCAAGTTGTTGTAGCCAATTTTGGACAGAGCTAACAGGTGATGCGATGCCAGGAAAATTAGCACGGCCAACGCGCCCACTCGCACCGAGGCAAAACGTCGCACGAAAAGATACAGCAAGGGCGCGGTCAGCAGCACCATCAAGGTTTCCCCGATACGCCAACCAAAAACGTGCGGGCCATACAGAGCCATTGTAAAGGAATGGATGTAGCTGGCGAAAACCGGGTTGAGGTCGTAAACACCGTCGGCAGCCAGCAAATTGTTGGTATCAACGTGGGTTAGCAGATGATTGGCTTTGTCGAAAAAGGCGTACTCGTCGCCCACGTAAGCATATTTCCAGTCAGTAAGCCCGTAAGTATAGACAGACAGCCCTAGCAAGCCAAGCAGACCAAAGGCAATTATCCCACCACTCAATAGTTTAGTACGCCACAACCCGAACGCTGCCGCAGTACCAGCCAATCCGATAATGACACGCAACCACAAATCTTGGTCGCCAATATTTTTGAAAAGAAAGCCGAGCAACAGCAACCAGAGCAAATAACCTGTCACTATGGTCGCTTCGCCCAGGGTGGGTACAGACTGTCCCCCGGCGTTGCGGTCAACCGCGTACAAGGTCAGGCCCACCAATACCAACGCCGCCAGCCAGACGAGCGGGTGCAGATCGCCTCTATTACTGATAGCCAGCCAGATAGCCGCTCCTGCCATTATGACGGTGGCAACTATTAAAACCAAAAACGGGATACGCCATTGGGCCGGTGCTTTGAAGCGGAGAGCGGGCGGGGCAGCGGTCTCAAAATCTCTCACGGTGGAAACGCTGACCTTACACAAACTCCAAAGTAAAATCAGTAGCCCGCCTCCGGCTATTAGCAAAACTGTCCAGAAATATGATGGGTACTTTAGTTCGGGGAAAGTGATTAGCTTGAGCGAAGCCAGGCTGTCGGTGGGCAGGTTTAGCCAGTGGATTGCCCCGAAAAGAGCCTGTCCTACCAGCAAGATTGCGAACCCGACGAGCGACCAGAACAACTTGAAAGTTCTTTTGAAGCCGCTTTGCTTTGGTTGCAGTGTTTCAGTAAGTGTTTGCATGAAGATTACGTCAGGCATCGGTTTAAGCTCGTGGCTTATAACCCACGGCTTATGGCTGTAAAATTAGCGGCGCAGGAGGCTGGTTAGCAGACTTTGGGCCGCTTTGCGCTCGACTTGAGATTGCTCCATTTTGACACACTGCACCAAAGCAGCCTGAGCCTCGGCATAATGCAACTCGGCGAAATGTAGTTGAGCCAGGTAGAAATAAACACGGGCCAGCTGAGGATTGAGCCGTAATGCTTGTTCCAACCGTGTGCGGGCTTCTTCCAGCCGTTTGCATCCAACCAAAATACCGCCAAGCAAAGCACAGGCTTCGGCGTTTTCAGGGTCAAGCGCGACAGCCTGTTGCGCCCAATTCACCGCCCTTTCGTACTCATCTCCGGCGTAAAGAGCCAAAGCCAGACCATAACAAACCGGAGCTTTGGTCTCGATTGCCAGTTGTTGAGCCTGCTCGAAATCATCCAAAGCCACTTTAGAATGCTCCAAACCTAGATAAGCGTGACCCCGTGCCACGTAAGCGTACCAGGCATGGCGGTTACAAGCGATGGCGTGGTTGGCATCAACCAATGCGTCGTTATATTTCTCCCAACAGCAATAAACCGAAGCTCGCCCTGCGTAAGCCGCCGCTTCGTCGCCTACCCGCGAGTGGCGCAAGGCCAAATTATAATCGTTAAGGGCGGCCTGATAATCGCGCAATTTGACGTGAGCCTGGGCCTGTTGCAAATAACAATGCCCATCATAGCGATTGATATTGATGGCTTGCTTGATAGTTTCCAGCGCATCATAATAGTGGCCCTGGTTCATTTGCTGGCGAAACAAAGCCACCCGCCGATAAGTCCGCATTTGCTGGGTAGCCCCATATAAAGCGCACCCCAAGAAGGTCAATATGCCAAACAAAGCCAGCCCATAGACCAACACTCGCTCAATCCACACGTAATTTTCTCTACTAATTATCTGTTGGGTTCGTCATCATCCAGGTCAAGCTTTCCGCTACGGAAATTCTCGACGTGAAGTTTGGCCCAATTATATTTGTCACTCAAGTTCCAGTGGTCGGCACTACTATCGTAAAAATAGTAGAAAAAGACCTTGATTTCCTCGGAACTAAAGCCTCGCGTCGCCAGATTGACCACCATCAAACTCTGACGAAAATGGTCAGTATTCCAATAAGTTCGCATTGCACCTATGCCTTATTATCCAGTTACAAATTTTAATTAAAGCAAGTCTTCAGGGTTCTGGACGTATCGCCGCAATAATTCCTCCAACTTGTCGGCGCGTTGTTTTGCATCCTGAGCGCGTTGATGCTCGTACTCGGCATAACGCAGCGTATCTTCGGCTCGTTGGCTTTGACCCTCGGCCCGTTGTCGCTCATACTCAGTGTCGGTCAGGCGCAATTGGTTCTGCTGGTCAAACAAGCGTAGGTTTGTGCCTTGCACCACTAAACCGCTATCCAGCTGCTTGCTCCACATCTGGCCTTTCAGAACCGATAGTTCCTTGTAGTTACCTTCGTCGTCCAGTTGCCAGCCCACGAGCCGCCCCCTCTTACTCCAGGCTTCGTCCCAGGCTTGGGGCAGATTAGGGTCAAACACAAAGTATTCCGGTACACCGCCCCGCTCGTAAAACTTCTGCTTGTAATCCAGATCGCGTTTCCAGGTTTTGGGACTGGCAATCTCGAAGACGGCGCGTGGGGGTGGCCCGTCTTCGCCAATCGCATAGCTGGCTTGCTTGTAAATATCTTGCTCTGACCAGCCATCAATCACCATTATATCCGGTACGACTGGTTGGGGTCGCTTTCTTTTGGCTTTGGTTTTGCCGTTGCCGTTAATAGACGGAGCAGTTTCGGCCACCGTATTGTTATCAATGCCATCTTTGCTGATATACAGATTGATTTCGCTGACTACGGCCACCTCCTGACCGTGATACAGCCACATCAACACGGCTTTCAGGTAATCAATAGTTTTGAGGTGGATGCGGGTCTGGCTCAACTCTACTCCTTCGATTTTTTCCCAGTGTACATCATAATAGCGGTCAATCAGCTTGATGCGAGTTTGAGTATCCATTGGTACTGCTCCTGCTACTTCGCGCCTAGCGCGGCCAAACGTTGTTGGGCCAGACCAATCCAGAAGCTATCGGCGGTTTCGGCTTTGAGGGCTACCTGCCGATATGCCTGGATTGCCAGATCGCTTTTGCCCATTTTTTCATAAACCTGACCTTGCTGGTAATAAGCTTCTACAAACGAAGGGCTGACTTTAGCTTCTTGTTGGAATTGAGTCAGGGCTGCGTCAAGCTGGTTGCGTTTAAGCAAAGCCAGACCCACTTTGTTCCAGGCGGCGGGTTCGTTGGGAGCTACCTGTTCGGCCTTCTTGAAGGTCTCCAGTGCCTGGTCGCTTTTGCCCATTTGGTCGTAGGCATCGCCCAAAACCTGGTAAGCGTTTACTTGTTGGGGTGTCAATTTAACCACTGCCTCAAACTGTTCTACCGCCTTCGCATAATCTTTGGCAATCATATAATATTGACCGAGGGCGTTACGGTTGCTCACACTATCCGGCTCACGTTTGACCGAGTCCAACAAGCGTTGCAACTTCACGTTGACCGCACTGCCGCTATCTACACCTGGCACGCTCTGGACTACCCCGCTCAAGCCTTTGGTGGTGAGTTTATAAACCGCTACACCCTGGTTCTGGTAAGCCACGTTCAGCAAACCTAATTTTACCATTGTGTCGAACTTGGCGTAACCTTCGTCGGACATAAACTGGCTATATTGGCGCACACCATCTTTAGTTGGTGGCCCTTCCACCTGCGCCTCACGTTCCACTACACCCAGGTGAACATAGGTGACGTGGTAGTGGTTGAGCAGTTGCAAGGCCCGGTTGATGTCGTCCGTCGTGTAAATTTCTCGTATATCTCCAGTGTTTTGCCTACCATCTATAAAGGAGCGTTGATATATCTGGTTCATATACCGCTGCTGGGTTTCGTGATGATCCCAACCCAACACTGTGGGCAGACCAGTATTGATTGTCACCATACTACCACCGCCCCGATACGGTGCAATCGAAGCTTGTAACACCACAGGCGTACCCGATACGTGATTGTAAAACTCGTTGATGGACATGGCATCGTATTTGAAATCGAAATGCAGCCCCGGCTCCATATTAGTCATACCCACGACACAATGCAACTCGCTCAGATATGCCTGTCCGTCTAAGCCAAAAGGTATATTGCCAGTCTCTGGAGTTGGGTAGCAATAACGGTCATTTGATTGAGCGTCGCGCTCGTTCCATTTGGTGGGAGTACCAAGCAGCGGATACAACACACCAATACCAAGCAGAATTATAGCCATGCCAATCCAGCCAAAGCGTCCAGCGTTGCGGTAAGGGTCGCCGTAGGCTGGTTTAAAGTTAGCAAAATTTGGCATTGAAAGCGAAGGCAAACGTGGCGCAATTACTCTTGTCCAAAAAATATAGCCGCCGAAAGCTGCCGCAATTGCAAATAACGTCCAAACCTGATAATAAAACTTGAAAATCATGTTCATACGTTCATAAATATAGTTATTCAAATCGTCGGCCAGATATAGCACTTCGCACATCGCCACGATACCGCAGCCAGCCAGCAACATCAGCTTGACTAGCATATCGGGGGCGGAACGGGCTGCGGCGGCTTGTTGCGGGTCGGGGTCGAACGGACGCACCGCCAGTAGCACTACCAGGCCCGCTATAACAGGTATCAGCAAGGCCAGCAAGCCCCAAGTGTAGTTGATAAAAGTGTAACCAGCCGCCAGCAGCAGCAGCAAGCCGAGGCCAATAAGCCAGGGTAGGGCAAAACGGTTGCGGCGTGAACGAGGTATATAGTCAGAAGGCGGTTGCCAACCGCTCCAATTAGAGTTAGAATCCCAATCGCTGCCACCGTCGTCGCCGTCACCCATCGCAAAGCCACCGTCTGCCCCGGCCATTGCAAAAGCCACATTAGGGCGTGGTCGGGCCAGTCTGAAACGGTGGCGTAGGCTGGGCCGTATATTGGCAAAGACCTGGCTCGTCACTGGCTCAACTTCGCCTACTGGAGTAACTTCGTGGTCAATATCTAGGGCTGGTTGGACTTCCTCAAAAGTTTGCCAGTCGCTATCTTCGGGTTGAAGCGATGGCGCGGATAGTCTGCTCCAATCCCACAAATTCCAAATAAGATAGCTGGCGATAAAAAACAGGAAAATACCAAAAAGCACCACAAAATATTGCAGCTCAGTGTGCGGCGAAAAGTCCGGGTAATTAGGGATGTGTGCGCTGTCGGGCGAAGCAGTAAAGCTGATGCTGCTGTAAAAAGCCAGAAAATGCGAGTAGAAGTTCCAGTATAACGCCACGCCTGTCACCAGCACACCTATCATCAGGGCCACAGCCAACCCCGCGTCCATAACCAAACTACCCAGCTTGAATTTGGGTCGTTGTAACAGTTCCTGGCTGTCCCGATAAAGGGGTTGTTTGGGACGACGGAACAAAGCCAGGAAGAAAGCCACCCCTATAATCGCCAGATAGGTCGGTACGTCCCAGGTATTAGTCGCGCCCAACAGACCAATCAAAACGGCCAGTATTAGCGGGGTTACTAAGCTGCCATCAAAAACTTTCCAAACCCGTCGTCTGGCCCGCTTCCAAAAACGCTGCCCGCTTTCGTCGTAGCCGAGCCAGTTGGTGGCAATTAAATTCAGGGCGATACCGAGTATTACGAGGGTAAAGGACAACGCGATGATGTTGGCATGAAAATCGGCATAAATCGAGTCGAATATCGGAAACTCGTTGATGGTGTAAGGCACTACCCGCGAACTGCGCCAATAGTCGAAAAATTTGACTTGTTGCACTGGCTCACCCGGATAAAGGTTAAGCTTCTGAGCAAAATCCACCACTGACTTTTGGCCCTGGAAAATTTGGGCGATGCTATCCAGGTTGCCGATGCCCGCCAGCATCAATGTGCCGAACAATCCAGCCACGACGGGTTTGCGCCAGCTAATTTTGTGATAAGTTTCGTTTGCCAGCCGCGCTAATCGCTGTTGGTGCAAACCCACCAGATTCAAAACTAGGCTAAAAGCGGCGGTGGCGGTGAAAGTTCCGACCATTGGGACGGCCAAATTAAAAGCGATGCCAGGCCGAATGCCCGTCAATTTCATCCAGGTGGTGAAGATATACTGACCATAATAGTAATAATTGACATAACCATCGGAAAACCAGGGGTCATAGGGCGGGAAGTAGGCACTTTTAAGCAAAGCGTTGACATGAGTAAGCTCCATCGGTTTTTCGCCACCCTGCGTAGGATGCCACAAATCGGGGTTGCCGAGACGCAGCCCCATCAGAATGGCGAATACCACCAGAAACAAAATTTCTTCGATGATAATTATTTTGCGGCGTTGCTGGAAGAACAAAGCCATTTCGTCCCGATACCGCCACCACAGCCAACCCGAAAACACAATGCTGAGGCTCAGGCCCAGGTAATTTGTGCCGACAGTATTCATCAGCACGCGGCTACTGACGATTAGCCAGATAACCAAAGCCATCACCGCCGCCCCAATCGGTTTTGCCAGAATGTAGCCTTTGTCGGGCAAACGGCTACCTACGCGCATCGCCAGAGGTAAGCCCACCAAACCCAAAATCTGCGCCAGCACCAGCCACAGAATTACTCCGAACCATTGCTGGTCGTTGGCTGGTTTGTTCCAGCCGATGTCGTCAATTACGGGCAGCTGGTCAACCGGCGTATCCAGGAACAAGCTTTTTTTGCCATCATAGTTGACATTCCCAGCCGTTGCCGAGGTCAAAGCCCCGTCGCCTTCGCCCGCCTGCTGTTTGGGCAAATCTGAGGGTTTGGGGTGACGCAGCACTACCCAGGGAGCTTGCGTGCTGGCTTCAAACAAACCGTGCAGTTCGGCATCGGAAAGGGTTTGGGTCTTTTTGAAAATATAGACTTTGGGGTGGTCATAGACCGTAAAGCTTTCGTCGGCGTGGTCGTCGTTGATTTGCCAGTTCAAAAGCGGCACAGTTGGGTATTCGGTGAAAGTGGCCACCAACGTGTAGCCCAGGTTGCCGTTAAACAATAGTTCGTAAAAGCGGTTTTGAACCGGGTAACGCCAGGGCAGCTTAGGCATAGTGGCATAAAGGCGGTTGCTGGCCTCGACGATATAATCGGTTTGTTCGATTTGCTTAACAAAATAATCGGCGGTTTCGGCGGGTGGGCGGTCACTATAAATATCATAACCAATTTGTTTGTACTCACCTGGTTGGTGTCCGCTTACAGGCATCGGCAGAGACTCGTCCCACATCTCGTTGCTGACACTCGCGCCCGCCGGGATGTTTTGGTAAATCCAGTTACTGGCCTGGATGCGGGTGTGGGTCTGGCCGTAGATATGCTCAAACGAAATAGCCCATACTGCTGACCAGGCAAAAGCAAACAGCCCGATAGCGGTAACGATACGCGCTCCCCATTTGTGGGGGCGGAGGGCCACGGGCCGCAAGCTACCAGCCACGAGCTTAGAACCATCAGCAATAGCGGGCGGTTGACTTTCATCAACCGCTTGCTCCTGGCTAAAAGCGGGCGGCTGATTGTCCGCGCTTATTTGCTCGAAGCTCGAAGCTGGTTGCGGCGGGCTGACTGCTGATAACTGATAGCTGGCTGCCGCTTGCTCATCCTCTTTTGCTATTTCTGGCTGCTGGCCGATAGCTGACTGCTGATAACTGATAGCTGCTAACTGTTCAATATTATTAAATATTTCAGGCTCGAAGCTCGAAGCTCGAAGCTCGATGCCGTTCGTGGCTATTTCCGGCTGATAGCTGACGGCTGATAGCTGACGGCTTTCCACCCCCAAATCGCTCCAACTACAGATGCGCTGGCCTCGTCGCAACCGCGAAACCATTTCGACAATCATTCGGGAAGCCAAAATTATCAAGAAAGGTATCAGGGGCAAGTTGTAACGGATAAATTTGGCTTCGAACGAAAAGATAGATACACCGTAGGGTAAAATCCAGGCCCACAAGATGAAATCGGCTTTGAGCCGGGTACTGACGCTGCGCCAGAGGGTATAAAATAACGCACCCACAATCAAGATGCCGAGCGGTAAACCCACGCCCCACAAGATAATATTTTCAAACTGGTACAACACTGGGGTGCTGCCAACAAACTGGCGGGTGTAGGGGATATTGTCAATCCCGCGTGCCATCCCGCCTTCTTCAATCAAGCGGTCAGAATAATTTTTGAAGTCCAGGAAAGCGTATGGCATCCCGACAAACCAGGCGGCGAGGGTCGAAACGCTCATAATCAGCAAATTGCCCAGCGTGCGGAAAATCAAGCGCGGGCCGAGCGCGACGCGGCCATAGCGGGTTTCGTTGGGCCAGGGTACAAAGGCTGGTTTGTTGGCGCGTTCACCGCTATATTTGGCGTTGCCATACAAACCGTAAAGCAAAATAGCCAGACCCGCTGGGATAGCGGCGGGTGCGCTGCTAAATTTGGTAGCCAGAGCCAGACCGAGCGCGAAACCCAGGCGCATCGCTCCCCAACGCGAACCGTTTCGCATCTGTCCAATCGCCACGAAAACCGTCAGGGTAACAAAGAAAGTGAGCGGCTCGTCAAAAGCCAGGAAGTGAGCCAGCTGGATGTCCAAAGCTGACACGCTCAAAAAAGCCGCCGCCAGTAACCCAATGGCATCGCCTTCACGTTGGCCCAGAGCAGGGGCAAAAGCTCGTCGCCCGATGCCAAAGACCAGCAAAATTGTTCCCAGGCTGAATAGTACCGACAAAAACCGCCCAATCAGGAACAGCTTGTCATAGCCAGTGTAATCCTGGCCCGTGACCGCCGAATAAATATTGGACGCAAATTTTATCAAATACATCGGCAACGAACCGTAGGCGAAGAAATGGGGGTTGAGCGGGCTGTAAGTAGCATTCCAAAAGTTGATCGCTTCGGGTGGCACAGGTTGGCCGCAAGCTACCGAGGTCAGGTGCATATACTTATTGGGCCAGAAAAAGCTCAAGCCACCAGGCGGAAAATCTATATTTTTACGGGGCGTTTCGACGTTCGGACAATCCCCCGTCGTCGGCACGGTCAACAGGTTCATCACACCCGCCCCGTTGCCCTGAAAGATGATGGCGCGTTCGTCCGGGTGCAAGCTTTGGCTTTCATCCCAATTGAGCTTGTTAAAACGCAGCCCGGCTCCAATTATCAAAATGAGAACAAGAGCGCACCAAACCAGCGTCGCATAACGGCGGGCTTCATTTTTGACCAAAGCTTTTGTAAGAGGAAAAGATAGCAAAAAATTCTTCATCAGCACATCCGATTATTGTAGTATTTTTCTAACGACAACCCAAAAGCACGGGTAAAATGTCCAATCTTACATCTATCTATTTTAACGTCTAACGGGGCTAAATGTTAAGCCAAAACAGCTTTTTACCCGATTTTAGGCCCAATTCTAATTATATATTCACCCGATTTTAGCTCATTATGGGGCAACTTACAAGCAACAATAAGTCCTGCTCTCACGCGGGGCTTGACAATACTGTAGGTCAAGTTATAATGGCAGGAGTCAGAAGTTTTAATCTCGTTCTAAGGTAACAAGCTCAAAACAAATTCAAGAAAATACGGAGAACGAAAGATGGAAGTAGCGCAGTTGCTAATCTTTCTTCTCTTTGGCATATTTGCAGGTGTGTGCGGATTTGGCGTTTATTTTTATATGCAGGGCAAGGCCACCGCGAGGTTGGCCCTGGAAAAGGAGAAGCTGGAACGTCTAACCGAAGCAGCCCGAACTCAACAAAAGGAGCTAGTTCTCCAGGCCAAAGATGAAGCCATTAAGATTCGACAGGAAGCCGATAACGAATTGAAAGAACGGCGGTCTGAATTTGTCCGCTTGGAAAGCCGCCTGCAACAAAAAGAAGAAAACCTGGAACGTAAAACCGTTTATCAGGAACAACGTGAGCATGAGCAGCACGCCCGTGAAAGCGAATTGGGTCGTTTGCGCCTCGAAGCCGAAGAAGCTCGTAATCGCCAGTTATTGGAACTGGAGCGCATTGCGAGCTTTACCAGCGAACAGGCCCGTGACCAGCTAGTAACCCGTATTCAAGACGAAGCGAGAGCTTTTGCCGCCGCCACGGTACGCCAGATTGAGGAGGAAGCCCGCCAAAAGGCCGAGGAAAAAGCCCGTAAGATTTTATCGGTAGCTATTAGCCGGATTGCCAGCGATTATGTGTCAGAGACGACGGTTTCGACTGTGCCTTTGCCCAGCGATGAAATGAAGGGACGCATTATCGGACGCGAGGGACGCAACATCAGGGCTTTTGAACAGGCAACGGGAGTTGATATAATCGTTGACGATACACCGGAAGCCGTGACCCTTAGTTGCTTTGACCCGGTGCGACGCGAGATTGCCAAACGCGCTCTGTCGAAGTTGATTAGCGATGGTCGCATCCACCAAGCCCGTATCGAAGAAGTGGTCAACAAAAGCAAGTTGGAAGTCGAGCAGCAGATACGCGAAGATGGCGAAAAAGCTGCCTACGAAGCGGGTGTAACTGGCGTGCATCCCGAAATCTTGAGGCTGGTTGGCCGTTTGCGCTATCGTACCAGCTACGGCCAGAACCAGATGTACCACGCTATCGAAGTGTCGAAACTGGCCGGGATTATCGCTTCGGAACTGGCGGCGAACGTGCAGGTTTCCAAGATGGCTGCCCTGCTGCACGACATCGGCAAGGTGATGGATCAGGAAATTGAAGGGCCGCACGCTTTGATTGGGGCGGAGTATATCCGACGATTGATGAATACACCTGCTGTTGCCCACGCTGTTGCTGCTCACCATAGCGAAGAAGACCCGCAAACGGTGGAAGCCTGGATTGTGATGACAGCGGACGCATTGAGCGGGGGCAGACCGGGGGCGCGGCGCGACCAGGTGGAACTGTATGTGCAACGGCTGACTGCGCTGGAAGAAATCGCCAACAGTTACGAGGGAGTGGAGCGGAGTTTTGCGATTCAGGCCGGGCGCGAACTACGGATTTTGGTGCATCCTGACCGGGTGGACGACATTGTGGCAGCTAAAATGGTGCGCGATATTGTCAAACGCATCGAGGAGAATGTGCGTTATCCGGGCCAGATCAAGGTGACAATTATCCGCGAGAGCCGTGCCGTTGACTATGCCAAGTAGTTTTCAGGAGCTTTTATGACAACTGTAATTATAAATGATGTGGCGGTAGAGGCTTTGCCGGGCGATGGCTTGTTGGACGTGGCCCGCCGCAACCGGGCGCATATCGGTTTTGTATGCGATGGTAACGGTTTGTGTACTACTTGCGAGTGCCTGGTGTTAGTGGGGGCAGAAAACTTGTCTGTGCCAAACCGGGCCGAGCGTGATTGGCTGCCTCCGGCACGACTGGCAAAGGGCTATCGGTTGGCTTGCCAGAGTACCCTTAACGGGCTGGGGCCGGTGGCGGTTTTGACGCGGGCCGAGGAAGTACGCCGTTTGTGGAATAATATGGTTAATGCTCCCACCGACAGCACTTATGACCAAAACTGGCGGCGGTTTGTAAGCTACAGTGTCCAGCTTACGACTGACCACTTGAGTATGTTCCCAATGAATCTGGCCCGCACGGTAGCCCGGCTGGGTATCGTCCGCACCATTTTGCCAGTGCAGGACAATAATCGCTGGTTTCGGGATATTGGCCGGGTAATTGACGAGCGCACCGACGATGCCGCCAGCCAAATTTAGAGATTACTTGTTACTAGGGCTGCTAGTGGGCAGTCTGCTTTTGGTGTTGGGCGCGTGTGGCGAAAACTCAGCCGTATCCACCGCGCCCTCCCTCTCTACAACATTGCAAGCTGTCACGACAACAGCTATGCCGTCCCCCACTCCATCCTTAGCTACTACGGCCCAATCTACGACAATAACCCTGACTACGGTTCAAACCAACACCGTCCCGATTACAACACAGTTAGCTACTTCTATAGTAATACCAACACCGCCGCCAACCCAACCGAGCCTTGTCAGCCCTACCACGCCCAGTCCGACCACTTCAACTAGCCCTTCTATTATAACTACCACATCCAATACAACCGTGGCGTACCAGCCTGGGCAAGAGATTGCGACTCTGCGGGGACATCAGGGCGGGCTTTGGACGGTAGCCATCAGCCCGGACGGTAAGTTTTTGGCTTCGGCTTCGGCGGACAAGACCGTAATTTTATGGGATTTGAGTACCAACAGCCAGTTACGCACCCTGAACAGCCATACCGATGAGGTGCGCGGGGTGGCTTTTAGCCCGGACGGTAAAATGCTGGCAAGTGGCTCAATTGATAAGACCGTCAAATTGTGGGACGTAGCCAGTGGCAAGCTTTTACAAACTTTGCGTGGTCACACGGACGAAGTAGCCTCGGTTGGGTTTAGCCCGGACGGTAAAACGTTGGCAAGCGGCTCGAAAGATGCCACGGTACGGCTTTGGGATGTAGCGACGGGCGCACCTAAAGCAACTCTGGTGGGGCATACCAACTGGATTGAGGGCATCGCCTGGAGTCCTGATAACGTGCATCTGGCCTCGGCTTCGTTGGATTTAACGGTGCGGATTTGGGATACCACCACAGACAAAACTGAACATATTTTGCGTGGGCATACGATTTGGGTTTTGCCCGTTGCCTATAGTCACGACGGCAAGCGACTGGCAAGCGGCTCAAAGGATACGACGGTGCTGGTGTGGGACGCGGCGACGGGCCAGGAGTTGATGACGTTGCGCGGCCATACCGAAGAAGTGCGTTCCGTGGTGTTCAGCCCGGACGACCACACGTTGGCAAGCGGCTCGGAAGATGAAACAATCCGACTTTGGGATTTGAGCAACGGCAAGACTAAGCAAACGTTGAGACCCGGCTCTTCGGCGGCCTCGCTGGTTTTTGCTAATGGTGGCAGCCAGTTGATTGCGGGTTTGGGCAACGGCTTGATCAAAATGTGGTATCTTGGGCGATAGCTTCGCCACTTCCTTTTATCTGCGGAAACTTTGTATCCTCAT
>JBBQZT010000016.1:0-76466 GCA_038207455.1 Chloroflexia bacterium
AACAAGCTATCGGTCAGCAATGCCAGCTTGAGTTTTAACAGCACTAACCTCAGCCAGCAAAACTCGACCTTGTTTGCGACGGGCCGCGATGTCAACTGGACGAGCAGCGTCAGCTATGCCAACGGTAACAATTGGTTGAGCCTTAACCCTACCAGCGGGTCGCTTTTAGCGGGTAACTCTACTTCTATCGGCTTCGTGGCTAACCCAACGGGGCTGGCGGCTGGCAGTTACAACGCTATGGTCACCTTCCAGGACGCAAACGATGCCAGCAACAGCGTGGCGGTCAACGTAGCGTTGGTGGTAAGCAACTACACTTACTATCTGCCCTATCTGGCTAACAACGCGGCGGGCTTCACCAGCTACGTCGCGGTGCAGAACGTCGGTAACGTCCCTGCCACCCTGACTGCCCAATTCTATGACCAGAACGGCCAAAACGTCAACCTCCAGAGTGCGGCCTGTAGCCAATTGGCCGCTAACGCCGAATGTAGCGGCTTCAATCCATTCGCGTCTGGAGCACAAGGCACAGGCGTGATTGTGTCTAATCAGCCCCTCGCCGTTATCGTGGCCGAGAGTACGCCTTTCGGAAGCAGTGCCTACGCCGTCGGAGCGGGAGCAGCCAGTTCGCTAGTCGCGCCACTTGCCATCAACAATAGCCTCAACTTCAACACCCAGTTGAATGTGGCTAATGTCGGGGCAAATGCGACCTCCGTAACGGTCAGCTTCTATGACCAAAGTGGCAATCTGGTGGCGGGTGCAACCAAAACCCTCAATCTGGCTGCTCACGCTGTCGCCAAACTAGACCAAACGGCGATAGATAGTGGTTTAGCGGCGGGCTTCTATGGTTGGGCTAAGATTGAGGGAGCGGCTGGCTCAACCCTGGTGGCGCAAGTGCTGGAAACACGGGCCGACATCAAGTTCGTGGCTCTGGCAAACGCTCAGGTAGCCAGTGCTAGTAGAGTGTATGCTCCGGCTATCTTCAACAACGCTTTCGGCGGCTTCTCGACGGGTGCAAACATCGTCAACCCGAATGCCAGCCCCACTACCGTCACTATCACTTACTACGATAGCACCGGACGGGTTTACGCCGCGACACCTGTGAGCTTGCCAGCGCACGGGGTCGCTCCAGTCTATCAAGGTGGCAACAGTGCGGGTCTGCCCAGCAACTTCTACGGCTCGGCCACGATTAGCAGCAGCGCGGGCAACATCGTGGTTGTAGTCAACGAAGCGGGCAACACTACTGCTACGGGTGCAGCCCAAAGCGGCACGTATGCGGCAGCAGCGAGTGGTAGCAGCCTGGGCTTACCTGTGGTGGCGAATGGTGGCAATGGCTTTGTGTCGGGCGCAACCATTCTAAACACCAGCGAAGCGGCGGTAAGCGGGACTATCAGCTACTACAACCCGGACGGGACAGCGTTGGCAGGGCATAACCAAAACTTCACCATCGCGGCCCACGCCAGCCAGCCAGTCTATCAAGGGGGAGTAGGGTTGCCTAGCGGCTTCGCGGGTCAGGCCATAGTAACGCAAAGTAGCGGTACGGCGGGCAGTCTTATTGTGACCACCAACGTGCAGAACGACAGCCTGTTCTACACCTACACCCAACCCAACTAGGTAGTTGTCAGTCAAAGTCGCCAGTTAGCCGCCCAAAGTGGGTAGCTGGCGACTATCCAAACTCGAATTTTCAAAACTAACGCTTTACAAAAAGACGCACTTCGCATATAATAACCAGGTTGCTAGAGGATTTTACGCTGGTACAAGTTCCGCTGGAAGAACTCAGGCGTTTATTCTCTAATTTTGCTTTCCGGCAACCAAAATAAATTGCAAGGGGGTACAAGGAAGTTCGCCTGAAAAATAGCGGTTGCTTTACAATAGGGTAGAGCGGCTGATTATGCTATTACTAAACTGCCCAAAGTTTTGCCTACTATTAGCTGTAGGGGTAAAATTTCCACCTGTCAAGTCAGTAGCCGAAAAGAGCGTGGGTATCTTGCCCGGCTCGACCTTCAATTTTTGGCATAACTGGCACTCGTTAGTCTTTTTTCCGATAACTCTTGCGAATCTACGTGACTAGGCCAACCTCCTGGCGGATACCTACTGCAACGTTGGGTCGGTTAGTTCGTTAGATTCAATGGTTTTTCTATTTTCTCAGGCAACCCGGCGGCAAGCCAAAATCTAGCCACGCTGTCCCTTGAGGCAGATTGCACGTTGCAAGTTCTTAATGTAGGAGACTCTTTATGAGTGAAAAATTGGTTTATTTAACAGTAGATGGCAAAAAAAAGCTCGAAGATGAGCTGCACGTTTTACGCATGGATCGTCGCCAGGAGATAGCTGACCGTATTCAGCAGGCCAAACAATTCGGTGATATTACCGAAAGCGGCGAATACGAAGACGCTAAGAATGAGCAAGCCTTTATCGAAGGCCGCATCCGCGAACTAGAGTCAACTTTATCTCACGCCCACACCATTAGCAACGGTCACGGCGATAAAAGTCTGGTGCGCCTCGGCTCAACCGTCACCATTATGGACGACCTGGACAAAGAAAAAGAAACCTGGATGCTGGTTGGCTCGGCAGAAGCTGACAGCACCAACCACAAAGTCAGCGACGAGTCTCCCTTTGGCGAGTCTTTGGTTGGCAAGAAGGTAGGAGACAAATTTACGGTCAAAGCTCCTTCCGGCGAGCTTTACTTCACCATCATCTCGATTGATTGACCACCCAGCCTATTCCAAAACTGAATTCTTGGTAACAGCACAGGAGGCCCACACTAGCGGCCTCCTTTTTGATATAATACCTGTAACTACTCACCTGTCATTCCGAATGGAGGCTCTGCGGAATGAGGAATCTGCTGCTAAAGTTCTTGACACAGGCCGCACGGTTTCTAGCCACAGATTCCTCGCTCGTGCCTCGCTCGGAATGACAGTACCTGAGTAGTTACTAATACCTTTAACAAAAAAAGAAGGTGATATGATGCCAGTTCATATATACGCAGATTTTAATAGCCGAAAGGAAAATGGCGAGGTGTGGCTTAATACAAGCGGTTCTATGCGAGATATGGAACAACTGCAAGATGAGCTAAAACCTGGAATGTCAGTTGTACTTTATATGCCAGATGAAGATGAGGACGTAGAAGTAGATGCCATTCTAAAATTTGAGCAGGTCTGGTCAGGCATACCAGACGAGACAAGCTGGCGTTATGTAGCTAGTGCGGTAGCGACGAAAGATTACGTTGCTTCCTAAAATGTAAATAGTCAGATAATATAAAAGACTTGAGCGGTGAAAATATGACAGCAGTAATCGAACGTCCTCTGATAGCAGCGAAAGCTGCAACCAAAAAACTTACGGTTAAGCAGTTCCTGGCCCTGGACGAAATAGATGGCGACGAGAATTTTTACGAGAATTATGAACTGATAAACGGGGAAATCGTGGCAAAAACTAAGAAAAAAGGCCCAAGTGGAAGACATGGTGAAGTTATTAATAATTTGGGTAGCGAACTTAGAAACTTTGTGAAAGCGGACAAGTTGGGCCGCGTATTTGTAACCAGCCCGTGTGCTTTTAGTGAAAACAACTATTACATACCGGACGTAGCTTTTGTAGCCAGGGGCCGCATCACTGTTCTTGATTTTGAAGGCACAGTACCAGTAATCCCCGATCTGGTGGCCGAGGTCAATTCGCCGAGCGATACCATTGAGCAGATACATAACAAAATTGAGGTTTATCTAAAAGCCGGGGTGCAACTGATCTGGTCGATTAATCTGGTGGACAAATACATATTTGTATATCAAGCGGGCGAACCAGAAAGAACCTATTTGAGCCTCAAAGACGAGCTAGATGGTGGTGCGGTGCTGCCCAACTTCAAGCTCAAGGTAGCAGACCTTTTTGTGGGCGAATGATAACTTTGTCATTCTGAGCGGAGGCTCTGGCGAAGCGCGTAGCGAAGAGTCTGTTGCTAAATGTTCAAAAAAAACAGACCCTTCACTTCGCAGCAACCAGTTGACGCTTCCGTTCAGGGTGACAAATCATCTATCTGAGTAGTTACTAAAATAGAAAGTTAGAAAATATGGAATTTAACGAACAACAGCAGGGGCGTTTGGCTAAAGCCAAAAAATTGCGTCAGCTTGGGCTTGACCCTTATCCGCCCCGCTTCGAGGAGCGCGACCACACCATTGCCCAGGTGTTGGAGCATTTTGATGAATTCAAAAAAGACGAACATTCCGAGCCGCCCCTGGCAGGTCAGGACGTAACCGTTGCCGGACGCATTATGCTGTTGCGTGACAAAAAGGTGGTTTTTGCCGATTTGCATGAAGACGGTCATAAAGTTCAGATTTACCTCAAAGACTCGCATTTGGACGCAGGAGCCGAGGGTTTGCAACTATTTAAGGAAACAGTTGACCTGGGCGATATTATTGGAGTGCGCGGCAAACCCTTCCTGACCCGTACAGGCGAAAAAACTATCGAGGTGAGTCATTGGTGGATGCTGACCAAAACTATCAATCCGATGCCCGACAAATATCATGGCGTAACCGATACCGAACTGCGCTACCGCCAACGTTATGTAGATTTGCTGGTTAATACCGAAGTGCGCGACGTATTTATCAAACGCAGCCGTATCGTCAGTGCGATGCGCCGTTTTCTGGATAGCAAAGGTTTCCTGGAGGTGGAAACGCCCGTGATGCAGCCGCTATATGGGGGTGCGTCGGCCCGTCCTTTCACTACCCGCCACAACGCCCTTGACCAGACTTTTTACCTGCGTATCGCCGACGAACTTTATCTGAAACGTTTGTTGGTGGGAGGTTTGAGCCGGGTTTATGAGGTTTCCAAAGATTTCCGCAACGAAGGCATTGATGTTACCCACAACCCCGAATTTACTATGATGGAGTGTTATCAAGCCTTCGCCGATTATCACGATATTATGGAACTCAACGAGCAAATGATCGCTTATATCGCGCAGGAAGTTTTGGGGACGACCAAAATCACCACGCACGGCCACGAAGTCGAGTTGCAACCCCCCTGGCGACGGATGACTATGCGCGACGCTTTGATTGAATACGGTGGCCTGGATTACGAAGCTTTCCCGGAGCAGCCCGCCCTGTATGCCGAACTCCGCCGCCGCGATGTCGAAGTTGCGCCTGATACAGTCTGGCCTAAGTTGGTGGACGAAGCCTACAAAAATCTGGTGCGGCCCAAGCTCATCCAGCCGACTTTTTTGTATGACTACCCGCAGCGATTGTCACCGCTTGCCAAACGCAAACCTGGCGATCCCAACACAGCCGAGCGTTTCCAATCTATCATTGCGGGTATCGAGTCTAGCAACGCTTTTAGCGAACTAAACGACCCGATGGATCAGGCGGAGCGTTTCGCGGAGCAGACCAAAAACCGCGCGGCGGGTGACGACGAAGCTATGCAGACCGATGACGATTTTATCAACGCCTTGATGTATGGAATGCCACCGACGGGCGGTATCGGTATCGGGATTGACCGCTTGGCGATGCTGCTGCTAGACCAATATTCCATTCGGGACGTAATTTTGTTCCCTCAAATGCGTACTATTGAGCCGGGCCAAAGCTAAAACTATGCTATACCTATTCTATGGTGAAGACCAGTTCGGGTTGCGCGAACAGGTTGTCAAAATCAAAGCCGAAACTATTCCAGCTGAGGCCGAGGATTTTAATTTTGTGCGCCTTGATGCCGAACGGGGCAACTTCCAAATAGACACGCTGCTTCAAAACGCCGACGCTTACCCGTTTATGAACGATAAACGCATGGTAGTAGCTAGTGGCGTGAGTACAAAGCTGGGCAAAAGCGGTGATAGCGTACCAGCACGCGGCAGGGGCGGTAAGGGTCAAACCGCCGCCAAAATTTTGTCGCCCCGCGAAAAGCTGCTGGACTTCCTGAGCCGCGTACCCACCACGACGGTTTTGGTGCTGGTTGAGCAAAAAGTCGCCAAGAACGAGGTGTTATATAAAGCTGTCGAAAAATATGGGCAGGTAAAAGAATTTATCGCGCCCAGGGGTACGCAACTGGAAAATTGGGTAGTGGTTCGCGCCCGCCGAGAAAATATCAAGCTGGAAAACGCGGCGGCGATGAAATTGGCCGAATATATCGGGCCGGATTTGTACCGCCTGGATAACGAGATGCAAAAGCTGGCCGCCTATGCTGGGGAAGGGCAGAGCGTGACGGCCCAAATGGTGACAGAGATGACCGCCGAAGCCCAATCTACCTCGATTTACAACTTGACCGACGCGATAGGCCGACGTGATACAAGCGCAGCAATTCTTTTGTTAAATCGCTTGCGCCAGGAAACCAATCTCAACAAGCAAGGTTTTACCCGCCAGCTTTTCTCCCTGATAACCCGCGAGATTTACGATTTGTGTCGGGTACGCGAACTGGCCGGGCAGCGCAAAAGCCAGGGGGAAATCGCCTCAATTATGGGCTTGCCGCCATTTGTAGTCCAGAAAAAAACCGACACCGCCCGCAATTTCAGTAGCGAACGGCTGGACTATCTTTACCATCGCCTGACCGAACTCGATTACGCCGACAAATCGGGCAAAGCCGACCTGACCATCCAACTTGATTTATTGGTAGCCGAAATTTGCCAAAGGTAAAAGTAACCAGAAGGAGTAGCCAGGATGACAGCCCTATTAGATAAAGAGAAATTTACACGCTTGAGGAATTCGCGCTTTGCCAGATGACGGTAAACGCTATGAGTTGGGGCAGAGACGTTGTACCTGGCTTCAAGGTCAAAGTCAGCCAGCTTTTTGAGTACAGCCAGCAATAATTTACTTTACAAAGACAAGGAGAAATTTGATGACTTACGAACTCATAATGGTGACGGATTTCAGAGGCCATTGGCACGATGGGCAGACAACCAGTTACTTTAGTAGTATGTTTTATAACGTTGACGAAAAAACTAGCCAGCAAGAAAAGAAATTTCAGAGTGCCCCAACAATTGAAGATTTGCGACCTTTCAATAACGCCCCAACCACTTTCATTAAAATTGCCTCTCAATTTAATCAAAAGGCGGATGAAGCTTGGAGCGGTAGCGTAAGCGGATTTAGAGTGGATAAAATTGATAAAGGCAAGTTCTTGTTCGAAGTACATATAGATAAGAAAAAACCACTTGACGAGCTTGAAAAAGAGATTTGGTCTTCTGGCTGTTACATTTATGAGGTTGGAGAGCAAGCAGCGACTGAAGGAGAGACTTTCCGATATTTCAAATACAGCGACACAACAAAGGTACAACAGCCAGTAATTTTATCAGCGTCGGAGCTTCGGCCACCCTTTTTCGACCTTTTTCCAAAATGTTCCTGGCAGGACTTTGAGACTTATACGTATTACTTAATTAGGCTTTTGGGCATACATCAGGCTGGCAAATTTCCGTCAGAAGCACAAGCTGGAAAAGCAGATGGCTTCTTCAGAATTAGGGGTTTAATTGTAATGTGGGATGCTACAATTAAGACAGATTTCAAGGATTGGAAATCAGAGCAGATTAGGAACTTTTGTAGTAAGCTTTTTCACGAAAACTTACTAGACCTGCCAAAGATAGAAACGGTTGATTTTTCTCAATACGACAAACAGGTTTGGATTGTTATAAGAAGTGAGCAAAGCTATTCGATAAATACTATAGATGGTTTTCTCGTTAAAAAAGTTAGCGTGCGAGATTTGATCGAAATATACGAAGCTAGATTGAGAGATGGATTTGACGAACGAAATTTGGCAACCAAACTTAGCAATATTGGAAGTTAGGGCTGGCTCGTTCTATGCTAAAGTATGCACCGCACCCAGTTGGAAGCGCATCAGATATTGTGTTTGACCGCCAACGGTTGAAACCGTCGTCTATTCACACCAAACCCACTGAAGTGGGTTCTCAAATACCTTAATGTGTTATACAAAAATGTGTTAGTAACCTGATTTATCAGGTTTGGGGTATATAGACGACGGTTTACCTGTACCCGCACGGTTGAACTGTTGACGATTATAGGAACAGCATAAGCTTTATTTTGCAGGAAGTAAATTTATGACGCTGACTTTAGAAGATAAGAAAACCGCCCCCAAGAAGTATTACAATCTGGAAGGTTTTTTTGCCTGGATACACGAAAATGCCCAAAGTGATACTCAGTACGAACTAATTAACGGAGAGATTGTGGAACGGAATGCAGCAGGCCCAGACGGGCCAAGTGGTAAACACGGTGAGGTTATCGCCAGATTAACTTCGGCCCTGGTCGTGTTTGCCGAAAGTAATGATTTGGGCCGGGTGTTTAGTACCGCCCCGTGCCTATTACCAGAACAGCTACAGGAAAATGACAAGGGCAAGAAAAAACGGGCCAGCTACTTGATACCTGATATAGCTTTTTACGTTAAAAGCCGCATTCCCGATAAATTTGCCGGAGCGATACCTGCCGTGCCAGATTTGGTAGTGGAAGTAAACTCACCCAGCGACGATGGCGAACACATCAAGGCTAAAATCGAGCTTTACCAAAAAGCTGGAGTACGCTTGATTTGGTCAATCTATATGATGGAAGAATTTGTAGTCATTTATCGGTTGGGCGAACCGGACAAAAAGTTCTTGAACCTCAAAGATGATTTGGTTGGAGAAGATTTATTACCCAACTTCGCTGTCAATGTAGCTAAATTGCTCAAGTAAATAGAAAAGCTGGTTGGTAATAGGTGTTCGCATCAGATATTTGCATTTGACCGCCAATGGATAAATCCATCGTCTATTCACACCAAGTACGCTGAAGCGCACTAACAACCTGATTTGTCAGGTTTGAGGTGGCTAGACGACGGTTGCCTGTACCCAGCACGGGTGCAACCGTTGGCAATTTGTTACTACAAAGACTCTATACAAACAAAGAAACTATTTGAGCTTTTGGAAAACCAAAATATATTGATGCAACTGGTTGGCTACGAACTGATAAGGGTAGCCGAATGGGTAAAGATTGGTGGTTTTGTCGTACCAGATTTTGTAGCCCTTGTAAGCCAGATTCTCAATTGTCATAAATTTGCTCACAATATCGGCGTGTAACATATTGTGATGTTCGAGCGTCGGCTGCAAATCTTTGGTAAACAAAACCAGATAGCCACGCGGCTTGAGATGGGTCAACGCCCCTTCCATCACGATTTTGAGTTCGTCCAGGAAGGCAAAATATGGCAGGTTGCCTAAATCAGCTACGTCCGAAGTAAAAGGCGTAGGGTCGGCGCGGCCTGTACGTTTCTTTTTTTCGCCGTCCTGGGGATTATTCATCATACTAGCGTAAGGCGGGTCGGTCAGAATCATATCGAAAACCCGCTCTGACACCTGGGGATAGGCTTGCAGTTGATGAGCGTCACCTACAATAAAAGGTTGCTCGGCCAGATTTTCGCTGGCACACACCTTCGCGTAAATATCAGCATATTGCGCCGACAGTTCCACTCCTACGCCGTTACGTCCGGCTAACGCACAGCCCAAAAGCGTACCGCCTACCCCAGCAAACGGGTCTAACACCCAACCATCGCGTTTAGTGAAGAACTCAATCAGACGGCGCATCAATTGGGGCGGTTTAGGCGAAGGGTGAGCCTTGCGTAGATGGTGGCCGTAGCTTTCCTGCCCGCTCACCGCATAAGCCGTCGCATCTACCGAGCTAAGAAAATAAACCCACTCCTTGCCAGTCAAATCATTCAAGTTGTTACGGGGGTCAAGGCGACCATTGGGTGTCGGGATAACGGGCGGCGTTTCCAAAATTGTTTCAGCTGGCACAGTTTGAAGCATCGTCAAAGCTGGCTCTCCTTCAAATAAGTTATTTTGGCACAAAAGCAAATCCTGCCTATCTTTCATCAACTAGCCTTGTCTATCCACCCGTTTGGGAAAAAGTGCCGAAGTAGCTAACAATTGTCAGCATTCAGTCGTCAGTTATCAGTCAAATGCAACTTGTTAGCAGTCAAGTAAGGTTTCGACTTTTGCTGCCTCCTAATTGCATTTAACTGATTGCTGACGGCTGATAGCTAACTGCATTTAACTGATTGCTAATTGCTGCTAACTGACGACTGTTGGCTAACTTACTATTCAAACACAATAGCGCGGCGGCCCGACACCAACACCCGGTCTTCCAGATGGGCCTTGACCGCTTGAGCCAAAACCTGCCGCTCTAAGTCGCGCCCCCGCCGCACCAAATCTTGTACCGAGTCTCGGTGGCTCACCTTTGTCACGTCCTGAGCAATGATCGGGCCTTCATCCAATTCAGCGGTAACGTAATGGGCCGTCGCCCCGATAATTTTCACGCTGCGTTCGTAAGCTTGATGATAGGGTTTCGACCCAGCAAAAGCAGGCAGCAAGCTATGATGAATATTGATAATACGCCAGCGATATTGTTGGACAACGGCTGGCGACAGAATTTGCATATACCGCGCCAACACCACCAAATCAATCTTGTGCTGTGCTAATAAAGCCAGGATTGCCGCTTCTTGTCGCACCTTTGTGTCTGGCGTAGTAGGCAGATAATGCCATTCGATGCCAAAATTTTGGGCTATAGGTTCAAGCGTCGAGTGATTGCTGATAATCAGCGAAAGATTGGCTTGAAACTCGCCTGCCCGATGCCGCAACAGCAAATCGTAAAGGCAATGGTCTTGCTGCGATACCAAAATCGCCAAGTTTTTTAGCTCGTCCGCAAAGTGCAGTTGCCATTCCATCCCAAATTTTTGACCCACCGTTTCAAAAGCCGGAGCAATCTCGTTGCGAGACAGGGTCATACCAGCCAGGTCGAAAGCCACCCGCATAAAAAAAACACCCGCTGCCAAATCGCTATGCTGGTTCGAGTCCAAAATATTCGCCCCGTGTTCGGACAGGAAGCTGGTCACACTCGCTACCAGCCCGCGCCTATCAGGACAGGCTATGGTTAAAATACCGACAGTTTGCTTCATTTCCAAATTACTTCGTGGCAACCATCTGGCGTTGCAAATCGAACGAGCGCAACTGAGCCACCACTTCTTCAATGCTTTCGTCCGGCGTGCTGGCCCCGGCGGTCACACCCACTGTTTCGATACCGTCAAACCAGTGGGTGTCAAGGTCACTGGCGCGTTCGATTTTATAGGTGGTAGCACCTTCGGCCCGGCAGATGTCGGCCAAATGTTGGGTGTTGGCACTGGCTTTACCGCCAATGACTACCATCACCTGACATTCCTGGGCCAGTTCTTCGGCGGACGATTGCAAACGAGTGGTGGGAGCGCAAATAGTGTTATGGACTTTGATTTCTTTGGTTTTGCCCAAAAAGTGTTCGTTGACCTGAGTGACAAAATGACGGAAATGCTCCAAAATTTGGGTAGATTGGCAGACGATACCAATACGTTTGGGCGGGCGCATATCTTTGATTTCCTCAAAGTCCATCGTGGCGATGGCCTCTTTACCTGCCCAGCCCAAAATACCTTTGACTTCTGGGTGGTTGCGGTCTCCAAACACAATCACTTTGTAACCTTGCTGCACCATTTCTCGCGCCGATTGTTGAATCAGGGTGACAAGGGGACAGGTCGCGTCCATCACGTCCAGGCCACGCGCCCGCGCTTCTTCCACCACTTGGGGAGCGACACCGTGCGCGGTAAAAGCAATCGTGCCGCCAATTTGACCCATATCGCCCCGGTCAACCACGCCCACGCCCAATTTTTCCATGCGATTGACCACGACGGGATTATGCACCAATGCCCCGTAGGTCGTGATATGCGCGTTCGGTTTTTGTTGGGCTTGCTCGGCCACCAAATCTATGGCTTTCCGCACCCCGAAGCAAAAGCCCATTTCTTTCGCCAGTTTTATTTCCATAAGTTGTTATATTTGCCTTACCTTTAATTTCTATAAGTTCGTATATATTATAACAAACTACGCAAACGAAAGCAGCATAGTTGCACAGAAGACAAAGAAGCCAAAACCCCGATTGTAGCCGTTCCTATTGACATTAGTGCATTCTAGCGCGATAATCTTTTACATTAGCAACCAACATCTTAGGGTAGAGGAGGATTATCAAATGAACAACAAACTGAACGAGAATCTGAAAGCAGACGAAGAACTGGACAGTTCGCCGGAGCAGCAGGATTTGTTGGCTTCGATTGAGCATTTGCTGGCCGAACAAAGCCTGAACCAGAAATTGCGCGATATGGATATGCAGGTGGCGCGAGTGATGACCCTGGAGGAGTTCCAGGCTTTTACCAGCTACAAATGCTTTTGCCTGGGCCAGTTAGAAAAATATTGCAGTGATGCGGCCCAAACGGTAGCACTCAACGCCGCTATCCAGCAAGGTTTTATGCTGGGCTATTGGGCTGCGATGCAACACGCTAAATAAAGCGCGAGTTTTTGACAGCCATCAAGCTCTATTGTAAAATAGGTCAGGTATTTAATTGAAACGATTGATAGAAGCTGATTTATCTTACGAAAGGAACGCGAAAATGGCGACATCGCTTTATAATTTAGAGGAGATACGCAAGCAGGCCAACGAGTCTATTTTGGAAGGGGCAGTCACCAAAGATTACCCGCTTGACCTGGACGAAACCTATCAACTGATGAACGAGGCTTTGGCTTCAGAAATTTTGTGTGTGCTGCGCTACCGTCACCACCAGATAGTAGCCAAAGGGATTGACTTTCCCCAGGTGTCGGCGGAATTTGCCGAACACGCCGACGACGAGCAGAAACACATGATGATGATTGCCGAGCGGATTGACCAGTTGGGCGGCGACCCAGATTTCAATCCTTCGACTGTCCTGACCCGTTCGTCCACCGAGTACGGTAGTAGTGGCACGGAGATTCAGCTTGACCAACTGATTAAGGAAGATTTGGTGGCGGAGCGGATTGCGATTGAGATTTACCGCAAGCTAATCGAGCATTTCGGCCACGCCGACCCAACCAGCCGCCGGATGTTCGAGAAAATTTTGGAAGACGAGGAAGAACACGCCAACGATTTGTCCGATTTGTTGGCTGCCGTTGACCCACGCACCAAACCAGCCCATTAAAAACTAAATAGCGTAACTCCTGCCCTTTACCGACATTTCTTATAATAGAAGATATAAAATCGGAAGTTATTAAGATGTTGGCAAAGGAGCGGAGCGATGCGAAAACTTGCTATGAGGTTTGCGGGCGGCTGGATAGCTGGGTTATTGGTTTTAATTTTAGCGGCCTGTAATCAGGAAATAACCGACCTGGCTACTACCATCAGCGTTACGGCTACGCCTGTAGCTACAACCGTCGCCCCTTCTAACATTACGAGCGCGGCGGCTACAATATCAACCCCACCAGATTTGGTCATAAATAGCCCGGTAACACCACCAGCACCTACTCAATCTTTACCGCCTACTGTCACTCCATACCCGCCTACTATCACCGCTATGCCCACCCCAACCAAAGCCCCCAGCATTACCACTACTATTGCGCCACTGCCAACCAACACGCCACCACCCAAACCGACAGCCAGCCCTACCTCTAAGCCAACCGCCACTAATAGCAAACTAGAGGATACTTTTAACACAATGGCCCTTAGTCCGCACGGAGTGTTGATAGCTTTAGGCCAGTCCACAGATAGAAGCAATGGAGTAATCAAATTAATAGAAACGGCTACAGGTAAAACAGTAGCAAGTCTGCGCGGGCATACAGGCAGCATCAGCGTGTTAGCCTTCTCGCCAGACGGCACGCTCCTGGCAAGCGGTAGCTCTGATAAAACTGTCCGTATATGGAATGTACAAACCTATCAGTTGCTTTACACCTTCAAGGGTTATTCTGACGAGATACTAAAATTGTTTTTCAGCCCGAACAACAAATATCTGGCCTCTGATGACCACTATACGGTGAAAATTTGGGACGTGCAAACACATCAAGAGGTCAGCCAATTCAAAGGGCAGGAAGGCACCCCATTGGCCTTTTCCTCCGACGGCAAGCAGTTAGTCAAAATGGGGCCGGATAGCATCAGATTGACGGATATAGCGACTGGTAAAACGCTGGTCAAGGGAGAGGGCTTCGCCAACGATGCTATTTTTAGCCAGGACGGAAAAACGATAACTTTTTACAACGGGGTGGCCGATAATTACGGTGCGGGTATCGTAGAGCGTTGGGATATTAAAACCAACAAAACTATTACGATTGCTAATCATTCGCAGACTAACCCTGGAACGCTCCCATTTAACCTTTTCTTGCCGGGTGGTGACTATTGGGCAGGCCCAGGCAACAACTATGATGTAAGTCTCTACAGCACGAAAAGCGGCCAGCCAACTGTTACAATGGAAAATCCAACCCAACATCAACCGCTTGACCACAAAGAGTACAGTACGGGTATATTAGGTTTGGCTGCCTCCAGTCAGCGCGAATTGTTGGCGGTGCTAGACCGGGACAACACCCTGGAAGTTTGGATAACACCACAAGGTGTATTGCTTTCGACGGTCAAAATTTCTTAATTCTTAAAAGATACCCCTTTGATACTATTGTGTCGTTCTGGTAGCTGTGTCACAATTAACCTGACCAAAGGTTTAATTAACACAAAACGGGAGTGGCACAACTATGTTCGGTTTCAAACAAACAGAGGCGTATCGTGAGGCGTTCGGCAGTGACGCGGCGGCAGTGTTGGATGCGGATACCAAAACTCAAGGACTATTACAACCTGAGCCAGCCTTGCCGAATGCAAGTGGCCGGAAATCGAAAATAAAGGTCAAAAAGCAACCGAAGCTTAAAGTTAAGGTTGAAACTGAAGTCGAGGCCCAGCCCGAAAAGCCAACTGTCGCTTACCGTTTTACTTACCCACGCCTTTTCCCTATCTTGCGCCAATTTATCAGTTTTTTGTTGCTGCTTTCGGTGCTACCTTACAGCCTGATTTTCGAGGTACGCCTGTTTTGGTGGAATTACGCGAGTATCCCCGACTGGCTGCGCCAACCAAACTGGAAAAACGTAGAAAATTCGGTCATCGGCGGCTTTGTAAAATTCGCCGAAACGGGCGGCGGACGCAGAGCAGGTCAAGACCTTTACACGACGGGCGATTTGCTGCGTTTGCTGCTACATTGGCTGTTGGTACTGGCTTTCGTTTTGTTTGTTTATGGCCTGGGCAACGACATCGAAATCACGCCTGAACATTTGAAGGTACGATACGCCGGGCGGTGGCGCAAAGTGCGCTGGCAACAAGTTAGCCTAGTACGTACCGTCGAGCTAAGTACCGAACGGCTAATCGTGCTGGTGCAAATCAACGGTTGGGGCTTGACTGTACTCCATCGGGTTTATAGTCTGCTTTTGGGAGCGGGCTGGCGCAAAGGCGTTGTTATCACATCGGACATCAAGGATTTTAATAATCTGGTGCAATATCTGGTTTATTACAAAAGCCAGACCATCACGCCAACCCCCACAGAAACCCAAACGGCCCAAAATCCAGCCGCGCTTTTTGTCCAAGATGGCTTTGTCAGTCCGGTTTTGCAAGGTGTACTCGAACCATCCGAAATAATGGACGCGGCCATTGACGAGATGCCCTTACACCTAAAGAAAAACGCTCCGCGCTGGCTCACCCAGTCCGAGCGAACCGAACTATTGCCAAAAATGGCGGTAGTGGCCTCGGTAGTGCCAGTTTTGTATCTAGCCGGGGCGTTGCTGACCTGGACGCAATTTTCGGTCTGGACATTGGCGGGCGCGGCCTTGCTGTTTGGACTCGGTATGATGGAATGGATTTTCGCCAGCTATCTGATTTACGAATCTGGTCGTCAGTTCGCCCTGACGGGCGGTTGGGGCAACGCGCTGTTGGCCTATCCCTATCTACAAGGGGCGCGTATCGTGGCTGGCCTGGTTGGATTAGCCCTGACGATAGCTTTCGCTCCTGGCTGGTTTGTTTTCGTGATAATGGCTGCTGCGTGCGTGTGGGGCGCGGTGCTGACGCTGGTATTCACGGCTCGTCTCTACGACTTTAGCTACCAAAAAGCCGCTCTTGCTGGCGGGGGCGTACTATTGTATCAAGCCGCTTTCCTGGCTTTTTACTTGCTGGTAAAATAAATCGAATTTATTACAGGGACATTGCAAGGTTGGATATTTGCGGGACATTGCCTCAACTGGTTGCTGCCAATGGACTTTTCCGAACGGAGAAATATCCAACAAAACAGCCTTTGGGCCGACCTTGCTATAGTCTCAAGCTTATTATATTCCCCTTGCTTTTTATTCCCTCATCAAGTAAGCTTAATCCCAATACCATTTTAATAAATTGTAGGCGGCGCGTCCTCGCGCCCGCTATTAAGCCAGATGCACAGAGCGCGGGGACGCGCCGCCTACAATGTTTTGATAACAAGCGAAAACTTAATTTTAGGAGAATAAAGCTGTGGCTGAAAATACTGTCACACCGCTTATGATATTGGTTGCCGGGCCGTATCGGTCTGGAACGGGCGACAAACCCGAACTGATAGCCGCGAACCTGCAAGCTATGAACGAGGTTGCCCTAAAACTCTTTCGGGCTGGTCACATTCCGGTTTTGGGCGAGTGGTTTGCCATACCGTTGGCTGAAACCGGGGGTTCAAAAGAGTTGGGCGACCCAATATTCACCGAAATATTCCACCCGATTGCTTTGGCGGTAGCGCGTCGCTGTGATGCGTGTTTGCGGATTGGCGGCGCGTCGACAGGAGCAGATGGGATGGTACAATTGGCGGAGTCACTCAACCAGAAAGTTTTTTATAGCATCGAAGACGTTCCGGGTGTAGAGATTTAGAGGTTATATAAAAATGTATGTAGTGGGGACGGCGGGCCACGTGGATCACGGCAAAAGTACCCTGGTCAAGGCGTTGACAGGGATTGACCCTGACCGCTTGCAAGAAGAAAAAGCCCGCGAAATGACTATTGATTTGGGTTTCGCCTGGCTCAAACTGCCGAGCGGCCAGGAAATCAGTATTGTAGATGTGCCGGGTCACGAACGCTTTATCAAAAATATGCTGGCGGGTGTGGGCGGTTTCGACGCGGCCCTATTTGTGATTGCGGCGGACGAAGGGATAATGCCTCAAACCGAGGAACATCTGGCTATTTTGAACTTGTTGCAAATCGAACGCGGCGTGGTGGCTTTGACCAAACGCGATATGGTGGACGACGAATGGCTGGAATTGATGCAGGAGGAAGTGCGCGAAAAATTAGCCGCCACTTCACTCAAAAACGCCCCGATTATTCCGGTGTCGGCCCGCACTAGAGTTGGTCTCAAAGAGCTTTTAAAAGCGTTGGACACTTTATTGGCTGGTGTGCCGCCGCGCACCGATATTGGCAAACCACGTCTGCCGATTGACCGGGTGTTTAGCATTAGCGGCTTCGGCACGGTTGTGACTGGTACGCTGATTGAGGGACGCTTAGGAGTGGGCCAGGAAGTTGAAATCCAGCCGGGTGGCCTCAAAAGCCGGGTGCGTGGTTTGCAAATGCACAATAAAAAACACGATAGCGTCGCGCCGGGCAATCGGGTGGCGGTCAATCTAACGGGGCTGGAAGTAGGCGATTTACGGCGCGGTATGGTGCTGACCGTGCCGGGCTGGTTGGACGGCAGCGACAGATTAGACGTGCGGATTAGTGTGCTGGCCGACTCGCCCGTTGAAATCGGCCAAAACAGCCGCTTCGACTTTTTTAGTGGAGCGGACGAGGCGGTAGCCAGCATCACCGTGTTGGACAAGGCGCGGCTAGAACCGGGTGAAAGCGGTTTGTTGCAGGTACGTCTCAGCCAACCGTTGGCGTTGACAAAGGGAGACCGTTTTATTTTGCGTTTGCCTTCGCCCAGCCAAACCATCGGCGGCGGTATCGTGATTGACCCGCACCCGCTCCGCCATAAACGCTTTCAGCCCGAAGTTATCACCGCTCTGGAAACATTAGAAAAGGGTACGCCTGCCGATATTTTGTTACAAGCTCTGACAGTGGGGGACAAGCCGCCCCGCGACTTGCGTACTTTGGCTGAGGAAACTAGCCTACCCACAAAGGAAGTCCAAACCAGCAGCGTGCGTCTGCTCAAAGATGGTCTGGCCCTGGTGCTGGCGGACGATTGGGCCGAGCTTGAGCAACGCGCCCATAATGATGAAATAACCGAACTTGCGCCGTCCCAAATTATAATTTCGTTAGCAGCCTTGAACCGACTCAAAGAAAAAGTTAGCGGCTTGCTCCAGAATTATCACAAGCAGTTTCCACTCAAACGGGGGATGGCTCGCGAGGAGCTAAAAAGCCGCCTGGGTATCGTCAGCCCCAAAACTTATAACTTCGTGATTGCGCGGTTGGTCAATGAAGGGGTGATAGCCGAAAGCGAAGGCAAAGGCGGCACGGGGACAGCCCTCAGTCTGCCAGATTTCGGGGTGACTTTTACGCCTACCCAGCAAAAACAAGCCGATGAGTTATTGGCAGCTTACCGCAAAGAACCCTACTCGCCGCCGCCTGTAGCCGAACTTGGAACCGACCCGAACGTAGTAGCCGCGTTAGTAGATGATGGGCGGCTCAAAAAAATTAGCGAGACGATTTACTTTGCGATGCCCGCCTACGAAAGTATGGTGCGTAAAATCCTGGCGACTATTGACGCACAGGGCAAAATCACCCTGGCCGAGGTGCGGGATATGTTTAATAGTAGTCGCAAATATTGTCAGGCCGTTTTGGAATATATGGACGACCAAAAGTTGACCCGTCGCCTGACCGACGAACGAGTACGTTGGTAACTTCGATTTGAGCGTAACTCAACTCCTAAAAAAGAGTTGTAAATAGTAGGTTAGTAATTAGGGAGATGTGCTAGTTAGAAATTAGCCAATGGTTCACCCGTGCCGGGTACAGGTAAACCATCGTCTATACACCCCAAACCCACTCAAGTGGGTTGCAAACGGCCTAAGATTAGCCTGACAAGGTGGCTATTGTAACCTGCTTTAACAGGTTTGGGGTGCCTAGACGATGGTTTACCTGTACCCGGCACGGGTGAACCATTGGCGCACCTTCGCTACCCTTCATTTACGACCCGAAGGTTGGACAAAGCTAACTAGCACCAGCCCCTAGTTACAAGTAGTAAACGAAAGGGAAAAGTTATGATGCAGTTTAAGGACTCCAACTTTCGCTTTGGGGACGAATCACAAAAAAATGAGGATGTTAAACCGGGAACATCGATTGTGGAATTTCAGCCTAAAGAGGCAACCCCTGGCGTAGCTATTTTAGCCTGTATCGTCAGCGTAGTTATCGGTATTGTTAACTTTATTGGCGGTATAAGCACCCTTAACGAGAAATCAGACTATCATCACGGGAAAGCCTGGTTCGAGTTGGACGGCTTAGGCTGGGCAAGTATTGTTTTGGGGGGTTTGGTGATAGTGTTAAGCATAATAGCAGTGGTACGCCAGTCATCAGGTTTTCAAACAGCCGTGGCAGTTATATTTAGTATTAGTACCATTACCCTGGTTGCTGGAATACTCGACGATACACTAAAAGTTGGCACATTTATAGCACTTACGTTGCGGTTCGGCATTGTGGCCCTATTATATTGGGCGGCGGTTGCGCTTTTCCGTGTAAACGAGTAAAACTAATTTTTTTGGATTATTAGAGAAGGAAAATAATGGTTATTCGCTCGTGGACATACCAAACGGCGGCTCACAACGCGGCCCGTTTTGAAGAATTTGAGGCTGAGTATGGGCTGCCGATGATGAATGGGCAAAGGGGTTGTGTGGAAGTAAAGTTTTACCGTCGCCGCCCGGAAGAAAGTAACGGCGAGATAGCCGAATTTAGTATGATTTCCAGGTGGGCAAGTTGGGAACTTTTGCAAGCCGCCATTGACTCAAAAAGTTGGCGCGACGAAGTAGCTTTATTTCTAGCGCAGGGTTTTGGCGAAGGCAACGGCATTATTAAGCATTACGATGACATATCTAACGTCTGCTAACTAACCAACTTCGTTGAATAGGTTCTAAAAATGATTGTAAGAGTAATTCTTTGCACGTTGGCTAACAGCATTGTCGTTGCTACAGGCGCATATTTTTTGTGGGTTGATTTTACCCTTTTGAATCAACCAAACTTTTCTGATTTTATAGAGTATTTGCACAGGTATGTTGGGGCTGGCAATAAGCAACAATTAGTATATGTTACGATAGGCTGTACCATCTATACGTTCTCCGGCATCCTGGGGTTTTTAGGCACATTTGTAACCAGGAAAGATTTGGTAGCCAGCCTTGTTCTACAATTGAGCATTGGTATTATAGGTTGTGCAGTGATGGGTTTGATGCTTTCGGACATTGTAGGAAATGAGCTTTTTCGCATTCAAATTAACGCTGTTACGTATTTAGCTGGGCCTGATAACCCGACAACATCATTAGGTGGGATAATTTTTGCTATAATGCTTCTCCTACCTGGTTATCCTGCTATTTTATTAGCAACAATGATAGGACATACGGTTGAATTTGTAACAAAACGTTAAGAACAATTGGATTACATTATAGATGGCTACAATCTGATGAAGACCGAACCCGAACTGGCGATGTTGCAACGGGCCGGACTTGAGCTTGCCCGCGAAGCCTTGATAAAACGGGTCAATAGTGCGGCGGGTCTCAAAGCTGCCGGGCAGATTACGATTGTGTTTGACGGCCATCAAAATGGCAACGCCACCGAAAGCAGCCAACGCTACGGGCGCATTATTGTCATCTATAGCAAGTTGGGCGAGACTGCCGACGAGGTTATCAAGCGCATGGTGCGCCAGTCCGACACACCCGAAAATATCAAAGTGATTACCCGCGATTGGGAAATCAAAGACGTAGTATGGGCTGCCGGGTCTGGCAGCACCAACATCTCTCGGCGACCTACTCCTAAAACCAAAAAATCTTCTGTTGGTAACAAAAACAAAGAGGCTGATGATAACCCCGGTTGGAACGCCACCACCCGTAAGCGCGGCCCCAGCAAACGCCCTGCCAAAAGCCAACGCAAACCCAACCCTAATAAAGATGTTTATTGGTGAGACAGGAAATCCGACCTCTTTTTGCATCATCAATGACCTCATTGCCGTAGTCACCCCCAAACCCACAAACAACACCGCTGGATAAATCCATCGACCAATAAATTCTAAACGTGATAAATCAGGTTGAAGAACCGCTTTGCAACCTACGTTAGTAGGTTCTCAAATACACTGATTTTTAGTAAGCAAAGGGGTATTTCTAACCTGATTTATCAGGTTTGGGGTGAACAGACGACGGTTTCAACCGTTGACAATGATTAAACTGACAGCCGTGCAAATTTTTGTGTCACATCCCAATAGAAAGTGAATATTGACAGACCCACATAAGCGTGTTAGGATAATAGCACCACCCTTCTACACACCACTGTTCATGCGACGCATTTTTAGCACACGCAAATCAGCCACAGCAAAACTGTGACAGTGAAAGGAAATTTCCACGAAATTACTCAATTTCCAACGCCAATTCCGCACAGCCAGCAGCGAAGGCTACGCTATCTTTGAGCATGAGCTACGCATAGGTCGGGTTGATTTGCATTTCGGGAGCGAGAACGTCTATGCCACCATTGTGGTGGAAGTAGCGATGAGCGAAGCGGAAGTAGCCCAGGTCATCGAAGAAATAGACGATAAATTGGTGGTGACGGCCAGCGTCAAACGCGAAGACCTCAACGTTTGGGTTTATCAAGGCCAGGAAGTCGGCTTTTTTAACGACGAATTTCTGGAAGAGGAGTTTGGTGACAACAATGATGACGAAGACGAAGAATTGGACTCACTTGATGATGAACTCGATAGCGAAACCGACGATGTTGACGAAGACGACGATGAGCAAAGTTAGGCGCAGGTTTTCTACTGGGCAGGTGCATCACTGACTACACTTTGCCTGACCCTAGCTAAACGCTCCGCCCTACCCAAAGCGGACGTAAAACCTCTCCCCTCGTTTGTTACGAAGCACCAGGCGCATTCCCGCGCTCCTAAGTGTATTCTATGTTTCGATTTGTCGCATTTTACATATAATTCTTGCTTTTTGCAGCTTAAAGCATTATAATACCTCACAGGATAGACCTTCCCAATAAAAACGTACTTCGCGTTTGCAAATCCCACTCGGCAAACAAACTGCGTTTATCGAGGCAGACCACTAAAACGGCTGCTCACAGGAACGGTGCTATCTAACCATTTGGATAAGGAAGGAATATGGAAGAAAAAGTCAATACGACTCAAGAATTTGAAAATAATAGTGCTGTGGCTGTAGCCCCCGCCCCTACTGAAAACACTGAGGCAGAGAACACAATCACCAGCGAAAGTTTGCAGGATAGTCGCCCTGAAAGCGACTTAGCGACCACCGAAAGTATCGTGACTCCGGTTAGCTCTAACGGCACTACTAATGGCGCGTCTAACCACACTGAAGGCGCGACTTTGCAAGATAACCTGACCGCCGCCCCCGAAGCTACCCCTGCGGAGGCGGCAGTAGAAGCCCAACCCGAAATTGCAGCCGAGGTGCAGGCTCAACCCGAAGCCACGCTTGAAACGCAACCGGAAGCGACCATCGAAGCGCAGCCGGAGGCAGCTACCGAAGTGCAAACTCTGGCCCAATCCGAGCCAGAAACCACCACGGAGGCCGAACCGGAAGCGGCCACCCCAGCCGAACCCGTCAAACCAACCTCGCTGATGGAACAACTTCTCAATGAGGCCAGCAGTTCGCCCAAAGCTTTGCATTATGGCGATGTGTTGGACGGAATTGTGATGCGTAAAGACCGCGACGAGATTTTGGTGGACATCGGGGCTAAGTCGGAAGGAACTGTACCGAATAAAGAACTTTCCACCCTCAACCTGGAAGAATTGGGCGACATCAAAGTAGGCGAACAGATTTTGGTCTTTGTCATCCAGCCCGAAAATCAGGACGGTCACGCTATTCTTTCGATTGACAAAGCCAAGATGGAAAAAAGCTGGCGGCGTTTGCAGAAGCAATACGAAGCCGAGGAAATCATCGAAGCCGAGGTAACAGGCTATAATAAAGGTGGCTTGTTAGTCAATCTGGAAGGAGTACGCGGTTTCGTACCATCGTCTCAGGTTAGCGGTTTGGCAGCGGGTACAGAAGCGGCCAAGCAAAGCGAAATGACACGACTGGTCAATAGCAAACTTCCGCTCAAGATTATCGAGATAAACCGCAACCGTAACCGCTTGATTTTGAGCGAACGGCTGGCAGCCCAGGCCCAACGCGACGTTCAGAAAGACCGCTTGATGAACGAGTTGGAAAAGGGTCAGGTACGCGATGGCATTGTCACCAGTATTTGTGACTTTGGCGCGTTTGTTGATATTGGTGGAGCGGACGGTCTGGTTCACTTGAGCGAACTAAGCTGGAGCCGGGTCAATCACCCTAACGAAGTATTGAAGGTGAACGACAAGGTTAAGGTTTATGTTTTGGAAGTCAACCCGGACGATAAAAAGGTGGCTCTCAGTATTAAACGTACCCAGCCCGAACCCTGGAGTCAGGTGATGGCGAACTATCAGCCGGGTCAACTGGTGGAAGGCACAATTACCCAACTGGCGAATTTTGGGGCATTTGCTCGTATTGCCAACGGTATTGAAGGTTTGATCCACGTCAGCGAACTGGCCGAAGGGCGTGTCCAGCATCCGCGCAGTGTAGTCAAAGAAGGCGATGTCGTAACCTTACGTATCATTCGGATTGACCCACAGCGCAAACGCATGGGCTTGAGTCTGAAACGAGCCGTCGAAGGTTACGAAGGTAGCCTGGCCGATCTGCCAGAAGATGACGATTACACCAGCGGTGGAGGTAGTGGCGGAGGTAGTCGCTCGCGCCGTCGGCGTGACGAAAACGGTGAAGGCGGAGAGGGTGGCGGCGTAGCAGTCGCAGAAGAATAACCAGCCGATTACTGTTTAACTGTTAATATTCAAATGGTTGCCAAAAGAGATGGCAGATTGCTTTTTCCAAACCTCTTGACTACAAGAGGCTGGCTGGAACAGTAGTCCGCCATCTTTGGCTATCGGGAAAATTCATCACAACGCAAGCAGATACATATACTTCGCTAACACAACGTACCGCGAATCTGGTTTACATCTATGGTAAAATAGCAGAAAGGATTGAGTGTCGCTTACTTATCGGTCATCGGGCATCCCTGCCAGCACCTTAACACCTCTTAATAACCGTGTTTTCAGCTAATTAAGAACTTATTAATATTTATAATGGCAGCTATATAGTAAACTAGGGGTTAATCATCAAAACAGCCTGGAGCGGCTGACCGCAAACCGGGAGTTCGAGCTTACGAATAAACCAAGAAAATCTTGATTTCAGGCGCGGTAAAAAGCTCTTTTAGTTCTAGTGGGAGATAATATATGTCTGATAGGTTTGAGAAATTTACCGAACGAGCGCGTAAGGTGCTTACCTTAGCTCAGGAGGAAGCCCAGCGTTTCAACCACAACTATATTGGCACCGAACACTTGCTGTTAGGTCTGGTGCGCGAAGGTGATGGTGTGGCGGCGCGGGTTTTGAATAATTTAGGCGTTGAATTACATAAAGTACGTAGTGCCGTCGAATTTATCATCGGACGAGGAGACCGCGCTCCTATTGGTGAAATCGGCCTGACCCCACGTGCCAAAAAGGTAATTGAGTTGGCCGTAGATGAGGCGCGTCGTCTCAACCACCACTACATCGGCACCGAGCATTTACTGCTGGGTCTGGTACGCGAAGGCGAAGGTATCGCTGCTGGGGTACTAGAAAGCCTGGGTGTCAGCCTGGAAAAAGTGCGTCAGCAGGTAATCCAGGTTTTGAACCAAAGCACTTACAGCAGTCAGCAAAAGACTTCCAGTGCCACGCCGTTTGTAGATGCGATGGGCGTAGATATGACCGAACAAGCCCGCCAGGACAAACTTGACCCGGTGATTGGCCGCAAAAAAGAAATCGAGCGCGTGATTCAGATTTTGTCGCGCCGTACCAAAAATAACCCGGCTCTGATTGGCGAACCAGGCGTAGGAAAAACGGCTATCGTCGAAGGGCTGGCCCAACGCATTATCGCAGGCGAAGTGCCGGAAAATCTACTCAACAAACGCTTGCTAATGCTGGACATTGGCGCGTTAGTGGCTGGTACGAAATATCGCGGCGAGTTTGAAGAACGGCTCAAAAAAGTAGTGGCCGAAGTCAAGAACACCGGAGCAATCCTCTTTATTGACGAGTTGCACACTTTGGTGGGCGCGGGCGCGGCGGAGGGTGCGGTTGATGCAGCCAACATCCTTAAACCGGCTTTGGCACGGGGCGAGTTGCAAACGATTGGCGCAACTACGCTCGATGAGTACCGCAAGTATATTGAGCGAGACGCGGCCCTGGAACGCCGTTTCCAGCCTGTACAGGTTGATGAGCCGAGCGTCGAAGATACCATTTCGATTTTGCGGGGTATCAAGAGCCGCTACGAGGAGCATCATCACCTGACCATTACGGACGAAGCAGTAAAGGCGGCGGCAGAACTGGCAGCCCGTTATGTGACTGACCGTTTCTTGCCCGACAAAGCGATTGACTTGATTGACGAAGCTGGTAGCCGCGTGCGGATGCATCGCAGCAGCAGCCCACCCACTCTAAAAGAAGCTTTGCGCGGTCTGGATAGTATCCGCAAGGAAAAAGAGGGTGCGATTGCGGCCCAACAATTTGAACTGGCTGCGGATTTGCGTGACCGCGAAGACCGTTTGCGCGAACGCATCACCGAGATGGAAAAGAAATGGGAGACCAGTCAGGACGAGGGCGAGAAACCTTATGTGACCGAGGAAGACATCGCCGAAATCGTTTCGATGTGGACTGGTATCCCGCTTATGCGTATCGCGGGCGAGGAAAGCGAACGTCTGCTGCATATGCGTGACGAGCTACACAAACGCATTGTGGGTCAGGAAGAAGCGATTGACCGGGTGACGAAGGCGGTACAACGCGGACGGGCTGGTATCAAAGACCCCAAACGCCCGATTGGTTCGTTTATGTTCCTGGGGCCGACAGGCGTAGGCAAGACCGAGTTGGCGAAGGCGTTGGCGGAGTTTATGTTCGGTAGCGAAGCCTCGCTTATCAAGATTGATATGAGCGAGTTTATGGAACGCCACAACGTCAGCCGTTTGGTTGGTGCGCCTCCCGGATACGTGGGTTACGAAGAAGGCGGCCAGTTGACCGAGGCGGTGCGGCGCAAGTCGTATAGCGTTGTTTTGCTGGACGAAATCGAGAAGGCCCACCCCGAAGCCTTTAATATGTTGTTGCAAATCCTGGAAGACGGTTATCTATCCGATGGCAAGGGTCGCCGTGTGGACTTCCGCAACACCATCATTATTATGACCTCAAACGTGGGTGCGGAGTTTATCAACCGGGGTCAGATGGGGCCGGGCTTCAACCCCAGCCGCAACAAGGAAGACGAAGCCAAAAACAGCTTCGACCAGATGCAGGCAAAGGTGCGGGACGAACTCAAGCGAATGTTCCGACCAGAGTTCTTGAACCGGGTAGATGATATTATCGTCTTCCATCAGCTAAGTACCCAGGAGATTCGGCAGATTGTGAACCTGCTGCTGCGTCGGGTACAGTTGCAGTTGGTAGAGCAGGAGATTACCCTGGAAATAACCGAGGCGGCGATGGACTTAATTGCCAAGAAGGGTTACGACAAGCAATACGGAGCGCGTCCGTTGCGCCGGGTAATCCAGAACGAAATCGAGGACAAACTGGCTGAGGGTTTGCTAGACAGTACCTTCCTGCCGCAAAGCATGGTAGTAGTGACGGCGGACGGCGATAACTTCGTCTTCACCAGCACTATGCGCGATGCAGTCCCACTACTGCCAGATGGACACGAAGAGGTAGTGGCTCTACCTTCCCCTGCCGGAGCCGACGCAAGCTAATTTTCTGCCAGGCATCTACAATTTTCGGGAATAAAAAGAGGCGGCCTTTGCGGGTCGCCTTTTTCGTTACCTATTTACACAGGAAGTTTGCCTATAACCCTCCTAAAATCTTGCCAAGAAATTTAGGAATCCAATTCGTCAAAAACACAAAGACAAAGCCTAACAGCGCAACGTTAGCGTTTATCATCAGACACAATGTTCAGATACTTTGCCGCGAGTGGTACATTCACAAAACGCCAGGTCGTGGTCAATACGGCTGGGCAGCACAACCCTTTTGAAATAACGCAAGGCGTTTTGGCGGTTAGCCAACTCCTGGCTCAATTCCCGTTCCTCTTTGTTTTTAGTGCTGGATACAGTCTGTAGATACTGGTCGTACTCACGCTGCATATTGGCTGGATGTTGCTGGTTTAGCTGGTTTAGGTTGCCCTGGTAATGCGCGTGGCGACGATTGATGGCATCAGCATTTAACAGCACCACCGCTAAAGGTCCGGTTACACCAGCAACCAGGAGCGATAGCGGAAAGACTACAATTTGTAAAACAATATTAGACCCAGCGAAAATTGAAACAAATACTATCAAGACTACCAGTTCAATTACGGTAGCAATGCCCACTTGTTTCCAGGTAGCAGGAATTTTCAGCTTGGTTAAAGCTGGCCCTATACCACAGATCAGTAATAATAACCAGGCAATACTACCTCCACCACTGGTTAAAGCCGACAACAACGCTATCACTGCCCAACTAGCTACCCCCACGATAATTGGCAAACGTAGCAGGTTGAAAAACTGTTTGATGTCCCCGATACTGCTAATCTTGCCAGTAGTAGCCATATTTGTTTGTAATTGATGACTGGCTTGGGTATAACCGACTTCCATTTGGGCCACCCGGCTTTCGTACTGGCTTTTAGCTTGTTCAGCAAGGGTGACAAATCGGACTTCGCTCTCGCTCCTAAGTCTGTTTAGTTCTTGGGGAGTAGCAAGGTGTTCAAGTCTCTCAAAACAACGTTGGCGGTCAATACATTCGAGACAATCGCTACCTTTTAACTTGACCGCGTTGCATTTTGAGCATAACTCACCGTTTTTACTCTCAAGTTCCAGGAAGAAAATGGCTCCTAACGCCGCTTGTCCACAATTACAGGTTCTGATGATGGTGTTAGTGCCGTTGATTTTGCCACAATTAGGACATTTCCATTCCCGTTGTAACTTATCCTGCTCGGCTTTAGTTCGCTTTTGCAAGTTAAGAGACTCTCCAGCGATAGCAGTCTGCTTCTCTGTAGCCCATCTTGTGGCGCGGGCTTCGCTTAAACTGCCTAAGGACGCGGCTGCCGTTACCTGGTTATAGAAAGCTGATCGTTCGTTGACTTCCACCGAGCGTGCATTAGCAAAGGCCGATTGTTCATCGGCGACTGCTGACCTGTGTGCTGACCGAGCGACTGTAGCGGAAGAAGCAGCCACACTTTCCGCAGCCTGTTCCACTCTCCTACGATGTTCTTGCCAATTATCACTCATAATATTTCTCCTGTAACTAAATTAGGTTTAAAGTTTTGTGACCTTCACCAAATTGATACGAGCTGCGGCAGGGTTACGGTCAGTAGTGCGTATTTCGATACCAATATAACCTGTAGGCGGAATTTTGTCCTGGTTGCTTTGGTCAGCAGTAAAAGAAGCAATCATGGTATCGCCATCAAAAGCCGTGACAGAACTGCCCTGCACTATAATTTTCAAATTGATTAGGTTATTAGCTCCGTTCCATTTGACCGTTTCTCTATTAAGAGGTATAGATTGTCCATTCTTTATACTGACCCACTGGACGTAATTAGCAGTCAAATATAATTTGAGTGTGTTTTGGGAGTTTTGAGTGCGTACTGCTACCGATATATTCCCATTATCTTGATAATTCACAGTCTCAGGTAAATTGGTAATTTTGGCTTCTACCATATAATCTTTCCAATCGAGGCTACCTACGTAAGTAGCCCCCTTTTGACCGCTAAACAAAGTATAGTTTCCGTTATCTACTGACCAACTGCCGCCAACCGAAACATCTGGTTTCCAATCGGCTTTTGGCCCATTTATGAAATCGTCCTGGAAAAGAATATTGGCAGGTAGGGTGTCAGTATGGTTATTAGCTGAAGCTTGAGCCATAGCCGCCATTTTAGTGACCTTGACCAACGAGAAATGTGGAGCAATATCGTTTTTGTCAGTGAGCCTGGTTTGTAGCCCAATATATCCAGCCGTCGGGATTTTATCTTTATTAAGTTGGTCAGCAGTAAAGGAAGCCAACGGGTTATCACTGTCGTAAGCAGTGACAGTGTTACCCTGGACTACTATCCGTAGATTGATAGTATTGTTGGAACTATGCCAGCCTATTAAGTCACGGTTAAGGGCGGTGGGCTGTCCATTTTTTACGCTAAACCATTGCACATAATTAGCGGTCAGATACAAACTAAGTTTATTTTGAGGGTCTTGAGTACGCACCGACACCCAAATATTGCCATTATCCTGGTAATTTACAGTGCTGGGCAGATTGGTAACTTGAGTTTCCAAACTGTAATCTGTCCAATCAGAACTACCGATATAGGTGAAACCTTGCTTACCGTAAAATAAACTATAACCCGCACCATCTACGCTCCAACCACCGTTTCCGACGGTTGTATCAGGTTTCCAGGCAGAATTAGCCCCATTCTTAAAATTATCTTGAAACAAAACCCCCGTTGCAGAATAAGATAAGGGTGGGTCAGACACAGCAGGTTGAACAGGTGGCAAAAGTTTGGTGATCTTTACATTTGAAAAACGCGGTACTCCACCTGTTTTAGTGGAGCGAATACTTAATCCAACGTAACCTGCTGCCGGGATTTTGTCTTTGTTAGCTGCGTCAACTATAACGCTGGTGATAAGATTAGGGCCATTATAAGCGGCAATTGAATTACCTTGCACCACTATTTTCAGGTTGATACTGCTATTGTTAGACTGCCAACCTTGCGCTTGACGGTTAAGCCCCAATGTTTGGCCGTTACGTTCCGAAAGCCACTGTACATTATTAGCAGTCAGGTACAATTTGAGCGTGTTTTGAGGGTCTTGAGTACGCACTAACACCCATAAGTTGCCGTTATCCTGGTAGTTTACCGACGTGGGTAAATTGGTAATTTTCATTTCGATGGTGTAGTCTACCCAATCAGGGCTACCCACGTAAGCACTCCCTTTATCACCACTAAACAAAGTGTAAGCCCCATTATCTACCGACCAGCTACCATTGCCAATAGTAGTATCGGGCTTCCAATCGGGCTTGCTACTATTCAGAAAATCGTCCTGAAACAAAACGTCGCCAGTTTTAAGGGTCGCTACCCCTGCGGTGGCGTTCAGGCTGCTACCATTCGCTGCTGTCGCAGCTGCAATGGCCGTAACTGTAAAAGAGTTGCCGATAGGCAGCTGACTGCTGGTAGAGGGACTGGGAACAGTCGTGTATACTGTTTTGTCCCGAAAAAACGAATTCAAGATTGGTATTACAACGAAAAGCACGATGATACCGCCTATAATCCAGGGTAAGGTAAAACGCGGTCTGATGTTGGTGAGACCACCAGAAGGACGGTTAGACCGTCCAGGCTTAAAATTGGGCGGAGGTACAACGTAACGCGAGTAATCTACGTTAGACGAGGATGGTGTTACGTTGATCGGATTAGCAGGTCTGGTATTAGAAATCGGCGGTGTGGAACGATTAGGGTTGATAAATTCCGTTTGTACAAATTGCGCCTGCGATGGTGGGACTACTACCGTAGCTGCAATAGCGGGGCTATTAGAATTATTACCTGCTAAAGCTAAATTAAAAGCTTTAGCAAAATCTGTAGGTGTCTTAAAACGTTTTTGCGGGTCTTTTTCCAATGCGCGTGCTATGACCTGTTGCAATGTAGCTGGCACTGCTATCCCATTGCGGTCTTTGATTGGGTTGGGTACTTTGGCACTCTTAACTGCTTGATATAAATCGCCTACATTTGTAGCATCAAATAAAGGTTTGCCTGTAATCAATTTAAGCGTAATCACTCCCAAAGCCCAAATATCGGCTTGAGGGCCAACTTTGCCAAAATTTGTAATTTGTTCGGGAGCCATATATTCGGGTGTTCCCATGCTATAGCTGCCAACCGTAAGATTATGATTATTGTTATGAGCGATGCCGAAGTCGCACAAACGCAAAGTCCCATCCTGCATAAACAAAATGTTGGCGGGTTTAAGGTCGCGGTGGATTATGCCTTTGGAGTGGGCGTAATCCAAAACATTCGCTAACTGCTGCAACCATCCGGCAATCGCGGTTAGAGTAGGCGGGTTTTTCACCACATATTCATTTAAATTGCCTGCGGTAGCACATTCCAAAACTAGATAAGGCACTATCCCATAGTTGCCCTCATCTTCGACCTTGATAATATAGGGGTTGTCGCGCAGCTGGTTTAATATCTGTATCTCGTTCTTAAATCGCTTTTCAGCTTCGTTATCCAGGTGCAGGCCAAACTTGATAGCCACTAATTTATTGGACAAGGATTTATGCCTGGCTAACCAGACTTCACCGAAGCTACCTGATCCCAATTCTTTTATCAGAATGTATTTGTTCCCAATTTCCTCATCGGCTTTGAATTTAGGCATATTTTTCCTGCTTTGCTAACTGTTTCAGGTTGTGTATAGATGGAGTTCCCTGGTGCTAAATATAGCACATTTCTGGATAATTATTCACTGAAATACTAAAATAAGATGTTGCTAACCTAAAACATCGAAATGTCTTACGCTCGTCAAGTTAAAAATAATATCACCTAAGTAGGGTTAAGCTAAATAATAAGCAGCTTTCCATCCGAATTTTAGCTCGAAAATCGTTAGTTTTTGTTAGATTGAGTTACCATAAAAGTGATTTTTGGTAGGGTTGTCTAACAAAAAGTTGATAAATACTCGTTCCAAGTCCTATAATAAATAGTCTAAAAGTGATTTGTGCATATATTATTCTTATGTTGGCGTGTGTACCCTTCACGCAGCCGAGCCTCCACTCAAGATGATAAATTTGACTAGCACAACGCCTTAGTTACCAAAGTTTTTGATAGCTTGATTATACTACATTTAGCTACAAATAAGTCAATTGAGCCGAAGATTTGCAGAGCGGTACCTATTTGCCGCAAAACATGGTAGTATTGTAACTACGCAGGTGTTGTTACGGCTTGTGAAGAAGCTGTTTGCGTGCTTTCATCTCGAATATCTATGCCCAGTTGGGTTACAAAGGTGAAACGAGTACCTTCGATTACCGGGGTTACTTCGTGGATGGTATGAGCGGGGAAGGCGACTAACAGGCCCGTTTCGCCCCTGATTTGAAAACCGTAGTCTTGCCAGCCCTCTTTTTGGATGAGGCCGTATAAGAATAAAGCTCCCCCAACGTACCCATCCCCATCGGGTGCTTCGACCTCGTTATTTTCGTTATTGAGGAAGATAATTGTAGTAATCTCGCCTGGCCTGGTTTCGGGCAATTGGTCACGATGAGGGCGAATGAAATCTCCCGCTCGATAGCTTATAAACTTTTGAGTGTTTTGCCTTCCCAAAGATAGCTTGAAAAAGTCTTCTAATTGTGGTCGGGCCGCGTCCAACCGCTCGGTGATGAGCGTGCGAAGGGGTGCAGGGCTGTTCATGACTTTGAGTTGGCTTACCTCGTCCACCTGCCGCACCACCCCGTCATCGTCCACTGTGCCTAGCCAATCAACCGGAGCAGCTTCGGAACTGGCTACGACCTGGGCTGCCAGTTCCGGCTCTAAAAAATTAGGACGTACAAAGACTCCTAATTTGGCTAACAAATCGAAATTAGACATGGGCGGCCTTCGCATCAAATAGCATTCGGTGCCACTAGGATACCCGAACTCCAGCAAGCCTGATAATACCTGTGGTAGCCTGGGTGAGATTACGAACATCACCGTAAGCTGCAAGCTGCGGTTTGTGGTAGGTTCGTTTTACATTTGTAGGGACGCTTTCAGTGCTAATCTCTGACTCGGAAGGCTGCTGAGTCTCTTGTTTGCTTTCCATTTAATGACCTCCAATAAATACATAAATAGAACCTGATTATTCAGAAGATGAGAAAAGTAAAGGGAAAGAGGTTTTCAAGGGACACCCTGCCATACGCACGGAGCGTTCTCCGTGACCTCTGAGGGATGGATACTAGCAGAAATCAAAATACCTGTCAAATATTTACTTTACAAAAAAAGAAAAGCCCCCAGGTCGAAACCCAGAGGCTTTTGCTATTTAACCCTGTGTGAACCTATTGGTTAGGCTCGGTGTAGGTATAGAACAAGCCTGCACCTGGATTAGTAGCGTTGGTGGTGTCAATCAAGGCGTTGGGTGTGCCGCCCGTTTGGTTCAACACGGCTGTCCCGTAGGTCAGACCACTGATGCCACCTTGAAATACTCCGACGCTGGCATACGGGTTCAAGGTGTAGTTGGCGGGCGTTAGGCCAGCTATCGGTTGACCGTTGATACCGTAGTAAGTTAGCGTGAAGCTGACCACGCTGCTACTGGCGTTAAAGACTGTCGTACCAGTCGTATAGCCGAAGCCGCCGTTGGCTATCACGGGCAAACCTACTACCTCGCTTCCACTGGCTGCCGCGCTATAGGTTCCGCTTTCGCTGCTGGTGGTCACGTTGATGTTGTCTTCGTTGACGACCATCACTACGCCGCCACCTGTTGCAGTAACCACTGCCGCCCCTGTAAAGCCAATAGGTAAACCACTGTTGCCGCCCGGCCCTTGATAAAGTGGCTGGATGCTACGCCCATTAAGGGTGAAAGCTGGCATTGGGGTAGCCGTACCGCTCAAGTTGTAGTAGGTTACGCTCACGGAAACAGGAGCGGAATTGGGATTGACAATGTTTACGCCTGTCACAAACCCACCGTAGGCGTTGTTAAAGATAGCCGGAGCATACAGCGTATTCTTGGGACTGGCCTGAGCATTGGCAATCGCCACGAAGCGGATGTCGGGGCGTTGCTCCAGCACCTGAGCTACCAACGATGAGCCGGATGCACCAGCGATTTGCGCCCAACCATAGAAACCTGCTGGTAAGTTGCTGGCGACGGCGGTCTGGTCGAGCGTAACCGACTGGCGCGGGCCAATCGTGATGTTCTGGCTAGAATTGGCCGGCGCATTACCGGACTGGTCGTAGAAATTGACCGTCGCGGTAGTAGTAACCGTGCTACTGTTAAACACCATTAGCTGAGTGATGAACCCACCCTGGTTGTTGATTGCCAGCGGCGCGGTTAGATTGGCTGCCGAACCCTGACTGACGGCATACGCACTGCCGCCGAAAGGCGTGCCTTCGGCCACAATCACGTTAAGCGGCTGGTCACTGCTAATAATACCTGCCCCTTTTGCTCCGGTGTTGTAAGGGTTGGACGGCAAAGCTTCACCATACGGCGCAATGGTGGTAACGACCGTAGCAGCGGTCAAAGTCATACCCGTGCTATCAAAGTAGTTGATGGTCACGGTAGCCGTAACCGGGCCGTTATTCTGGAAGGCTAAATAGCTGGTGAACGTGCCTGTAATGGGCGCACCCGGATTATATTGGTTGCCCAAGAACGGCAGATTGTAGGTGTAGGTCTGGCTAAAATCGAAAACCACAGTTTCCGGTTCATGATCGCTCAACCGCAATGGGTCGGCATCGGCATAATCGGAGTTGATATGCACGGGTTGGCCTGACCCAGCTACAAGTTTAGAAGCTAAACCTTTGCTATAAAAGATATGGTCAAGGTTTTGAGCATTCCCTTCAAAAACGTAAGAATATTTGGCAATGTTGGTGGTCGAACTTTCAACCGCATCGGTCAAAACCTGGCTAGGGCCAACGGGTAAAGTCGCGCCATAGCCACCCATTTTGAGAGCCAACAGTTCCGGTTCAAATTCAAACGCATTCATATCACCTGCTACGATGACATTGGCATTCGGGTTAGCGTTCAAAATTTGCGTCACGAAATCGCGGTTGACGACAGCCTGAGCAATCCGTTGTGGTTCGGACAGTAGCAGCGCAGGCTGGGGGTCGCCATACAAAGCTACATCGCCGCCCCGCGAAGTCAAATGGTTGCCAATCACAATCAGGCGTTGGCCGTTAAACAGAAACTCTCCGGCCAAGGGTTTACGACTGTTGCTGCTATTGCTCGTTCCAGTGATGCCCAAACTGTTGGTAACAGTGGTGGTAGGATAAGTCGAGCTAAAAGCCGGATTGGTAGGGTCAATGCGGCCTGGGCTTTGGGTCAGTGTGCCATCAGGGTTGACTCCATCCGCCACAGTCGGCCCACCACCGGGTTTACTGACAAAAGTTAAGCCTCTGTCTGTTCGGAACAAGAAAACCACCCGAATATTTCCACCCGGTTGTCCGCCGTCCTGGTTATTAACCGGATTGATGTACTGCCAGGTGTAGCTGATGCCCGAATTCGCGAAAATCGCGTCTCGAATATGGCCCAGGTTTATGTCAGCTGTAACCGTCCCGTCATCGGTGGGGCCGCTATCGTCCTGAATTTCTTCTAACACCATCAAATCAGGCAAACCCAAATAGTTGACGATATGATTAGTCAGGGTTAGCACCCGACTATCGCTAACCGTAGTCGAGGAGAAGTTTTCGATGTTGTAATCCACCACCCGCAACTGTTTAGGATTGGTCACGTTGGCAACTGTGTCGCGCGGCAAGGCATTGGCGGTATAGGTGGGAACGGTGCGGGTTTGAATATACCAGTTGCCGAAAGTGGAGTCCAAAGGCCCCACAATCGCGCTGGTAATCTGGTCGCCCACCTTGACTGGTGGATTGCCAGGATAGCCCAACGCATCTTTGCCAACCTGAACACGCTGCGAATTAAATTGGGTAGGCGAAATCGGCAAAGCACCCCGCGAGTTAAAGGTCAGACCCAGGCCGTTGTCCGGCACAACTGCAAATTCATTGAAACCATTGGCAGGCCCAACTACTCGGCCATTATCTACTTCCACCAGCATACCTTCGACAGACTCGAACAAGTCCACCGAATTAAGGCTGGGGTCGTAACCGCCCGTCGTGTTATTGTAGGTGCTGCTGGTATAAATGCTGGATGGTATTAAGCGGATGTAATTGTTACCAGCTTGTAAACGAGCCGGATCAATGGTCAACACGGTAGGTGTAATGGTTGGCCCAACTCCCTGGTCGGTGACAACCGGATTACTACCAATTTCGGTAAGCGGTTGGTAGGTACTACCGCTACTCCTAAACTCGCTGATTCTACCCACCACTTGAACATTATGACTAATCACTACCGACGGAGCAGCCCCGGTAAAGACAAAAATGCCTTCCGAAGCCGTAATAAAATGGCTGACCGGGTCTTGCAAAAAGAAACCGTTGGACTTGAGACCAATTACCTCACCCGTCGTGGTAATTGTCTGCCCGACATAGGACGAACGACGCGAAGCACCTTGAAGCTGGTAGATAGGGGTAGTGGCTGTGACAACTAGCGGCTCAGAAGCTGCCACCACAGTTGGGGCAGGACTAGACACAATGGGCAGATGTAAGCCCGACACCTGCGGCAAGAAAGCACCGCAAATGAAGACCACAATAAAGAACCAGCGTCCTAAAGAAGCACTGCTAAAAGAGTGGGTTTTGGCTGGCCGATAAGAAGCAGAAGAATTTTTGTTGGTATTCAACACCAATTTTACCTTTCTGGCTAAACTTTGCTTTGCCAACCAAACCCTGGGCGGCCCTTAAACAGAGAAACCCTGCGTCCTTCGGGCTGACAAAGTGAAAGTTTTAGATTAAAAAGCGGCACGAAAGCTACCGGACTTAAAAGTTGCCCAGCTTTTCCAACCTTCTGGCTTATTTGGCTACAGATTTCTACTCCTGAAACGACCAGACCTCACAAAACTGTCCGATCAGCTTGAATGGTGCAAGCTCGATAATTTATAGCTTAATAGTACAAGGCCACTCTAGCTTTGTCAAACCAACTTCCAGCAAAGCAGGACAAAATAGGAGGCTTGAGCAAAAAATGACAGCGTATGGATTAGGAGTAAATATTAAAATCGTGTAAAATAGTTTTATGCTAAATATCTGCGCGGTTCTTCGGAAGCAAATTTTTGATTCAGTTCGCCACAAACAAGGAGTTGAAATTATTATGGAAGATAAAGATATATCAAAGCGGAATTTGTCGCGTCGCCGTTTCGTCAAGATGGGTGGGGCGTTAGCGGGTATGGCTGCCGTTGGTTCGCTGGCTGCTTGTGGAGATACCAGCCCTACCGCCGCTCCAATTGTTACGACTGCGGCTAATGCTGCCACGACTGCGGGAACGACTACTGGTGCTACTACGGCGGCAGCGATGACAACGAGTGCTGCTGCCGCCGCTACTACAGGGGCTGCTACGGGAGCGGGAGGAGTGTTGCCCTTCGCCGGGCGCAGCATCACTCTTTTTGTCTATTCCGGCTTGACCGAAGATACTTTCCGCAACGTTTATGCCCCGGCTTTCGAGAAGGCGACGGGCGCAAAAATTGTTTTATCGGCTGGGTGGTGGGATGCTGCGGCCAAACTCAAATCGTCGCCTTCCGACCAGCCACCCTTCGACCTGGTGGAAACCGACCCTATCCAGGGCTATCCTGGTATTCGGGACGACCTTTTTCAGAAAATTGACCTCTCCAAGCTTACTAACTCCAAAGATTTCGCCCCGCAAATCCTGGACAGCTACATATACAAAGAGAGTTGGGGCTTACCTTTTATTAGCTCGGCCATGTCGCTCTGTTGGCACAAAGAGCTTGTACCGGACGGTCTCAAGAAATGGTCTGACCTGTTTTCGGACGGTCTCAAGGGCAAAATTATGATGTATAACTCCTATTATCTATCGCTTTACACTTTCGCGGTGGCTAAAGTGGAAATGGACGGTAAGCCCGGCACTGCTCACGCTGAAATGACCAACAACCTGGACGGAGTGATGCAGTTTGCCCGTGACAAGCGCGATTGGGTCAAATATTGGTGGCCTACTACCGCCGATGCCGTTAATGCACTGCTCCAAAAGAACGTCTCGGCAGGCAACATTCACGGCAACGGCATGATTTCGCCCATCAAAGACAACAAGCCCGTAGATTTTATCGTTCCCGATAACGACCAGGCTTACGTCCAGCTATTCTTTGTCGTACCCAAAACCAGCAAAAACAAGGATGTGGCCGAGGCCGCTATCAACTTCTTTGCCAGCGCGGAAAACCAACGAGCCTTCGGTTTACAAACCGGACAATTGTCGGTCAACATCCCGTCGGTAGCTGCCGAAGTCGCGCCCAAACAGCCGATATGGGCTAAAGTCTATCCTAACCAGCCCGACCAGTTCTCCAGACTGGCCTACTACCCTTACGATGTTTATGATAAAAACTCCGATAAACTTTCAAAGTTTTGGGATAGAGAAGTGCTTCGTAAGGCGTAAAATGGCTACGGGCCACGAGCAATAACCGTTTTTCACCACGGAGTCACAGAGGTCACGGAGTTTTTTGAGGTTTTCATGGTTTTCGGTTTTGGCTCATTGCTCGTGGGGTGTGGTACATAATTTTGCGTTGCTAACAGTTTGGCTGTGCTTTGCCGACACCGATGGATTAACCCATCGGCAACCAGATTCCAAACCAACTAAAATGGGTTCTAACAACCTGATAAATCAGGTTTAGAATCTATTGGCCGATGGGTTAATCCATCGGTACTGCGTAACCCCTTCAAAAACATAAACCACACCCTTGCTCGTGGCCCATAGCTCGTAGCTATCTATTAGGAGAGAAGATGCAGGCAGTCCGTCTGGAAGCCGTCTCGAAAATGTATGGAGAAACCGTAGCTGTCAAAGATTTATCGCTGGAGGTAGCCGAGGGGGAATTTCTTTTTCTGCTCGGCCCTAGTGGGTCAGGCAAAACTACCGTTCTTCGTATGATTGGCGGCTACGAACAACCCAGCAGTGGCAAAATCGAAATCGGCGGCCAGGATGTAACCCAACTGCCAGTCCACCAACGTAATATCGGCATGGTTTTCCAAAGCTATGCCCTATTTCCTCACATGACCGTCGCCCAAAATGTGGCTTTTGGCCTCAAGATGCGTCACATAGCCAAAAGCGAAATTAAACAAAGAGTGGCCGAAGCCCTGGAACTGGTAGAATTGGACGGCCTGGGACAACGCTATCCAAACCAGCTTTCGGGCGGGCAACAACAACGAGTGGCTCTGGCGCGGGCCATTGTCTATCGCCCGGCTTTGCTGCTGCTGGACGAACCTCTGGCAAATCTTGACCGCAGATTGCGCGATACCATGCGGATAGAGCTAAAACAACTGCAAAGGCGGCTGGGACTGACTACCATTATGGTGACACACGACCAGGAAGAAAGTCTGTCTATGGCCGATAGGGTGGCTTTGCTATATCGGGGTAGCTTAGAACAGTCCGGTTCGTCTGCCGAGATTTACAACCAACCCGCTACGCCGTTCGTGGCCGCTTTCATCGGGGAGATGAACGTGTTTCGCGGTCAGATTAGCCAGCTGGCCGGAACAGAATACATTGTCCAGGCCGATAATTTTAAGTTCAGAGTAGCCGCCGACCACGCCGCCCGAATTGGCGATGACATTACAGTATGTTTGCGGGCCGAACGGCTGGTTTTGGGCCAGGCCGCGCTCGAAAGCGATACAGGCTGGAATACTTTTAAGGCTACAGTTGAGTTTGTGTCTTACCTGGGAGCTTCGACCTTATATTTGCTGCGGCTTGAGTCGGGCGCGACTCTAAAAGCCTTGCAAACCAATTTAGTCGGACAAACTTTGTACAGTCCTGGTCAATCGCTAATGGTGGGCTGGCCTGTCGCCAGCGCGATTTGTTTTCTCAATGATTAAACCAACAAGCCAAATTAAAAAATTTAAGCCTATCCGAAAGCTAGGCTGGCTGTGGCTACTGACCCCCTCGCTTATCTTGATGGGTGGCTTTTTTGTGACACCGCTACTATGGCTGGTGCGCGTCAGTCTATATGACCGTCCTGGCAGCGCAAGCAAGGGTGGCAGCCGCTTTTACGACCCCGACACCCTGACTTTCAAACAATATGGCGAGTTGTGGAGCGACTCATTTTACGGTCAGGTTTTCCTGGCTACCGTAATTCAGGCGTTGGTAATAACCCTGGTGGTGATGATGCTGGCTTATCCTTGCGCGGTTATCATTCATCGTATGGGGGCGCGGCTAAAATCCGGTGCGCTGCTTTTGGTGATGCTGCCCAAGTTGACTAACCTGCTGGTGCTGACATACGGGTTGCTGGTGTTGTTTAGCAATAGCGGGGTCATCAACCAGACCTTGCTAAACTTGAAAATTATCAAAGAGCCGTTGCCAATGTTCGCCAATTTATTCGCGGTGGTGGCAACCGAAACGGTTATTATTGCCCCCTACCCAATCCTGATACTGGTCAGCTTGTTTGAAGGTCTCGACCCGGCCTTAGAGCAGGCAGCGCGGGGTATGGGCGCAAATCCTTTCCGGTCTTTTTACGAAACGACTTTCAAACTAACCCTGCCCGGTGCGTTGACTGGGGCATTTATCACCTTTATTTGGGCGTTGGGGGCGTATATCGGGCCAATCGTGATGGGCAACCCCGACAACTACACTGTTGCGGTGCAGGTTTATACCGAAACTTTTGATAACAACAACTGGCCTTTGGGAGCCGCCCTTGCTACCAGTAACGTTTTGCTGGTGGTGGCTTTATTCGTGACGCTGGATTTGCTGCAACGAAGCATCAAGAAAGCTGCCAGGCGAAGGGAGGCCAGCGTTTGAGTGTCGCTATTAACCGCTCTCAAGTAACCAAAAGAGCGCGTAGCTGGGGGTATGTGGCCTATTTACCCGTATATTTGCTCGGTCTGCTAATGTTGCTGCTACTGCTTGTGCCACTAATTCTGAGCCTGCTGGTAGCTTTTACGCCCGGCGAAACTATTGATATACCCGCGCCCGGTACCTGGTCGTTGCGCTGGTTTGAACGCTTCTTCAATGACCCGATCTGGCAAACCGGCGCGGTTAATAGTGCTTTAATAGCCTCAATGACCAGTGGCATTTCGCTCATCGCGGGTACAACCGCCGCCGTCGCTTTTGAACGTTACGAATTTCCGGCCAAACGGCTGCTCAACCTGTTTATTTTGATGCCGCTTTTCGTGCCGCCCGTCGTTATCGGTATCCAGAATTTAGCCTGGCATCAACGCATTGGCATCTGGGGCAGTTTGTTTAGTCTGGCTATCACCCACTCGCTGTGGGCCACGCCGCTGGTCTTTGTAGTGATGCGCTCGACTTTACGCGGAGTAGATGTGAAACTGGAGGAAGCGGCGGCGGGTATGGGCGCGGCTCCCTTAACCATTTTCCGCAAAATTACCTTCCCGCTTATTTTGCCCGGTCTATTGGTATCGGCATTTTTCGCCTTTATCATTTCGATGAACGAGTTTGTAATGTCGCTGTTCCTGGCTACTCCCAAAACCCAAACCATCTCAACCCTGATTTGGCCGCAACTGCGCTATAATCTGACCCCGTTAGTGGCGGCGGCTTCGGCAGTGCTACTAATCTTGACCGTTGCCATCTTGTTTATCTCATCGCGTTTGCTCAACGTGAGAAAATTACTGTAACAGAGAAAATTAGCTACTTGCTGCGAATTAAATCTATCAAGCGGCGGGAGATTTGGGGTTGAGGGCTGTGGGGCAGTTGCGCTTCGAGTTGGTCGGCTAATTGGTGCAGACCAAAGGTAAGCGAACCATCGGGGTCGTGAGCGAGAGCTTGCTCTACATCTTCCAGGCCCAGGTCAAAACGATTGGTGGCGAAGGCCAGATTTGCGCGGGTCAGGCGATGATTGGGGTTGGTAGGGTCAAGCTCAATCACGCGGTTGAGATTTAGCAGCGCATCGGGGGCCATCCCCTTGTTGGCAAAAAAAGCGGCCCGATTCAAAAAATTCTCTGCCGAGGGGTCAAGCTCAATCGCGGCGGTCAAATCGTGCAGAGTTGCGCCCGTGTGGTCGAGGGCGGCGTGGACAACCGCGCGGCTGGAGTAAAGGGCGGCGGTTGGCTCAAGCTCAATCGCCTTATCGTAGTCCCGCAAAGCCGCTTCTTGCTGCCCCATTGCAAACAAGATACGGGCGCGGTTGCTATAATTCAAAACATCCTGGGGTTCAAGTTCGATAGCGTGGCTGATATGCTCGGCGGCGGCTTCGAGGTTGCCATTTTGGAGATAGGCAATTGCGGCCCGATTCCAATTATCGGCCTGGCTTTGGTCTTGGGCCAACGCTTGCAAAGCCTGCTCTAAGGTGGCCTTTTTATCGTTATCCGGGGAGAATTCGGCAGTCAAACTACTTTGTCCCGGCTCCTAGCCGTTGCTCCAAAAGCACTTTGAAAGCGTCGTCACCTTCAACCCAACCGCAATGCACACACACCTGGGCGGCAGGTTTGGGTTGAGGCAGACGCGCCCGCTTGTACATCATAAACAACCGATTGCCAACCAACTCTAACGACCCGCCGCAATTGCTACAAATTGCTTCGTTCGCGCCACTATGTTCAGCCTTTACTTTTACGGTTGAGTCGTTACGAGACATGGTTATTTCCTCCTAAAAACTTCACACGGTGTATTTGCAAGTGATAAAAAAATTATACTTTCCTTGAATCAAGGTGTCAAGTTGGTTATTTTGTGGTTTTCGCTAAAACCATAAGTTTTATCAATAGCATTCAGTTATCAGCCGTCAGTTATCAGTCAGCAGCCGGAAGTAGCGATAACGCGCAACTAACGGTTTTTGTAAGATATTGCGCCGTCAATAGATTTTCTCGATTTCGGTTTTAACTGAGAACTGATGACTGTCAACTGATAGCTCTAAAAGCCTTTTCAGGTAGAAAGTCACCATGCTTTCCATCTGCCAACGAGCTTCCATATTGAGCAAGATATACAGATGGTAAGTTAAAGCGGCGTGAAGCGGGGCTAATAGTTGGGCCAGTTCAAACGCCTCGATTAATTGCTCCATTGATGCGTAATCCAGCCACTCGGACAGATAAGCGTCGCGCAAACGGTTATGTAGATTAGGTACTGAGGCAAAAGCAGCCTTCACACCCTCATCAATAAAGCTGTCCGCGTCCAGAAACGACCACAAGCTAAAGAAAGGGTGGGACAACGAACTGTCCGACCAATCGAAAAACAAATAGTCGTTGGCAGTGACGATAACGTTGCCGGGCCATAAATCACCGTGTTCGAGAGCTATCGGCAAGTTATAAGCAGCTAATTTCGCACAATTTTCTTTGAGACGGGGTGCAAGCTCCTGCAATTGCGTAATATCTTCCCGGCTCAAGCTGCTCCAACGGTTATGGGTATAAGTTTCCAACTGGCTGAAAAAAGGCTCTATTTGCATCACCAAACTTTCGATTGGGCGTACTGGACAGCCAATATTGGCTAATTCTGCTTGCTGCTTGACCGTATAGTGCTGGATTTGGGCCAAACGACGCAAAGCCTCCTCCCATCTGGTCACGTCCGGTACAGCATCAAGCGAAAGGCCGCCAAAATCGCGCATCAAAACCCAATTACGGGCGTGGTCATAAGCCACAAGCTGCGGGTAATTGGCTGGGAACTCTGGCTTAAGCAGTTCGACTAGCCGGAACTCGTGAGCAAACCAGGCTGGCACAGCTTTGAAATAAAAATACCCATTATCGGTATTTACCCGTAGCACGCAAGAGCGTTCCCAGGTTCGTAACTGTTCCACCGACCCAATAGCACTCAAATCTGCTGCTCCAAGTTGAGCCATAATCCAGGTGTGAGTCGTACCGAACCAACCGCGCTGCGCCCAGGCTGGACGTTGGATTGGCACGGTTTGGTCAAACTCTGCGAACCATTCCTCCAGCGTGGCGCGTTGTTCAGGATATACCAGTGGCAATTCGGCAAGTTCGGTCTGCCCCACCCAACGCGCTCCGATGGGCGGTATCCAGACGGAGGCGGAGTTTTCTAGTTCATAAAGATTTATGTAAAGCCGATTTTCGGGATAAGTGAAATCACGCAGCAAACGCAAAGTAGTTACAGCCAGGCCAAAATACCCAGTCATTCCCGCGTTGATATGGCTCACTGTTTGCCAAAAGTTGGGCGTTTGGGTGCGCCAATGAGGTAAAACCCAGCCGTTTGCGTTCGGCAACAACAGCAAGCGCGGTTCGGTGGGGTGAGGCAAAAGCAGGTGGTATTCCCAGGTAGGGACGGGTAGAATTTCCATTAAAAGAGTCTCCTTTTTGGTTTACTAAATCTTACAAGCCGCTTGACGAGCAAATCAAAACAATCCTGACAACATGGCAGGTCTGCTTCAAATTACTCGCTTGTGATTCAGCTTACCTCGTCACTGGAGACTCTCCTTTTAGTTCTTGCTACACAGATTATAGCCAAACAGTGCTATTGGTGCAAATGCTATAATAGCAGTATTCCCGCAGACTGTAAGGTTTGGGCCAGTGCGGTGTAGTAATATAGGAGAGCCTGCAATATAAAGCTATTTGACAGAAAAATAGAAAACCAAAATCAGTGTACGGATTGAGGAGTGAGCTATGAGAAAATTTCGCCTTGTTTTATTAGTTGCCCTACTGAGCATAACGGCTTTCGGGGGCGGTTTATTGGTCAATGCCGCGTTGAATTCGCCCGCAAGGGTGGAGGCTGCTGTCGCGCCTACTACAAACCAGACGGCCAGCCAGGACTTCAATCTTGATAACAGTGACAGCGCGGATGTAGCGGATATAGATGCGGCGGCCACGATTGATATGAACGCGATGATGGCTGATGGTCAAGCGATGTTCAGCCCAGGCGCATTTGGCACGATGGCCGGGCCGGAAGAACGCGGTATCATCAGCAGCACCAGCAATAGCGGCAACACTTTGATGCTACGGAACAAGCGCGTGGTGAATCTGAATGGGCAAACCTCGATTGGGGATGCAAGTGGGACAGTCAGTGCCTCTAGTTTGAAAGCGGGCGACTATATTTTCGCGCTCGGCACTGTTCAGTCGGACAAATCGTTACAGGCGCGGTGGGTTTTGCGTTTGCCGCCCCCGCCTCAGCTAAAACACGGTCAGGTCACGACTACTAATGTAGCTGGGAACTCGTTCCAGTTCAAAGTTGGCAACGATACCTGGACAGCCAGCGTCGTCAGCGACACCAAAATTTTCAAAGCGGGTAAGGCAGCCACCTTGAGCGATATTGCGGTCAACGACGAAGTAAACGTGCTTGGCACAGTGGACGAAACCGCCCATACAATCCAGGCCAGCGCGGTGCAAGATGGCCGCCCGACAGCACCCCCAAATCCAGGTAACTTCTTGAATGGCACGGTCAGCACGATTGACGTAGCCGGAAACAGCTTTGTCATAACCGAAACCTTGCCCGGCCCGCGACAAATGCCCAAGAAACCAGGCGATCAATCACCGCCATCTACTGCTACTGGTAATGGTACGCAGGTGAAAGTGACGGTGGATAGCAATACCCGCTATATGGGCCAGAACCTCAAGAGCTTGACCGACCTCAAAGCTGGAGACCACGTAGTTGTGACGGGCGAAAAGCAAACCGATGGCAGTACCAAAGCCAAAACGGTATCCGTCCTGCCCGCTGGTGGCCCTGGTGGTAACAAAAACGGTGGTAGTGACAGGAATAGTCAGGGTGGCGGCTTCTTTATGGATAGACCGAACGGTTAAGTCTTAGGGTTGGGCAAGGTAGAGGCGTGGGTGTTTAACCACAAAAGTAGCGGAGTCAGCACAACGAAAGAAGCCCGGTTCACGGCAGAGTTAGACGTGCAGGCGCAACCAGCTTCGTTTGCTGACTTTGGTCAACTTTATGATGCTTTGTTTCCACGCATCTATAACTATGTTTCATATAGAGTGGCCGGGCGCGAGGAAGCCGAAGACCTGGTGGGGACTGTTTTCGAGAAAGCTTTAGCCAACTTTGCAAAATTTGATAGCCGCAAAGGTAGTATCGAAAGTTGGCTTTTTACTATTGCTCACCACACCGTCGTTAATTATTACCGCAGCCACCAGCGGCATCCTCAAACTCAGTTAGAGGAAAATTTAGAAACCAGCGAGGCCGAACAACCAGACCAGACTTTTTTGCAGCGCGAAGAAATGGCACGGTTGCGGCACAATTTGAGCAAAATGGGCGAACGAGACCGTGAATTGATTGCCTTGCGTTACGGGGCTAGTTTCAGTCATCGGCAGATTGGACAGGTCTTAAAAATGAAGGAAGGCAGCGTAACAGTGGCTTTAAGCCGGGCGGTGAGCCGATTACGCAAACTATTTGAGGCCGAAGAAGAAACAAAATGAGCAGTGATAATTTTAGGGGGTGGAGAAAACCGAATAATAGCCAGTCCGAAATTTTGGCAGACCAGGCTTTCGAGCAACATTTGGAACAATTACCCTTGTTCGAGGCCCGTCCCCAATTTCGAACCGAATTACGCGCCCGACTGTTGAATACCACCACCGTCCAAATTAGCCAACCCTCAAATACGTCGAGATTTTCACTTTTGAGCAGACCACGTTGGGTGTTAGTGGGTGTGGCTGTAGGTATTGCGCTGGTAGCTTTCGCCGTAACCTTGTTTTTTGCCGCTAAAGTGACCGAAATTCCGGTTGCCAATGCCTTCGACAAAGTGTATGACCCGGATAGCCAGGCTTATGTCAACTCAAATGAAGCGGCCCAGGCTCTCGGTTTCGCGGTCAACGCCCCTAGTTATCTGCCCCAAGCTCATAGTGATTATCAAGTAGAGTCGGCTCTGGCTCCCGCCGTCTTTACCAATACCGACACCACCAATCCGCCCAGCGATAGCCCAACGCGCACCTTACAGGTAAGTTTAATCCCTAAAAACCCAGCCCAAAACCAGCCCCAATTTGAGATTTACGAGATGCGCGTGCCAGTTAATCTGGTAGCTACCAGCCAAAGCCCTACCGTTCTACGGGCGCAACGTTTCTTGCCCATCACAGTGCAAGGCGTACAAGGTTATTTTGTAGAGGGTCGTTTCTGGAGACTGGTTTTTCAGGCGCATCTCCAACCTGGACGAGCAATTCCGACACGGAAACCAGGCGCAGCCGTTCCAGCCCGTACTCCACTGCCTGCTGTCCTTGCGCCCGGTTTGCGACCTAACCCGTTTGTAATTGGGCGGGCTGCTTCCCCTGACCCCAACAATCCACGAGTTTTCTTGGAGTTTTTGCCCAGCAAAAAATGGAGTGCGGGAGCAAAAACTATCATTTGGCAAAAAAATGGTATATTATTTATGCTAGTGAGCGACCAAACCACTTCGGACGACCAGCTGCAACGAATAGCTGATTCGTTCCAGCAAATTAGTAAATAGTGGCAATTATGCGTTTCGATATTTTTACCCTTTTCCCTCAAATGTTCGCCGGGCCGTTGGGCGAGAGCATTTTGGGACGGGCTATCAACCAAAATTTGTTCGCGGTACACCTCCACAATATCAGGGATTGGGGAGCAGGTCGTCATAAGCAGGTGGACGATTACCCTTATGGCGGCGGAGCGGGCATGGTTTTTCGACCAGAGCCAGTTTTTGCCGCACTCGAAAACGTATTGGAGTTACCGCCCAACTCTGCCGAACACCCTGCGCCCCCACCCGATTTCCCCATTATTTTGATGTCGCCACACGGCATAGTTTTTAATCAAAAACTCGCCCGCGAACTGGCCCAGGAGTCGCGGCTGGCTTTGGTGTGCGGCCATTACGAAGGGCTGGACGAACGGATCAGAGCAAATCTGATTACCCACGAAATTAGTATTGGCGATTTTGTGCTAACCGGAGGCGAACTAGCAGCGATGGTAGTGGTAGATGCAGTGGCTAGGCTGTTACCCGACGTTTTAAGCGAAGGTTCAACCAGCGAGGAGTCACATTCGCGGGGTCTGTTGGAATATCCGCAATATACCCGCCCCGCCGATTTCAGGGGTTGGGGAGTGCCAGACATTTTGGTAAGCGGGCATCACGGCAAAGTGGCGGAGTGGCGTTTCAAGGAGTCGGCGCGTCAAACCTTACGTCGCCGCCCGGATATGCTGGCCCAGGCCGAGGCCCAGATGTCACCTCAAGAAAAAAAGTGGCTGGAACAGGTGCAGCGGGAGGAAAGTCAAGATTAGCATTAAGGAGCGGGAAAAATGCTTCAAATACGCAAATTCGGGCCTGAAATAAAAACGACTTTTCCCAACCCCGATTTAAAAGAAATGTCGGGCGTAATAGTGCAACTAGACAAGGAGGTGGCCGCCAAATTTAGCCCCGAAGAAATGGAGCGGCGTTATAACGGCCTTCCTATTTTGCTAGACCGCTCGAATTCTGTGGTGGTTTTGTACTTCGACCCGCACGGCGAAATGCCCACACATCCCGCAGGTGAGCCAGTGCTGTTTATGGTTTTGAGCGGGAGCGGTTTTGTGCGAATTGGCGGCGAAAGTGGCGAAACCGTCCATATGAACGCTGGCGAAGCGGTTTTGTGGCCCGCCAACGTACTACACAAAGTCTGGACAGAAGACCAGCCCCTACAAGCTTTATTAATCCACTATTCCAAAACGTAACTACTCACCTGTCATGCTGAACGGAGGCTCTGCGGAGTGAAGAATCTGTTGCTAAAGTTTTCGACCTGAGCAACAAGTTTCTAGCCACAGCTTCCTCGCTCCGCCACCCTACGGGCCGTGCCAATACCTGAGTAGTTAGAGAGTGGTGCTAAGTCATTCCGAACGCAGGTTTTTGCGAAGTGAGGAAGCTCTCATTTGAAAACTAGATTAGAGATTCCTCGCTGCGCTCGGAATGACAGGTTGAATAGTTACCCGATTTCTCTTCTTAGCTAAATTCGGCACTTTTATATTCCCTCGCAGATATATACCTTGACACGAATATACCTTTTGTGGTATATTATACTCATGATTAAAATATTGAGTGCGCTGGCCGAGCCAAATCGCTTACATATTGTCGAGCTTCTACACCACGGGCCACGCTCTGTCGGAGAAATTGTCGAGCAACTGAGCCTGCCTCAACCACAGGTTTCCAAGCATCTCCGCGTGCTGGTTGAGGCAGGGCTGGTTGGGGTGCAACGGGACGCTCAACGCCGCATCTACCAGCTGCGACCCCAGCCGTTCAAAGAGCTAAACGAGTGGTTGGCATCTTTTCGTCGCATTTGGGACGAGCGATTTGACCGTCTGGAAGAATATTTGCACGAACTACAAGCAGAAGAAACCAAACAAGGAGCAAACCAAATGACAAATCGAGAACTTGTCATCACCCGCATCTTTGATGCGCCGCGCGAATTGGTATTCAAAGCGTGGACTGAACCAAAGCATCTGGCGCAGTGGTGGGGACCCGAAGGGTTTACTAATCCGGTCTGCGAGTTAGATTTGCGGCCCGGTGGTGCTATTCTCATTCACATGACCGGCCCCGATGGGGTGGTCTATCCAAACAAGGGGGTCTTTCACGAAGTCGCCCCTCCTGAGAGGCTGGTGATGACCACCAGCGCCTTTGAGGATGCGGCAGGTCAGCCTCAGCTTGAAGTCCTCAACACTATTACCTTCGCTGTGATGAACGAAGGTACCAAAACGAAACTCACTTTGCGGGCAGTCGTCGTCAAGTCTGGGCCAGCGGTGGCAACATCACTGGCAGGCATGGAGGAGGGCTGGAACCAAAGCCTGGATCGTCTCGCCCAGGAGTTGGAGAAGGTTTGAAATTTTAGCTAATTACAAGGAGAATTTTATGAAGAAAGTAACTTCGCAGGACGGCACTAGCATCGCCTTTGACCAATTGGGTGAAGGGCCAGCGGTTATCCTGGTGTGCGGCGGTTCAACTGATAGGTCGGCGAATGCGTCTCTGGCCGCGCTCCTGGCTCCCCACTTTACCGTGTTCAACTATGACCGTCGAGGCCGGGGCGATAGTGGCGATACCGCCCCTTACGCGGTCAAGCGCGAAGTCGAAGACATCCAGGCCGTGATCAAAGAAGCGGGTGGCTCGGCGTTCCTGTACGGTACATCCTCCGGTGCGGCCCTGGCTCTCGAAACAGCGGCCAGTCTGCCCACCATTAAGAAGCTGGCGTTGTGGGAGCCACCGTACATAGTTGATGACAGTCGCCCTCGCCCTCCAGCAGACACGGCGACAATCTACACAGAATTGGTAGCCGATGGTCGGCGGGGCGACGCAGTTGAGTTCTTCATGGCTAAGGTGGTGGGTCTTCCGCCTGAGTTTGTGGCTTATGCACACACCCAACCCTGGTGGCCGTCTCAAGAGGCTCTGGCTCACACCCTCGCCTACGATGCCACCGTCATGGGCGACTATTCGTTGCCTACGGAGCGGGCCAGGTCCGTCACTGTACCCACGTTGGTAATGGCAGGTGGGGCAAGCTGGGGCTGGATGCATAACACGGCGCAAACGCTTACGAATACCCTTCCCAATGGGCAACTTCGCACTCTGGAAGGTCAGGAACACAATGTTAACCCAGCAGCCATGGCTACCGTGTTGAAGGAGTTTTTCTCATGATGAATCAAGCAGTCACCGATTATATTCAAAACATAAAGGAGCAGTGGCAAGCCGAGATTTGTAATCAGCTTCGTCAGATCGTTCATCAATCAGTACCGGAGGTGGAAGAACGGTTACAATACGGCAAACCGCATTTTCTAAAGAACGGTAAGTACGTCTGTGTGCTGGGTACCGCCAAAGATTGGGTAAGCTTTACCATTTTTAATGCTAAGGCACTCGAAGCACCCGAAGCCTTTTTTGAAGCTGGCAACCCTGACCGCAAGACCGTCAAAATCCGTAAAGGTCAGGCGATTGATTACGACCTTTTAGCCAGGCTTCTGGAGCAGGCCGCTAATTCTCAATAAAGCTTACTGATTTCGTTAATCCAGTTGTTGGCGGCGGGCAATCAGGCCAGGGGCGTATTTTTGCAACCAATCGGGGTGTTTGGCGGCAATTTTAGCAAACTTGGTGGCATAGGCACTTTCCAGGTCTATATCATAGGCGTTGCAAACTTCGAACAAGCTGAACAAAATATCGCCTACCTCGGCCTCGAATGCCGTTTTCTGGTTGTGCCAGTTCGGGTTGTCCGGCCCACTCCCATAAATTTCCACACCCATAACTTCTTTAACCAGTTCCCCCAATTCCTCGACCAGTCCCAGCGTAGCACCCAAACGCGGGTGTTTTAGCTCATCACCCAGCAGGTTTTTGGCCTCGGTTTGCAGTTCGGTCAGGCTTTTCATAGCGGCTTCTGCTCCCTTATTTAGAAAGATTGTAACTACTCACTTGTCCTGGTTTTTGTAGGAGGCTGCTCTGCCAGCCGATGTATTAAGGCTACAAACAATCGGCTGACGGAGTAGCCTCCTACCAGCAGCCTGAGTAGTTATGAAAGATTAACTCGTTCCAGGGCCGCTTCTAGCACCTGTTGGCGCAAAGTCATGGTCAAATCGCCGCGTGTGCGTTCCAACACCCCGCGTACCAAATCCGTGGTGCGGCGCAAACCGTTGGTTAAAGCATCGGGGAAATCCACCGTCACCAACTGGCTATAGACTTCTTCCATTTTATCGAGCAATTCTTCGCAGCGTGTCACCTCTTGTGCTCCGTGCCTAATTAAATCCAGAATATAGCGGCGCAACTCACTGGCTGCCTCACCCAACCCGTTGAGATACGGCGCGTCTTCGACTGCCAATGCCTGGGGAGAAGGCAAAGGTTCACCCCGCACCAGGGCGTAGGTCAAACACGCCTCGGCATACTCTTTTTGCGCGTCCTGCACATATCCGGCCCAATAAATATCTTGATAATTCGCCAAATCGTTTTTAATCGCAATCAAGCGAGTGCGGCCTTGTTCCAAAAGTTCGCTGGCCTGCTCGAACTGGTTGCGGTGAACAGCCCGTATCGCGTTAGCCACGTTCCGAATCACACCCCGCGACTCCGCCAATGCGCGTTCACGGGCAGCGTTTTTCTGCTCCAACCGCGCCATCACCGCCGCTACCGTTTCTTCTATAGAACTGACGTTATTTTGATTTGCTTCGGACAAAATTTTCTCCTTAATACGGTTAAAGCTCACCGCTTTTGGGCCATCACATTCAAACGGCGGGCGGTCTCAACTATTTTTTCGTAATCGGGCAAACTGGTTTTCCAAACGTCGGGTATGGCTTCCTGGCCGTGATATGCTCCGGCTAATACTCCAATCAAGGGTGACAAATCTGGATTGATGTTTTTGAGGCTGAAAGCCAGGTTTATAACTTCCTCAAAGCTATCTTTGCGGGCGGCCAAAAGATAACAAGCGGCGGCCAATACGTCATAGGTCGTCAGATTGGGGATACTTTTGGCCCACAGACGGTTTACGTTTTTGAAATCGGTTTGCTGTAAATCCACGTCAGCCAGTTCGCCCGCTTCGACGTTATCAACCAAAGTCTGGCGTTCTTCCAAATAATCTTGCGCTACCAACAGTTTCTGGTAAGACGGATGGAAAAAATCAAACGGCAAGACATCCAGAATAGCACTCATCAAATCTTCGGGCATAATCTCGCGCCGCGCCAACAAATAAGCAGCTTTGGCGATTGCCAACATGGTGTCATTGGGCTGCCAGGGGACAGCAGGGTTTATAACTCGGTTAGGATATTCCGCAAAAAATTTGTCTTTATCAAAGCCAGCGTAAGTGTAAAATAAACCCCAAACTGCTATCCAGGCTTCGGTTGTGATAGGTTCTTCCCAAACCAACTCTGACGGCTCAAATTGCGGTTTCCAATTCACGGCCAGCTTTAGCGGATAATCATCTTCCATCAAACCTTCCGCCAAAAGTACGGCCATTTCAAGGTCTTCGCCCAGGGCTTTACCAGGCGCACCCAGCTGATTACAGGCAATCGCTAAACCTAGCATCGCTCCCACAAAATTTGACTCGTAATTTTCTTCCTTCAATCCGAATTTTCTCCGCGCCCTCTGCGTCCTCGGCGGTGAATTCTTACGCTGCGTCGGCCTGCGGCACGTCCACTGCGAAGCGTTCCAACAAATCGCGCACGAGTTCGGGGTTCCAGGGGGTCGGTTTGCGGGCCTCGCTGTGGCTATCGTTTCCGGCACTAACTACCAATTTGTGTTGCCGAGCGAAATCCAGAAAGCGTGCGACGGTTTCGGGTGCGTGCGAAGGGTGATAAGCTTCCAGCCCCATCAAACCTGCCTCGACTAATTCACGCAAAACCTGCGTCGTAGCCGCCGAAAAACTGTACTCCTGGCGGCCAGGGTGAGCAATAACTGGAATACCGCCTGCCGCAATCGCCGTTTTGAGGACTACCTCGGCTGGCTGCGAACAAACTTTTTCCAAACCTAACTCCAAACACATACTAAAAGCGCGGTCAAAACTGGCTACTTCCCCACCCTTAACTAACGCACGCGGAATATCTACCGACAAATGATGCCCGTCGGGGCGACGAAAACTGTCGAGTAAACTTAATTTATAGCCGCGTTTTTGCAAACCTTCAATGATAGAGGCGTGTTTAGCGTGCATCTGGGCCTGCGTATCGGCCAGTAGCGCGTTAAGTCCGATATTTTCAGGGTCAAAATTAAAAACGAGCAGGTGATACATCGCCTCTCGCCATTTTATAGTTATTTCTACTCCCGGCACGAACTGAATTCCGCGTGCCTGAGCCAACTTTTGAACGGCCCGTACCGACCCAATTGTATCGTGGTCACTGACCGTCATCACTTTAACACCCGCCTGAACTACATTCTCCACCAACGTTTCGGGTGTCCATGCCCCGTCGCTGGCCGTCGTGTGCATATGGAAATCCACGCCCTGACCCGGCATTTTTAATAACTGATTCATCTTTTATCTAATACTCCCGATTTTTACATTTTATAAAGTCTATTTTCTTAGTCAACTCTATTTTAACATAACCGAATCGGCTACGCACCAGCACAAAAGCCTAAGAAAATTATTACTATAAAGGTTACAGAGGATTAGAAGACATTGACATGAGTTTTTTGACTAAAAGATGAACTGTAGTAGATGGATTGAGTTTTTTGACTCTATTGTGGGGAAATTCCTCAAGAGCAATTTCTTCGGTTAAGTTCGGATGCTTCTCCAGCATCCTTTCAGCATTTTCAATAGCATCGTTGGTTTTATCACGTATTTTTTCAAATACGGGCATACTCTCCTGGTAGCCACTAATACAAGTTTTCATTTTGACCTTAGCTTCCTTACAGTTGCCAAATGGCTGCGTGTTATAGCCAAAATGTAGTAAAAACCAAAATTCTATACAAGGGTTACATAAAGCTAACTCAAGTTTATTATCTTGCGCTTTATTAACGGCAGAGTGGTAAGAGGGGTTTTGTGACAAGTTTTCCACATCAAAAACACACCAAACTTCGTCAAAGGCCGCTATGTTAAGCGAATCTTTAGCTTCCTTGTCGCGTTTAGTCTGCAACTCTAAAGCTTTTTCAACTACCGTTATAGCTGCCCCGCCCTGACCGACAACCACAACTTCCAGAGGTTTCAATTTCAAATGCTTGCAAAGAGCTCCGAAGTAGTTTGGTTCTGTCTCCTTGCCTTCACAAACAATCAGAATAATTTCTTTTGGTTTACGGCTATTTGCACGTGGGTACGAGCCAAACTTCTCAGGGCTTTTTGATTTATGCCTAGACAATAGAACTTTCTTTCGCTAATGGTTCTGACAACAACGCTTCTGAAATAAAAGGAATAGCTCCGTAACGTCCTTGTAAATAACCCTTTTGCAAAGCTTCTTTATCACGAGGACTGTATTCCAAATAGGGTACAAGACTCGATGCACCATTACTTTTTTCAACGAACCAGATTTGGTCACGTCGTAACAAAGTCAAATCTTGTAGGGTAGTATCATGAGTATTAAAAATTAGTTGTGCGCCGTTTTTGTTGATTTGTGGATTATGAAACAGGCGTACCAATGCTCTAACAAGGATAGGATGCAAACTAGCATCAAGCTCGTCAACTACCAGAACTCGCCCGCCTTCTAATACATCTAACAAAGGCGCACTTAGAGCAAATAAACGACGTGTGCCAAAAGACTCATCTTGCCACGGTAAAAAAACTCCTGCACCTGCTTGCTCTCCATATTGATGTTTGAATTGAACACTAACAGAAGGCTGGTTAATTTTAGAAGTTAAGGCGTTAATTTCCCTGTACAAAGGTAATAACTCGTTAGGAAAATTATCTGGAATGGCTGTTTCTTTAACTTCCTCTTGGACCTGATAATCAACGATTTCTAAATCTAGCTGCTGAATCAAAGCTTTCATTCCGGTAGCATAGTTTTCATCTTGAAGTAGCCTACGCTTGTTGACTTGTTCATAAACCTCTATCTCTTGAGTAATGTCTATAATAAGCAAACATCGCAAAAACCAATTTAGTACGCCTAGTAATTGCTTACTATTATTTTGGGCCGCTGTTGATAAGAAAAGTGCATCTGGTCTAGTGTTATCTTGCAATTTCAACTTTTTATCACTAAATTTTGAGCCAAAGTACCATTCTGACTCATCTGAGTCCGTTTTCGGATTGCGTTCAAACCAGGTTTGAGGCTGTCCTTTAGGGTAGGCGATTAACCATTCTTGATAAACACGTTTGTTATCAAGAGTAAATCCGTACTGGTAACGGACGTTTTGATAAATAAAATGTATCTCAAACTCAGTTGGGTTACTGGCTGTAGCTACATCTAACAAGAAAGGGCGGACACCTGTTTCGCTGCCAATAGGCCGAATAAAAGATCTAAGAATAAATTGCTCTACATAACGAAGTGCTTGTATAATATTACTCTTGCCAGAAGCGTTCGCACCATAAATTACAGCACTATTTACTAGACGCTGCTTGCCAAAATTTTCAGGCGAGGTCACGTTTTCGGACAAATTGTTATCAGGACTGGCAACCAGACTGAAAACCTGTTCGTCCTTGAAAGACTTGAAATTTTTGAATTTGAATTCGATTAACATAGCTTTGCTTTCTTTTGCTTATAATAGACCCTGTAAAGCTACCTAAATCATAAGGTATCTACAAAAATCTAATATTGTGTCTATTATTGCATAAAACCTGCAATAATGTCAATAGGATTGTTTTTTTTGACAAAATTCTTATAGTTCTCATATATGATTAAAGTAAAAAGTCATCATCTACCAGCAGCTAACAAATCTAAACCGCATTCGATGCAATAAAATCGCTGTAAAGCGTTTGTGTGAGCGGCGTGTTATAATTCTAACAATCAAACTATAAAAGATTTATGTAAAGTCAAATAAGAGGAGTTTTTATATTGGGAACAAATCTGGCCCGGAAAATCATCGCGGCCCATATAATTTCCGGCGAAATGACGGCGGGCCAAGAAATCGCGGTTAAAATAGACCAGACCTTGACCCAAGATGCTTCCGGTACGACAGCCTATCTGCAATTCGAGGCCATCGGGTTGCCGCGTGTCCAAACCGAGCTTTCGGTCAGCTATGTTGACCACAATATGTTGCAAACTGGCTTTGAAAACGCCGACGACCATCGCTTCTTGCAAAGTATCGCCGCCAAATTCGGGGTTTATTTCTCGCGGCCCGGCAACGGTATCTGTCATCAAGTTCACGCCGAACGCTTTGCCCGGCCCGGCGCAACTCTGCTGGGCAGCGATAGCCATACGCCGCTGTGTGGTGGCCTGGGGATGTTGGCAATCGGCGCGGGTGGTCTGGATGTGGCTGTAGCTATGGGTGGTGGGCCGTTTTATCTGGCGATGCCCAAAATCGTCGGCGTATATCTAAGTGGGAATTTGCAGCCCTGGGTCAGCGGCAAAGACGTAATTTTGGAAATGTTGCGCCGCTTAACCGTTAAAGGCGGGGTGGGTCGCATCATTGAATATACTGGGCCGGGTGTAGCCAGCCTGAGCGTGATTGACCGCACCACCATTACCAATATGGGCGCGGAGTTGGGCGCAACCACTTCTATCTTCCCTAGCGACGCACGCACCCTAGAGTATCTGACGGCGCAGGGGCGCGAAAACGTCTGGCAAGCCTGGGCCGCCGACCCCGATGCAACCTATGACGAGACTTTGGAAATCAATTTGGATACGCTTGAACCGCTTATTGCCCAACCTCATAGCCCAGATAATGTGGTAAAAGTTAGCGAAGTGGCTGGTATTCCAGTCCAGCAGGTCTCAGTGGGTAGCTGCACCAACAGCAGTTTTCGCGACCTCTCGGTGGTGGCCCACGTACTGCACGGCAAAAGTGTGAATCCCGGTTTGAGCTTTACAGTCAGCCCCGGCTCGAAACAGGTTTATGCTAACATCGCTCGTAACGGTGGCCTGACCGATATGATAGAAGCGGGCGCACGTATTTTGGAGTCGGCGTGTGGGCCGTGTATCGGGATGGGTATGGCTCCGCCGAGTGGTAGCGTGGTGGTACGCAGCTTCAACCGCAACTTTGAAGGACGCAGTGGTACGAAAGATGCCCGCGTCTATCTTGCCAGCCCCGAAACCTGCGCCGCCACCGCCGTAACCGGGGTTATTACCGACCCACGCACGCTTGGCCCCTACCCACATATCGAAATGCCCACGCATTACGCTATTAACGACTCGATGCTGATTGCTCCGGTTGAAGATACGTCCAGCATCGAAATCGTGCGCGGCCCTAATATCAAGCCCTTGCCACGTTTCGACAAAATTGAAGCGAACCTGCGCGGCCCGGTTATCCTCAAAGTAGGGGACAATATCACCACTGACCATATTTCTCCGGCAGGCTCAAAGGTTTTGCCGCTGCGTTCCAATTTGCCCGCGCTGGCCGAGTTCACCTTTGAGCGCGTGGATAAAACTTTTGCCGAACGCGCCCAGGCAGCTAAAAGCGGGCACGGTGGCAGTTTCGTGGTAGGGGGCACAAATTATGGTCAGGGTAGCGCACGCGAACACGCCGCCCTTGCCCCGCGCTTTTTGGGCGTGCAAGCAGTTATCGTCATCAATTTTGCCCGCATTCATCGCGCCAATCTGATTAACTTTGGGATTGTACCACTCACTTTTATTGCGCCCGAAGATTATGCAGCCCTTGAGCAGGGTGATGAACTCGAAATCCGCGACTTGCCCAGCCAGATGCAAGCTGGCGCAACAGTGCGGCTGCACAATCTGACCAAAAACACCAGGCTGGAGGTGCAGCACAACTTGAGCCAGCGCGAACTCGAAATCTTGCTAGATGGAGGTCTGCTCAACCATATCAAGCTAACTAACGCGGGGTAGCCAACGGTTTACCCCGTACCCGGCACGGGTGAACCGTTGGCTGACAGTATAAATTGATGCTTCTTTCAGTTTGCTTCTTGCCAAAGCTTTAAGAAGTCCTGCCAGTCGGGGGCAAGTTCTGGGGGGAGCCATTCGGCTATTTCCAGACCAATTTGTAAATCGTGGAGTTGTGGGTTTGCGCTCCACTCGATAGGCGGGCCAAAAATAAGCTGCCACAATTGCGCCTCGTTGTCCCACCAGACCGAGACGGGTAATACTGGGACAGCCAGTTTTGCCAGCCAACGTCCCGCACCAGGACGTATCGGGCCAAATTGGTCTCTGCCTCGTCCTTCGGGGAAAACCAAAGTGGGCTGCGAGTGGGCGCGACTTTTCCAGGTGCGTAAAGCTTCCAAACTGACCCGCTCGTTACCCGTCGGCAGACGCAATACATTATGAGACCAGCGTCGAAAAATCCAATCATGCACGCGGCGGATTTTTGAAACCAGATAGCGCACAACTGGATTTACCTTTTGCAAATCAGCTTCGCGGTAGCCTACTATTACCAGCCAATCGCGGGCTAAATCTGGTCGCCTTTGCTGGACTGCCTGATGGATAGTTGCCAGTAAACGCGGTGTCCAACGTACCAAAGTGTGATTGACTGCCAGCGTAAAAACACCATCGGCAGGCACAAATTCCAACCCGCGCACCTGGTATTTATCACGCATTGGTACGCACAAAGCCAGAATATCGCGCCTACCAAAAGTTTGCCACCCCAACTGAAACCAAAAACCTGGCCCTGAGCCACCCCGATTATGGCGGCGTTCACCAAGTTGAGCCTTTGTATCTAACCACTGTTTCAGGGAGCGGCTAAAGCGATTAGAAACGGCGGCGGCGCGGAACTTGACGGTAGTTATACCTGTTGGCATCACGCATTCCTTGTTGATAAGCACTTCGTCGGCCACCGCCGCCCGAACTGGACTCGGAAGAACTATAGCTACTGGCACTGGAAACAAGTTCGTCCGAAGCACTAATTTCCAGCGAGTCGCTACTCAGATCATCTTCACTGTTTAATAACATACCCATCAGCACAAAAGTCAGATAGCGTTGCGTTTGTTTGAACACATTTTTCCCTTTACCAACTAAACGGCTGGTCAAACCCACCCGTTATTAAGCCACACTCAATTACTAGCACCAGGGTTAAGTACAAATATCGGGCCAGGGATAGCTTCTGCTACAAAAATTAGCTGGCTTTGAAACTCTGCAAAACGTGGTCAAAAATCTTAGAAAGATCTGCTTCATCGTTTGGCAAAGCTTGATAAGAAATAATCCAGAGACGATTGTTCTTAACAAAGGTGAACAGTTTGGCATTAAGAGTTTGACCGTTATCAGCAAAAGTGGCGGTACTCAATTTACCCTTGACCTGATTAACAGTAAAATCCTCGGTTTTCTTAACCGTAAAGCCCACACTTTCCAAAATTGTACCCAAGAAACTATCCAGCGTAGCCGCATCAACGCCTGCACTATCTAAATTATTGATGCCAATCTGGTCAGTCGAAGTAGAGGTGGCGGCAAACACATCTATATCCTGACCCGCATTGTTACTATTGCTAATAAACCAGCCATCCGGTACCTCAATACTGTATTTGCCAGTCGGGGCTTTGTAAGGTTTATATACAATTGCCCCAGCAGTAGCCGCAGTGGATTGGGCAGGGGCGGTGGTAGTAGTGGGTCGGGTAGTCGTAGCTGGCTTGGTGGCTACCGAAGTGGTGGAAACGGTATCAGGCGGAGTGGTGGCTGATACGTCAGTTGTTTGAAGCGCAACTGTAGTAACAGAGGCAACCGCCGTACTGGTATCTGCAACGGTTGCGGCGGGCGTAGCCGTATCCGGTTCGCTAGTGGCGGTGGCTAGGTCGGCAGTCGTCGCTTCGGTAGCGGGAATGACCTCCTGGGCGGTTGACGTGGCAACCCCACTGCCTTTACTACTATTGGCAAGCAAAATAACGGCTGCAATCGCCACTATCACCAATACAGCTACGCCGCCTAAAATAAATGGCAATAAGACCGAGTTTCGACGGGGGGCTGGCACAACCGCCACGCCATTAGGGTTGCCATACACACCTGGGCCGAAATCCGGCGGCCTGTTGACGTAGTTTGTATTTGTACCGGTTGAGCCACTGTTGACGTTGCCATATGGGATACTGGGGTTGCTGATGTTGCCCACGCCAGGGTTAGAAATACCGCCCGCACTCGAACCCGTGCCGCTACCCACCAGCCGTTGCCAGTTCGGAACGTTATCCTGGCCGTAGCCCATGACCCGGTAACGTTCAAGCATAGTCGGCACATCACGGAAGTTGGTAAATTGTGAGTGCAGCCGACTAAAAACCTCGAACGCCCCATGAAAATTATTTTGTTGTTCCAGGCGGCGAGCTTCTTGATAAAGCCGATCTGCTTCGGGGTGGTCAGCGGGCGTAGCAAGCCCGACATTGGGCTGCATATTGGACTCGACTTTTTGAGTCGAAAAACCGCTATAGGGGTGGGCAATCGCTTCTTTTACGGAGTTGGCAAAGTCGCCACAGGTATCGTAACGATCTTCGGGCTTCTTTGCCAGAGCTTTGAGCAAAACTTGTTCGATGGAAGGCGGCACATCGGGGTTATATTTGGTAGGCATCGGTAACGGCTTGGATACGTGGCCCATCACAATAGCAATAGGAGTGTCGCCCTGGAAAGGTGGCCTACCAGTCATCATCTCATAAAACATTACGCCCAACGAATATTCGTCACTACGCACGTCCAGCCCTTCGCCCATCGCCTGTTCGGGACTCATATAATCGGGAGTACCCACACCCGTGCCGGTATTAGTTAGTTGCAGATTGTTATTATTTTGTTCGCCGATCATCTTGATGATACCGAAGTCGGACAGGACGGCCCGCCCGCTTTTGTCCATCAACACATTCGAAGGCTTGACATCGCGGTGAATAATTCCCGAATTATGAGCATAATCCAGAGCCGAGGCGATTTGGGTGTTGATGTTTTCGGCCCGATCCAGAGCCATCGGCTTATTATTCATGACTTCTTTGAGCGTCGGGCCGTCTATCAACTCCATTACAATGTAGAGCAGCCCGTTATCGTCTCCAGCATCAAACACGGTCAGTATATTGGGGTGGCGCAAGCGGGCAATCGAACGGGCTTCACGCCGGAAGCGTTCGACAAAAGCCGGGTCACTGGTATAGCGTTCGGCCATCACTTTGATTGCCACCTCGCGGTCAAGGCTAGGCTGGTAGGCGCGATAAACCGAGGCCATTCCGCCCTTGCCGAGTGGCTCTAAAACTTCGTACTGACCAATTTTACGGCCTTTTTCAAGCTGACCCGCCATGCTAATCCCTTTCTGACACCCTACCACCACCGAGACACAACAGAAGATACGGAGAAAGTACACGTAGTACGCACTGTACCGATGTATTATAATAGTAGCAGGCGTGATTGACAGTGATAATTATATCATAGCATTCAGTTGTCAGTCGTCAGTTATTAGCCATTATTTCGTTAATATATATTGTCATTTGGAGCGGTCAGGTAATACTGGGGACGCTGGCGGTTGAAGGCAAAAATCTGACACCCCCCAGCAATTACGGCATAAAAAGAGGCGGCCTTGGCGGGTCGCCTTTTCTAGGTGGAATATCAGCACGCAGCCACTAATGCTAGTGTTGCTCCTCCTTGCGGAGTACCGCTTCCAAAGGTGGCACTACTGCTAAGGTGGTGCAAACGAGCTGAATACAAGTTTGACCGGGTGGACAGTTGCAATTAGGAGTGGCGGTGGGTGGAGCGGGCGTAGCAGTAGCTCCTACTTGGGTAGCGGTGGGCGGAACAGGCGTATTGGTGGGCGGAACAGGCGTATTGGTGGCTGGTTTTGGCGTAGCCGTCGGCGAAATAGGCGTAGAAGTAGCGGTCGGTGGGACGGGCGTGTTCGTGGCAGGTAGCGGCGTACTGTTGGGTAAGGGCGTACCATTAAAACTGAGAAACTGGCGCGACGGCAAATCAAATACGAATGTTTTGCCGTCCATCGAAACTAAGGTAAATTGCAGATTATTCTCCGCCACAATCTTCAAGGCTTGAGCTTTGATAGGCGTAGGGTATCTTGCCGCTTTAGCATTTTCATTGTATGTACCGTTTTCAGCACTATTTACAAACACCGTCCCCCGGTCAGGGTATTCAGGTGCAGTTCCCGCAAACACAAAATAACCTATGCCATTTATGGTTTTCTGCCACCCATTCGTAACTAAAACGCCCGAATGTGGATAGGGATTTTGAAGATTGTCAATGATACCAAAGTCTGGGATTGTCTGGGGAGGGTAGGCCGCTCTTATAGTCAAGGAATCAGCTGTTACTCCCGCCCAACTAAAGGTAGGCTTAATTGGGGGTGGAGTTAAGGCGTTAGCTGTCTCCCGATTGCTTTGGTTGGTCAGTTTAGCTTGCAAAGTCAAAATACCGAAAACAGTTGGCGGTGTAGCTGTAGGGGTGGAAGTAGCAGGGGAGGTAGGAGTATCGGTTGAGCCTGCACCAAGCTGAACCTGCTCTACTGAAACAGAACTGGTGGGCGCAGACCCCGCGCTAAATAAGCCCACCATCAGGATACAAAATACTGCTACAGTCGTTAAAAAGAGACCTACCAGCAAACCAATTTTCCACTTTGTTTTTAACATTTGATGCTCCTCTCGATGAAATGAATTATTGTTCGTAGATAATGTCGATCAAGTAATTGAAACCATAGGGAAAAGCAGTCCTGGTATAACCTTTTTGACCCGCTAAGTCAAGTCTTTTTCTAATTCATTTCCTGAGCATCTACAGCACAACTCCCTAGTTACGGCATAAAAAGAGGCGGCCTTTGCGGGTCGCCTTTTAATTGGAGTATCAACAGACCGCCACTCCTGCTAATGCTGGTCGTCCTTGCGGAGTACGGCTTCAAGAGGTGGCCTGGCGGCTAAGGTGGTACAAACGAGGTTTATACAAGTTTGACCAGGTGGGCAATTGCAACTGGGGGTGGCGGTGGCTGGAGCAGGCGTAGAAGTAGCTCCTACTCGCGTGGCAGTTGGTGGAACAGGCGTATTGGTAGGTATTCGCGTAGCCGTTGGTGGGATAGGCGTGTTGGTGGCCGTCGGTGGGACGGGCGTGTTCGTGGCAGGTAGCGGCGTACTACTGGGTAAGGGCGTGCCATTAAAACTGAGAAACTGGCGCGACGGCAAATCAAAGACGAATGTTTTACCATCCATCGAAACTAAGGTAAATTGCAAATTGTTTTCTGCCACGATTTTCAAGGCTTGCGCTTTGATAGGAGTAGGATACCGATTTTCTGTGGGATTTTTGACGTTTGTACCATCTTCAGAAGTACCTACAAACACTGTACCTCTACTATATTCAGGTGCATATCCAGCATAAACTCCATAGCTTACACCATTTATTGTTTTACTCCAATGATTTAGAATTGCCACCCCTGTTCCCGGCCAGGGATTATACGAACTTTGGACGAGGCCCTCATCTGGTATAGGTCTGCCTGTTGGGTGATTAGCAGACATAGTTAAAGCTATCGCTGTAAGTTCGGTACGACTTGGCTTGGTTGGTAGCGTGCGTTGGGCTGCTATTGCTCCACGTGTCTTGTACCCATTCTCTTCAGCCTGTAGTGTCAGCATAACTGATGGAGAAGTTTTGGGTGGGGTAGGAGTGGCAGGCGATGGGGAAATAGTGGTGGTAGGATTGCTCGATGCACCTATACCTCCATTCGCCACAGCTTGACTAACAGGCGTGGAACTGGCTGGATTACTACCGAGTCCGATTAGGCTCAACCCTAAAAAGCTCAACCCTACCACCGTCAACATTGCAATGCCTAGTCTCACCCCTATTTTCCATTTAGTATTTCGCATTTTTGTTCCTCTTACGAAGTTGAAAAGGTCACTATTCATCAGCTATATCGGTCAAATAATTAAAACCAAGAGGCCAAATTGTACTGATGTCTCGATTAATCGGTCCCCATAAGAACGCCCAACTTTGCTGAGGCGAATTATAAGCGGGGTTAGAGGAGCCTGTTGCTCTGTAGCTAGAAAGCGTACCAGCGAAAGGCATCTGGTTCCCAGTTTGGTTAGCGGAATAAAGACTTAACCAATACCAACTGTTACCGACTGAATCACTGTACAACTTATTAATTTTATCGGTATCAAGATCATAGCTTTTATAAATCTCTGGTATTGGAATTACACTACCAGTATAGGCGACGTAAACCATGTCAGCTATAGGCCAATTGAATGAAACAGCAGGAATACCTGTATTTGCGCCCGTGCCATCCTTTGTAGCACTGCAATCAGCACTGCGATCAGAAGGACAACCACTGGCATCCCCATAATCATAAAGTATGGTGCCATCACTGTTTAAGCTGTTATAACCATCAATCCAGGCTTTAGTTGGCGTGGGAATATTAAAGCTTGTTTCTGCATCTATCCCTGCCGCTATCTCTACTTGAGAAAAATAATTGTTGATGCTTACACTTTGATTAACTTGCGCTACTATTTGCGCCCACGCTCCTCCAGCAGCATTTGTAATTTCACCATCGTAGTAATTATTAGTGCCAATTACTAAGCGGACTTTAGCAGTGGTGTTACCTCCCGTACAGTACCAGTATCCGTGTGCGAATTCTGTAGCAACAGCTGCTATGTCTGATGGTATAGCAAACACACTTTTGCTACCAGTATGGATTAGTTTTGTACCATAAACTGTGGCACCGGAGTTGTCGGTTATCTTAATAGGCTCGCCAAAATCAAGAATAACTAGAGGATTGACTGCTCCAAGTGAGGAGTCGTGATTACCCTGGTTACAACCTTTGCTGTACATAGTTTGGGTATCCAGTGAGGTTACATAGAAGCTATAGGTAGAATTTGGTGAGGTGGGTGTATTGACCAGTTTCAGATTAACGCCAGTTACTCCAGATAAGTCATTAGTGTAAGCATAAACGGTATAATTACCTATAGTGTTATTTGCAGTAAAGTCATAGGAGACGGTAGCTCTCCCATCTGAACCAGTGACAGCAGTAGCTGTGGTACTACCATTTGAAAAAGTACCAGTAGCTCCTCCAGAAGACGGTGCGACAAAAATTATATGTACGCCGGATACTGCTATCAAATTACCACTAGCATCCCCTAAGCCAACTTTGAGTGGATTCGGGAATTTATTGTTAATAGGCGCACTTTGGTCATATAGAGTTATAATTTGAGTTATGGTAGAATTGGCTAAATCAAATTCGGCAGGGGCTAATCCTGGCGTCGTAGCCATAAGTTTATAACTGCCCAATATGTTATTGGATTGAAAATTAGGCGCGGTAGCTATCCCGTTGGCATCGGTAAGGGCAGTGATGGTGCTGTTGCCACCCGCAAAAATGCCAGTAGCCCCCGTCGTCGGAGCGGCGAAGGTGACGGTTCTGCCTTGAATGGGGTAGCCCCAATCGTTTTGTAGCTGAACTTGAAGCTGGCTACCAAAGGTATTATTCAAGGTGGTACTTTGGGGTGTACCGCCCACCGCAATAAGGGAAACCGCAATATTGCTAAGACTAAAGCTGGCTGGGGTGCTTAGACCGTTGACAGTAGCAGTGACGTTGTAATTGCCAGGAGTATTGTTGGCGGTCAGTACGGCACTATATGTTCCATTGCCGTTATCCTGGCCCGTAGTGCTGGTGCTGCCATTAGCAAAAGTGCCGCCTTGACCGCTACTCGGAGCCTGGAAGGTGACGTTTTGCCCGGTCAAAAGATTACCGCTTGCGTCTTTGACTGTCACTTGCAAAGGTGTAGCGAAGGCGGTATTGAGGTTGGTGCTTTGGTTGTTGCCGCCTGTTACCACGATGGCAGCCTGGGTGGGTGGCGCGGAAAGCGTGTTCGTCATATTTGTGAAATATTGAGTTAAATATAGATTTATGTTTTGGTAGTCCCAGGAATACAGCTGATAATACACATCAGCTTCCACCCGATAACTACCAGTCTGGTTGTTGGCGACAAAAGCCGGAGCGGTGGCAATACCGTCGCTGCCCGTAGTGACTCTGACACTATACTGGCCGTTAAAAGTACCAGTAGCCGTAGCATTATAGTCTATCAAAAGCCGACTATTGCCACTATATCCAATGCCAGGGGTGGGGGTAGCTGAATTGACGAAAGGCGTGGCAGTCAGGGCTTGTTGATTGTTTAGATTGACTGGGGGTGTCAAACCGCTACTACAACCATTGCAAGGGGTGGGGGTAGGTGGGACTGGCCCTGGCACCGGAGCATAGAAACGCACGCCAATTCCACTCACAGGTTGATTGGCTCCGTCAGTGACAAGCACCTGGAGAGGGGTAGCAAAAGCTGAGTTGAGGGCCGCGCTTTGATTGGCCCCCGTTACAGTTATCAAATGAGAAATCACCCGATTGGTCACGGTAGTGCTGGTGGAGAGAGCCGTCCCGACGACAGTAGCCGTAACCTGGTAACTCCCCTGAATGCCATTAGAAGCGACGGTGGCATTAGTCAAACCCGTGTCATCGGTAACAAGGTTGCCACTGACATAAGCCCCGGCGACGGAGTTACTTCCAGGTGCGGAAAGATTGAGAGTTACGCCCACGCTTGGACTACCATTGGAATTTGTAACGCTGACTTGTAAGGCACCGGGGGGTGTTAAATAGGTGTCACGTGGATAGGTTACTAGATTTTGGGAAGTAGAGGAGGTAAAGGCGATATTAGTCGGATTATTATTACTTAGCTTAAACTTAACAGTTGAGGTTGAATTTGGAATACTGGCTATGACCTGGTACTGACCAGCCACGCTATTAGCGGTCAAGGTAGGGGCGGTAGCGAGACCATTGACATCGGTAACAGCCGTAGCCGTCATACTACTGCCAAAACTACTCGTTGCGCCACCGGAAGTGCTGCCATCGGGGGCGGTAAAAGTTACCGTAAGACCGCTAACAGCAGCATTATTGTTATCAGTTACATAGACCCATAAAGCCGTGCTGAAAGGTGTATTGACTGAAGCGGGCAAGGTTTGATAAATATTAGTTCGGACAAAATAGGGCGGGGAGAAGCTGTTAGGAGCAGCGACAGCAGCTAGACCAGGGGCAAAACCAGTGGTAATTAGTTGCAAAAATAGGAAGGTAGCCATCAAGCCAGCTAACCTTTTAATATTTAGGGGGGGGTTGATTATTCGTGTAAAGCTAAATAGTCTGGCTAATTTGGAGAGAAAAGAAGTCAGGTGGTGGATAAAGATTTGCTGCATATGATGCCCTTTCATTGTAATAATTAAGATGAGCTAAATAAATCGAAGTACACATTCAGGTCTGATTTAGATTGATAATCTGCTATAAATTTTTGTTTACTTGCTAAAAACATCATAAATGACATAGTTAAGATTGTCAATAGGCAACTTCTCTTATTTTATAGCTTTATAAATTCGGGAGGTTTCACGGAGCAGACGCAGCTTCCTGGCTTAACTTATGAGGGAAATAAAATGCTTAACATCTTGATGACCGGGGATGTGGTGGGTGAAAGTGGCCGCCTGGCGGTAGCACGCTTGTTGCCCACGCTGCGCCACGAGTACCAGCTGGATTTAGTGATAGTCAACGGGGAAAACGCCGATGGTTTAGGGCTGTATATCAGTTCGGCCCAGGAGCTTTTTCAGGCGGGCGCAGATGTAATCACGTTAGGCGACCATATTTACGACAAAACCGAAATTTACGACTATCTGGCCCAGGAGCCGCGCATCGTCCGTCCCCTCAACTTCAATCCAGCTACGCCGGGCAGTGACCGGGTGATAGTAAAGATACGCCACGCACGGGTAATGGTAGTCTCGGTCATCGGTCTGCTCAAAATTAGTATTTATGCAGCTATGTCGCCCTTTGCCGCCCTCGACCAGCTATTGGACGAATTGGAAATGTGGCCCGAAAACGAAAAACCGCACGCGATTATGATAGATTTCCATGCTGAGGACAGCCGCGAAAAACAGGCTTTGGGCTGGTATCTGGACGGCAAAGTAAGCGGAATTGCCGGAACGCATACCCACGTGCCGACGCTGGATGCTCGCATTCTGCCCAACGGCACGGGCAAAGTGACCGATTTGGGGATGTGTGGCCCTCGCAACAGCAGTTTGGGTATGGATATTGACGCGGCCCTGACTCGTTTCGTCCAGGGAATGCCTTCGATGTATCGGGTAGCCGACGGCCCGGCCCAATTCAATAGCGTACTCTTTCAGATTGACGAAACCACTGGTAAATGTGTGGGCATCGAGCGCGTTGACCGCATCGTGGAGCTTGATGGTGAAGTGCATACCAATCCCTTGCACGGCCCGACCACCGCTCGTACCGACTCGCAAGCTATGAGCTAACCTCAATACCTCAAATAAGTTGTAAGCGGCGCGGCCCTGCGCCCGCTATAATGCCAGACATACACGCTTTGCGGGCGCGGGGACGCGCCGCCTACAAAGAATCCTTATTTGTATAGTATTGTTTGCAATGAAGCGAACGGCAAATGTTAGGGAGCGGATTAAGCGGGTATTGAAGCCAGGCTATGTTATAATCTACTAAAAAGGAGAAACTAACGATGGCAGTTAATCCAGTGAGGGAAGGTTTTCACACGGTCACGCCTTATTTGATAGTCCAGGACGCGGCGGGGCTGATCGAGTTTGTCAAGCAGGCATTCGGGGCAACTGAACTCTTTCGTACTACGGGTTCGGCGGGCGGTATCCACTGTGAAGTCAAAATTGGCGACTCGATGCTTATGATTGGCGGGGGCGGTAGGTGGGACGGCGAACCGATACCCGCCGCACTCTTTCTATATGTGCCGAGTGTAGATGCCGTTTACGAAAACGCGCTCAAAGCTGGAGCTACTTCCATTATGCAACCAAATGACCGACCCGAAGGAGACCGTAGAGGGGACGTAAAAGATGCGTTTGGCAACGTCTGGTATATCGCCACGCACCAAGAATAGGTTGGGCATATTTTTGCAAACTTATAAACCGCCAATGGTTAAAACTATCGTCTAATCGAGTCAAACCTGATAAATCAGTTTGCTACAACTCACTAAAGTGGGTTTAGGTTGTATAGACGATGGTTTTAACCATTGGCGGTCTAACGCAAAAAACTAAGGCGCACCCCAAGTAGACATTCCATTGACCTAAAGTTTATACTTTATAAAGAGCTTAAAAGGGCAACTTAAATAATCAGGGTGAGGTAGAGCTAATGACTGTTACATATAAAGTCAATGATAAAGAAATGGAACAGCAGGCTAAGGAAGAATTACGCGCTGCTAACCGAGCGTTGGGTATTGAGGAAACGTTGGAGTATATTCGTGATTACGGTGATCTTTTTGTGTTGGAGGACGAAGACGTGAGCCAAAGCATAGCTCATCTGGCGACGCTTAGATATTTAGTGCCTATCCTGGAATGGCTATTTGAAGGCCAGGACATAGCAGTGCCTGAAGATTTCAGGCTTTATGTGCCGGGTGACGAAAACTCGAAGGTAGCCCCCGATATAGCCCTTGTAGAGGGACTGTTAATTGATACCAGCAATCCCCAAAAATCTTATGGAGTAGGTCTGGACGGGCCACCCCCGCGTTTAGTATTTGAGATTGCCAGCGAAAGTACCTGGGAAAAAGATGTGCTTATAACCAACAAGTTGGGTAAATACCAACGAATGGGAATTAAGGAATACTTTGCTTGTGACCCCAACCCCGAACAGGTTTGGGAGGGCGAATGGCTGGCGCGAGGGCGGCTGACTGGGTGGCGGCTCAACCCTCAAACCAACAGCTATACCGAGCTGAAAAAAGACAAACAAGGTCGTTTCAAAAGTGAACAGCTAAACAGCTTCTTAAAAATGGAAACTGTAGTCAGAGAAAACAGTCGCAGCCACTGGTTACGTTTGTACGATTTACGAGGCAATTTACGCTTGAATAAAGCCGACTCTCAACAACAACGCGCCGATGCTCAACAACAACGCGCCGATGCCGAACACCAACGCGTACAGGAATTGGAAGCTTTAGTTCGTCAGCTTAAAAATCAGGCTTAAAAGCGGGAAGGAAATAGTTATGGACGCAAAAGCAGACGCAAAAGCCCAGGTTGAGACCAAACGCGATAGCTTAATCGAAATGAGTCACCGCATCCACGCCCACCCCGAACTCGGTTTTGAGGAAGAAAAAGCTTGCGGTTGGCTGGCCGAAATGTTAGATGCGGCAGGGTTTGAGGTCGAGACCGGAATTTGCGATTTGCCTACCGCTTTTAGTGCCAGAATTGGCAGCGGCCCTTTGCACATTGCCATCTGTGCCGAATACGACGCGCTACCGGGTATCGGTCACGCTTGCGGTCATAATATTATAGCGGCGATGGCAGTAGGCGCAGCGATGGCGGCAGCCCACATTGCCGACGAGGTGGGCCTGACTATCAGCGTGATTGGCACCCCAGCCGAGGAAAACGGGGGCGGGAAAATTTTGTTGCTGGAGCGCGGCGCGTTTGATAATATTCATGCCGCTATGATGGTGCATCCCGGCCCTACTCCGGTAGATGTTATCATGCCCAATATGATAGCGGTCTCAAGTTTTGAGGCCCACTATACGGGCAAAGAATCGCACGCGGGAATGGCTCCCGAATATGGTATCAACGCGCTGGATGCCTTAACCATCGCCCAGGTTTCTATCGGTTTATTGCGCCAACATATCGTAGCTACTGACCGCGTTCATGGTATTATTACTAAAGGCGGAGATGCAGCTAACGTTATTCCGGCCCATACTGCCGCTTTGTACAATGTGCGTTCCTTAACTATTGAAGCTCTTAATCAGTTACAGCCAAAAGTAGAGCGGTGTTTTGAGGCCGGTGCGCTGGCAACCGGAGCAAAGCTACAGATGGTAACTTCTGCGCCCACCTATACCGAAGTGCGCCACGATGCGGCTCTGGTCGCGCTTTATCGTCAGAATGCCATCGCATTAGGTCGTAAAGTCGGGGAATATACCCAGGTAGCAGGCTCAACCGATATGGGCAATATTTCCCTGGCCTTACCAGCTATCCATCCTGGTATTGGCCTGGACTGTATGCCTGCTTTCAACCACCAGCCGGAATTTACCGCCCACTGTATTAGCGAGGCTGCGGATAAGGCCGTGATAGACGGGTCGGTAGCGATGGCCTGGACTGCGATTGATATGGCAAAGGACAGCAGCTTGTCAAAACGTTTGATGGCCCGTGCTTAGTCAAGTAAATCTTAATAGGAGAATTTCTTTTTATTATGCTCAAATTATTTAATTCTTACTCACAAGAAAAAGAGCTTTTCGAGTTGGTTGACCCGGCCAGCAAAACGGTAGGGATGTATGTATGCGGGGTCACGCCTTATGATACCAGCCATCTCGGTCACGCTTTGGTGGCAGTGACCTTCGACGTGCTGCGCCGCTATTTTTTGCACCTGGGTTACGAAGTGCGCCACGTCCAAAATATGACCGACGTAGATGACTCGATTATCGGGCGGGCCGAAACCCTCCAGGTAGATTATCACGAGTTGGGCCAGCAGTGGGACAAAGTTTATCTGGATAGTTTGGCGGCAATTAATATTTTGCCGTTTACCCATTACATAGCCGCCAGCAGCCGCATCGAAGATATTTTGGTAGTAGTCAAGGGATTGGTAGAACAAGGTTTTGCGTACCCGGCCAGTGATGGCAACGTCTATTTCCGTACCTCGCGGGTGGCCGAATATGGCAAACTCAGCCATTTGAGCCACGCCCAGATGCTTGAAAAAGCCCGCGAAGCCGCCAAAGACAGCCTGGCTGATGAACCTGGTAATCCGGCCAAAGAAAGTGACCTGGATTTTATCGTGTGGCAACACGCCCGCCCTGGCGAACCGAGTTGGGACAGCGAGTGGGGCAAAGGCAGACCTGGCTGGCATATCGAATGTAGCACCATTGCTATGAACGAATTAGGCGAACGTTTTGAGATACACGGGGGCGGGGCGGATTTGCTTTTCCCGCATCATAGCAGCGAGATTGCCCAAAGCGAAAGCTATACCCACCAATCGCCCTTCGTCAAATACTGGATGCACGTGGGCATGGTACATATAAACGGTAAGAAGATGAGCAAATCGCTCAAAAATTTGGTGCTGGTGAGCGATGTCTTGAAAGAATATTCCGCCGATGCGCTGCGCCTGTATCTCCTCAATACTCACTACCGCACTCCTATCCATTACGATGTAAACGACCTCAAAACGGCCCAAGAACTAGCACAATTGTTGCACGAAACGGTAATGGGTGAGGTCGCTATCACGTCTCAGGTTACTCTAGTTGAAACCTACAAAAACCGTTTTTACGCCGCGCTCGACGACGATTTGAACACGCCTCACGCTCTGGCTGTCTTGCGCGAGATGGCAAAACAAGTAGGCCAGAGCGTTTCGGCCAAAGCTGCCATCAGGGAGATGTGTAATATTTTGGGTCTAACTTTCGCCAAATAAGTTCCACTACACCGAACACGGCGATATGAATTTTTTCAGGGACTAAGGGAGCTTGCATTACGGAGCGGGTAGCCGCTTCCAAATGGATTTTCCTCTTAGTCCTTTTTATTTTTTAAGGAGCTAAAATGAGATTATTGACCTACAACATTCTGGAAGGTGGAGTAGGAAGAACCGACGCACTGTGTAAAGTTATCTATCAAGCCCAGGCCGACCTCGTGGCTCTACAAGAAGTTTGCGACGAGGCTTTCTTTTACAATCTGGCCCGAAATTTGGATTATCCGTATTTCGTTTTAGGTCGTGGCAATCAGGGTTTTCATGTTGGTTTGTTATCACGCTACCCTATTATAGGGTCAACTATTCGTTCTGGGAGTGAGGTTTTTCGGCACGCTTTAATTGAAGCTCAACTGAAAACTCCATGCGGCCCACTGGCGGCACTCGTGGCCCATTTACACCCCTATTATGATTCGGTGGCAGAAGACAAACGATTGGTCGAAGTCCAGAATATTCTGAACTATATGCGACCTTACAGTGACGGTTTGAGCCTGGTAGCTGGGGATTTTAACGCGGTTGAGCCAGAGGTAGATTTAAATTTGCATCACTGGCCTATTCACTGTCGTGAACTCATCGAGGCGCAAGGCGGCGATATGCGGCGCGATACTGTGTCAGCCATAACTAAAGCTGGCTATCAGGACTGCTTTCGGTATTTGCACCCGCTCAATAAACAAGTGCCGGAAAACTCACAAGGTGGCTATACTATGCACGCTGCTAATCCCAACACTCGCCTGGATTATATTTTTGCCTCGTCCATGCTGGCCTCACATCTACAAAGTTGCGAAGTCTTTGTGCCCGCTGAAGCTCCCTATGCTTCTGACCATCTGCCCGTACTAGCTCAATTCTCTATTTGAGACTTTTGGCCTTATCCAAATAATCACTCAAAACTTCTCAAAAGAAAATTGGGGTCTTCTTGACCCTTTTTTAGTTTTACAGTATTATTCGTACTACAAATGATTGGTAGTAACAATTTTTGGTTAAAACAATCTTTATGGATTGTTAGCCGAAAGGAGTATTTTGACGTTTGGACAACGATAAAACACCCGAAGTAATTAATCAAGCGGACTCCGAATTAGATAAGCAGGTGGAAGACTTTTTGACTGCCTGGTTTCAGGTGCGCCAACAGGTACAGGGTTTGAACTTTAACCGGGCGCACCAACACGGCTTGAGTACCACTCAGTTTATCGTGTTGGGATTTATGGAAGAAGCCGATGGGCTGGGAACCTGTACGATTAGCTGGCTGGCAAACCGCCTCAACCTTGACCCAGCGACGGTAGTACGGACAGTGGATAGTTTGGAAAAACGTGGACTGGTGGCCCGCCGCCGCGACAAACAAGACCGTCGCCAGGTGTTTATAGACTTTACACCCGAAGGACGCGCTACCCAGCAACAATCGCATCAGCGTTTCAAAAACTCTATTTTGAAGATTTTTAGTTCGATGAGCCAGGAAGGGCGATTGGCTCTGGTGCGTGGTTTACAGGAATTTGTAGTTTTTGGTCAATCACAAGCAGAAATATAAAGGAGCTTTTATGAACGACGAAAATGTACCTGTCCTGATTATTGGTGGCGGTTCGGTAGGTGTGGCTGCGGCCTTGTTTCTTTCACGGCTGGGGGTAAAGGTGTTACTGGTGGAGCGTCACACCACTACTTCAATCCACCCACGCGCCAGAGGTATCAACTATCGTACTCTGGAAATATTTCGGGCGGCGGGTTTGGAAGCCGCTATTAGGGAAGCCGGGTCTGCCCTGGCTAAGAGTAATATTTCACTGCTGGTAAACACGCTGGCAGGTAAAGAGATACGACGTTTTGGTGGCCTTGAAGATACTGCCGAAAGTCGCGCTCGTTTGGCCCAGTTCACACCTACAACCTGGTGTTTGTGCGCTCAAGATGAACTCGAACCGTTATTGGCAACAACGGCCCAAACTTATGGGGCGGAGATACGCTTTAACCACGAATTGATGTCTTTTGCACAAACGGCGGGCGGCGTAACAGCTACGATTTTAGACCGAACGACAGGCAACCAATATACCGTCAGGGCCGCTTATATGCTGGCTACTGACGGCGGCAACAGTCCGGTCAGGCGCAGCCTTGAAATAAGCGAAACGGGCCGGGGCGCATTGGGCTTTTATGTTGGCATCTATTTTAGGGCGGATTTAAGCGAATTAGTTCAGGGCCGAGAATTCGTAATGTGTTTTGTCAAGAATGCCGAAGCACCAGGTACAATCGCTTCGGTCAACAATCGTGATCGGTGGGTCTTTAACGCCGAGTATGAACCGACTAACGGCATTACTGCGGCAGATTTCACGCCTGAGCGTTGTATTGAATTAGTACGTAAAGCGGTAGGGGTGCCAGACCTTGAGGTTGAGCTTTTGAGTGTGCTACCCTGGGAGGCGGCTGTGCGGGTAGCTGATCGTTACCAGGTAGGCCGGGTGTTTCTGGCGGGGGATGCGGTTCACGTGATGCCACCTGCGGGAGCGTTCGGGATGAACACTGGCATCCAGGATGTGCATAATCTGGCCTGGAAACTGGCAATGGTTTTGAAGGGACAAGCCGCCCCCACGTTGCTGGCTACTTACGAAGCGGAACGCCGACCAGTGGGCAAATTTACGGCGGAGCAGGCCGGATTGCGGATGGATTTTAGAGGTGGGGGTGGTCGGCCCAAACCAGACGCGGAAGCCAACAAACCAAAATTGATTGACGACCTGACTATGATTTTGGGTTATCGTTATCCAACTACTGTAACTGAAACTGTCGCGCCTTTTAGTGACGAGTTAGTTTTGAGCGGAGAGCCAGGTACACGCGCTCCGCATATCTGGCTGGAAAAGGCTGGGCAACTTATCTCCACCCTTGACCTGTTTGACCAACATTTTGTGTTATTGGCAGGTGAAGAAGGTAGGGCGTGGGTTGAGGCGGCCCCAAAAGTAGCGACGCAGAGGGGTATCGTTTTAGACAGCTACCGAATTGGCGAAACGGGCGACCTGAAAGACCCTGAGCAGTCCTGGTACAACAGTTATGGCGTGACCCCAACAGGCGCGGTGCTGGTCAGACCGGATGGCTTTGTAGCCTGGCGCAGCGTTAGTAGCCCACAATTACCAGAGCAAACCTTTGTAGTTGCGTTAGACGCAATCCTAAACCGCTAAATATTCGCAAGCTACAAAAAAGCTCTTGACTCTGACGTAACGTCAGGCTCTATTATATCTTCGGGAAGCTTAGGTTGACCCTGGGTACGGGTCAGTCAACAAAAATAAGAGGGCTAGATAAGCGATGTTCAGAATCGGTGAATTTGCCAGGATGGGTCAGGTTTCGGTGCGAACCTTGCATCATTATGAAGACTTAGGGCTACTCAAACCGCTCCAAATTGACCGCTTTACGGGCTACCGCTATTACTCGACTAGCCAGCTACCGAGGCTCAACCGCATCCTGGCCCTCAAAGGGGTGGGTTTGTCGCTGGAAGAAATCGGTCAGTTGTTGGACGCAGATTTAGCTCCCGCCCAACTCAAAAGCTTGCTTCAATTAAAACAGACCGAGTTCCGCCGCCAATTAAAAGAGACCGAAACTTATCTGAGTCGCCTGGAAACCTGGTTAAATCAATTAGAGTCAGGAGAAAACGAAATGACTACAATAAGCACAAGCGAATACGAGATTACGCTCAAACAGGTTGAGCCAATCTTGGTAGCCTCTCTGCGTCAAACCATACCGCCATATGGTTTGCTGCACGGGCCTTTTGGGACACTGCGTGGCTATCTGAGCCAGTTTGGGTTTACCAGGAGCAAGCCCAGTCTGGTACTATGGCATTTTAGCCCCGATCAGAACGAAGAACAAGGCTACGAAGTTGAAGTCGCCGAGCAATTAAATGAGGCCGTGCCGGACGATGCCAAAATTAGGGTTTATAACCTGCCGCAAATCGAAACTGCCGCTAGTGTAATCCATCGGGGCAATTTCGACACATCCTACCAGGCATATCAAGCATTGGGTAGTTGGGTGGAGACGCAAGGCTACGAAGTGTGCGGCCCGACTCGTCAGATTCACCACGTTTTCAATCCAGGCCAAGACCCAGCCACTTTTGTTACCGAATTCCAACTGCCAGTCAC
>JBBQZT010000017.1:0-74256 GCA_038207455.1 Chloroflexia bacterium
GGGCTCGGATCTCACGTAAAAGCTACATCTGACCTTATTTTTCAAACAAGTGGCGGTAGAGGCCATGTCTGAAAACCTGGTTTACCCTAGCTATCGTGAGCGTGTAGCGGCTCTCAAAAATGGGTAAAGTCGAGCTAAGAGAGCCTTTCATAATTCGTCTAAGTTAAGCTTTTATGAGTAGCCGATGGTTCACCCGCGCCGGGTACAGGTAAACCATAGGGTAGGGTAGCCATTGGCCTCACCAACGTCTAGGCAACCCAAACCTGATAAATCAGGTTCTAATAACACGTTTTAACGGGTTGGGGCTGGCTAGACGACGGATTTATCCGTTGGCGATACCGTTGGCTTGAAACAAAATGCGCCATTGGTTGAAACCAACGTCTATTCAGCCCAAACCTGATAAATCAGGTTGTTAGAACCCTTTTACCAGTATAATTGATTGCCCCAGTTTTACAACACGTTCGGGTACCCCGTGGGTGGTGTTTGGGCTGGCTAGACGACGGATGCCTGCACCTACCCTGTCCCCTGGCTGAGGCTTCACCAGAATACTAGTGGTGTTTGGGCTGGCTAGACGACGGATGCCTGCACCCGGCACGGGTGTATCCGTTGGCGCACCCACTAACTATAATTTCAGGGTAACGCTTGCAAAGTATGCCATTATAACTCAAAAAACTGGATAAATGCTAGTTTTGGGCCATCGGTATCTCGGTATCCTGGCTGTTGCCTGTTGCCTGTTAGCGGGTTGGCAGTTGTAATTTGTTCGATTGTTGTGTAAGATTAGCTATCAAAAATTTCTGGCGCAGAGCCAATCATAGAAAGTGAGTTATTAAGAATGACTGAGCAGCATAACAAAAATTTGAGCTTGATGGCGGTTCACGCCCACCCCGACGACGAGGCCACTAGCGGCGGGGCTAGTCTGGTACGTTACCGCCACGAAGGAGTACAAACTATCGTGGTGACGTGTACCGATGGCGCGGAAGGCGAAATGCACGACCCTGACCTTGACCCTGCCGAGGCTTTGCCGCGTATGGCCGAAATCCGTCGCGGCGAAATGGAACGCGCAGCCAAAGTTTTGAACCTCAGCGCACACGAATGGCTCGGCTACCGCGACAGTGGCATGGCTGGCACACCGCCCAACGAAAATCCGGCCAGTTTCAACAAGGCCGACCTGTTTGTTGCGACGGGGCAACTGGTACGTCTCGTGCGTAAATATCAGCCCCAGGTAATGATGACCTATAATTCGTTTGGCGGCTACGGCCACCCCGACCATATCAACGCTCACAAAATCGCTTCGGCTGCCTTCGACTACGCCGCCGACCTGGAACGCTATCCCGAAGCCGAATTTGGCCCAGCCTACGAACCGCTCAAACTTTATACGACAGCTTTTAGCCGCTCCGCCTGGCAGCGTATCTGGCGGTTGATGCGCGATAACGGCGAAACCTGGCCTTTCCAGCGTCCCCGACCCGCCAATGAAACTACCGAAGCCAGGCCACAAACCGAATTCCCGCCCGAATTTGGCACTCCCGACACTGAAATCACTACTTATGTGGATGTGCGTGACTATTGGAAAACTTCCCGCGACGCTTTGATGGTACATCGCACCCAAATTCAGGCGGACAGCCCCTGGACTAAAATGCGGGCGGAATACGGCTCAATTTTGTCGGAAAACGACTACTTTGTTTTATTCAAATCCCGGCTTGCGGCCCAACGCCCGGAATATGATTTGTTTGCAGGTGTGCGCTAAATATGATTGCAGAACAAATGGAGGCGCACTTAGGCACGCTTTCGGTCTTTGAGCTTACTCCAGAGGCCGTCGTCAGCCTACCTCAAGACGGGGCTACCGCCCTGGAATGTTTCCAGATTAGCCCTGCCGATACCGCCACCATGCAGGATTTGATGGAAAATACTGGCATCTACGAACCCGCCACCGTCGCCCGCCGCTTGGGGCAGGGGCGATGGGGCTTCGCCGGGCGTGTGGGCCGTACCGAAGTTGTGACCTATGGCTGGGTAGCCCTGGATGCCACTTCAGTCGGCCCAACTGGATTAGATTTTGTGCCGCCCATCGGGGATGCCTATCTCTTTGACTTCGCCACCCTGCCCGCGCACCGGGGACACGGCTATTATCCAACACTGCTGCGTTTTATTCTGCACACCCTGGCGCATCATTCGTTGCGGCGGGCCTGGATTGCCACCGCCCCCGGCAACGATAAGTCTGCCCGCAGCATTGCCCGCGCCGGTTTTACCAAAGTAGCCGACACCCTTTTTGTGCCAGCAGGCCCGCTCCAGCCACCCTATATCAAGCTGTTCGCTGCGGCCAACATAGACCCAACTCTGGTCGAGCTTGGCCGCCAGGCTCACGTCCCCAACGGCTTCTAGCACCGACCCTTTGAGAGAAGCAAGTATTGGTTAGGGCATCATAAAGTCTTGCTGGTTCTTAATTGTTTCGTGAGGTAATATAGTTTGGAGAATATACCCAAAATAATCGAACAACAACTCCTTCAGGACGATAGGGTTGAACTTTCTGATTGGGTAAAAAATGCTTTCGATGTAGCACGGCCACTCGTAGTAAACGAAAACGAGATAGCTTTGGCAGATTTGCTTATCCAAGAGTCCTTTAAGGCCGCCCAAACTAAAAGCTTTTCACTCGAAGTAACTTTAGCAGCAGCATTTGATTTACTGGTGGCAGCCGAGTATTACTCAAATGTAACTAACGGTGGTTGGTATTACTGTAATAATGGCGAACCAGGCTTGTTTTATCCTTATACCAATATCTGCCCGCGTTGCAGACTCAAGGGAGCTTTCTTTTACGAAGTTGCAAATAAGCCAGCTTCTGGCATTATTGGTCAAGCTACCTCGCGTTTGCTAGGTGTTTACCTAAGTCGCTTGTTTGCAAAAACAGGAAAAAATTTACGTTTTTACCAGGGTGCCGAACCTATTGATTTGCTGGTATATGACGAAAAAGAAAAAGTGATGCTACTTGCCGAAATCAAGGCAGCCCCTTTGGTGACATTACCTCTGGTAATCGCAGCAGGTGAACAAACAAATTTGAACGCTGATGGCAATGTAGCCGAAATTGCTTCTCATTATCCTTTAGCTGTAGCAGACCTGACAACCCAAGCACTGTTTATGTTGCTGCCCACCTTCACAAACAAGGCAGAACTGTATCGTTTAATCAATCTAGGTTCAGCCACATCTAAGGGCAGAAAGTCAGCGGGCTGGGCCTACGGCCAAATTAGCAAAGCTTTAGAAGACCGTGAATTATTCAAGCAGTATTTGGATTTTTGGACGAACGCATTTGGGGCTTACGAAACCAAAGCAACCAGTAATACTACATTTTGGTTTACTAATGGTTGTGGGCAACCTTCGCCGCGCCTATAGATTGGCCGCAACGCAAAACTGGCGGAGGCTTTGAGTCGGTTTCAGATGGTAAAACAAGTGTCGGAATGGATCGTACCGACGATATTAAAAAAGGGATTTATCAGGTATTGAAACTCGGAACTGAAAGCAAGCCAGCAAAAAGCCAGTTTAAGGTTAAAACCGCCTTAATCTCAAACATTCACGCTGTTCGACATTATTCAGAATATCTGACTTCGCTGCAAGATGTGGTCTGGACTCTGGACATCAGTGGCAACGCTAAAAAAGCCAGTGATTTGCCCGCAGATACCGAACTTTACAATTTGTTTGACGGCATAATTTCGCTTACCCAGAGCCATTTGCGTGACGAATGGATTAGAAAATATTTCGACTTTAGCTTACAGGCCAACAATGATAGCTAATCATATAGCCCGGCGGGTAGGCCCGCTTGTACAACAACGGATTGACCATTTAGGTATTGGGCAAAAAATGCAAGATTTGCCCGAAGAACTTTGGCATAAAAGCTTTCGTTTCTATGTCAAAGAAGACCCCAGCCGCGAAGGTGGCCCTAATTTACGGTTGTTAAGGTTGCACCCCGAACGTCCAGCCCCCACCGTAACGGGATACATTTTCAATAAATTTGTCCACCCTTTCGAGAACCGCTTCATCACAGTTAGAGAAGCGGCCCGCTTACAAGGTTTTCCTGATACATTTAAATTTCAAGGTACATTAACCAGTACGCAGTTGCAAGTTGGTAATGCTGTACCTGTTCAACTTTCGCAAGCTATTTTTGAGGCCGTACTACGGTCAGCCGCCCAAAGTGGTTATAACAAAGCTGGTTTACAAGGACTTAGCTTGTTTAGTGGGGCGGGCGGCATGGATATAGGTGCCGCGCAGGCTTCACACGGTAATTTTCACATTGAAACTCAAATAGCGATAGATAACTGGCTAGATGCTTGCAAAACGTTAGAAAGCTACTACTATGAGAAAGCTAAAGTTGTGCATCAAGACCTAAGCTGTATTCACGACCCCCTACAGTTTTGGCAAGAGACAAGCTCTATTCAAACCCTACCAGACCTAATTTATGGTGGCCCACCCTGTCAATCTTTTAGTCAGGCTGGCAAACAGAGAGGTTTTCAGGATGACCGAGGACAGTTGGTTCTTGAGTTCTTGCGTTTTGTTGATATGTTGAAGCCATCTTATTTTGTAATAGAAAATGTAGCAAATTTGAAAGGTGTAGATGGAGGAAGGCTGTATCATCACATTTTGGATAAAATTGTGGGTTTAGGCTACCACGTTACCACAGGTATGCTTGTGGCAGCAGATTTTGGCACCCCTCAGCTACGAAAAAGGCTTATATTTGTGGGCAGCAAGCAAGGTTTAGAACCTGTAAAATTGCCAGAACCGCTTTATTACAAGCACACTACACTTTTTGCCCAGCCTTACCTCAATGTATCACAAGCTTTTGCAAATTTGCCTCCGGCTGAATATAGCAAAAACCGTAACCATTCAGGTGTTGTCATTCCAAACGTAGGCTTTGCCACCCAGGGGGTACCCGGAGGAAGCTCTAACCCGGTTTTCCAATGAGAGCTTCCTCACTTCGTTCGGAATGACAGCCTGGATAATCACTAAACAAAAGGATGAATATGAGTGCCGAACCACCAACCAACGCTATCAAAACAGTAACAGAAAACGCCAGCGAAACCGTAGCAGAAAACACCAGTGAGGAACGAAATACCGGACGGCTGGAAGCCTTCAGCGACGGAGTTTTTGCCATTGCCGTGACCTTGCTAGTGCTGGACATCAAAGTGCCTCCACTCAGCAGCACGGAAGGACACCACTCATTGGCGAGTGCGTTGCTAGACCAGTGGCCCGTTTATGCCGCTTACGTCATTAGCTTTTTGACTATCTTGATTATGTGGATCAACCATCATAATCTGTTCAAACATATCAAACGCACAGACCACCTTTTCCTGCTGCTCAACGGTTTGTTACTGATGGTTGTGACTGTTATACCCTTTCCTACCGCTTTGTTAGCCGAATACATTCGAGAACCAGATAGTTTTGACCCTAATGTTGCCGCTATAATTTATGGCAGCACCAATGTACTGCTGGCTATAAGCTTCAATTTGATGTGGAGATATGCCATCTATAACAACCGCTTGTTAGACCGCAACGCCGACCAGGAAGCCGTAGCTGCTATCAGTCGCCAATACCGCTATGGCCCTTTAGTTTATCTGTGTACCGTGCTGATAGCCATATTCAGCGTTTGGGCCAGTCTCGCCCTCATCGCGGGTTTAGCCGTCTTTTTCGCGCTACCATCTTCGCTCAGTCGCTGGGGAAATAAAACCAGTGCCTAAAACCGCGATGGTATCGGTGATAATTGTAAGTTGGAACGTGGCCGAACTGCTACCCGATTGTATCAATAGCGTTTTGGCTGCGTCCCTGCCCGGCTTTAGGCTGGAAATAATCGTGGTTGATAATGCTTCGGGCGACGGCAGCCCGGCTCTGGTTCGCCAACACTTCCCCCAGGTCAAACTCATCGCCAACGCGCATAACTTCGGCTTCGGACGCGCCTGCAACCAGGGTTGGCGGCAATCCCAGGGCGAATACGTTTTTTTTCTAAACCCCGATGCCACCGTCGCCCCCGACGCGCTGCAAGTCTTGCTAGAATTTCTACAGACCCACCCCCACGTAGCCATTGTTGGGCCACAACTACGCTATCCCGATGGCTCAATCCAGTCCAGCCGCCGTCGCTTTCTGTCGCCAGCGTTGGCATTTGTCGAAAGCACCGTTTTGCAACGCTACCGCCCCTTCAAAAATCTGCCTGCGCTACACCGCTTTTATATGCACGACCAGAACCAGGACATCCCGCAGTCCGTGGATTGGCTGGTAGGAGCGGCGTTGCTGGTGCGCCGCGAAATTTTGGTGGCAACGGGCGGCTTCGACGAACGCTACTTTATGTATAGCGAAGAAAGCGACCTGGCCCGCGCCGCAATCCCCTACGGCCAGACCTGGTACGTACCCCAGGCCCAGGTAATGCACCGCGAAGGAGTCAGCAGTGCCAAAGATGTAGCCCAACGCCACCTTAACTTCCACACCAGCAAGGTCAGCTACTTCCGCAAATGGTACGGCCCGTTTTTCGCCGCCGCTCTCAAAAATTTCCTGCTGGCAACCTACCTCTTTCAAGCAGCAGAAGAAGGCGCGAAATTTCTAATCGGCCATAAACGCCCCTTACGACGCGAACGGCTGCAAATTATCCGCAAAGTTTTGGCAAGCGGGTTGCGCCCTTATCGTTCGCCCTGGCCGCACACCGTAAGCGAAGCCAGCGTCGCCTTGCTCACCGCCGAATATACCCCTCAACCGGGCGGCGTAGGAGATTACACCGCTTGTCTGGCCCGCGCCCTGACCGAAAATACTGGGACTGTTGAGGTCATCTCTAATAATTTGATTTCAAATTGGAACTGGTCGTGTCTGACCCAAATTGCTGATTATGTCAAGCAAAAGCGGTTCGATGCCCTCAACATACAGTATCAAACCGGGGCTTACCGAATGCACCCGGCCATCAACTGTTTGCCGCTTTATCTTAAATGGAAACTTCGCGGCCAGCCTCGCCCCCGTGTCGTCACCACTTTTCACGATTTGCGTGAACCGTACCTGTTTCCCAAAGCCGGGCCGGTGCGCCGTTGGGTAACACAGCTACTGCTCAAAAGCAGCGATTATGCCGTTGTCACCAATCTCCAGGATTACGCCCACGCCTTGACGCTAGGGATTGCACCCGCCCGCCTCAAACTGATACCGATTGGCAGCAATATTACGCCCCTTCCCGCGCCAGAATCAGACCAACGCCAACAATGGCGACAGCAATGGGGTATCGCGCCGGGCCAATTCGTGATTGGCTATTTTGGCTTGCTCAACCGTAGCAAAGGTCTTGATATACTGCTCAAGGCTCTGGCTCTTATAAAAAATCTGGATTGGAAATTCCTGCTAATTGGCGGCGAGACAGGTGCAACTGATCGCACTAATGCGACTTATGCCCAGGAACTTATCGCCCTCGCCCAAACCCTGGGTCTGACCGACAAAATTATTTGGACAAACCACCTCGACCCCGTCGCCACTTCACAGGCTTTATACACCCTGGACATCGCCGTGCTACCTTTTCGGGACGGAGCGAGTTTGCGGCGCGGCAGTTTGCTGGCTACCCTGGCCCACGCGCTGCCCGTCATTACCACCAATGAAACAATCATAGGTAAAACCCCACCGGATTTGAAAGTGCCGCAACTTTCCCATCTGCAAAACTGTTATATGCTGGATATGCAAGAAACGACGGAAGCCCAAACTGTAGTACAATTAGCCGACGCTATTCAACTGCTACACTCCGACCCGGCACTACGAAGCCGCCTGGCTGAAAACGCCGCTTGGTTGACACGAGAGAATTTTGGCTGGCCTGCTATCGCCGCCGCTCTTTTGGAGGTTTTTCTGGCTTGAGCAAACGCGCTGTCAAAACCGACGCTGCCGCCGATGGTTCGGGCGATACGGAGCTTTTGGCATCCTCGGAAATTCTGGTCCAACCCCAAACCTCACCTATCCTGCCTTCTCAAAATTTCTGGCAAAAAAATCAGGTGCGTCTGGAATGGTTGGCGGTGCTGCTGCTAACCATTGGCGCGTTGTTGTTACGCCGCAAAGGGCTGGCTACCCAATCACTTTGGTTCGACGAAGCCGACTTATTGGCCCGCGCCCGCGCCCCCCTCGGCGACATTCTGCAAACTTTCACCCGCCCTGGCGAAAACGGCTCGCTTTATACTCTTTTTATGCACTTTTGGACAGACGCAATCGGCAGTGGCCCGGCGGCTTTGCGTACCCCCTCAATGCTGGCCGGAACTACCGCAATTCCTATGTTATATCTGGTGGGCCGCAAGCTTTATAATGGCTGGCTCGGTCTGCTGGCGGCTCTGCTACTGGCAATTTCGCCCTACAACGTCTGGTATAGCCAGGACGCGAAAATGTACCCGCTGGCTCTACTCCTGACGCTGGCCTCGGTCTATTTGTTTTTGACTGCTCTGGAAAGAGGCGACAAACAGGCGGGTTGGTGGGTAGCCTATGTCCTGATTACGACAGCCAGCTATTACGTGCATCTAATGGCGGTACTGATAGTGCCTGTCGAAATTTTATATTACTGGCTGGCCCATCCTCACCGCCACCTTCCGAAAGCGAACAGTCGGCGGGCCTGGCTTTCGATGGGTTTGTTGACCCTGCCTTATTTACCGATTGCTCTCTGGCAGGTGGTTGCGCTCGGCCACGGTTCGCTCGGTCAGACCTGGTTTCAACCCGTCGGTCTGCTGGATATGTTGGCTAGTTTGGGCCGTCGCTTTGGAGTCAATCGCACCATCCCGGCTGAACCCTGGGAAACTTTAGGAAGTCTTTGGTTTGCAGTCCTGGCGGTGGGCGCGTTAATATTTTTGTGGTATCAGTATCGCCGCACCGACCAAACCAATCCTACCAAGAAGCTGGCAATTTTCTTGACTTTGTATCTGCTGTTGCCTATCGGGGCGTTTTATCTGCTGACCACCCGCATCCCCCTTTATGCTGACCGCTATCTACTAATTGCCAGCCCCGCCTACTACTTACTGGTAGCTTTCGGACTACTCAAACTTTGGCAGTCGCGCCCTATCTGGTTCAAATTAGGTAGCGTGGTAGCTTTGCTTGGCATCCTGACTCTGGTTGGCGTTGCGCTCCGCACCTACAACTATTCGTCCGAGCCGCAAAAAGAAGACTGGCGCGGAGCTATGCACTGGCTGACCCAACACGTCGAGCCGGGCGATACCGTTTTTGTCATTCCTGGCTACCTCAACAGCGCGGTGGGCTATTATTTCAAGCCACCAACGGGCGTGGATGTTGTCACCATACCGGGCGACTTGCTTAACGACCATAACGATGCCGATACCAACGCTTTCTTGCTCAACGCCGTTCATGATCACCAACGGGCCTGGCTGGTAGTTTCGCCCGAACGTTACGCCCACGACGAGCCGAAAGAACTGATCCAAAAAAACTGGTTCAACTATAACACCACTCTGTTCACCGACCCGGCCCGTTTCGTGGGTGTCGAAATTTACGGCTACAGCTTCCGCCAGATACCCGGCACAAATCTAGACTTCTACCCACACACGGCGGTTACAGACTATAATTTTGGGGACGCGCTCAAACTGGAAGGCTACGACCTGATACCCAACGGGGCTGGGTCAAACGCTGGATTACCCCCAGGTCAGGCACGCTCCAACGACTATCTGCACCTGACCTTTTATTGGCGCAAACTAAACCTATCGTCAGTCAATTATCAAATTACCGTGCGGCTGCTCGATACCAACGGGCACGATACTCACACTAACTACACTGCCCAACCCTTGAGCGGCTATTACCCTACATCAGGCTGGCGGCCAGACGAAGCTTTCCGGGATTTTCGGGACTTGTATATCCACGTGCCGCCCGGTCAATATCAGGTCGAGGTGAGCGTAACCGCTCTGGATAACCCGAATGTCCCGCTCAAAATTAGTGGCACAGAAAATAAAGGGGCAGGTGAAATACAAAGCTTAAACAGTTCTAGCGTTATTCTTAGCAAAAAGATAACGGTTTTACCGTAGCAAAAATCAGGATTAGCAGGGGGCAAATTCGGTGAATAATGGTAACTACTCACCCAACTTGTTTTTTGTAAGACGCGCAGCCTGAGTAGTTACGAATAATGAATATAGAGAGCCTTTCGTAATTCTTCTAAGTTGCTTAATCGCCAAGCAAACTGTTAAGCTTTTATGAGTATCCGATGGTTCACCCGTGCCGGGTACAGGGAAACCATCGTCTAGTCACCTCAAACACGTTAAAACGTGTTATTAGAACCTGATTTATCAGGTTTGGGTTGTATAGACGATGGTTTCACCCGTGCCGGGTACAGGCAACCATCGGCACACCCAAAAGCTGCAATCAACCTTAATTATAAAAGGTTCTCAATATTTACAAAACGGCTCGGTATGGTCAATCGAATGCGCCGATTTTAATAGTCAAGGTTCGTTATCCAGCGGGAGGTTGACTAATGTCCGCACCTACATGACCCAAAAGGGCCATATAAGTGCAGGTACGAAAAGTCCAAAAGTATTATAATAGTAAAACTGAGCTTTTTATAAAGCCTGGTCAGGTAAAAATGGAGACAGATGGTTTCTAAACGACAAACAATTCAGGACCCGTTCCTGTCTATCGTGATGCCCGCTTATAACGAAATCGGCACCATCGAAGAAATTATCAAACGGGTCAAGCAAAGTCCTTTTCGCAAAGAGCTTATCATTATTGATGACTGCTCGACAGACGGCACTAGCGAGTTTTTGAAGACCCTGGCCGAAGACGGCGACCCTGAAATCCGTATCGTCCATCACCAGGTCAACCAGGGTAAGGGGGCGGCTCTCCGCACTGGCTTCAGCAGCATCTCGCCTGAATCCAATATTACCATTATCCAGGACGCTGACCTGGAATACGACCCGGAAGATTATTGCGGTTTGATCGAACCGATTACGCGCGGCGATGCCGATGTCGTCTATGGTTCGCGCTTTTCCGGGGCGCATCAGGCCACTATGTTTTGGCACATGATTGCCAACAAAATGCTGACCTTGCTCACCAACGTGCTTTATAATACGATTCTAACCGATATGGAGACTGGTTATAAAGCTTTTCACTCAAACGTGGTCAGGAAATTGCTACCAACCTTAAAGGCCAATCGTTTCGACTTTGAGCCAGAAATTACGGCTAAAGTCCTGAAAAACCATTATCGGGTGTTTGAAGTGCCAATCCGGTATGCTTTTCGGCCTTACGAAGAAGGTAAAAAAATCGGTATCAAAGACGCTTTCGCCGCCGTTTTCGCCCTCCTACGCTACCGAATTGCTGATTAGAGCTTGTGGGGCATTGCCCAATACTTGTGGGACATTGCGCGGGTACCCCCTGGGTGTGGTTGCCGCCAATGGACTGCCTTTGTGGGACATTGCTCCGCCAATGGACTGCCCATAGCTTGTAGCTCATATTGTTGAAAGGGTATTTTTTTGTTCAATTCAAAGAAGGGGCAGTTACTGGGACTGGTAATTACCCTCTTTTTCCTGGTACTGGTACTGCTGAATATCAAGTTTGACGCGGTTGCAAACGCTTTCAGTCACGCCAATTACTGGTTATTAGTCCCCATGCTGGTCATAATGCTTTCGGATTATCTGGTACGCACCTATCGCTGGCAGATTATTTTGAACCCCACCAAACATATAAAATTCAAAAATCTGTACCCGGTCTTGATGATAGGCTTCATGGCAAACAACCTGCTACCGCTCCGTATCGGCGAGTTTGTCCGCGCCTACACCTTGAGCAGCCGCGAAAAAATCTCCAAAACCTTATCGCTGGCAACTATTATTCTGGAGCGCGTTTGCGACGGCCTGACCCTGATTGCCCTCATGGGTATAGCTTTGCTAGTCTTTCCGTCCCCCAAAGCCAATAGCGAAATCCGCTTTATCGAAATTTTCTCGACTTCGGTTTTTGTGGGCGCAATCTTCTTCCTGGTTTTTCTGCTCCTACGCGAACATTTTACCCTGCGCCTGGTCAGTCTTTTGCTCAAACCTTTGCCGCGTAGCATCGAACACAAAGCCCATCAACTGCTAAATTCGTTCGTATTAGGTTTGCACGCCCTCAAACATCGCCGTAACGTCGTTAAAATTATTGCCGCCTCAATCGTGGTCTGGCTGATGGAAGCCACTACCTATTATTTGATGCTGGTGGCCTTCAACCTGCAAAACCAGCTAAGTCCATTGCAGCTAATCGGCTCGGCTTTGTTCGTGCTGGTATTCGTCAATCTAGGCGCGATGATACCAAGTTCGCCCGGCTATGTGGGAGTATTTCAGGCGATGGCAGTGCTGGCGTTGGGGGCGTACAAAATAGATAGCTCTGTCGCCTTTAGTCTGGCTCTGCTGATGAACTTTTTGCAATACGTTTTTATTACGGGCATCGGCTTATTCTTTTTCAGCCGACAGCATATGTCGCTCAAGGCTCTGCAAAACAGCAGCAAATTGGCCCAAAACGACGATAGCGATGCCACAGACGCTGGTATAGAGCAAACAACTAAAGGCTTATCGCACAGCCCCTTGTATGCCCAGGAAAGCGGTGACGAACCAATCAAACCGCGCGGAGTCAAAGCTTCGAGCGAAGTTGAAATGACAGCGGCGGATAGCTAATTTTTTGGAACGGTTGGGCCTGATGTAGCGTTAAATCTATAGAAATAAGCGACAACTAGGGGTAGTGCTAGTTGTCACCCTGACGCAGGAAGGGTCTGTTCAAATTCGCTAAGACCTAACAGACCCTTCACGCAGCAGAGCCTCCGTTCACCCCCTGATGACAGGGGGCAGGTGGTGACAAACCTGACTAGCACAATCCCCTAACTATTCAGGAAATTTTAGCAAAGTAGGACATAAATAACTAATGGCGGCAATTTTTAGCAAAGGCAAATTAAAGTTCTGGATTGGGCTGGTAGTCAGCCTGGTTTTTCTGTTCCTGGCCTTCAAAGACCAAAAGTTTGACCAGATTTGGACAGCGTTGGTGGAAGCGGATTATCGCTGGCTGATACCGGCTTTGGCAATTTATTTCGTCGGGGTGTACTTGCGGGCCGAACGCTGGCATTACCTGTTGCGCCCCCTGCAAAAAATCCCGACCCGACGTTTATTTCCTGTCGTGGTTATCGGCTATATGGCGAACGACATTCTGCCCGTGCGGATGGGTGAAGTCGTGCGCTCCTACGTTTTGGAGCAACGTGAAGGCACTACCAAAACGGGCGCACTAGCCACTATCGTAGTCGAGCGGATTATGGACGGCCTGACCATGATTTTGTTCTTGGCCGTCGCCTCCTTTTTCCACCCCATCAACAAAGAAATTGAGGGCGTGGAACGGCTGGGCAGCTTGATTTTTATTGGCCTGATTGTGGCTTTTTTGGCGATGGCTTCCTCGCGCCCCTTAATGAAAAAGCTGGAGACTTTCGGCCTAAATTTGTTGCCCGCCTCCCTCCGTCCTAAATTAGCTGGAGTCGCCGATGCCTTTATTGATGGTTTGCAGGTGTTACGCCAGTGGCGCGACTTGCTGGCTGTTTTTGTGCTTTCAATTGTGGCCTGGGGTTGCGAAGCCGCGATGTACTGGTTCATCGCTCTGTCCTTCCCACAATTAAACCTGGGTTGGGAAGCGATACTAATGACCGTCGCCGCCGCTAACCTTTTTACCTTGATTCCGTCTTCGCCCGGCGGAGTCGGCCCGTTTGAGTTTGGGGCAAAAAGCGTGCTGGTTGGCGTGTTCAATACTTCGGCTAATCTTGCCAGTAGCTATGTCATCTTGGTTCACGCCGCTCTATTGTTCCCGATTACTTTTTGGGGTGTATATTATTGGATACACGAAAATTTCTCCTTGTCGCAAGCCGAACAGGAACGCGAAGTGCTGGTAGAAGCCAAACACACCCGCCTCCCGCTAGTCAATCCACTCGTCTCACCTGACCAGGTGGCGGCTGAGAAACCGGAGGAAAGTACCGTCGGACGCAAATTATAATGAGAGCCTTTCATAAGTCACTAAGCAAACCGCCCAGCCGTAAATTAAGCTTTTACTGGCCTCCGATGGTTTCCTGTACCCGGCACGGGTGAACCATCGGCGCACTTAAAACCTGAAACACGTGATAATTATGAAAGGCTCTCTATAATCTTAACAAGTTGCTAACCAGACTTTAACAAGCTGTTAATCACGTGCCTTGCTTTCACCAATCTACAATCCTATACTATTTGATAGTTATCAGATTACCTTATAATCATTGCTACGGTGGAACGAAGGAGAAAAACAAATGGCGCGGCAAGTTTTCGGACACAAGTTAGAGGAAATCCAGGCCGATATTCTGGAAGTGGGCAGTTTGGTGGAAAAGGCTTTGCACGAAGCCATTGATGCTATGAAGCGGCGCGACCATTATCTTTCCCAATTCGTGATACGCGACGACAAAAAGATAAACCAACGACGGCTCGAAATCGAAGAACGCACCCTGCTCCTTATTGCTACCCAACAACCCGTCGTGGCTCAGGATTTACGGTTTGCCGCCTCCGCCATCGTAATCGCCGGAGAACTGGAACGGATGGGCGACCACGCCAAAGGCATCGCCCGCATCAGCGACCTCATTGGCGACGAACCTTTGACCGCTCAGACTTTGACCGATATGAGCGCAATGGGCAAGATTGCCGGAGTGATGTTGCACGATGCTTTGGACGCTTTTATCAAAAATGACCCCAATGCGGCCCGCCACGTGGCTGCCCAAGACGCACAGCTTGACCAATTATTTGACCACGTCACCAGTTATTTGTTAAACTATATGCTGACCGAACGCTCCCAGGTCAATACTGCTACTTATCTAACCTGGGCGGTACATAATCTGGAACGCATTGGAGACCGCGTAACCAACATTTGCGAACGAGTGGTTTTCATCGCCACAGGTGAACTCCCGGCTTTGGGCGGCAATCGGGCCGAGCAAAATTCCAAGACCCAGGCCGAAAATATTGCTGCTAGTGCCGCTCTGGAACTCGAAGCATAACTAGAAACAAAAAAATGACACCGAAATTTATCCGTCTGACAGGCATAGCTGCCCTTGTATGCCTGCTGTGCAGCCTTACCCTGGCGGGTTTGACGAACCCAATCACTTCCGCTCACGCCGCCTCACCCAATTTTATTCAGGCGCAAAACGGCCACCTCACCCTCAATGGTCAGAATATTGTCCTCAAAGGCCAAAACTATTATCCCCGCGATGCCTCTTTCGCCTATTTTTGGGAACAATGGGACAGCGAGGCCGTGCATACCGATTTATCCAAAATGGCAACGTTGGGCGAAAATGTAGTGCGTATCCTGATTCCCTATGGTGGCAGCTACGACTGGAACGACAGCAACACAGGCGTAGTTAAACCCGAACACCTTGACCAGTTGCGCCAGTTCGTCCAAATGGCCGGAGCGGTCAACCTGCGCGTCATCATCACCCTATTCGACTTTTACGGGGTTTATCCCAACGCTGGCTGGGACGAAGAACGCGCTAACTTTACCTACCTGAACACCATCGTCAGCACTTTTGCCAACGATGACCGCGTATTGGCCTGGGATTTGCACAACGAGCCGGAAAACTACGTGCCGGACTTCGCCACTCACCCCGACAAAATTTTGAACTGGTTGGCCCGAATGCGCGAAGCTGTCCGCAAACTTGATGTAAACCACCCCATAACCGTTGGCAGCGGTCATTACGATTATTTGTGGCTAACAGGCGGGGGGGGCTTTAGTATGCTTTCCCTAAGCGATTTTGTCAGCCTTCACTCCTACAACGCTCTGGACTTTGGCAACGAAATAGTGCATATTCGGGAACATAGCAGCGACAAGCCAATTTTAATGGAAGAAACGGGTTGGCCGACTGGCCCGGTCTGGGCCAACGACCCCAACTTCAACGAAGATACCCAAACCGACGTTTACACGCGGGCCACTAAAGTGGTTCATGACCTGGATTTGGCGGGTCTGGTAGCCTGGAATTTCAGCGACCAGGTGCAGCAAGGCACCGTTAATTACAACAATCCGGTGGATTTTTACGGGTTGCAACGAGTGGACGGTTCACTCAAACCAGCGACGGCGATTTTCCGCACGGGCTTTGACGCGACCAAACTTCCGCTTCCGGCCACCCAAACCAACCTGCCGCTAACCCACGAGGTAGGCAATTCCGATTTACGTTCCCAATATTTTCCTCAAACTGGCAAATATATTTCGACACCCATCAAGGAATTTTGGCGACACGGTGGCGACCTGAATGTGTTTGGAATGCCAGTTACTAACGCTTTTCCGGTCAGCACCCACGCCGAAGACCCCATTATCGGCCAGTATTTCGAGAAAGCCCTGGTTTTGTACCACCCCAACCGCGCTCACGACCCCAAATATGGTGAAATCAAAGGCTTCGAGAAATATCTATATATTATGGAGTTCGAGCCGTTGGGTCTGGAACTTTTTGGCGGACGCAATTTCAAGCCCCTGCCCAACGCTACCCAGGCCGAAACCGACAACTATAAATGGTTTGGCTACGTTGGTCATGATTTGAGCCAGCCTTTTTACAGTTTTTGGAGACAACATTTTGGCATGAAGTTGCTCGGCCCACCTATCAGCCAACCTCTGACCGAAGCTGACCCGCTTTCGGGCCGCACGCGGCTAGTGCAATATTTTGAGAAAGGCCAGCTAGAAATCGGGCCGGACGGGGCGGTAACAAATGCGCGGCTAGGTATCGTGCGGGCCAAACAGCTAAATTTGCTGACCGACCCCACTATCAACCCCAATGCCAGTGCTTTTTACGATGCAGCTTTTGAACGCACCTGGCAGCGCACCGATACCCCTGTCCAGAGCGGCGCGGCCACTCGTACCTGGCTGTGGGGGCCACAAGGCTTTGCCGCCGTGCTTGAGCCATACCAGGAAGCCCCTAACGGCTGGCGTTTGGTGGAATATTTTGACAAAACCCGTATGGAAATTACCAATCCAGGTAGCGACCAGACCTCCAAATATTATGTCAGCAACGGGCTTTTGGCGAAAGAGATGATGGCGGGCCAGATACAGGTGGGCGATAACGCCTTCCAAAACGTGCCGCGTGCCAATATACCAATGGCGGGCGACCTTACCGACAATCCCAATGTGCCGACCTACGCAGCCTGGGCAGCAGTTAGCACTCTGGACGGCGCAACCAATCAGGCCACAGACCGCACGGGCCAGCCTGCCGCCGACAGCATCAACAACCAGGGCTACGCTACCCCGGCCAGCCCTGACTTAGCAACACTCACCAGCAATGCCAGCTTCCAGACAGCCACCAAACATAATATTCCTGCGGTCTTTTGGGATTTTATGACCAAATCGCGCGGCCCAGTGCTGGAAAACGGTCAAACTGTCACTGGAGACCCGATAGATTGGGCCTTTAGCGTCGGTTTGCCGCTCAGTGAAGCTTACTGGACACGGGCCAAAGTTGGGGGCGTGGAAAAGGATGTGTTGGTGCAAGCGTTCGAGCGGCGCGTCCTGACCTACACCCCCACCAACGACGCAGCCTTCCGGGTCGAGATGGGCAACGTGGGTCGCGCCTACTTCCAGTGGCGGTACGGCACTATTTCTTCCTAGTTTGTGGGACATTGCTCCACCAATGAACTTTCCAAACCATCGGCTGGCGGAGCAGACTCCTACAAACAGCCTGAGTAGTTACATTGTGTTTAGGTAAATTCTCTCTAAATACTTTAATGTGGCTTTAACCAGGGGGTTTTTGTAGCAACGTCTAATACTAATCCATCTGCGCCTATATAACTGCTTGCTTCTGCTACCTCAAACAAGTCTCCATTAGGTTCTGCTATAAACCAATAGAAGGGGTCTTGGCTATGAATATGACTGCTTGGTAGGTCGGTTGCAACCGTGATATTATAGTGGGCTGCTAACTGTTGTGAGATATGTAGATTATCGTAGGGAAGGTCTTGATTAAGTTTGGTACAAATATTAATACTGATAGGAAACCCAGCATTATATTCAGTAATGTCGAAGAATATATCAGTTTTATTACTGTCTTCATATATAGTAGTGACTTTACTATTAAAAGCAAAATCGAAAACTCAATTAAATCATCAGAGTTTACCTTTTTACTCAAGTAAAATGTCTCATTATTCATATCAAGCCGTTTCGAGTTGAGCCGATACCGTCAGCGACTGGATAAAAGAATAATAGGCGAACCAGATGCCACCCACCGCGAAGGCCACCAACAAAGGTACATCAATCCACAAGCCTATTTCCGTTGGCACACCATAAAAAAGGTGACGAGCCGCATCCACCGCGTAAGTAGTCGGATTAAAATAAGCCAGCACTCGCAACGTATCGAGTAAATTATTAAGGGGATATAACGCATTCGACACAAATAAAAGCGGTAAATTTAGCAGCAAAATAATCGAGTGGAAGCCTTCCATCTCCTTCGCCCTGGCCGCGAAAGCCGCCGCAATCCCTACGAACCCGATTGTAAACAGCGCGATAATCCCTAACCCCGCCACCACGGGCAACGGCTCTTTAACCAAAGCCGCGTCCAACAAACAGCCCACTCCAAATACTACCAGCGTCTGCAATATCGCTTTGGTCACGCTGCTGGCAATCGTTCCCAACAGAATCGCCAGACGCGGCACGGGCGCAACCAGATATTCGTTAATCACCCCGTTGAGCCGCTCCGACAGCAAAGCCGAACCCCCAAACACGGCGGCAGTCAAGCTGGTCAGCAGCATCACGCCCGGTGTAATATACGCTTGATAACCAATCCCCACCCCATTAAACTGCGCCATTACCGCGTTCATACACACACCAAACAAAAACATCCAGGTTAGCGGTATAAACAGCGTCCCCACCATCTCCATACCGCTATGCGTAAATTTATATAAATGCTTGAACCACAACGTCGTAACCCCGGTTGCCATCCCTCTCCAGGCATTACCCCGACGCAAATTTAATCCGGCCTCGCCCGTCTGCCCTTTTAATACTGTCGCCATCTATTTTCCGACCTCGCAATCCAGCTTTGCTTGCTTAAAAACTCCTTCCCTATTATACCAGATGGCAAAAACTGTCGGACACTGGCGGGCGTAGCACCTATTTTTGCGCAGTTATGCAGCACAGTCGCTGGCGCAACACTTGATGTAATAGTGCGACTTTTCTGTTATAATATCCTCACCAATGCTAGGACTACCTAAATTAACAAAAACCAGTGTCAACAGGATTAAAGCATGAAGGACGAGGAGCGCGAATGTCCCGGCTGTCGGCGTATTTATGATGCTGCGGACGTGCCAGACGATTTATGCCCGTTTTGCGAACCTGAAACCAGATTACAGTCAGTCGGTGGGCCTAGTCACTTGCTAGACGACAGATTTAGCGTCGAACTCGGCTGGCCGCAGGGAGAACCAAAAGCACTGGCCGTAATTAGCCCGCACTATATGGACGCGCAATTGACCAAAGCCCAGCTTGAGGCCAACGGTATTCCAGTTTTGATTGAAGGTAGCGGGTTGAGCCAAGTTTATGGTTTAACGGCTGGTGGCCTGGCTGAATACGCGGTTTTCGTGCCACAAAATTTTCTGCTGGAGGCCCGCCAGATACTAGAAAAAAAATATGACTAAACACACCATAATTCTTTATTCTAAACCGGGTTGCCACTTGTGCGAAGATGCTAAAGCTGCCTTGATGAGCCTGACCGGACAATTGGAATTTGGCCTGTCGGAGCGCGACATTACCCAGGACGCGGTAGCTTTTGAAAAATACCGTTATACCATTCCAGTAATGCTGGTTGATGGCAAAGTCGAGCTAGAAGGGCGCATAGATGCCAGAAAACTATACCGGGCGATGGCCGAAGGTTACGGCCCGAAAATAAAATAGCTTTTCCGTTATCAACTTTTTAGTTAAAGTTAAGGTTTTGACGATGGGTAAAATAATAAAAATGAGATTGACACGTCAATTTCGCACGCGACAGTACGGTAGCACCAAAGATTATAGCCCCGAATTTCGTCTGGATAATAAGACTGGTCAGGTGGTAAAAACCAAAAACCGCCGCAAGCACCGCCTACCAATTTTTATTTTAGTGGCGCGGGCTAGACGCACCATGCGCCACTGGTATCGCAACTGGGTGACAGCCACTATGTATAGCGTGACCCATCTGCTTTACCAGGTAGAAGTACACGGCGAGGAAAACTTTAGTTACCAGCCTTCGACTGTCATCACTTGCGCCCACAAACGCGACATAGACATCTCGGTGGTGATACCCTGCCTGTATTTTATGCAGCGTCCGGGTCGGCTCAAGGCTTTGCGCGGGTTGTACTTTCCAGCCCGCGACGACCTATACGAGCGCGGCTTCCTGATGATATATTTCCCCTGGCTGGACAGCTTCCGTTTCCTGATGCGGCGCACTTCGGTGGCTTTCAATTTTCGGGCAGTGCAGGCTTGTCCGGTTAAACTGCCCGACGAGCAAACCGCCAACCAATTGCTCAACGAAACTATCCGGCTGGAAGGAGATTTGCCTCTGGTGGCTTCCTTGACTAATGAGTGGTGTCAAAAGCTGATAGGCGAACTACCTGCTAACTCCAAATTGCGCTTGAGCGATGCGGTAAAACTAGCTCCTTTGACGGTGCTGGCCCAGTATGCTACGCCCCGAATGTTTAGCGAACCACTTGCCACTCGTATTCGGGAACGTCATCATCGCACTATTATGGGCCAATTGCGCCACCTGACCCGCGTTTTGGACAAAGGCGGCTCGTTGTTTATTGCCCCGGAAGGCCGCGTCACCCCCGATGGACGGTTTGGCAAGATGCGGGCGGCTTTCACTCGTATAGTTCAGCAAACTCATGTCAACCTGCGAATGTTGCCGATTAATTTGACTTACGACTTTATGGACAACCAAAAGCCCAAAGTTATTGTCAATATCGGTCAGGAAGTAACTCATCTCAACGGCTATAGCAAAACTGATTTGTCCGAATTGGTCAAGCAACGAGTGGCAAGGCTGGCTACCGTCACTCTAAGCGGTTTAGCCAGTCGCTGGCTAATCGAGACGGGCGAGGATGGGCGTGAATGGGTACGCCTGAACACGCTACGCGATGAGCTTTGGGCGCAGTTGAGCCATTTACGCCAGACCAATGTGCCGATGGACAACCGTTTGCAGACGCGCCAGGGTTTCGAGGAACGGTTGGCAGGTTTTATTCAGTTTGGCTTTGGCAAGGGCCAGCTTTTCCTGAACGAGCCTGACACAATTCCAACTCAGGTTGAAGCTGCCGCCGATAGTGCCGAGGATTTTAGCCCAATTTATGATCGTTGGTTACATCTGAACATCCCCAACGTGTTGCGAACTGAATGTAACAAACCTGACGACAACCCGGCCCGCTATAGCTACAACGAGTTGCAAGCTCTATTGACAGCCTGGGATTTATTGGAAGCGGAGGGGTCGCCTACGCCGCTAATTTTCCAACCACAAGCGGAAGCGTCCCAGCGCACCGCCGGATAAAATTGCGATTAATAGTAAGTACCGGAGAACTGCTTTGACTTTCAGGTTTGAGCGGGCCGTAGAAGACAACCTGGGTTTGCCGCGTAATTTGGCGGGCGGCCTGATGCTGGGCTGGGGCAGGCCGGAAGATACCGAGGCTTTGGCCGAATTTCAAGGTCGGATTTTTGCCGAAGGCGACGAACCCGATGCAAGTGCCATAGCGGGTGTCCACGATTGGATGAACGGCCAACACCCTACTGTGGGGCCGGGCGATTTTACCCTAGTCACGGACGAAAACCAGGGCGGTAAAATTGTCTCCAGCCTGAATCTGATTTCACAAATTTGGGCTTACGATAGTATTTCTTTTGGCGTAGGGCAGGTCGAGGCGGTTGGAACTGACCCAGAGTATCGGCGTAGGGGATTGGTGCGCCAGCAGTTTGAAGTTGTTCATGCGCGTAGCCAGGCACGCGGCGAACTGATGCAGGTCATCGGCGGTATCCCCTGGTACTATCGGCAGTTTGGCTACGAAATGGGTTTGGCTATGCAGGGTGAGCGCAACCTCTTTTGGCACAATACTACCAAACTGGCCTCAGACCAGACTGAAGCTTACCGTCTTCGCCCCGCTACGCAGGGCGACATCGCGCTTTTGTCACGACTTTACGCCATTCATTGTGCCGCTAGTCTGGTTACGCAGATACGTAGCGAGACCGAGTGGCGGTACGAATTGACCTCTACCCACCCTTTATCAGAAAGCCATCGCCGTTTCTTTATAGTTGAAGAAATAGGGGGCGGCTCACCTGGTTATATCGAAATTGGTTATTATTCAGAGGCTATAGCGGTGCGCGAACTGGCAGTATTGCCCGGCCACCCGCTGCGGCTGGTTTGTGAGTTTTTAACCCGCGCTCTCAAAATCTTATCAGACGAACGAGTTGCCGCCGAAAATAAACCCGAACCATTTAATTTTGCCACTTTTAGCCTGGGTACAGACCATCCAGGCTATACGGCCCTGGGCAAACAGCTAGGCCCACAAAATCTCCCCTATGCCTGGTATGTGCGTATTCCTGATTTACCTTTGTTCCTGCATCGCATCGCCCCCGCTCTGGATAAACGCTTACAGGCCAGCGTCTTTGACGGTTATAGCGGCAGGTTGCGCCTCAACTTCTATCGTAGCCATCTTACCCTGACTTGGGAGCGCGGCAAACTAACCGAGATAGGAACATACACACCCGAAACTTTGGAGGACGGAGACGCAGCCTTTCCCGACCTGACCTTTTTGCAACTACTGTTAGGCTATCGCAGTATGACCGAGTTGGAACGAGCTTATCAGGATTGCCGTATGTATCCCGATAGCAACGTTAAAAACCAACGGACTGCCGCCCTGCTCAACGCGCTTTTCCCGCAAAGGTCTTCGTCGGTAGCAGCATCAGGCTAGTTATATCAAGTCTCTGTGGGACATTGCTCCGCCAATGGACATAATGCACCTGTGGGACATTGCTCCGCCAATGGATTTTGCCTGTGGGACATTAGGTCAACTGGTTGTCAGCAATAGAAACGGAACGTCTGCGTCATTTTATGCGTTATAATATTGGTTAGGATTGGAATTAATCAAGATAAACGCCACGCGGCTGGTGATGCTATAATTTATAGTGGTGGCGGATTTTAGCAGGCCGGAAAAGAAAAAGAATGACGCAGGCTCAACGTATTTTGAATAACCGCTACGAATTGCTGGCAAAAATCGGCGATGGCGGTATGGCGATAGTCTATAAGGCGCGGGATATTATCCTTAACCGCATCGTGGCTCTAAAAGTTTTGCGCGAAAGTTATGCCAGCGACCCGGCGTTTCTGGCTCGTTTCCAGCGTGAAGCGCAGTCGGCAGCCAACCTGAACCACCCCTATATTGTCAACGTGTATGACGTGGGGCAGGAAGGCAACCTGCATTATATTGTAATGGAGTACATTGAGGGTAACACCCTCAAAGAATTGATTAACCAGGAAGCCCCGTTCCCCAACCAGCAAGCGATTGAACTGGCTGCCGAGATTTGCGACGCGATTGGCTATGCCCATTCCAAAGGTTTGATACACCGCGACATCAAACCCCAAAACATTCTGCTCACCCCTGATGGTAAAGTTAAAGTCACCGACTTTGGCATTGCTAAGGGCTTTGGCGACCAAAACCTGACCCAAACTGGCATCACGCTGGGCACGGTGCATTATTTCTCGCCTGAACAGGCCAAAGGCTTGCCCGTCCAACCCCAATCCGATATTTATTCGATTGGCGTAGTGCTGTATGAAATGGTGACGAACCGCATCCCTTTCGACAGTGACAATCCAGTGGCGTTGGCCGTCAAGCATATTGAGGAAGTCCCGCCGCCCCCTCGCCGCTATAACCCATCTATTCCGCCCGCGCTCGAAATGATTATTTTGAAGGCTTTAAGCAAAGACCCGGCCCAACGCTATCCGAGTGCCGAGGCGATGGCAAAAGCCTTGCGTAACCTGGAAAGTCAAAGCGAGATGGGGACGATGGCCGTCCAACCCACGCCAGCCAACCGTGCGCCGCGCACCCAATATGGCAACAACGAAGTTTATAATCAGCCCATTACGCGCCAGCCGTATCCACAACCGCCTTATAACCAGCCAAACCCTAGTACGACACCGCGCCCGCCCCAAAGCCAGGGTTATTATACCCCGTCGGACGGTTATACCCAGCCAGGCACGGGCCAACCGCCACGAGTCAGCCGCCCAAACCCGATTCGACCAGTGGGTTACAACTATGATAATCAGGGTTATGGACGTGATGGAGTCGTCTCCCCTCCGCTTGCGGACGACTTTGAAGAGCAGCGCAATAGCGGGCCGGGCTGGGGCGCGTGGATAATTGGTTTGCTGGCGTTGGTGGCCTTGATTGCCTTGATAGTGGTGGGTATTTTTGTCTTGCCGCCGCTACTGACACCCCAGCCGACTCCGATACCTGCTACCGCCGTACCAGCCACCAATACCGCCGCCCCCGTTCAGGTTAGTGTACCGAATGTGGTGGGCAAATCCGAAGCTGATGCCCGCAAAGCTCTGACCGATGTCAATTTGCAGGTGGGAGACGAGCCTCAAGAATTTAATGCTAAAGTTGCGCCCGGCAGCGTGATCTCGCAAGACCCCGGCGCGGGTCAGAAGGCCAACGCGGGGGCTAAAATCAAGTTGGTGGTGAGCAAGGGCCAGGAATCGGTTACTTTAAGTGATTACAAAAATACCGACCCTAAAGCGGCTCAGGACGCTATGACTGCGGCAGGTTTTCAGGTTCAGGTGATTACCCAGCCTGACCCGGTTATTCAGAAGGGCGCGGTTATTAAAACCGACCCGGAGGGCGGGAAAGACAAACAGTATCCGAAGGGAACTATCGTCAAGCTGTATGTGAGCGCGGGCCAAGCTACCGCTACAGCTGCGCCACAACCGACAGCTACAGCCGTACCGCCGCCAACAGCCGCACCCCAGGCTACCACTGCGCCAGCACCAGCGGCCCAACCAACGGCTACGCCCGCGCCACAACCGACGGCCACATCAGTACCTACGACAGTCGCGGCGAAGATAGATGTGCCGGACGTATTTAACAAGAGCCAGCAAGAAGCTACCCAAATTTTAGAGAAGGCGGGCTTTAAAGTAGAGGTGCAAACCTACACGTTGGCCGATGTAGAAAAATACTACCCTGACCCTTCCTCCATCGCTTATTATAATAACGCCCCGATTGGCTCGGTAGTGGGAATGCAGCCCGGCCCGACCAGCCGTACCAAAGAACAACAACCCAAAGGCTCGACCATTGTTATCGGGGTCAAAAAAGGGTAAGAGCTAAAGTAACAGTAAGGAGTAGAGTGCGATGGCGAACAAACTAACCAATCTAGCTCAGGCCGCCGCCCTGATTGAGAATGGCGCAACCGTTTCTTTCGGCGGCTTTACTACCCAGCGTCACCCAATGGCTTTTATTTACGAATTGATACGGCTCAAACGGCGCGATTTATATTTGTTCGGCCACTCGCCGGGTGGGGATTGGGATATATTGATTGGGGCGGGCTGTGTCAAAAGGGTTGAGCTTGCCTACGAAGCCGACGAAGCTTTCAACACTATTGGCCCGCGTTGGCGGTTGGCGGTGCAAGCGGGCGTAGTCGAATGGGAGGATTACAGCAACTTTGCGATGGTTTCGCGCTTCCAGGCCGGAGCAATGGGAATTCCGTTTATGCCCATCCGCAGTATGTTTGGGAGTGATGTACTGGCAAAGCAAACCCTGGACGAAACGCAACGTGCAGCCGACACTCGTTCGGCTTCCAAAAAATTACACGTAATGGAGTCGCCTTTCAACCCTGCTGACCGCGTGGTGCTTGTCCCGGCCATCCACACCGACTTTGCCGTACTACACGTCCAGAAGGCTACCCCCGAAGGCACCATCCGTATCGAAGGCCAGAGTTTTGCCGATGTGCAACAGGCTTTGTGTGCCGACACTGTAATTGTGACTGCCGAAGAAATTGTATCCGAGGAAAGTTTACGCCGCGAACCCGAACGCAACCTGCTACCATACTTCGCGGTCAAACACGTCTGCCACGTGCCATTCGGAGCGCACCCCTACGCCGTCTTCAACAATTACGACTACGACCCGCGCCAGCTAAAACTTTACCACGAAAGCGCGGAAGACGAAGCGGCTTTTCAAGCTTATTTGCAAAAGTTTGTTTATGGCCCAAAAAATCACGCCGAATATTTAGAAGCGATTGGCGGAACGGCCCGGCTTGACGGGTTGAAGTCCGACCCCGAATACGGCTACAGTCCAAATTTGAAACGCAGGGGGTTAGAATAATGCCAGACCTGAACTATACTTTGACCGAATTGATGGCCGTTACTGCCGCTCGCGAAATCAAAGACGACGAGGTGGTTTTTGCCGGGACGGGTCTGCCGATGCTGGGGGCGATGCTGGCCCAACGCACCCATGCCCCTAACTGCTGTTTGATTTTCGAGGCCGGAACTGTTGCCAGCCAATTGGCTCATTTACCCATGTCGGTGGGCGACCCGCGTGTGATGCGTGGCGCGGCGATGGCGGCGGGCTTGAGCGAAGTTTTTACCTACATTTTGCAGGCCGGACGGGTTGATGTGGGCTTTTTGAGTGGAGCGCAAGTTGACCGCTTTGGCAATATCAATAGCACTTCGATTGGCCCCGACCCCCGCCACCCCAAAGTACGCTTCCCTGGTAGCGGTGGCTCGTGCGACATCGCGTGTCTGGCCCACCGCACCGTTATTATCGCGCTTCACGAAAAACGCCGCTTCCCCACCACTATAGACTATGTAACAAGTCCGGGCTGGCTACAAGGGGGCGACAGCCGACATAAAGCAGGGCTAATCAGGGGCGGGCCGAGCGTGGTGGTGACGACCAAAGCGGTGATGCGTTTTCAGCCGGACAGCCACGCTATGTACCTGGCGAATTACCACCCCGGTCTTTCTGCCCAGGCCGTAGCCGACGATACCGGCTTTGAGTTGCCCATCGCCACCGCCACTCCCACGCCCCTACCCACAGCCGAGGAGTTGCGTATCTTGCGCGACATCGTTGACCCGGAACGAATCTTCTTAAAATGATTTAATAAAGCTTTAAAATTGGTTGTAACAAAACGTAACTTGTGATGTTATTATTGGTGGCGATAGAAAGCGAAGGCAAAGCAGTCCCAGCACTTAGCAATTAGGGACGTGGAGCAGAGCAGGCTATTAGCCAAACCCAAGTAGCTTAGTGGCAAACAAAGCCAAAAAGGAGGCGGTGAGTACCGGCCTCCTTTTCATTTTCATAATTTCAGGTTACAATGTGCCACAGAAGCTTCGGGCAATGAGCCACGAGCTTCGATCCAGCCGCCGGAAGCTGTTCTTCTTTTGTGGGACATTGCTCCGCCAATGGATATCGCTCCTCTTGTGGGACATTGCTCCGCCAATGGACATCGCTCTTCTTGTGGGACTTTGCTCCGCCAATGGACGCTCTTTGTGGGACATTGCGCGGGTACCCCTGGATGGGGTTGCCGCCAATGGATTAAAAGCTTATGGGAGAAAAATAAATGAACCAGGATTACGAACATAGTGAGGCTAAGGACAACGCGAAGGAGCAGCGTTACGAAGTGAGGGTAGGCCACGAAGTCGCGGAACTCACCTACAAACGTGAGCCAGGCCGTATCACCTTTTTGCATACTGGCGTGCCTGCGTCAATGGAAGGTCACGGTATCGGCTCTAAGTTGGCACACACAGCCCTGGAAGAAGCCCGCGCCGCCGAACTGAAAGTTGTGCCGCTATGCTCTTTTATGGCGGGTTATATTGAAAAACACCCTGAATATGAGTCGTTGCTTTAACTATGCAGCTTGTCACCACTGTAGAACGCGAAGCGGCTCCGTCAGCCGATGGTTCGGGACAGTCCATTGGCAGAGCAATGTCCCACAAGTCTGCTCCTACAAATGAAATTTACCTGACACGACCTGTTTGACTGACAACTGACAACTGATTTCGAGGTATTTATGCGTGAAAAACTAGAATTTGTCTATGGGCCGGAAATTGGTCAACATCTTTTTGAGCAAATGACCACGCTGACGGCAAAATATGCTTACCTGAAAAACCGTGCGCCAGTCGTGCCGCCAGCCCAACGTTTGACCGAACGCGATATAGTTTTGATTACTTATGGCGACCAGGTGCAAAGTGACCAAGCTACGCCGCTCCAAACCTTGCACGGCTGGCTGCAAAAACATCTGCAAGGCGTGGTTAATACTGTCCATATTTTGCCGTTTTATCCTTACACTTCGGACGACGGCTTTTCAGTGGTGGATTACCGCGAAGTTGACCCGGCATTGGGCAGTTGGGACGATGTAGTGACCCTGCATACCGATTTCAAGCTGATGTTCGATGCTGTTATCAACCATATTTCGGCCAGTAGCGCGTGGTTTCAAGGCTTTTTACGCCAGGAGCAGCCCTACGCCGATTTCTTTATCGTCACCGACCCCAGCACCGATCTTTCCCAGGTCACGCGCCCTCGCGCCCTGCCCCTGCTCACCCGCTTCGAGACGACGGACGGCCCAAAATATCTCTGGACGACTTTCAGCCCCGACCAGCTTGACCTCAACTACAAAAATCCGGCGGTGTTGCTCGATATTGCGGATTTGCTGTTGTTTTATGTCAGCCAGGGCGCGGATTTGGTTCGGCTGGATGCGATTGGGTATCTTTGGAAAGAAATTGGCACGAGTTGTATTCATCTTCCTCAAACCCACGCTGTTGTTCAAATTTTGCGCGAGGTGATGAACGAATGTGCGCCTAACGTAGTCTTTATAACCGAAACTAATGTGCCACACCGCGACAACATCAGCTACTTTGGGAACGGACAAGACGAGGCCCAAATGGTCTATCAGTTTCCGCTCGTGCCACTGGTACTAAACGCACTAGCTTCCGGCAACGCCCAACATCTACGCGAATGGGCCGCAACGCTTGCCAAACCTTCGGACACAACAGGCTTTTTCAACTTCCTGGCTTCGCACGATGGCATCGGCCTTGTGCCAGCCAAAAGTATTTTGAACGAGGCCGAAGTCAACCAACTGGTGGAGCAAACCCTGGCGCACGGCGGCAAAGTCTCTTACAAAAATAACCCCGACGGCAGCCAGAGTGCGTATGAACTAAACATCACTTTTTTTGATGCGCTTTCCGACCCTGCCAACACAGTGGAAAGCGACGAGACAAAAATCAGCCGCTTTCTGGTGTCACAAGCTATTATGTTGGCAATGCAAGGCGTGCCGGGCATTTATTTTCATAGTTTGCTCGGTTCGCATAACTGGCAGGCGGGGCTGGCCCAAACCGGACGCAACCGCACCATCAACCGTCAAAAGTTCGAGCTGGACGAACTGGAAAAAGCTTTGGCCCAGCCAACCAGTCAGACCGCGCAGGTCTTCAAGCGTTATGTAGCTTTGTTGGCCGCGCGTATCGCACATCCGGCTTTTCATCCCAACGCCGCCCAAGCCATTGTAACCTTGCCCGATAACCCAGCCTTATTTGGGCTGTTGCGGACTGCCACCGATAGTGGAGAGCAAATTTTGGCAATCCACAACGTTGCCAATGTCGCTCAAACCTTCCAGGTCAATTTGGCCCAAATTGGTTTTAGAATGGGTGATGCGCTTACCGACTTAGTAACCAGCCAAAACTACCCAGCCGATACAGTGGGCAATTTGAGGTTGAGCGTCGGCCCATATCAGGTTTTATGGCTTTGCAATCAGCTTTAGCGAAGAAAGTAACCCAGGCGTGAGCAAAAAGAGCCAAATTTATTTACCCACTTCCAACGTCAAAGCTCCCGATTTTCGGCGTATCTATCGGCTTGACCAGATGCTCCAACTAAACCCGATAGAGTTTGAGAACTTCGTGGGCTATCTCTTTCAGGAGTCCGAAAATTGGCGCGTCCAAACCACCAAAGCCAGTGGCGACGGCGGCATAGACCTGCTTTTGTTCAAAAACGGACAAATGGCAGTAGTGCAATGCAAACGTTATCAAAAGAATGTGGCCGCTTCGCACGTGCGTGACCTTTATGGAACGATGATGAGTCAAGAGGCCAGCCACGCCTATATAGTTACCACAGGCACTATCTCAGGGCCAAGCCGTGAATGGTCTAAGGATAAACCAATCACACTTATAGACGGACTGGCACTAGAAAAGTGGGCCAGACGGGTTAACCCGCACGCCCAATCTTTCCAACAGCTACCCCAATGGCCCACGCCCGTTAATAGTGTTACACCCAACCCTGGCGTGCAACTCCCTATCCAACCCCTTCCCATAACCGCGCATCAACCAGCTTATATCCAGCCCCGACCACTGCTTGCCCATAAACAGCCAGGGCAAGCTGCCCAACGCAAAGCCAGAGTCAGTTCGGCCAGGGCCAAAGGCTTGATGAATCTGACCATAACGCTGATATTTTTGGTAATACTATTTGCGCTGGTGGCTAATATGTTCAAACAAGTCAACAATTCTGACAATTACAAAGCTCTGGCTACGCTAGGTGTAAATACCGCCTTGCCCACTTATACCCCCATCCCTACATCAGACTTAACGACTGTGGCGGGACTGAGTCCAAACGCTCCGGCGAGTTTTACCAATGTCCCAACCGTCACAGCAGTTCCTATCTCTACGCCTGCATCACCACCTACCGCTTTGCCACGCCGCAAAGATGCTGCTTCGGAACCTTGCTTTGTCGGGCAGATTAAGGGCAACACAGTTAGCCATTTTTATCATTTGCCCGGCTGGTATTATTACACCAGTTTTAATGCCTCCACCCCCAACGTTAAATGTTTTGAAAACGAAGCCGCAGCCCAGGCCGCCGGTTACAAGCCGGGCCGCCAAAAATAAGTGATTCTACCTATCATTCCGAATGGAGGCTATGCGGAATGAGGAATCTGTTGCTTCGATTTTGGTGTTCTGCGGTTGGTGAGCTTTCAGCAACAGACTCCTCGCTCGTACCTGGCTCCGCAACCATGCGGGCCGTGACAATACCCGAATAACTTAATAAAATTTGGTAAACCTGACCGTTGGGTTGCGATGGCTGAGTTGGACGTACTGACGGGCCAGATAATCTATAATGCTGGTCTGGAACGGTAAATCGTTGCCAAATGAAATGTCGAAGGTGGTAGTGGGCTGGCCGTCCGCTACGTCCTGGGGTGCAACGTCAGTACGCTGGAAAGACAGATGCTGGAAAAGCGGGTTTTGGTTAGGATTGGCGGTGTATTCGCGCACACTGATTGCCGCGCTTTTACCGTCTGGAATAGCCGGGACGACATCGAACTTCTGGTCAGAACGCAAACTTTCTTCCTTTGGATACGCTCCGCGCCGTAATCCCTGAGCAGTCCAGGCGGCGGCGGCCACTCCGTCAGGGTCACTTGGGAAATTGTAGGTGTATTTGATGCCGTTGTATTCGACCTCAATTACCCCCACTTTGCCCGCGAACACCTGGTCAACCACCAGTTGCCAACCCTCGCTTTGGGAGTCAACCGAATGATAAACGCTGTTTTTGGCTGGAATCGCGTAATCCCGATAAAGGCTCTGGCTGACAGCCTGCTCGTAACCGGGCGCGAGTTCATAGTCGGAGCGGCCTTGTGGGGTCAGGTAGCGGTAGTCGGGAGCCTGGGCCGGAACCAGTACCAGATATACCTCGGACAAATCTTCCGGTAAATAGACTAAATCGGTCAAATCGGTGGGAGAACGTAACAAAGTCTGTGCCAAAAGCAGATATTCGTTCCAGGTATAATTGTAGCCGTTGATCCATTGGTCAGCATAAGGCTGACTGTAGTCAGTACGGCAAATCGTCACAAAATCGCCAATGACCGTGCCGCGCTGCATACTAGCCAGGGTTTGGTGTTCGGCTTCAAGCCGCCCCTGGTCAACAGGCAGAATATTCGGATTACTTTGCTTTTTGTTCCCAAAAAGTGCCATCTTTTCCCCTTTCAAATGCTTTTTACCACAGTGATTTAATTTTTCCATTAAGTTATCGAAAAATTGCCAACGGATACACCCGTGCCGGGTGCAGGCATCCGTCGTCTGTGCACCCCAAACCTGATAAATCAGGTTGAAAATACAAGTCTATCCAGTAGAAATCGGTGTATTTTAGAACCCACTTTAGTGGGTTGGGTTTGTATAGACGATGGTTTACCTGTACCCGGTACGGGTGAACCATTGGCGGTTTGTAACCTTACAAAAATCTGACGCGCCCCTAAAAATGTGTCAATTTGTACCCTAATGGTATAATACGGGTCAAGGGCAAAGCTGCTCTATAGACCGAAAACTTAATAGTGGGAGGCACAGCATGGAACTAAATATTCGCGGTAAAAATGTGAAGGTGTCGGAAGACCGACGTGAGTTGATCCAGAAAAAGCTAGGCAACCTCAACCATTACCTGGAAAGTATCAACGAAGCGACGGTGGAGCTTTCGTCTGAAAACACCCGCAAAAGCGATGAACGGTTGGTGGTTGAGATGACAGTACGCACCAATGGTGCTTTGATGAGGGCCGAGGAGCGCGACCATAATTTGAGCAACGCCCTTGACCGGGTTCACGCCAAGATGCAACGCCAGATGAGCCGCTATAAAGACCGTCGGGTTGACCGCAAACGCCGCCTGCCCTTACCCACTAACGAGGCAGTGGACGCGCTTGAACCTACCCCCCCGTCCCCAGCCAGGTTAGATACCGATGCGGAGCGAAATTCTGATTACCTGCCAGTCAAAATCAAAACCTTCGCGGTCAGCCCAATCGTCAGCGATGAAGCCATCGAGCAGATGGAACTGCTAGGCCACGATTTTTTTGTTTTCCTGGACGCGGAAACCAAAGAGATAAGCGTGGTTTATCGCCGCGATGATGGCTACTACGGTTTGCTCCGTCCCAGTATCGCTTCCTAATATATATTTTTGGTTTTGGTTCTCTGCCAACTGACAATTTATCTTGGAGATGATTATGCACATTAAGGAACTGTTCGACATTACGGGCAAAGTCGCACTGGTAACGGGCGGCTCACGTGGTTTGGGTAAAGAGATTGCACGAGGTTTGGGCGAGGCCGGGGCGAAGGTAGTGATTAGTGCGCGGCGCGAGGAGTGGTTGCGCCCAACCGCCGAAGAATTACGAGCGGCAGGGATTGATTGTCTGGATTTGCTAGGAGACGTGGCTAAACCCGCCGATGCTCAACGGCTGGTGGCGGAGACGCTGGCAAAATATGGACAGCTGGATATTTTGGTTAATAACGCGGGCCAGACCTGGGGGCAGAACGCCGAGGACGTGCCGCCCGAACGCTGGCATCAAATCGTGGACGCGAACCTGACCAGCACTTTCCTGGTGTCACAGGCGGCAGCCAAACATTTTATGGAACGGGGCGAAGGTGGCGTAATTGTCAATATCGCATCGGTGGCCGGGTTAGTCGGGGGCAATCCAGGCGTAGTCAGGACGGTGGCTTATAGTGCCAGCAAAGGGGGCATTATCGCTATGACCCGCGAACTGGCCTCAGAGTGGGGGCCGCACCACATTCGGGTCAACTCTGTCGCACCGGGTTTTTTCCCCAGCCGTATGACTGCGGCCACTCTAAAAGAATTTGGCGATAGATTAGTGGAAAAAACGCCCCTCAAACGGTTGGGCGGCGATGACGACCTCAAAGGTGTAGTGTTATTTTTGGTTTCGCCAGCCGCCCGCCACGTTACGGGTGTGACTATAGCCGTAGATGGGGGCAGTTCGATCACTGGAAGTTAGTTTTCAGTTTTCAGTTAAGAAACGCCAATGGTTGAAACACCAACAACTGATAACTGACAGCTATTTCCATTGCTCCACCGATAAATGTTCCCGGCTTTGGTTCTAACTGATGACTGATAACTAACAACTGACAACTATCCACAAGGAGAATTTATGCAGACCGCCGTAAAATTGGCCGGGGTGATGCCGCCAGTGCCGACTCCGTTTGATGCGCGAAACGATTTCGACCCAATGGCCTTATACGATAATTTGCAACGCCTGGCCCGCACTGGCTTACACGGCTTTGTGTTATTGGGCAGCAACGGCGAATACGTTTATCTGGACGAAAGCGAGAAGGCCAGCCTGTTTGAGACTGCGCGGCGGGCTATACCGTCCGACAAGCTTTTCGTGGCCGGAACGGGAGCCGAATCCACCCGCGCGACTTTGCATCTGACCAAAATGGCTGCCGAAAATGGAGCGGATGCAGCTATCATCGTCACCCCTTGTTATTACAAACCCTCAATGACCGGAGAAGCCCTCTTTCAGCATTACACTACCGTTGCCGACGCTTCGCCCATCCCGATTATTTTGTACAATGTGCCGAACTATACGGGCGTAGAAATGACTGCCGATACCGTTATCAAACTGGCGGCACACCCCAATATTATCGGCCTCAAAGAAAGCAGCGGCAATATTGTCAAAATCAGCGAAATCACCCGCGAAATCGCCGCCCAGCAGCTAGACTTCGTAGTAATGGCAGGTTCGGCTTCTTTCCTGCAACCAGCGATGCTGATGGGGGCAAGCGGTGGAGTAATGGCTCTGGCAAATGTCGCGCCCGCGCTTTGTTTGCAAATTTGGCAATCCGTTCAGTCTGGCGACATCACGGGGGCGCGGCAGGCTCAACATCAAGCCCTGGCTCTGAACGCTGTGGTCACCAACCGTTTTGGGGTAGCTGGCCTCAAGTTTGTAATGGACGAACTCGGTTTGTACGGTGGCCCGGTACGCCCACCCCTTCTGTCCATCGCCGAAAACGTTAAAATGGAAATCCGAAAAATAATTTCGCAAACTTGTGTTAAAATAGACTGATTAGCCAAGTGCATTTGTCACGGCCCGCAGGGTTGCGGAGGCACGAGGAATCTCTAATCACAAATGGGTTAGAGATTCCTCACTACGCAGAGCCTCCGTTCGGAATGACAAAGCCTGTGTAGTTATGAGTTTGAAAAGTATTAGAGTAGCGGGCAAAGAGAAAGATGGCAAATTCAAACGAAAATAATAATAACAAGAAATTCCAGCCCGAACCGCATTTAGAGCGACGTGACGGCCAGAATTATTTACCGCTCAAGTGGCGGCTGACCTGGTTACGTACCGAACAGCCCCAAGCCCAAGTTTGGACACGGTTGGTTAGCCACGATAATGGGCTGGCGGTTTTTCGAGCCAAAATAAAAGTGCCAGACGGCGGCGTGGCGACTGGTTGGGGAGCGCGTTCCAGAGGCGGCGACGGGAACGATAACAGTAGCAGCGAAGTGGATTTGAGCTATATTGCCGAGGCCGAAAATCAGGCGTTGGAACGCGCCCTGACTGTTTTGGGTTACGGCACGGAATACGCCCCGGACTTCGACGCGCCTATCGAAAACGAAGGCATCGCCCTTAATGTAGTGACGCTGCCTACCCTCGCGCCCGAAGTACCCACCCCTGCACCCGTTCCCCTTCCTGCCCCCTCTACCCCCCGCCCTAACTTTGGCGTACCGGAAAACCGGACTGCTTATCAAGCAGATGAAGACACAATCGAAATACCGGATAGCACCGACACGGCAGAGCCAGACGAAAGCGACCTGGACGAAAACGAAGAACCTGCGCCCCCACCCACTAATATCCGTTCGGTTAGCCGCACGCCGCCTACAGCTGCGCGTCCGCCTTCCAATGTTACGCCTATGCCCAATCCGGCAGCCAATCGGGGCGGTCTTAGTAGCACCCCGCGTCCCCTCACGCGGCCCGCGCCCGTCGCTCCGGTCACGCCTGCCAGCCCGCCCACTATCGGTAGTCCGGCAGTCAACGAACGGTTAGAAGGCATCGAAGACTCTGCGTTACGTATGGCAATCAAGCAAATCTATTATCAAGCGCGGAGCATCTACAACCTGGATGAAGATAAAGTTGACCAGCGCAGCATTCGTACTTATAACCTGCCAGCCAACGAGTTGAACCTGGAACAGGCCGAGGAATTTTTGGAGCGTATCAAAAACGGCCCCCGCAAAGGCCAATAAAATTATCCGATAGCTAATAGCTCACTGCTCATAGCTATAAAAGGAGTTAGCGTTGAATCAAGTGGCTGTGGTAAGCCGTCCGGCCCCGCCCCAGGCGGCCCAGGAACTGGCCGACGCGGTGGTAGCCAAATTTGAAAAAGAAGGCGTAAAAGTCTGGCGGGGTATTGTGCCGGACGGAGGCGAATTTGCCAGCGTCGTCCCTGAAATGGATATGGTGTTCGCGCTCGGTGGTGACGGGACTATCCTGCACGCCGGAAAGATTGCCGCCGCCGTTCACGTGCCGATTGTGGGAGTAGATTTTGGTCGTTTTGGTTTCCTGGCCGAACTTAGCCCCGCCGAAACGCTGGCTAAACTGCCAATGTTTATTCGGGGCGAACACTGGCTGGAAGAACGCCAGATGCTCCAGACCGAAATTATGCGTCACGACCAAAAAGTAGGTCAGTATCAGGCTTTGAATGACATTGTGGTAGGGCGTGACAATCTTTCGGGTGTGATTGATGTGCGCCTGGACATCAACGACGAACACGTAACCACTTTTATCGGCGACGGTATCATCGTCAGTACCGCCACTGGCTCGACTGCTTATAATTTGGCAACTGGTGGCCCTGTCGTAGCACCCACCATGCGAGCCATCATTGTCAGCGCGATTGCCCCGCACTTGAGCCATCTCGGTCACTTGATTGTCTCGGAAACGGATACGGTGCGGCTCTATGTCGGTACACGCAAGGGCGCAAGTGTTACCATTGATGGGCAGCCCGATTTTTCAATTCAAGACCAAGACGTATTGAACATCAGCAACGGGCCGCACGTGGCTTACTTTGCGCGTGTCCAATCCAAAACCTATTTTTACAAAACCCTGGCAACGCGCTTGCGGCGTGGTGGATAAGTGGCGCAGGCGATGATTAGATACGTCTATTACGGTTATGGCAAAAAAGATAAAGTCAGCTGGGGTTTGTTGCAAGATGACGACGAGACGGTGATGGAAGGCACTGGCGACCCCTGGCGTGGCTTCGTGCAGGACAAAAATACGACAGATTTGAGCGATGTTCGCTTGTTCAGGCCGCTTGCTCCTGGTCAGATTATCGAAATGGACGGAGCGACTATGTTAATCAAAGCTCCGGCCCGCACTTATGGCCCAAACGACAAAATCAGTTTGCCCCGCCGTGTTCGCCAGATGATAGCTTTTGGCAAATTGGGGATTATTATGGGCAAAAAGGCCAGCCAACTTACGGCAGCCCAGGCCCCCGATTGTATTTTGGGTTATACCGGAGTGCTGGAATTTAACGCCAGCAACCTGCACAAGTCCGAAGTAGGTTGTGTCTTTGGCCCTGGCATCGCCACTGAACTAAACCCGTCTGGCCTGAACATCCAAATTTGGGTCAACGACCTGCTGCGAGCCAACCTAAAAATACAGCTAGACGTGGCTCAAATAGTCAGTCAGGCTTCCCAACAACGGGTGCTTGCCCCCGGCGACGTAGTTTTAAGTGTTCCCCTGCCCATCCTCAAAGACGATTTCCAAACAGGATTGCTCTACCCCGGCGATGTAGTTCAGCTAAAAATCGAGAAAATCGGCCAACTAAATGTGCTTTGCAGCCAAAGCAAATAAAATCGTAGTAGCTTTGGACTAACAAACACAAACAGTATGCAACTTTGCCCCTGAAATCACACCACATATAAATTAGTCCTGTTTCGTAACATAGTAACTGTTCAGATTTACCCTTGATATGTAGGGGGCGCGTCCCCGCGCCCGCACTGTTGCCAGTTTCATACCGCGCGGGGACGTGCCCCCTACCGTTGTTACTGGTTTTAGTTCGTTTACCCCAACTCTGAACACTTACGTAACATAGCTCAATTGCCAGGAGTTATAGATTTGTGATACCATAGTTCCATATTTATATCTGAGATTGTAAAAGTAGTAAGCAGTAGGGGGAAAGACAAAGTGGACTTTCAATTCAACGAAGATCAAAGAGCCATCCAGCAGTTAGCGCGGCAGATTGCCAAAGAGCGGGTCGCGCCCAGGGCCGCCGAGATGGACGAAACGGGCCTATATCCCGAAGATATTTTTGGCGTGTTTCGAGATGCTGGGCTGTTGGGGGTGGGTTTGCCCGAAGAATACGAAGGCAGTGGGGCGGGTATCACCGGACTGGCAATTGCCGTCGAGGAGACCGCCAAATATTGCAACTCGTCGGCTCTGATTTTGCTGCTGACGCGGCTGGGGACTTCGGCCATTTTGTTTGGCGGCAACCCGGAGCAGAAACGCCATTATCTGACTGCGGTAGCTACAGGTAAAATGCGGAGTGCTTTCGGTCTGACCGAACCGGGTACTGGCAGCGATAGTGCCAATATCAGGACGACGGCCCGTAAAGAGGGCGACCATTATATTTTGAATGGTACTAAACACTGGATAAGCGGCGCGACGGTGGCCGATTTTTTTATAATTGCGACCAAAACCAGACCGGACGCTGGCAACAAAGGTATGACCGTGTTTGTGGTAGATAAAGGTACACCGGGCTTCCGGGTGGGCAAATCTAACAAAAAGATGGGCGTGAAGGGCGTGCCAACCGCCGAACTGATTATGGAGGATGCGCGTGTACCCAAAGAAAATATTTTGGGCGTGGAAAACGAAGGCTTTAAACTGATTATGAAGAACCTAAACAGCTTGCGACCCGTCGTGGCGGCACGTGGCCTGGGTACCGCAGAGGGCTGTATTGATTATGCCGTAAATTATGCCAAAGAGCGCGAGACCTTCGGCAAAAAAATCATTGAACATCAAGCAATTGGCTTTATGCTGGCGGAACTGGCGATGGGCGCAGAAGCGGCCCGTCTGCTGACTTATCAAGCAGCCAAGATGGTGGACGACGGCAATTTTGGTAAAGAAGCTGCACCTTACCTTTCGATGGCGAAGGCTTTTGCCTCAGAACTGGCGAACAAAGCCGCTTACGACTGTTTGCAGGTGATGGGCAGCTACGGTTACAGTGCGGAGTACCCGATGGAACGTTACTACCGCGATGCTCGTCAGCTTACCATCGTCGAAGGCACTAGCCAGGTACAACGCTTGATTATCAGCAAAGCTTTGATAGATGGCGACCTGAAATATAGCTAATGGCTCTTACTCAACCGCGCCAGCTAAATAACCCATTGCGGGCCACGCCTCCAGCTAGTCGCTTTACCTCATTGCTGAATTTCGGGCGGCAGGAACTAAGCTATCTACGGCGCGGGTTGGCTAGTTGGGCGTTAGCGGCTTTGTTGCTCGGCGCGATTTTGGTGTTGTCCCTGGCCTGGCAAGCTCCACTCGATTGGAAGGTCACGTTAGGGACGGACGCAGCCGACTCATTATATATTCGCAGTTTCAACCAGCCCGAAAAAAATCAGGAAGGCACTTTTCGCTGGTCTAGCGACGAAAGTTATCTGCGTTTTATGGGCGTGGGCCGGATGGCCGGAACGCTAGAACTGACCATGCAGGTGGGAGGCCGTCCGGCGAACCTGGGCGATGCCCACCTCAAGGTTTATATGGGCGACCCGAATACCGATGGTCAGCTTTTGGGCGCGGTGGCGGTTGGCCCTGGTTTGCAACCTTATCGTTTTAATTTCAGCGTACCCGCCAGTTATTCCGGCGATTTGTTGTTTGTGCTGCGCGAACCGGACGCTTTCACCGCACCAGACCATGCCAGACCGCTCGGCGTAGTGGTTTCCAGCGTGCGTTTGAGCGGGGGAGTAGCTAATAACCGTCCGGTTGTGCCTGCGCCCGCGTATCTGGTCGTGTTACTGGCGGGGTTAGTCGTGTTTTATCTAGCTTTGGTGCGGGCGGGCTGGCAACCAGGCGGCGCGGCGGGGCTGACAGCTTTACCCACGTTGGGGGCGGCCTGGGCTGTCGCTTTTGCGCGTTTGCAACTGACACCGGCCCTCGAAGTAACTTTCCTCACCCTGCTACTAACTTATCCTTTGCTGGTTTTAGGTCTGCACTCGACCAGTTTCTGGCTAGGGCGACGCGGTACTACTTTGCCTTTCCAGGAAATGCGCTGGCTAGGTTTGGTTTTTGTGGTAGCGTTTGTAGTTAAAGGGGCGGGCCTCAATCACCCGGCCTTCCTAACCATTGACCATTGGTTTCGGGTGCATCAAATCTTGCGTTTTGTCAACGAGCCGAACCTGTTCTGGCCGCAGTATTACAATGTGATGACGGGCCAGACCGTGACGGGTTTCCAGGGCGGTTCAGCGGTGTTGGGCCAATGGGGAGTGTCAGTAGGGTTGCCCTACTCGCCACTGTTTTATCTGGTAGCTGCTCCGCTTGCCTTTATCTGGCCCACCCACGACCCAAATTTGCTGGCGGCGGTGAATTTGCTGGCGACCTGGCTGGAAGTCAGTCAAATCTGGCTGCTCTATATCATTGCCAGACGTGCTTATCAAACGGCCTGGGCGGGCAGAGCAGGCGTAATCGCGGCAGCTGTGTTCGCTTTCCTGCCCCTTTCGTTTTTGCTGTTTAGCGATGGCGGCTACAATTCGATCCTGGCTCAATGGCTGAGTTTGTTTTTTGTGGCGTTACTAATAGACGCTTTACGCAACCCCGGCCCTTTCAGCCCTTTGCAATGGGTTGGCCTGGGGCTGACGTTAGGTGGGGCGTTGCTGGCGCATACCTCGACTCTCTTGCTGCTAGGTACGTTAGTCTTGACGGTTACGCTGCTGCTGGCTCTGGTACGAGCGTGGCGCAAAATGGCCTGGCACGTCGGTATTGTCAGCCTCTTAGGATTGGGGCTGGCTTTCGGTTTATATTATGGCTTTTACGCCGTCAATTTCCTGACGCAATCGCTCCCGACTCTTTTACAAAACTTCCAAAACAAAGGCGCACTCGGTCAAGAACAGCGTTTGCTCGGTACGCCGCTGCTGACGGGGTTCTGGCCGCAGTTGTGGCAGCATTTCCGGCTTTTCCCATTTGTGCTGACCTTGTGCGCTCTGCTAATTTTATGGCCCTTTGGCAAAAGCAGCCATTGGCGGGCTAACTTTGGCCTGGCAGAGCAGGAACGTCGGGCCGGGGTGGGGGTATATCTGGTGTGGGCCGCCTGGCTGCTGGTTTTTTTGCTGTTCGCTTTGGTTGACCTGAAAATAAATTTGCTGCAAAAACATCTGCTATTTGTCGCGCCGCTACTTTGTTTGGGTAGCGGGTTCGGCATAGTTCTGCTCTGGGGATTTTTGAAGGGTTGGACGCAAAACCGTCGGGTTAATCCTAAATTGCTCCGCTACTCGATGGCAGCATTAGTGACGGCTTTGCTGATTTTCAACTTCTGGCAGGGCGTGGCGACCTGGTACGCGCGGGTTTATTACTACATCTTGCCCCCTGGCTCTGGTTAGAAAACGAGTTTTTCACCGCAGAGTAGGGGCTAACTTTTGTTGGATATTGCTCCGCCAATAGACCGTCTTTGTTCTTGTGGGACATTGCTCCGCCAATAGACCATCTTTGTTCTTGTGGGACATTGCTCCGCCAATAGACCATCTTTGTTCTTGTGGGACATTGCTCCGCCAATAGATGTTCCCGAATTGTCCATTGACGGAGCAATGTCCCACAGAAATTCGGCCCTATAATGGCCCTGCTAGAAAAACCCCAAAGCTGAAATTGGCCTATTTTGTGTTATAATTAGATATAGTTGAGGTTTGAATAATAAAAATAACCTTTTAGAACTGACGAGTAACGAACAAAATGGGAGACGAAAAGCTTTATCGCACCGAGGCGGTGGTTTTGAGCCGAATAAATATTGGCGAGGCTGACCGTATCCTGACGGTTCTTACGCCTACACGCGGCAAATTGCGCCTCGTGGCAAAGGGCGTGCGCCGCACCCACAGCCGCTTGAGTGGCTACGTGGAGCTTTTCAACCAGAGTAATATGCTGGTGGCTTCCGGGCGCAACCTGGACATCGTGACCCAAAGCGAGACAGTCGAGGTTTTCGCTAAATTACGGGCTACTCCCACGCTCGAAGCTTATGCCCTTTACGCCGCCGAACTGGTGGACAAACTTACCGAAGAAGGTCAGGAGAACTATCCACTATACCGCCTGCTGGTGGAATGTTTGAAGGCTTTGAACGATGGGGTTGATCCAAATATTACGCTAAGGGGCTTTGAAATCCACGCGCTGGGTTATTCGGGCTACCGTCCCCAACTGGATAAATGTGTGCGTTGCGGTAACGAATTAAAACCAACTCTGAACTATTTTAGTCCCGAACTAGGCGGCGTGCTTTGTAATAGCTGCGGCCAGATCGAACGGCGCAACCACGAATTGAATGTGGATACCCTCAAGGTGTTGCGCTACCTGCAAAAAAACAGTTTTGCCACTGGCCCAGCTTTGCGCCTACAACCCGAAACCCGCCGCGAATTGGAATTGATACTTATTAACTACATCAAATATTTGCTGGAACGCGAAATGAAATCGGTTGAACTCATTCACGCTATCACTTGAGCCAACCCTTTGGTAATGGGTGCGTTTCTTACAAAAGGGCCAGGAAGCCGAAAAGGAGTTTGAGCTATGAGCTATATTGATAAAACTATGGGGCGTGGCGAAAGCCCGATTACGATTACTCGTCGTCATATCGTGGTGTTGATTGGCTACGCTTTCAGATGGTTTGGATTATTCCTGGTTTGTTTTATAGCTGCTTTGTGGCTGACAGCTAACTGGCATGATGCAGGTTCTACTGAACTCGCCGACAAAACCGCCAGCACGTTCAAAACTATAGTGGTGTTGGCCCTTTTTTTGCTGGCTCTGGTGTCAATAGTGGCGATGATTGCCAACTATATCCGTTGGTACAACGAAGTTTATGTTATAACCAATCGTCGGGTCATCCGAATGGAAGGGATTTTTAACAAAGACGCAACCGACTCGTCGTTGGACAAACTGAACGATACTAAAGAACATCAAAGTTTGTGGGGGCGCATTTTTGGTTATGGTACGGTTGAAATTTTGACCGCTTCAGAAGCAGGGCTGGACCAGCTGGATTATGTCCCCAACCCGTTACAGTTCCGCAAGCAGATTCAGGATGCCAAAAATGGTTATTACAACCAGCAGCCGGGCGCAGCAGTTTTGGGCCAGGCGGTCAATTCTAACTTTAACGCACCTGCTAATACTGGAGTATATGACCAGGCCAACCCCAACAACTATCGGCAAGCTCAGGCCGGGCCACCGCTCCGTAACCAGGGCGGAAACGGTTATCAGCCCCGCATTAACCCTCAAATTGATGCAATCGGCAGCAGCGGACAAATCAAGCCGCACGATGTACCGGGCCTGATCCAACAATTAGCTGGCCTGCGAGATGCGGGAGCTATTACCGAAGCCGAGTTTCAGGCCAAAAAAAATGACCTGATGAGCCGGATGTAACAAAATCATAAAGAAAAAGGCAATCAAGCTTGGAAAATTTAAGTCAGAAGATTGGGGAAAGCGCAGCGTTTTTGCGCCAGCAATTGGGAAGCGATATTCCTAAGTTAGCCATTGTTTTGGGTAGTGGCCTGGGCAGCCTCGCCGATGAACTCACTGAGGCTAAGGCGGTATCTTATGCCAATATTCCAAATTTCGTGGTTTCGACGGTGGCGGGACACGCCGGACGATTGGTGGCTGGACGGTTGGGCGAGGTGGGCTTGATAGCAATGCAGGGCCGCGTCCACTTCTACGAAGGCTACGATATGGCGCAGGTGACGTTCGGGACGCGAGTGCTAAGGGCATTGGGGGTGGAAACTTTGATTTTAACCAATGCGTGTGGTGGTCTTAACCCCGCATATCGGCCTGGCGACTTGATGGGTATGCGCGACCATATCTTTATGCCCGGTTTCGCTGGTTTTAATCCCTTGCGCGGTCCCAACGACGAAGCACTTGGCCCGCGTTTTCTGCCTCTGCTCAACGCCTACGACCCTCAACTACTTCAACTAACGACGGAAACGGCCCACGAACTAGGTATCACTTTTCACCAGGGGACGTATATAATGCTGGCCGGGCCAAATTACGAAACGCGGGCCGAACTTAAATATTTGCGCCAGATTGGGGGCGATGCGGTGGGGATGTCCACCGTGCCGGAAACCCTGGTAGCGGTTCACGGCGGGATGCGGGTGCTTGGCATCAGCACCGTCACCAATATCGCTACGGGAGAGGGTCACTCCGAAGCTACCCACGCCGAAGTATTAGAAGTGGGCCAGGCAGCCGGGCCGCGCCTGACAAGTCTGATTAAAACCTTGCTTACCAAACTGCAATTTAGTATTTAGGAAAGAGCAAATGCGCTATTTTGAGGATTTTGAGGCAGGTCAGGTGTTCAAGCTTGGTAGCTATACTATGACCGAACCAGAAATGCTAGATTTCGCCCGCCAGTTTGACCCTCAACCCTTTCATCTGGACGCGGAACGGGCCAAAGACTCAATTTTTGGTGGCCTGATCGCTAGTGGCTGGCAAACAGCCGCTATTTATATGCGTCTGATGGTGACGGGCTTTATAAACGAGACCTCCAGCCAGGGTTCGCCCGGTGTGGACGAACTGCGCTGGCTAGTGCCGGTACGTGCAAATGACACGCTTTCAGGTAGCTTTCAGGTGTTGGAGTGTATCCCCTCCAAAAGCCGCCCCACTATCGGTATCATCAAGGGCAAATGTGAACTGGTCAATCAGAAAGGCGAAGTGGTCCTACGCATACTTAGCAGTGGGTTTTTTGACCGGAGGCCAGCAACACAATAAGAAATTTTTACCATGAGCTTGCGACGGGTCTGTTGCTTATGGGTTTTCAACTGCTTCGCAAGATTCTTCACTTCGCAGCAACCAGTTGACGCTTCCGTTCAGAATGACAAGGGCAGGTTATTTTAAGTTTTCTTTAAGGAAGTTGACCGCTTTGGGCCAGGCATCGGCGGCAGCTTCGTCATTGCCCATTCCGTGGTCAGGATTATTGAAAGCGTGACCCGCAGCAGGATAGACATTAACCGTGACATTCTTGCCCGCCGCCTTGAACATACTCTCGATTTTTTGCACCTGTTCCATCGGAATACTCGGGTCTTGCCCACCGTAAAAAGCCATTACCGGGGCATTGACCTTTTCTACCTCTGTTTCGGTGGGATTGTAGCCACCCCCATACCAGGGAACTACCGCGCCCAAATCGGCATAACGGCTTGCCATTGTATAGGTTAAGAAACCGCCCACACAAAAGCCCATTATACCTAGCTTTTTCGGCTCGACATTTGGCAAACCCTTGAGATAATCAAGTGCGCCAGTAATCTCCCTAATCGCCTGCTCGACGTTTTGGCGCATCATCATCACCAGCTTTTGGGCATCGTCCGGCTCGGTAGCAATCTTGCCGTGATACAAGTCTGGCACTAAGACCACAAAACCTGCCGTAGCCAACCTTTGAGCCAGGCTGCGTATGTGGGGGTCAATGCCCCACCATTCCTGAATCAGCACCAAACCAGGATAGGTGGCTGCGTCATCTGGTCGGGCCAGAAAACCTATCGCGCCCTCACCGTTTACTTCCAACTTTACTATTTCTGTTTGCAGAACCGCCATTGTTTCCTAATCTCCTAATTACTCATAAAACTACTGTAGCAACCAGCGCGGATCAAATTCTTTGCGGCGCAATACTATCTTGTTCCAAAAATCACGTAGGCCATTCGAGAAAAGGTGTTCGACCACAGTGGTGCCAATCGCTCCGAGCGCGACACCACATAAGCTGCCAATCACTACTCCGGCTATCAATCGGTTTTTTTTGTTTTTGACTTGTAGAGGTTGCATATAGTTATGTCTCTTTATTTATTGTACTACCAGCACGGTTTTAGCTTCAGACCATAGCTTCTCTAACCGATAGTAGTCGCGTTCAGCTTGCGTAAATATGTGTACGATTATATCGCTATAATCTAACAAAATCCAACGGCCTGGGCCTTTGCCCTTGCCTTCTATGTGCGCTGCATCTATCTCTTGCCGCCCAAGTTGGTCTTCGATTTCCCCGGCAATAGCATCGGCCTGACGTTCGCTGTTGCCACTACAAATCACAAAATAGTCGGCAATTACCGATACTTCTCTAATGTCGAGCAAGACGATATTGCTTGCCTTTTTATCGCTGGCAATCTCCACGATTGCTCTGGCTAGTTCGTTTGGTTCTATTGGTCTCCTCCTTTGAGGCTAATTGATTTTTTCATGTTTGCTTGTTTTGATTTTGTTCCTTTCGCTTTGGGTTGATCGGTCACAAGGCAAAAAGGCAGGCGATTTGTTTTTGCACCCACCTTTTAAAACCATTGCCGTTCAAATTGGCTTTTCTATAGCTGGGCTATTCCACACCTCGAAAATTTGAGCGTGCGTTTGGCCTGACACAGCCCACCTACAATTTGGCAAACTCTAAGAATTACTATTACCGGGCGTGGACGGGCTGCTGGGAGCGTTGTCTTTGTTGCGTTGTTGCCAGTAGTAATAAGCTCCACCACCAATAGCCGTCAACCAGAGCAGATTTGGAATACCCAACAACCGGAAACCACGCTTTTTCTTGCCCTGCAACTGGCCCAACTTGTCGCTCAACTGCACAATATGCTGGGTAGCATCAGCCATATTCCGTAACAAGAGTTGCATAGTCTGTTCGTCGCCAGCTTTTTTGAGTAAGTCTTTGTAACTTACCAGGGCTTCGCGCTCCTTCTTTTGCAACACCTTGACCGCGTTCTTACTATCTTTGGCCGAAGCGACCCCTTCCCAACCCTTTTTCAGTTGTTCTTGCAGACCCGGAATAGGATACGTGCCGCCCAATGTCTTCATCTGTGTTCCGGCTTCTTCCGCATTGGTCGCGTGGTTTGTTTGAAGCTGGCTAAATAACTGCTGTAAATCCGTTTCCTTAACCTTACCGATAGCCACCGCTAGAGCATTCGCCGCCAGTTGTTCGCCTTCCACTACCTTGCGGAGGGTCTTCACCGCTTTGCCGTTTGCCATAAAATAATAGCCTCCTTAGACCATCCTGCTTTTTCTCAATAAAGTTCACATCGAAGCTAATAATATTGGGTAAACACCCAGTTTTTAGTCTTCCTTACCCTATCACTGACAAGAATTAAGCCACCGATTCCGCTCAATTCGCTCCCATTACAGCCGAAAATAGATTACCCTAAATTAGGCTAAAATGCAAATTCACCGCTAAAAACTGAGATGATTTGCGCTTCTGCGGCCTACTTTATATAATCAATAACGCCTTAACCAACTCGTTTTGTCACTCAGGCATCGTTTGCAACTCTAATAATAAACTAACCAGATGAGAGAAATATGGCTAACAATTTTTTTGTAGAACGTCTGGCCTGGACTTGGGGCAGTGCCGCCGGGTTTGTGGTGGGCGCGGCCCTGACCGCCCTGCTCTACCGACGTTTGGGTTGGTGGCCTCCCAGCGAAGAATATCTGGGTCGTTTCAAGCAAAATCTACCGGAGGCATAATAATATGAATTGGTTCAAAGCTTATGGGCGCGGTTTTGCGGTAGGGTTAGCAGGTGGGGCTATTTTTCTAACCTGGGTTTACCGGGTAGCCCGCCAGTTTCCCGGCGACCCCAAATTAAATCAGTATTATGCTTATATTCGCGCCCTGTCCACGAAAAAATGAATCAGACCAGGAACTTGTGGGTGGGCTTGCCAATTTTGCCGTTACTTTTGACACCCAATGTGTGTGCCTGCTTTTCTAAGGCTTTCAAGATGCGCCAATGACGGGGAGTCAAAATTTCCGCCCGCAAGACTGGGTCTTCGTGCCAGAGTTGCTCGGCCCAAACATGGTTATAATCAGATAAAACCTTCAGGTGGAGAGAACTGGCGAAGGGGAAATGAAAATAAACGTGTTTCCAAAGTTCGCGGTCTGCCCGCAAATTTAGAGGGAGTGCCATCTTGTGTCTAGCTCCTTTGCTACTGATACGCACCTGCCCGGCCAGGATTGCTCCAGACTATCGAGTGCAAACCAACGAGCCAACTCCATTGTCAGCCCGCTTACTGTAACCACAACATATGCTAAGAAAGTCGTACTCCGATTGCTCGTTCGCAGCTTCGCCATTGATGCTTTTGGGATACAATCGGTGTCCTTTTCTGTATTATAGCATATCTATAGCGTTTCGACAACCCCCAATTCATTACGGTTTCTTAATGCTACGATGCGAGCCTGGCTGCTAAATTACCCTTTAGTATTGGCATTATCTATGCAAACATAGAAAACGATAATGAATTTGAAGCATCCTACAAAATGTAGCCTGGACTTCTTGCTATTCTGCACAAAGTGGTATAATAGAAACAGCAACGAAACAGCAAATTAGCAACGACGCTAGGGCGCAGGGTTGCATACTGAGGAGTATCGGCTCAAGATTTATCATATACTGCGGCTCACAAAGCCGACTGTAACTGCTTTGGTAAATCTGGCCTAGTCAAGAACCGAGAAGATTTATGGACAATGCTTTTTTTGCTGACCGTGCTGACGGGGTTATTAAATTTGCTGCCAAAAATTCGCGCAAGCACCACCAGCCTGATATGCACTACTGTACGATTATTCGGGCAGAAGTGGAAGAACTGATTGCTGATATTCAGCTGTTTATCACGCACGCCCGCAATGACGGCGACGCTTTTGAATATTATCGGCTATGCGAGGAATTAAGGTTGGCCGAGGCCGCGCGTGCCGACTCCCCGCCACTATTCGCCGCCAGCTAGATATTGGGATTACTGCAATCGCCAGATACGCCGATAGACGCGCCATTGATTTTGAAAGTCTGATACGCCGTTGCGTCCCACGATGCGTCTAAAAGCTGCGCCTACCAATTTGAGGCCCAGTCCCAGACGTACCAGCCAGCGGGCCACAATTTGGAAGCTGTGCGAGTAGTGTTTTTTGTAAAAATAGTTGCGGCTGCGGTAAAGTTGATAAAAGCTTTCGGCGCGGAACTGCCCCGTACTGGCTCCCCCGTGATGAATTACTTTGGCGGCTGGCAAGCAAAATATTTGCCAGTAGTGCGGACGTTTGCGGCCTGAGCGAAAGCGGAGACCTACCTCTTCGTAGCCCCGCGCTACCTGGGCCTGTTTGATACGATAGCACCAATCAATTTCTTCCATATACATAAAGAAATTTTCGTCCAGAAAGCCCACCTGCTCTAGTACGGTGCGGCGAACTAATAAGCACGCCCCCAACGGAAAATCAATTTCAAAGGCGCGGGGATAATCTCCACCGTAGAAGCGGCGCGGATAACGTCCGTTGAGCCGCGAACGGGTCAACCGCCAGTTGAGCGGGAACAAATCTAGGAAAATTTGAGCCAGCGTCGGGAAGTGGAACGCGCCCTCTTGAAATTTGCCATCGGGGTATTGCAAGGCCGGACTAACTACTGCCGCCCCTGGTTGGGCCTCCAGAAAGGCCAGCATTTGCCAGATGGCCGGGCCTACTACGGTGGCATCAGGGTTGAGCAGCAAAATATAATGGCCCTGTGCCTGTTGCAATGCCTGGTTGTTGGCCGCCCCAAAACCCACATTTTCCCCGTTAGCTATCAGCTTTGCGCCACCAAACTCAGCCCTGACCATTTCGGCACTGCCATCGCTGCTGGCATTGTCCACCACCAGCACCTCGAATTGATAACGCGAGGTAGGCTGATGATAAATGGATTGCAGACACTCGCGCAACAAATCGCGGGTGTTGTAGCTAACCACAATAATCGAAAGGTCGGTCACGGGCGGCTGGGCAAAATACGAATTACTTTGACGTGGTTGCGTTTGCATAATGATTTCGCCTTTCTTGCGAAGTAGGCTAGTTTGTGCTAGACTCTTATACACATCAAAATTTATCATATTAGTCAGGCAATTACAACCCTGACTGACCATTTTTAGTAAAAATCATTCAGGAAGCATGAAAAACGAAAATATTTTCCCCAATTTGGCCCAGCCCGCTTTGAACGAGTATCGCACGCGCCTGGCAAACCTGGCGTTGCAGATACTAGAAGCCGAAAATCGCCGGGCTACTGGTGAACCCGTTGTCGAGACTTTGCTTGAAAACCAGTTCGACGAGCTTTTAGAAGAAATCGTTCACAAAGCCGAAGGTGGCGAACGCACCCTGGTGCAGCCTTTGATGCTTGGCTCTGAAGAACCGGAGAAACGCCGGGTGGTGATTACGGGCCTGGGTACAATCAACCCACTTGGTCAAAATATTTCAGAGTATTGGGAAGGGCTAAAAAACGGTCAGTCTGGTATCGCCCGTATGACTTTGTGCGACCCGTCCAACTATCCCACCAAAGTGACGGGCGAGGTCAAAGAGTGGAACCCCAAAAAATTTATTGATGCTAAGGATGCCCGCCGCATGAGCCGCGCAACCCAGTTTGCGGTAGCGGCGGCCAGTGAAGCTATCAAGGATGCCAATCTCGAAATAGAAGGCGATATGGCCGAAGATTACGGTGTGCTGATAGGCACAGGTAACGCGGCTTTCCCCGAAACCGAAGCGGCAATGCGGGTTTTAATAGAAAAAGGCGGCAACCGCGTCAGTCCTTTGTTTATCCCTACTATTTTACCCAATATGCCCGCCGGACAAATCGCCCTGACCTTTGGCCTCAAAGGTTACAATTCTACCGTTGTAACCGCCTGCTCCGCCAGCACCCAGGCGATTGGGGAGGCGATGGAGGTGATTAAGCGGGGCGAGGCTGAGGTGATGATTTCGGGCGGAACGGAAGCTCCGATTAGCGAACTTGGGCTGGCTGGTTTCTGTGCGATGCGGGCGATGAGCAGCAATTTTTCGGATGACCCACCCCGTTCCAGCCGTCCCTTCGACAAGCGACGCGACGGTTTTGTGCCAGGCGAAGGCGCGGGTATCGTGGTTTTGGAGAATTTGGAACACGCGCTGGCCCGTAATGCGCGTATATATGCCGAAGTAATCGGTTACGGTTGCAGTTGCGATGCTTACCATCTGGTTGCGCCCGACCCGGCAGGTTTGGGGGCAGTGCGGGCGATGCGTCGGGCTATCCATCACGCCAAAATCAACCCCCGCGACATAGATTATATCAACGCACACGGCACCAGTACCGAGTACAACGATAAAATGGAGACCATTGCGGTCAAAAAAGTCTTTGGCGATTATGCCTACAATATCCCTATGAGCAGCATCAAGTCTATGATTGGACACCTTTTGGGCGGCGCGGGCGGTGTCGAAGCGATTGCGACTATTTTGATGATGCAAAACAGCTTGATTGCGCCTACTATCAATTACGAAGAACCTGACCCGGATTGCGACCTGGACTATGTACCCAACAAGGCCCGTTCCGCCAGCATCAAAATTGCGATGAGTAACAAGTACGGCTTCGGCGGTCAGAATGCCAGCCTGATTTTCCGTGAGTATAAGCCGGAATAGTTAATTGACAACTCCTAACTGCTAACTTTCCAGGAGGTTTCGACTATGGCTAGAGGCGAGTTCTGTACTATGAACATCTGGGAGATACGCCCTGGTTTCCAGGGGCGCGAACTGGAAGACCTGACCGAACGCGGCATCGTCCCTCAATATGGCAAAGTGCCGGGTGTCCTGGGTGTTAAGCTGTTTCGGATTGACGAAGGCGATGATACGGGCAAGTATATGGCGATGACGGTCTATGAGAGCCGCGAAGCTTATAACCGTTGGTGGACGCAGGAGGCCCGCACTATTCAAGCCTGGCAAGACCCCTATAAAACCGTGACTGACCGTTGGTTTGAACGAGCGATGAGCAGCCGCACCTATCGGGCCACGTTAGTAGTTGACCAGGAGTTTCAGCAGCCCGAAGATGCCAGGGGCAAAACAGCTAAACCTGATACCGGCCCCATCCGGTCAATTTTTTAATCTAGCAGGAGCAAATTGTGTTTATAGTTACAAACAAAGCCGAAGTTTCGCGTCGTATTCAGCGTAATCGGCTACTTTTTTGGCTTGGTGTAGGCTGTTTGGTTGGCTCGATGGGTTCGTTGTTGATTGGAGCCAATCCTGCTGCCGCTTCGATAGTTTTTATTGTCGGGTATCCCCTGCTGGCGGCGGGTGTACTGCTTTCCAAACGCGGTTCGTTTAACAATCGGCGTTTCGGCGTGGGCGGTTACAAACTCAGAAGCGAGGAAGTGCTAATTGACGAAGCCCTAAAAGGCGTGCCGCCCCGCTATCATCTCTACAACTATGTAGATGTGGGCGGAATCATAATCGAACATTTGCTGGTGACACCGATTGGCCTGATGTTGATTGCGGTCAAACCTCACGCGGGCAAGGTCAAAGTCGGTCACGACAATTACCGTCGCAAAAACAAAATTATCACTAGCATCGGCACTTTCGGAGAGCCTGGTTTGGGCAACCCCAGCCGCGATCTAGGTGTCCAGGTCAAAAAGGTACGGGCCTGGTTTGAGCAGCAAGGTTACGATTTGCCCACCGACGGTGTAGTAGTCTTTCCCTACGCCGAAATTATCGGGGGCGAGGAGATGAGCTTTCCGGTCTGCCACATGAACGATTTGCGCCAGGCGATACGCGGTTGGGGAACAGAATTGCTGATGAGCGCGGACGAGCAGCGCGAAATCGAACGGTTGCTGGTCAAACAGTTGCCCGCCTCGGCTGTCCAGGAAGCCCAAGAAATGCTAGATATGCCACCTGCTAAACGCGCAGCCCTGGCCGCTGCCGCCGAACGCGAACAGGCCGAGCAAGCACGTTTGGCAAAGGAAAAAAAGGCGGAGGGCAAGAAAAAAGATAAAGAGCCAGTTGCTGCTGTCGCTGCTACCGCCACCAGAACGCGCCCCGCTACTCCGACGACCAATACTCCAGCCCAGCCCAACCCTTATTCCCCGCAACGTCTAGGTTTGAACGGCAAACCTCTGCCGCCCAAAGTAGTCAGGGAAAAGCCGCGCAAACGGGATGTGGCCCCCATGCCAAAGGTTAATCATGGTGCGTTCGGAGACGCGGACAAGAAGAAATAGTTACCCCAAAACAATGATTAAAACCTTTATCTTTCGCCCTCTATTCGTGCTGGCCGCTGCGCTTGGTTTTGCTGGTTTGTTTGCCTTAATAGTAATCTTGCGTTATCACGGGCTACGCCAGCACTTCCTGCTCTATTATTTTCTGCCAGTCAGCGTGCCTTTTGTGGCCTTTGTTTTTGACCGGGCGGCACGTTGGAGACTAATCCAGTGGGGGCAATGGGCCATCGAAGCACCAATTGTGCTATTAGCTTTATCACGAGCTTTCGTTGCCGTGCCTCTGGTATCGGGCCACGCCTTGTTTCTGGCCTACGCCCTTCTCAGCAGCCGTTCCTGGGTGGCGCGTCTGACCGCAGCGTTGGTAATGCTACAAGTGGCCTACCTCAAAATCTTCATCTGGGCCGACCCCACCCTTATCGGGGGTATCATCTTAGGGATGTTAGCTGCTTTGATTGTTTCGCTTCTCTCCAAAACGCGCCAACCGATTTGAAATACCTCGTCTTTCACAAAAAACCAGTTGCTCCTACCCACATGACTTACGTGCCAGAATGACAAATTCCGCTGCACAAACTATTCAGGGTACAATAGCACATTGTCTAATTTTCACGGCTCACTTCCGTATTTATCCAGATAATATAAGTCCAGGAATCGTAGTATAATAAGTACATCAGCCTCTTAAATGAAAGGGAAATTTGTAATGGCAACGGCCACACGCAAACGAATTATTTTGATTGATGGCTTCGGCATCATTTTTCGGGCTTATCACGCTGTCCCGGCCACCCTTAAAACACCCAAAGGCGAACTAACCAACGCCGTGTTTGGCTTTACCTCGATGTTGCTGGAAGTCTTGAACCGTGACGCACCCGATTATATTGTGATGGCCTTCGATATGGGCCGCACCTTTCGGCACGACGAGTATGCCGAATACAAGGCCAACCGCAGCGAAATGCCCGACGATTTGAGCAACCAGCTTTCTCGTATCCGGGAAGTGGTCGAGGCATTTGGCATTAATATCCAGGAGTTGGAAGGGTTCGAGGCCGATGATGTTATTGGCACACTGGCACGCAAAGCCGAGCGCGAAAATTTGGATACCTTGATTGTGACAGGCGACAACGATTTATTGCAATTGGTAAACGCACATACGACGGCGGTTTTGCCGGGTGGCGGCTACAAAGGTCGTTTTCAGGATGCTCGTTATTTTAATACCGAAGCGGTGGTAGAAAAATATAAATTTGGGCCAGAGTTTGTGCCGGATTATAAAGCTTTGAGCGGTGACAAAAGCGATAATATTCCGGGTGTGCCGGGGGTGGGCGACAAGACTGCTACCACTTTGATTCAAAAGTTTGGGCATCTGGAAAATATTCTGGCTCATCTGGACGAAATCGTGCCGCCCAAAATTCAAGAAGCCATACGTCAAAAGAGGGAACAAACTCTGCAAAGCAAACGATTAGCTACGATTGTTACCGACATACCTTTGGATATTGACCTGGAAAGCTGCCGGGCGCACCAGATAGACCGGGCTAAAGTGGTCGAGCTTTTCCGCGAGTTGGAATTCCGTTCGTTATTAAACAAACTACCAACACCGCCCAATGCGGCCACTGCGCCAAATGGAAATGGCAAAGCCAGCCCCGATACTGCCAAAACCAAAAAAGCAGCCAGCCCCCAGCTTCAAATGAGTATGTTTGGCACGGATAATAAGCCCGATACCCACGCTGATGCTACTAAAGACCCCGACGCTATGGCAGCAGCTAAATTGGCTGTTACCCTTCCCCCCGAAGCAAGTTTGGGAAACTATACAGCAGTTACCAACAGCGACCAGTTGCGTAAGGTGGTAGCGCGTATTTTGAAAACGGGCCGCTTCGCCTTTGATACCGAAACTACCAGCCGCAACCCGATTGAGGCCGAGCTTGTAGGTGTGTCGCTATCACCAGCGGCGGGCGAAGCCTATTACATTCCCGTCGGGCATCGCCAGAAAGTCGAGGGCGGCACGGGGGCTGTCAGCGAATTACAAGCCGGACAGCTAGGTTGGGACGAGGTGCGTCAGGCGTTGGCTCCCCTTTTTAACGATAGCAAACTGCAAATTGTAGCACATCACGCCAAATATGATATGGAGATTTTGCATCGACACGGGATTGAGTTGCAGCATATCGCCCTGAAATATGACACTATGCTTGCCAGTCAGCTTTTGGGCGACAACAGTTCCGATTTGAAAAACCTGGCTTTCACCCGACTTGGGGCGGAGATGACCCCCATTGAAGAACTGATTGGGCGCGGCAAAACCCAAATTACGATGGCAAGCGTACCGCTAGAAACTGCCACCCAATATGCCAGTGCCGACGCGGATATGACGCTACGCCTGGTTGAAGTGTTGAACCCAGACCTGGAACTCGACGGTTTGCAAAAGCTTTTTGAGGAAGTCGAGATGCCGCTCGTGCCAGTTTTGACTACAATGGAGCTTTGTGGCGTAGCGATTGATGTAGGAGCGTTGCAGGAGCTTTCTACCAGATTGCACCGCGAAATCAAGGCTCTGGAAACCCAAATCTATGATATGGCCGGACACGAGTTTAATGTTAATTCGCCCGACCAGTTGGGCAAAGTGCTTTTTGAAGAATTGGGTCTGCAAAGCAGCAAGAAAACCGCCACCAAAAAGTTTTCTACCGACAAAAAGACGTTGGAAGCTTTGGGCGAGTCGCACGCGATTGTGGCGATGGTGCTGGAATGCCGACACCTGGGCAAGCTGAAATCTACCTACGTGGACAGTTTACCCGCTCTGGTTGACCCTGAAACCGGGCGCGTTCATACCTCGTTCAACCAGTTGGGTGCGAGTAGCGGGCGCATTTCTAGCAGCGATCCCAACTTGCAAAATATTCCGATACGCACCGACATCGGGCGCGAAGTACGGCGGGCTTTTGTGGCCGATAACAAATCGTCGCACCGTTTGTTTGACGAGCCAACCTTTCTGTTTTCAGCCGATTATTCGCAAATCGAGCTGCGCCTTTTGGCCCACCTAACTGGCGACCCTACCCTCAACGAAGCTTTTAACCAGGACAAAGACCCGCATCGCACGACGGCAGCGACGGTTTTTGGTGTACCAGAGGCGGATGTGACAGCTGATATGCGGCGGGTTGCCAAAACAGTTAATTTTGGTATCGTATATGGCCTGAGCGCACACGGATTGAGCCGCCAGATTGGGTTGAGCTACAAAGAGTCGGGAGATTTTATTAAAGCCTACAACGAAAAGTATCCGAATGTGCGGGCTTATCTTGAGCAAACCCCCGTCAAAGCCCGTGAGACTGGCTATGTGCAAACCTTGTTGGGCCGTCGCCGCATGATGCCCGAACTTCGCAACACCAACGCTGTCGTGCGCCAGGAAGCTGAACGCCAGGCCATCAATATGCCAGTGCAGGGAACAGCCGCCGATATTGTAAAACTAGCGATGATTCGGATTCATCACGAAATGCGGGCCAAAAAGCTTAAAACCAAGCTGCTGCTCCAGGTACACGACGAATTGGTGTTTGAAGTTCCCCAAAGCGAGTTGCCAGTGTTGGCCGAACTGGTCAAACGCAATATGGAGGCGATGGGTCAGGAGGTCAAGCTGAGTGTGCCGCTCAAAGCCGACCTGAAGGTGGGGGAGAACTGGGGCGAGATGGAGAGCTATAAATAGTGTGTAGCTCCGAAGCTTGGGTAAAACTATGAACCAAAATATTGATTTGTGGTTAGTTGTATATGATGATTTGTTGGTGAAAGGGCCTAGATTAGCCAACTTAGTCGACAGTGTTCTCCAAACCTTCCAAAATATTATAGTACAAAATAAACTTGAGCTTGTATTGCAGCCAAGCTTAAAAGTTGGTACAAGCAATCGGTACTGGAAGTACAATGACCAAAATTGGAATAAGCTTAAAGAAAAATTAGCACACGGAGAGTTTGAGGCATTTTCTATTTTTAACAATAGTAAGGTAGATTGTAACGCAACTCTTGATTGGGAAGATTCTGTACCAAACCCTCATTTTAGGTTCGATATTAGGAACGATAGGTCTTTTCAAATTGATAGTACAGTTGTAAGTTTGAGCATTAGTAGGTCTCTTTTTGATGCCATTACTGCTAACTGGCAAGCGCAGCTAATAGAGTTTGCTAAGAAAAGCTTTACCCTTATCGAAGGAGTCTATGGCTTTCTACATAATTCAACCCCTTCGACCTTTATAACTGAATACGAAAGATTGTATCAAAAGGCTAGGGTAACGCGGAGCGCAATCCTTAGAGATCAAGTTCGAGGGGTCTTTTGGGTTAATTTATTAAGTAGTAATCATATTCAAGCACTTGGAGGTTTAAATACAGTAACGAATTTAGCACCTTGCTCCTCAGTTATCGTTTTAGATAACAAAACAAGAATGTGCTTACAACTAACACCCAGTATTGACGTAGTTGGTGATACCCAGCTACAACATTTGAGTACATTTTTCTCTCCTATTATGTTCAATTAGGAGGCTAGGTAACTATGGACGTTATAAAAATGCCCAGTATAGATGCCGAAAATATGGGTTTTACCTTATATTTTGCAAATACACTAGATACGGAAGCGAAAACATATATAAAAGAGCTATTATTAGCTTGGTGTAGCTTTGGACAAAAGGGTGGTTTTGGCGGATTTCTAATTTGTGGGGTAATTAGCGAAAATAATTTTAATCACTGCGTATTTGAGTGGCGTTTAGATGTCAGTCATTTGCTGCACAAGGCAGACCGTGATTTGGGCGAATCTAGCTTTTTGTTGCAGAGCTTAGTTTGGGGGCTTAAAAATTTGGTACAGAGCTTTCCTTATTTACAATTAAACGATAATCCCATTATTACTAGCTTAGTGATTGGTTTGCATCCTGCTGATGCCGACTGGAAAGAACTTGAGGAAGTAGGGGCTGAACGGTTTTTCATTTAACCTTTTGAGAAGATACCAGCCGAAGATGACAAGGACGAAGAATAAATAATTTGGTAATGCCAATGGCTGACCTTCCATTGGGCATACTATGACAAATAAATTGATACTTAAAAATTTAGTTCTAAAAATCCTGAAAATTATAACAGGGGCGGGGCTGTGGCTATTCCTGGGTGCTGTCGCCATTTATGCGTTGACGGGCGCGTACTATAGCAATTTTATTAGCGATGGCGACGTGATGTACGCCACGACGGTAGCCATTGCCAATCACGGTACTGTCGTGTTGCAACCTAATCCTGGGCAGCCTCAAATTGTAGCGGGGCGCGGCGGGCGTTATTATAGCAAGTACGGTTTGGGGCAATCGCTGGCTGCCGTGCCGTTTTTTAATTTAGGGCGCGATAATGCTTTCACTTACGGCCTGGATTATAACGCACTGGACGTAATCCCCTTTTTCTTTGTGCGTTTCCTGCCGATTTTCGCAACGGCGGCCACCGTCTGGCTGGTTTATTTATGGGGCAAACTTTTGTATGCCTCGGTCAAAATCGGCATCGGCCTGGCGGTATTGTACGGCCTGGGAACGAGCGCGTGGCCGTACTCGCGCTACTTTTTCAGCGAACCGTTATTTACCCTGTGCATTTTTGGGGCAGCGTTTGTATTCGTTTTGGCGGGGCGCACCCAAAATCAGTGGAGGCGACGTGGCTGGCTAGTCGGGGGCGGTGCGCTGCTGGGCTACGCGCTGCTGGTGCGGGTTTCGGGCGTAGCCCTATTGCCCGCCTATGTAGCATATCTCTGGCTGATACAGAAACCTGCTGGCGAGGGCGGGAGACCTTTGCTACAATTCTTTGGCAAATTTAACCTGCGGTGGCGCGATGCCAACCACAAAGGTAGCCCCACGAGTATATCCCAACCTCGAAATTCTTGGTGGCAACCCACTGTAAATATAAAAAGTTTCTTGCTAGACGGAGTGGCGGTAACGCTGGGGGCTTTGCCCATCCTGCTGCTGTTGCTGTGGTACAACTATGTGCGTTTTGGTAACATTTTTAATAATGGCTACGACGGCGAAGGCTTTACTACCCCGCCCTGGGAAGGCTTTTATGGTTTGCTGTTCAGCCCCGGTAAAAGCGTCTTTTTGTATTCCCCCATCTTGATTGGCGTAATTTGGGCCGCAAAGGGGTTTTGGCAGCGTTTTCGGGCCGAAGCCGTACTTGGAGGGCTGGTTATAGCCATCACCATTTTTTACTATAGCGCGTGGTGGGCCTGGTGGGGCGGTTCGAGTTGGGGGCCGCGCTTCTTAGTACCTTGCTTGCCTTTTGCAATTTTGGCTTTGGGGGTGTTGTTACAACGGTCTCGCAAATGGGTGGGCATTATCTGGCTGGGGTTGTTCCCGCTTAGTCTGTTTGCCCAAATGTTGGGGGTCGCACCCGATTTCAACGTTTATACCAATGCCGTTACGCACGGCAACCCGGCTTTAGACCACCTGTATATTTTTGACCTCGATAAGTCGCCCCTGCTTGCCCATCTAAAAATGCTCCGGCACGGCGACCTTTACACCATCCGTAGCTTGACACCCGGAAAAGTGGGCTTAAATATGGATACAGCCGCAAATTTCAGCCCGACTATAATTATTCTGGCGGTAAGTTCAGCCCTTTTAATATGCTATAATTATTTGACCAGCCGACAGCAACCCATCACCAATAAACAGCCCGAACCCATTTATGAAGCTGCGACTTTGAAATAAAATGAATAGTCGGCCAGAAACAATCAAAATATTAATTGTAGATGACCATCCGGTAGTGCGGGATGGCCTCAACGCTATTTTGGAAACCCAGACTGACTTCGCGGTAGTGGGCGAGGCGGGCGATGGGCAGGAAGCAGTGGCCCAGGTAGGACAACTCCAACCGGATGTCGTTTTGCTGGATATGGATATGCCCGTGATGGACGGGCTGGAAGCTTTACGAGCTATTATGCAGCAGCGACCTCATACAAAGGTAATTATCTTTACGGTCTTTGATAGTGACGAACGCATTTTGGCGGCGGTACAGGCGGGAGCGCGGGGCTATCTGCTCAAAGGGGATGCTCCCCGCGACGAAATTTTTCGGGCGGTGCGTACCGTGTATGAGGGCGGAGTATTATTGCAACCTGTGGTAGCCAGCAAACTTTTGAACCAGATGCAAGCCGCGCCCACCACTATCAAACCGCAGACCGAAGAACCTTTAACTGCTCGTGAACGCGAGGTATTGGCACTGCTGGCACGCGGCCTGGCTAACAAAGAAATTGCTAACCGCCTGGTTATAAGCGAACGCACGGTCAAGTTTCACGTCAGCGCAATTCTCGGTAAACTCAAGGCCGACAACCGCACCGAAGCCGTCACAATCGCGGCTCAACGCGGTCTGATAAAATTATAACAAAAAATAAAGGAGACGAAAAATGACTGTCCAGCTTTACCCGCCCGGCCCGATCAGCAAACTGCCCTGGGGTTACAGCAATGTTATTAAAATCATCCGTGACCCGCTCAAATTTTTTAGTGACGTGTCTAAATACGGTGATGTCGCTCATTATACTATTAGTGGTCACGAGATTTTTGTTATCAGCCACCCTGACTACATCAGGGACGTACTGGTGACGCACCAACGGAACTTCGTCAAAGATGCCAGTAGTATGTGGCTCAAACATCTGTTGGGTGATGGGCTGCTTACTACCGAAGGAGAGTTCCATTTGCGGCAACGGCGGCTGTCTCAACCTGCTTTCCACAAAAAAAGGATTGCTGCCTACGCCGATGTAATGACCAGCTACAGTCTGCGGAGGATAGCTGGTTGGCGCGACGGTCAACGCCTGGACATTGCCGACGAAATGGCCCGGCTGACCCTGGAAATCGTTGCTAAAGCTTTGTTTGATGCCGATGTGACGATAGATAACGATACCCGCTTGGAAGAAGCTTTACACTGGTTACAACAATGGAGTGGCCGCGCCTTGCTACCTGTCCAACTAGCCGAACTGCTCGAACGTTTGCCCGTGCCTGCTACCCGTCGCTTCAAAAAAGCTGTCAATTATATTTCTACTACTATTTATGCCATGATAAAAGAACGGCGGGAAAGTGGAGCAGACCGGGGCGATTTGCTTTCGATGCTGGTTTCGGTGCGCGACGTGGAAGGCGACAATAGCCGGATGTCTGACCTCCAAATCCACGACGAAATTATGACCTTTCTGATGGCGGGTCACGAAACTACCGCCCTGGCCTTTACCTGGAGTTGGTATCTGCTTTCGCAACACCCCGAAGTTGAAGCTAAACTACACTCCGAGCTTGATAGCGTATTGGCAGGCCGCGCCCCCACGATGGAAGATATCCCGCGTCTGCGCTACACCGAGAACGTTTTTAGCGAGGTGATGCGGCTCTACCCACCCGCCTGGGTTACTAGCCGCACTTTGGTTCAGGATTTTAAGATGGGTGAGTTTGTTTTGCCAGCCAAAGCCGATGTTATCCTCAGCCCGTATGTGATGCACCGCGACCCCCGCTATTTCCCCAACCCGGAACGCTTTGAGCCGGAACGTTGGACACCGGAATTCAAAGCGCAACTACCTAAAATGGCTTATTTTCCGTTCGGGGGCGGGCCGCATTTGTGTATCGGCGAGCCGTTTGCCTGGATGGAAGGGGTTCTGGTTTTAGCGACTATCGCGCAACATTGGCAGATGCGCCACGTTACCGACCACGTAGTACGGCCCGAACCGATGATTACGCTACGTTCCAAAAACGGGATGCCGATGATTTTACAACGACGCGAAGGCATCGAATCGCCATCGCTAGTCGGGGCTTTAGAGGCAAAAGTGTAACCGATGATTTATTGATTTGATAATTCGTAACTATTCAGCCTGTCCGACCCTGCGGGCCGTGAACGGAGGCTTTGCAGAGCGAAGGGTCTGTTGCTAAAGTTCTAGAATTCTGCGGCTCATAGGCTTTCAGCAACAGATTCTTTACTCCGTTCACAACCCTACGGGCCGTGACAAATGCGTTTGGCTGGATAGTTACGATCATTTGCCTTGACCTTTAACTCTAAGCGCATTTTTTGACGAACAACCTATTTTGCCTGCGGTTCGCGCCGGAAGGCCCACATTTGCGGCCCGCCCTTTGGAATTACGCTGGTGTGTACCATTTGAAAACCGTGTTTTTGGTAAAAGGGTACATTTTTAGGATTCATTGTTTCCAGGTAGCACGGCAAACCTTCCTGATCGGCCCGCTTCAGTATTGGTTGCAAAAGCTCTCCCCCCACTCCTTTGCCTTGAAAGGTTGGTTCAACCCCCAAAAATAGTAAATACCAGTGCATTTTTGTCATGAATTGATGGTGTAACTTTTCGGTATAATCGCCTACATTTAGCAAACGGATGGTAGCCGCGGGGCCGAGCTTGAAAAAAACTTTGAGCATTGGGACGGTCAGGCCAGCCTTAATTGCCGACCCGACGCTGAGGCCGTTTTGGGCCGCAGGTCCAAGCCAGATAGCAGTGGCGACCACCCTTTCGTCTTTTTCACCCGTAGCAATGTAGATTGTGCCGCGTTTATAGCCGTAAAGGGTAGCACTATAGAAAAAACCTTCTAGCCTTTTGGCTCGTTCGCTATCGGAAGGCACCACATACTTCATTAGTGGGTCGGTATCGAAAGCGCGGACGAGGGTTTGGGCGGTAGGCTGCACATGAGCTTCTTTTTGCAAAAGTTCGGGCGCAAAATTCAAAGCGTCCAATAATTTTCTCCTGTTTGCTGCGTAACAAAATAGCTACTAAATTTTTTCGTCCCAGGTTAAAATAAAATCCCAGCTATCAGCGGCTATCACTTTTACCTCACATTTCACATTTTGCGCGCCCGCCGCTCCCAGACCAGCCTTCAATACACCTAATGTTTCCTCATAAGTTCCGGCTTCCTCACGAGTGGAAAAGCAGTAGCGGCGTAGCCCTAACTTTGTGATTGAATATTTACCAGTCCCCGATACATTAGCCAGGAGGCCCGGCACTCTGATGAGCAAACGGTCTGGCCCTATTAAATGAATAGTAGCCAGGGCTACTCGACCAAAAATAGTCTTACGAAAACCGCTCAAGGCTAATCTGCCCACCTGCTCCCGCCCTTCCGCTCGGCTGAGGTTGGGATAACACCAGTCGCAGATGCGGTCTAGCACTTCCAAATAATCCACCACCGTATATTGTGGCTTAGGGCGTGTTGGGTCAAAAAAGGGCTGGACTTCCTGCAAAAAGGCTGAGTTTGTATATAGCTCCACGCCTCTAATTATACTTTCTATAGCATTGTATTTGATTAATGCCTTTTGCTCGCCATTGTTGGTAACGGTGCGACCTCGATAGATATAAGTAGAGGGGCGTTCAGGCTGGTTTTTAGCTTTTTCACTCATAAAATAGCGTTCCATAAACAAAATAGGAAAGGATTTTGCTTGTCACAGCCTTCAAGGTTCTCAAGGTTGCGAAATGAAAGCGCGGAGGAGTGGAGAAGCCAGGACTAAAAATCACGCTTTCACAATAACCAGACTCTAGCCAGGTCAGGCCCGTTTGTCAAGTCGCGTTTTTCCAGTATAATATAGCCAGCGTAAAGGGGTTGGTTGGGTCAGGAATTGGAAAAACAAGTTCTGGCTGTAGCAGCGAAAGTGTATTTTATGACTATTGATTTGATAATTCACAACGCGCTTGTTCGCACCCTCGACCCGGCTCAACCTGTAGCTCAGGCGGTAGCGGTGAGCAACGGAAAAGTGGCGGCAGTCGGCACGTTGGCCCAAATCCAGGCGTTGGCTGGAGCAAAAACGGCTGAAACCCTGGATTTACAGGGCGGACTACTACTACCCGGCCTCAACGATGCACACACACATTTTTTGGGTTGGGCGCAATCCTTAAAACTGATAAATTTAGTTGGTGTACAAACTTTGGAGGCGGCCTTAGCCAAAGTGCAAACCTACGCCGCCCAAACTCCACCTGATCAATGGCTACGCGGTCACGGTTGGGATAAGAACCTCTGGGGCGGGTGGCCCAGCAAAGCCGACCTGGATCGGGTTGCGCCCGGCCAGCCTACCGTGCTGGATAGCAAAGACGGCCACGTATTGTGGGCCAATTCAAAAGCTTTAGAAATTATCGGTATCAACCGCGATACGGCGGACGTGGCGGGCGGCGAAATCGTGCGCGACACGGCGGGCGAACCAATCGGTATCTTCAAGGAAAACGCGACGGGCCTACTGCGTCACTATCTGAACCAGCTTGAACCAGACCTGGACACTTCTACCCATGTGCTGGCCGAAGCCCAAACCCTGGCCCACCAATATGGTCTGACCGGAGTTCATGCCATCGAAGCGGCAACGGGCTTCGGGGCATTTCAGAATTTACACGCCCAGGGTAAGCTCAAACTCCGTACCACCATTATTTTGCGGGCCGAAGCATTGGCGCACGTAGAGGCAGTCGGCTTACGCAGCGGTTTTGGCGACGAAATGCTATGGTTGGGTCAGCTAAAGTTCTTTCTGGATGGCACGCTGGGTTCGCAAACGGCAGCGATGCTAGAACCTTTTGAGCATTGCACTGGCGAGCATTGCCGGGGTCTGCTGACGCTGGAACAAACAGAATTTACGGCTCAGGCACGCACGGCAATACGGGCGGGTTTTGGTCTGGCCGTTCACGTAATTGGAGACCGGGCGGCCCACGTGGGTCTGGAGGCGATTGCCGCCGTGCGGAACGCCGATACTTCGGGCCGTTTGCGCCATCGTCTCGAACACGTCCAGTTGACCAGTCCTCAAGATTTATTGCGTTTCGCTCAGATGGGGGTAATTGCTTCGGTGCAGCCCACTCATGCCACCACTGACCGCGACAACGCCGATTATTATTGGGGGGCGGAACGGGCCAGTCGCGCCTACGCCTACCAATCGCTGCTCAAAGGTGGCGCACATCTGGCCCTCGGCTCGGACGCGCCGATTGAGTCCCTAGACCCGCGCAAGGGTATCTATGCGGCTGTTACCCGCCAACGCGAAGGCGAAGACCGTCCGGGCTGGTATGTGGGTGAGTGTTTGAGCGTCGAGGAGGCAGTGCGTGGTTTCACCGAAGGCCCGGCTTATGCCGCAGGCGACGAACAACGGCGCGGACGTATCGCTCTCGGTTATCAAGCCGACTTTACTGCCTTAGCCCAAGATATTTTTAGCTGTCCTGCCTCCGAAATCCCGCTCACTCCCGTCACAGTCACGCTCGTCGGTGGCGAAATCGTCTATTCCTCTCTAAGCTAAATCTGAAAAAGGCAGACTATGATGCCTGCCTTCTTCTATATAAAAATACAAAACCCACATTTTTTGCTATAATTCAATAGGTCATAAAAAGATGTTAGCTTGCGTCATTTGCGGTGTAGTAACAGTGAAACTAGAGTTATAAAGTAGAAAAAGATGTTTGAAGCTGCTTCGTGGGTCTTGATAATTGAGTTGATGAGCCTGGCGGCTTTGCCGTTGGCTTTTTTGGTTTTCCGCCGTCTGCCGGACAAGGGCTACGCTTTCGCCAAGATACTGGGGCTGCTCTTGACCGCCTGGAGCGTCTGGTTTTTGGGAATGTTGGGACTACCCTTCAGCCAGCGCGATAGTTGGGTAGTTTTTGCCGTGCTGTTTATCGCGCTCGATACCTGGCTGCTGCTCCGAAAGGGCGGTGGGCTACGGCGGGAACTCCTCGAATTTATTTCGGCTAAAATCTGGCTGATTGTGGCGATGGAACTGGTTTTTGTGCTGGTGTATGCTTATGGAGTAAATCTGCACTCCTATACGCCCTCTATTCGCAACACCGAAAAACCGGGCGACTTTGCTTTCCTCAATTCGCTGGTTCTCAACACCCACTTACCCCCCTCTGACCCCTGGATGAGCGGCTATAACATCAACTACTACTATTTTAGCCACTTTGTAATAGCCCTGCTGACTAAAATGATGGGAACTGCGCCTGCCATCGCCTTTGATTTGAGTATCCCGTTGGTAATGGGCCTCGTCGCTATCGAATGTTTCGGCCTCATCTATAATCTGGTAGCGGCGGCTCGACAACGTAGTGGAGCAATCGTAGGTGTAACGGCCCTTTTAGCGGTGTTGTTTATAGACTTCCTGGGCAATCTGGACGGGTTACGGCAGATTATCGCCCCGCGCCTGGATATGCACGAAACCCCCTTGAGCAATTTTGTTTTTAATTCGTGGTTGCCGAGCCGGGTCATCTACGACTATATCCCGATACCCACCGGAAGCGGTATTGTATGGACGTGGACAGAGACTATCAACGAGTTTCCGATGTTTAGTTATATGCTGGCCGATATGCACCCGCACGTGATGTCGTTGCCATTTATGCTGCTGGCAGTCCTGGGTGGCTTGAACATTTTTGGGGCAACGGCGGGTAGTAATTTGTTTAATTTGCGTCGGGCCGAAGGAATTTTGACCTGGGTGGTACTGGCTCTTTCGTGTGGCGCGTTTATTTTTATCAACACCTGGGATTATCCAACTTTCTTGCTATTGGTGCTATTGGCGGCGTTGGTAAGTGAAAGACGAGCAGGTATACCCGCCCTGACCGCCATGAAAGAGAAATGGGCTGGAAACGCAGTCAAACTCTTCCTGTTGAGTGGGCCGCTCCCCGAAAGCGGGCTGGCCTGGGGACGCACGGTGCGTTACCTGGGTTTTGCCGCCCGCTTGATAGTGGCTTCCATAATTTTGTACCTGCCTTTCCTGCTCACCTTTACCTCCCTGATTGGCGATAACCCTTTGCCCGAAACCTTAAACGTCCCCATTCTTAGCACGATTGGGCATATCGTGGGCATCGTAGCCTGGAATCGTACTCCGCTTTATGGCTATTTTCTGGTTTTTGGAGTCTTTATCTTCCCTATGCTTAGTTTCCTGGCAATCAAAGTCTGGCCCTACCTTAAAAAACCTTACAGCTATATGACCGATTACAACCCGGAAACCGACCCGGTTCCGGCCCGCTTCGTAGTATCCCTCAACCTGGGCTTATTACTCACAGGCATAGGGTTGGGATTGCTCCTGATAAGCGAAGTGTTTTATCTAATGGGCATAAACGTGTTTATTTGCCTGGGTTTGGGCATCTTAGCCATCCCAATAACGGCGATAGGCGCGGGTATGCTGATGGCTTATTTGTTGGAACAGGTACGCCCGGCCCGACCTGCTTTTGAACTGCGGGTGGCTTTGGCTGCGGTTTGTCTTTTGATGATTGGTTGTGGTTACTATCAACACTTTGAATTGTACGGCCCCTTGATTATCTGTATCACCTTCGCAGTCGGCATTTTGTTAAACGAGAATTCCGGGGTCAGACACGACCCGGCCCGCTCAAGCTTGATTTCCAGCGATAGCTTTGTGTTGCTGCTAATGATATTGACTGGCGTGATTAACTTTGCCACCGAAATGTTCTTCTTGCGCGACGTTTATAACAGCCGCTTTAACACCTTGTTCAAATTTTATTATCAAAGCTGGCTGCTCTATGGTCTGGCGGCGGCTTACTGTTTGTGGCGCACGATAGATTGGGCCTGGAATCTACGGGCGCGGCAGCTTGAACGCAGCCAGGAAGTGGTTGAAGTCAAGACCACAAGAGCGCAGGAGCCAGTTATTTTGCCAGCTTTTAGTCGGGTGGGGCAATTGCAAACTGAACTGGTGGGGGCGGGTGTCTTCCAGGGCGGGATAAGTGCTTATCAGGCCAGCTATAGTCCGGCCAGTGTAGAAAAGGTAGAAACTGAAAGCGGCCCAACTTATACCCAACCCGATGCCGCCGAAGATTATGACAACGAGGATTATAATTATTATCCGACTGCTCCCCACACACCTCTCGAACTAGACAACCAGGCTAAAGATGAGCTTGAAAACGCGGCTCGACAGGTTAAAAATAAAGCCGGTGGCAAACATTGGTGGCGGTGGCCCTGGGTGTTCGTGATGGCAGCGTTGGTGATGGGCGGTCTGGTCTATACTTTGCTTGGCCCTTACGAATGGAACGGACATTACGCCCAAAGTCAGGGAATTAACGGCGAGGATTGGTACAAACGCGATTATCCGGGCGACTATGACGCGGTGCAGTGGCTACGCGCTCAGGCCAAAATCAACCCGAATTTCCGGGATACTATGTTGGAAGCAACGGGCCAGGATTGGGTGGACTATTCGCTGGTCAGCACTTTTAGCGGCTTCCCGACGGTGATGGGCTGGTCTGGACACGAAATTCAGTGGCGAGGCGGCAACTCGGCCACCCGTGCCGAAGTAGGGCAACGTACCAACGATGTGGAAACTATCTACGCTACTACCGATGTCAGCCAGGCCAAAGCACTGCTCCAAAAATACAAGGTGAAATACGTCTATGTAGGCAGTGTCGAAACCAGTGCCAGCACCGCCAACAGCGGCCGTCCCAAAAACTATACGCCCGAAGCTCTGGCTAAATTCGCCCAATTTATGCACCCGATTTATAACAGCAACGGCGTAACGATCTACAGTTTTTAGTTAGCAGTTGTTGACCGTCACTCAATAAGGGTTTGTCACGGCTCGTAGGGTTGTGAACGAAGGCTTTGCGAAAAATTGTTATCCAGGGAGCATTCCTTCAGAATGACATTATGACAGACTTAACTAGTCGCAATACTAAAACTGACAACTAACGACTATTATGATAACTGCAATACGTGGGCGTTTGGAAGCGATGGGAACAGATTATGTAATCCTGGAGGTGGGCGGTATCAGTCTGCGGGTTTTCGTGCCAACGGTGCTGCTGTCCGAGCTAGGGGAAATCGGCAGCGAAGTCAAACTATACACCCATTTTTACATCAAAGAAGCTTTGATGGCTCTCTACGGCTTCAACAGCAATCCCGCCCTCGAACTATTTGAATTACTGTTGAGTGTAAGCGGGGTCGGCCCCAAAGCGGCTCTCAGTCTGGTGGGGGCAGGCGGAGTCGAAGCGGTGCATCTGGCGATTGCCCAAAGCGACGTAGATTTTTTGAAGAAGATACCTGGCATCGGAGCTAAAACCGCCGCCCGCATCATTCTGGAGCTAAAAGGCAAGCTGGTGGAGCTACCTGGCAGTGCCAGAATGGTAGCAAACGCCGTCAGTGGCCTTAATAATAAAGCCGCACCCCAGGCTTTGGAGCGAATGCAACTGCGCGAGGCCCTGAGCGGCCTCGGCTACAGCACTCAGGAAATCGAAGCCGCCCTTGCCGCCTTGCCCACCGACCAGGTTCTTTCGCTCGAAAACCAGGTTTTTGAGGCTTTGCGCTATTTAGGCCAATAATTATACTTATTTTTCCTCTTTGGGAGGCATCCGCACCCGCAGGGCCGAGCTAACTGATTTATAGTGGATCGGCATAACCATTGGGCCGACTTCACCATCGCGGGCCACGCTGACCCTGCGATTGCGCGAACCGAGGGTAAAATCTGTCTCGGAACTATGAAAAATATCGGGATAGTTGTCCAGCCGATTCAACAAAAAATGCCAGGCCAGACTAAAAAGTTTAAGCCGATTACGAGCCTCCAACACATACACATCCAGGGCATGGTTGGTTAGACAGGCGCGACTGCCGGGTTTGGGCAGCCAGGTATCGCACTCGTTGTTTGCCACAAAAATTAGCCCCACTTTGAGGCTGCGGGCTGGCAGGTTAGCAGTCGCCTGGAAACTTACGCGCAGACGCACCGGGTCGCGGATGGTCTGCATCGCCGCCCACACGTAGGCCCGCCACTTGCCCAACTCTTTCTCGCGTTTTTCGCGCAAGCTAACCAGACGCGGGTAGATACCCAAACTAGAATTGTTCAAAAAGTAGCGGTCATTGACCTGACCCACGTCAATCGTTTCTTCCGGCCCCTCCAATATATATTGAGCAGCTTTTTCCAAATCTGTCGGCATATTGATGTCGCGGGCAAAGTGGTTGAGCGTGCCAAAGGGCAGAGCTACAAAGGTTACGTCCGTCCCGACCAGCCCACTGGCTATCGCATTCAGGGTACCATCGCCACCCGCCGCGCCTATCACTTTCACGCCCTGCTTGACGGCTGCTTTCGCCAGTGCGGTTGGGTCATCTAACTTGCCCAACAATTTTGTTTCTACACCAGGCAGCGCATCTAGTACGCTGGTCAGCTTCGTCAGTTCGTCACCCTTTTTGGCCCGACCACTATTAGGATTTATAAAAACAAGTTTTTTTGTATTCATCAGTTTGCTTATGGCAAAATCTGGGCCAGCAAAACAAAAAGCAGGCCAAAACCTGCTTCTCAGTCCCCTTATTTGCAACTACTAATTAATATTTGAGACAATCACGGTGGAAGAAATTAGTAGCCTTTGAGCCATCAGTTTTGAGGGTTTTTACTACTTGCAGGGTGCGTTCCGTAGTCATCAGCCCACATTTTTCGCAATTGTGACCGGTAGTCTGGTTTACGTTTTGACCAGTCGGCACGGTTTTGGAAAGCTTTACGTCCTTTGCCATTTTTAATTAGTCCTTTCTTTATAACGAAATATTGTATTTCGGGGTCTATTATACCCTTTCTATCCCGCGAACGCAACCATTGGAAATTAAGCTAACGTACCCAACGTTAAGGGTTTGGTTGGGCCAGGAGTTGGAAAAATAGGTTTTGACTGGTTTGCCACCCGTTACCTTTGGCCCACCAGATGTTGAGCCGCGCTACTTGTAGATAGGCTCCGGCACTGCCAATCAATTAAGTGGGGTACTGCCTCAATCTGGCGCGGCCCCTATTTAACCCGGCCTAATTTGGCTTGCAGTTCTTCCTCTAGAAAAAGTGTGATTTATCTCACCCCTAAAATCCCTCATTTGTAACGTTTTTGTGACATTTCGTTGTTAGACTGAAAATAGTAACGAAATGAAATTGGCATTGGGAAGACAAACAATAATTTTAGGAGGAAAAGATGTCCAACATTAGCTTGTTTGGTGATAGTGAGAACTATGTATCTTTCGCAACGGGCCAGCTTATTTTTGAACAGGGACAGTCGGGCAAGTTTATGTTTGTTATCAAGGAAGGCGCAGTGGAAATGCAGATAAAGGGTAAAGCGATAAGCACGCTTGGTGTGGGTGAAAGTTTTGGCGAAGTATCTTTGATTATAGATAGCCCGCGCAGTGCCACCGCGATTGCCAAAACCGACTGCAAGTTGGTGATGATTGACCAGAAGTATTTTGACTTCCTGGTGCAGAATACGCCCGATTTTGCTAATAATATTATGCAGATTGTTACCCATCGCTTACTGAAAGCAGACGAACGAGCCTGATAGCCTTAAACTTATTATAAGGTTGATAACATTTGCAAGGTTTGGGCCTTTTCAGTTACAATGACTTTGCGATTACAGGCAAGGCCGGATAGTATCTTTTCAAAAATTCTGGGTGTAGGCGCGAGATTTAGTCTGCGACACGGCTTCTCACGTCACGCCCACTTTGATTAAAGCTTACTAACTATTCGGGCGGGATAAATCTCGCCCCTACTTCTTGAGATGATACGCCGAATAATTATTAAGAAGGAAAATAAAGATGACTCAAACTTTGAACGACTTTGAAACAGCTATCCCGCTTTTGGAACGGGAGCAGGTGGCAGATTTGCCAATCTGGAGACTGCCCCTGGTGCGGGCTACTTACGAGAATACCGCTATCTTCGGGACGATGTTGGGTAGCGAAGTGCCGGAAAGCGGGTTGTCTATCCCTTTTTACAAAGGTAGTGTGCAGGAAGGCTACAATTTTAAGTTCGAGTACCGCGAACAAGCCGTAATCCGCTCGGCCAAAATTATGCAACGCAATCCGCAATTGGATTGGTTGGAACGTCACCTGCATTTGACCCAGCTGTTTCAGCCGCTTGGAGCGAAAGCCTTTATTTTGGTGTTGGCTCCGCCCAATCACGCCGAAGGTAAACAAGTGCCGGATTTGGACAAAATTCAGGCGTTTATTTTTGAGCCGGGCGTGGGCTTCTTGCTCAACCTGGGAACCTGGCATGACTTCCCCTTCGCCGCCACTGACGAAGTGACAATTTTAACTGCAAACTCGGCGGAAGTAGTGGTAGCACTGGCGAGTTGCGATGGCCCACGCGAACTTTTTGCAGGCGATGTGCATAAAATCAACATCCCGACCCGCCTGGGTGTGCGGCTGGTGGTGGAGTTGCCCCAATAATTTTAAGTTTTAGTGAGCATCACTTTGATATGCACATCGCCCGTCAGCAGCCCATCGAGTAGCCGCACGCTCCCGTCCGGGTTGGTAAGCGGGTTTGATACGCCTTCGATTGAGCTTATCTTCAAACCTTCCGGCGGCTTGAGCGTAACTTGATAGCTAAAGTTCGCGCCGGGCTGCCTTTGCAAAACCAGTTCGTAACTTGCACTGTCACCAATTTGGTGCAGACCTACCAGCGAATTGGTTTGCCAGCTAAAACCATAGCTACGTTTTTGGCCCGCTGGTACGGTCAGCACTTGCCCCCACACATCACGCCCGTACTGTTGCACCAGCCCCGACTGCTCCTCAAAGCCGCTCCGTTCTAGCAGCCGCGAACCTTGAGGCAAATAAAAGCGATTGTAAACTTGATGGTCAAATTTGACATAGCGTTCGTATTCGGGTAATTCGCCGAAATAATCGTAGTTGAGCGTAGTATGGTGCGTGGTGCTACCGTCTAAATTAAAAGAAATAATATCATTGATTTGCTGCTTTACCACTCCGTTGGTTTTGTTATATACCACATTATCATCTACAAAGTAGAAATAGTCTGCGGTAACGGGATTGCCCAGGCTGGCTTTACTTTGGTTGACGCGCCCGCTCCAACCTAAACTATCCATCAACTTTTCAGCAGTCGGGTCGGCCATATATACCAGCAAATCTTTCTGGTCGAGCGAAGTAAAAGCCGCCTTGCCAATATCGGCTACTTTGTTTTTAGGCAGTTTCTTGATTGCTCCCAGCATTTCTGCGGCCAAATAGCGCGTGAATTTTTTGCGTTGTAGCGAGTTCAACCCCAGCTGCACCTCGTCCAACGCTTGATGATAATGGATGCGTTCGGTAAAATTGGCAGCGTTGACTTCTTCGTGGTTATAATCGGGCAGAGCGGTGACATAGACCGGGCCGATAGTTTGCAAAATAGATTTGATGAAACCAGGGTTAAGGGCAATCAGCCCGGTCAAAGTACCACCCACTCCCTCTTGATATAACAGGCTTTGAGCTATCAAGGCCGTAGCAGGCCAATCAGGAGTAAGACTGGTCGAGTCGCGCAGACCGAAACTAAAACGCAAACTTGAGTCGTGCAGACCCCACCAATCAAAGTAAGGTGGTGGCACTCGTAAAACAGTGTTGGCCGCGATAGCTTTATCCGGCTTATAGGTGTTGTCAAATAAAAAGCTCACCATCTGCCCACGCCAAAGCGTCAGCAAGATATAGTTTCCAGCAAAACCACCATTGGCCCGCAATTCGTCCGAATCCTGAACCATTACCATATAATTAGCTGGTTCGTCAAAACCCAACGCCCGCCGCACTGCTGCCAATACCTTTTTAGCTTCATCCAAACCTCCGCTCAAAGTGCCAATTTGGGTGCGAAGTTGGTCAACTACTTTGACAGTCGTGCCATCGGTTTTCAGGTCGCGGTAGGGAATACGGTTGAAACAAGCAATGCCCTTTTCCAACCAGCCTTGCACTTCGGTCAGCCCAGCCGAGATTTCATCGAATTGGGCTGGCGCAATCAAACCGTTTTGAGCATCACTGTTCGCAGTGGCAGTCTGGCTTCCCTGGGTATTGGGATTGTCCAGCCCGGCAATCGCAAAATTATTCAGGTTGCCAAAACTATCCAAGGCTTGCTGGCCCGTAGCCAGAGCGTGGTCTCCGGCGATGATAAAATCCTGACCGCCTTCTAACAAATACTGGGCGGTTTCCAGGTCGGCTCGGAACGGCGTAATCACCTTTGCCACTTCCACCAGGCTATGAAAACGGCTCATTTCATTATCAAGGTAATTCAGGTCGCCTCCCGTATCGTCAAGCTGAGTGCGTATCAGGGTAAGCTGGGTTTGCAAAGCACTGCTATCACCCAGGCTGTTTTGCAAATTGATATTTTTGAGAGTTTGCTGTAGGGTCTGAATGTGCTGATTAGTCGCCTGCACGTGGTCTAACACCGTAAAGATTTCGTGCAAGCTAAACGAAAAACCCACCCATAGCCAAAGTAAGGGAATAACTACCAATACCGCTATTTTTGCCAGTCTCACTCGTGTGGGCGATTTCACCAAAGATTTCTGCATTACTTATTTTTTGGCCCGTTTCCTTATAGTTCGCTCATTTTTGTGGACGGTTCGCGTCATTTAGGTTAAACTCCCACTATGAGCAATTCTTTAAACGTTTCGACGCAACGAACTGATGCCAGGTGGCAACATATTATGCCACATTTGCCACCCAAAAGTCACCTGGCCGCTCTCGCCACGTCCAGTAATGAGCTGTTGGTTTAGCTATATATTAGCGTATATTGGAGTTTAGACAAAACCTAATAGGCGTGCGAATAGCATCTAGGTTTCACCTTAACTGCACTTTTACAATTTAGACCGAGCTAGGCTCGTTTTTTGTCCGCGACTTTGGCGGCTGGCCTTTTTCTAACCACTGCAAA
>JBBQZT010000018.1:0-71569 GCA_038207455.1 Chloroflexia bacterium
TTTTGAGAGCCGCTACACGCTCACGATAGCTAGGGTAAACCAGGTTTTCAGACATGGCCTCTACCGCCACTTGTTTGAAAAATAAGGTCAGATGTAGCTTTTACGTGAGATCCGAGCCCACATTTTGTGTAAAGTCGAGATAAGGAGAGATGAAATCAAATCTGGTGTCAACAAGTGAGACACCGAGCGGCACGTATAGCAAAAAGTCGGCGGTTAGTAGTTGGGGAAATTGGCTTTCCAACAACACCAAACCCTGTTCAATCGCTTCAAGACGCACTATTTCCTTAAAGAGCGGGTCGGGTCGGAAAGATACTTTGGGCTGACCCGCTTTGTTTTCCTCACTCATATTATATTATAGACGGGTCGCGGTGTTCGCCATAGACTTTGCGGAGCACGCCCGCGATTTCCCCCAACGTGGCGTAAGCGTTACAAGCGTCTATCAAGTGCGGCATCATATTTTCCTGGCCCAAAATGGCATTGACGCGCACTTTTTCCAGTGCAGCCTGGGTTTTTTCGTTATCACGCTCTATCCGTAGTCTCGCCAGCCGTTCACACTGTTTTTGATAGCCGTCAGGGTCAATTTCCAGAATCGGAATCTGGATTGGCTCGTTCTCGACGTAATCGTTCGCGCCCACCATAATGCGCTTTTTGGTGTCCATCTCCTCTTGATAGCGGAAACTGGCATCGGAGATTTCACGCATTGGATAGCCCTGCCTGATGGCCTCCATCATCCCACCCATCGCGTCAATGCGGCGTTTATAATCGTAGAAGCCGCGCTCCATTTCGTTGGTCAGGGCTTCCACCATATAGCTGCCGCCCATCGGGTCAACCGAATTGGTTACGCCGCTTTCGTGGGCGATGATTTGCTGGGTACGCAGGGCGATTTTAACTGCTTTGTCGCTGGGCAACGCCAACGCTTCATCCATCGAATTGGTATGCAGACTTTGCGTCCCGCCGATAACCGCCGCCAACGCCTGGATTGCGGTGCGGACGATGTTAATCTCTGGTTGTTGGGCTGTCAGGCTGCAACCCGCCGTCTGGGTGTGGAAACGCAACAACCAGGAGCGCGGGTCTTTTGCACCATAGGTATTGCGGAGTTCTTTGGCCCAAATCCGCCGCGCCGCTCGGAACTTGGCGATTTCCTCAAAGAAGTCGTTGTGACAGTTAAAGAAAAAGCTCAGGCGTGGCGCAAAATCGTCTACGTTCATCCCGCGCTTGATGCCTTCTTCAACATACGTCAGGCCATCAATCAAGGTGAAAGCCAGTTCTTGTAGAGCGGTACTCCCCGCTTCCCGAATATGATAACCACTAATCGAAATAGTATTCCAGCGCGGCATTTCTTTGGAGCCAAATTCCATTGTATCAACTACCAGTTTAAGCGATGGTTCGGGTGGGTAGATATAAGTATTTTGGGCAATATATTCCTTCAAAATATCGTTTTGGGTAGTGCCGCCCAGGATACGGCGCGGGTAGCCTCTTTTTTCTGCCGCCGCAATATACATCGCCCACACAATCGGGGCAGGGCCGTTGATGGTCATACTGGTAGTAATTTTGTCCAACGGCAGCCCGTCCAGCAGAATTTCCATATCTTCTAGCGACGACATTGCCACGCCACAATGACCCACCTCGCCTTCACTAAGCGGGTCGTCACTATCGCGCCCGTACAGGGTGGGAAAATCGTAGGCAATCGAAAGCCCGGTTTCGCCGTGTTCTAACAAATATTTGAAACGTTTATTGGTATCGTAAGCCGTGCCGAACCCGGCAAACATCCGCATCGTCCAATATTTAGCGCGGTACATATTGGCGTGAACCCCGCGTGTAAACGGATATTCGCCGGGCATACCCAGGTCGCGCTCGTAATCAAAATCGGCGATGTCGGCGGGAGTATAAAGCCGATTGATGGGCATCCCGCTTACCGTCGTATAATCGTCTTCGGCGGCGCGTTCGGGCATTCTTGCCACAGTTTGTTTAAGGGTGGTATCTTGCCAGCGTCTTCGCTGTTCGCGCACCCGTTGCACGTTATCCAAATTCCAACCGCTCATCTTAGTAATCAATCCCTTCTCTAGCCAGAATCCCTTTTTGATAAGGGTGTTTTTCTTCCTTAAATTCGGTCACATAATCGGCCAAATCTTTTAGCTCTTTGGGAGCATAGCGGCCCGTTAAGACCAGTTCCACGCGGGCGGGTCGCTCATTGACTAATTGTACCACGTCTTCGACGGGTAGTACCTTCCAGCCGACGACCACGTTAATTTCGTCCATTATAATCACGTCGAACTCGTCGCTCAACATGGCGGCGCGGGCATAGGAGATGGCTTCCTGGCTCGGTTTTTTCTCATCTTCCGCCACGTTATTCATATCCAAAAACCAGCTTGGCCCGAACTTGCGAACCAGGATGCGGCCCGGTTCGCCGTGATTATTCTCCGGTTCGTCCGGGTCGTATTCGTCAAAGAAAAGCTGTTCGCCGTAGCGTTCGTCGCCCTTCATAAATTGCAAAAACAATACCCGCAAACCGTGACCCGCCGCCCGCACTGCCACGCCAATCGCGGACGAGGTTTTACCCTTGCCGTTGCCATAATATACCGACACCAGACCACGTTCGAACGGCACAGGAGCTTGCAATTCGGGCGGCTTACTGGGGTCGCTCTGAAACGGGTGCTTGATGGCGCGGGGTTGGGTGCGGGTCGCTTTTTTATAGTCATCTGTGGCCGCTTCTGTGCCGCCTGAAACTTTCTTGCCAAGCATTTCGGACATTTTAACAATCCAACTTTCTTTGCATAAAATTAACGGGTGTTTTCATTCCAATAATATTCCATCTGGCGGGCGGTCTGGATTGCCAGTTCACGGCCTAGCAATCGTTCGACCAGATGCAAAGACATATCTATACCTGCCGAAATTCCCGCCGAACTGACTATATCGCCATCTTCCACCCACCGCACCCCGCGCTGTACCTGGACATTGGGGAAGGAGTGGGCAAAGCGGTCTAAACTCTGCCAGTGGGTAGTAGCTTTACGTCCGTCCAGCAGACCCACCTTTGCCAGCAAAAAAGAACCTGTGCAAACGCTGGTGTTGAGTCTAGTCTGGCGCGTCACGGTAGTAAGCCAGTCTATCAAAACCGGATTATTGACCTCTTTGCGCGTTCCCCAACCGCCCGGCACTACCAGCACATCCAGACGCGGGTGATTTTTGATAGTGTAGTGGGGTTGCACCAGCAGATTATTGACAGCCTTGATAATCCGGTCACTTTCGGCAATGGTAAAAACCGCGAGGGCCGACTCCGTATTGTCATTAGTTGCGCTTGCCGCGTGGAGACGGCCCGCCACCCCAAACACTTCGAAGGGGCCACAAAAATCTAAAACTTCCACTTCGTCGAAAATCAAAATACCGATGTTTAGCACCTGGGCTTTGTTGTCTTCCATAAACTGCACCCCGTCTCGCTTCAAAGGTCTAATTGTTATGTTCAAATTATACGGTTAATATGGAGTGCTGGCAACAATGATAGTCGTCAGTTATCAGTGGTCAGTCGAAGCAGGTATTTGTTGGACATTGCTCCGCCAATGGACCGCGCCGAACCATCTACTGACAGAGCAGTATCCAACAAATCGCCGCTGGTGGGATATTGCTCCGCCAATGGATTGAGTGATTGTAATTTTTTGCTATCAAACTGCGTTATACTTTGTAAGCCGCATTTTGGCTTGCAAACGGCTCGGAATTGCATAAAAGAGGGGAAATTTATGGCTAACAGCAATCAATCGCGTTACCTCTGGTTAAGCCTGAGCGGAGTGTTATTTTTAGTAACTATTCAGGCCACTTGTAGGAGGCTGCTCCGTCAGCCGATTTCGTTGGCATTTCAATGGGAAACCATCGGCTGACGGAGCAGCCTCCTACAAAACCCAACCCAGGACTGAATAGTTACAGCCACAATCGCGTCTGCTATTTTGCACAAAGGCACATTAATCCAGGTCTTTCCGGCTCTTGCCAATCTTACAGATGCAACCTCCTTTAATCTTAGGGACGACTGGAGCGGTTTCATAAACTATGTAACGAAATACGCAAATTACAACCTGAAACGCAACGGCAATCAATTTGAGGGCGATGCCGATTTTCATATCAGTGTTTCTCAAGAGGCCACTCGCCACATTGTTATTCCGTTAAACGTAGCCCAGGCTTTCCTCCAAACGCTTGAGCAAATACCGTTAGAAGAAGGGCCATACACACCCAAAATAAATCAAGCCGATACTTACCTGATAGATATAGCCATCCAAATACTTACAAACGCTGGCCCACTCGATATTTTTACTAACTCACAAAATGACAGGAACGCAACAGGTAATGCCCCGTGGGGAGTTAATTTTATGGGACGAACCTTTGTGGTTAATTCTGATATACCAGCTAAGGCGTTGGACACACTACGCCCTTATTTACACGAAGAGGTGATAGAGGAGCTAATAAAAGCTTTTGATAATGCTCTAACGCCTACCGCAGCTTTCACTTCGTTATCTCCAAATACCCCCAAAACTTCTACGCCCAACGCTACTAATATGCCTAACAAATAAGCAAAGCAACTGTTGGCCTATCTGAAAACTGCTATCCGCGAAACCACGCTTGCTAAGGTTCGTTATAATATTGTCACAAGGCAATTGAAGCGACGTTAGCAGCAAAGCCAGGTCTGGTTGCCTGGAAACGAAACAGCCCGCTTAAATAGCAAGCTTTAACTCGATTAGCTGATTTAGGTTTGAATGTATCAACAACAACCAAAGGAAGGAACTTTTACGCAATGAAGAAATTTGCGCTTCTGTTTTTAGCTCTCCTTACCGTCTTGATCCCGACAGTGGCCGCGCTAAGTACGGCCAGTGCCGCCCCTGCCAGCTTTAATGACCCGAATTTCCAGGTCATCTGGCAACGGCAAGACCAGCCGGTACAGGTTGACCCCAACGCCGGACATAGCTGGACGTGGGGGCCGACCACTATCTCCAATTCGCCTTCTACCGAGTCCTATGCCGGTGGTATGCGGGTAGTGCAGTATTACGACAAGGCCCGTATGGAGGTCAACAACCCCAACGGAGACCGGGGCAGTTTGTTTTTTGTAACTAACGGCCTGTTGGTCAAGGAACTGATCAGTGGTTTGCGCCAGGACGCGGACAACACTTTCACTCCGTTCACCAACGGTTCGGCCAACATTCCTGTCGCGGGCGACCCGAACGACAGCACTACCAACTTCAGCAACCCTGCGGGGCCGACTTACGCTTCGTTCAAAAACGTGACTACTTTCAACAATGACCACACGGCTGCAGCTGCGGCTGATGGCACAGCTATCAACGCTTCAATTGACCTTTCCGGTACGATTGGTACAATTAGCCCACCCGCCCCGGTTAAAGTGGTAGCTAACAAATACGACAGTGTGACGCAACACAACATGGTGGACGTATTTGTGAATTTTATGAACCAAACTGGCGAGGTTTATGACAACGCCACTCAAAAACTCGTGCAAGGCCCGGTTTATGTCAACGACGTGTATCGTCTGTTTGTATTTGGCCGCCCGATCAGCGAACCGTTTTGGACGACAACCAAAGTGGCCGGGACGGTGCAGACAGTTTTGGTGCAGATGTTTGAGCGGCGCGTCCTGACCTACACCCCCACCAATCCGACTGCTTTTCAGGTGGAAATGGGTAACGTCGGGCAGCACTACTACAAATGGCGGTATGTTGCTAACAACCCGAACCCTACCCCGACTCCTACGCCCATCCCTACTCCGATAGTAACTGCGACCAACGACTACAGCCAGTTCCGCGCCCCTTACAACAAGAGTGGCAACATCCCGACTGGTAACACCACTGCGATTGATTTCAATGCCGCTTCCGCTATCCACACCTCGCCGCTCGTTGACGCGACCAGCAATCTGGCAGTCTTTGGGTCTGATACGCGGGGCGTGTTTGGAATCGACATAACTACCAGCAGCCAACGCTGGCGGTATGCCCCCGCCAACGTCAACCCGACCCCTAACTTTTCCGGTACGCCTATGCTCTACAAAGGTGTAATCTATCTCGGCGCAAACAATGGTAGAGTGTATGCTATCAATGAAAGCGACGGCACCCAAAAATGGATTAGCCCAGCGGCAGGGGCGGCAGTGACAGGTGTTCCGGCCACCGATGGCACTAACATCTACTTTGCTTCCCGCGATGGCGTGGTCTATGCTTTTGACCTGGCGACGGGCCAGAACTCCCAATGGCAGTACAACACGGGCGCGGAGATTGACGGCGGCCCGATCTTGGGCGCGGACGGTACGGTTTATGTCGGTACTAACGCTGCGGCGGGCAACAATGCGTTGTATGCCATCAAAAACGGCATCAAAGTCTGGTCTCGCACTCCGAACCTGGCGAATGACGGCTTCCTGGCTCAACCCGCGCTTGCTCCAGGCGGCTCTGTCCTTTATGCCACCACCATCAAAGGGGCGGTCTATGCAATCAATATTGCAGATGGCAGCGTCAAATGGACGAACCCTCTGACTGTGGCCGCACCCGGTTACGCTATCGGCACTACTCCAGCTATCAGCAGCTTCGGTTTATTCGTCGGTAGCGACAACGGTTCAGTATATTTGCTTGACCTGAACAACGGCGGGGCTAACGCTACCTGGAAAGTGACCCTTCCCGCTGGAACGGTAGTTCGCAGTTCGGCGGCGGTAGTTGATGGTGTGGTTTATTTTGGGGCTGACAACGGTAAAGTTTATGGCTTCGACGCGACTGACTCCACCAAGCAGAAGCTACAAGCTACTACGACTGCGGCTATCAGCTACAATTCGCCTGTCGTCAACAACGGCGCACTTTACATCACTTCGACAGACGGCCACTTCTACGCCTTCAAATAAGTAGCTTTAGAAGTTCGGTAGAACGAATTAAGCTAAATAAATAAAAGAGCGGGGTGTAAGCCCCGCTCTTTTATTTGTCATACAACTTATAGAGTGTAAAAAACTTGGGATAAGATGCTACTCCCACCACACCGAAGGCAAAATATCGTCATCACTGCCGATTTTGGCTTGAGGTTGGGCCGGAGGCGAAACTTTCGGCTGTTTATCCTTCATTTCAGCTGCGCTTATTTCTACTACCAGCGGGCGCGAAGCTTCGGTTGTCATCGCCGGATAGTTTGAACTTACGTATCCAGGGCTAACCGTAGGCGTAAATGCCGGGTTAAGAGTTGTAGCCGGGGCTTTGGGTGCAGTCGGGCTGGGCTGGAAAGCGGCAGCCCCAGGGAAAACCACCCCGTCTTCGTCGCCATAGCTGCCACCGTATGTGCCAGTAGCGGCTGCCGGAGTAGCCACTCCTTCAGTTGCCACCCCCGTCGTACTGGCGGCCTCATTTTCCGCACCCCGCACAATATGAAAACCCATCCGTTTAGCTTTAGCATCAGCAGTCAGGTTGGGTTTGAACCGCCCGATAATCTCGGTTATATCATCGCCCAGCAACTCCTCCTTCTCCAGCAAAGCCTCGGCCAGAGCGTGGCACATCTCCTGGTTGGCTTCCAGCAGTTGTTTGACCTTCTTGTATTGTATTTGCAAGAAGTTCTCAATCTCGATCTGCATACCGGAAGCGGGCATTTGTAGCACATTCATTGAGGACAGGTGGCCGTTCATCCCGACCATACCGCAATACACGATGGCCTGGGAAGTGGCATTCGATAGGTCTCCCGAAAAGCCAGTCATCTGAGTATGCAGGAAGATTTCTTCCGCGGCCCGGCTTGCCAGACTAACCTGAATATCAACCTCAATTTCTTCTTTTAGCCGGGTATAACGCTCCTCAATCTCCTTCGGCTGCATAAAACCGAGCGCGTGACCGTGACGAATGATAGTCACTTTAACAATACGTTCCCACGGCACTAACAAAGCCTGGGCAATTGCGTGTCCGGTCTCGTGGTAGGCGATACGGCGGCGTTCCTCGCGTGACATCCGACGGATCGGCTGGCGCAAACCGACTTCGTGCATATCGCGGGCGGCAATCAAATCTTTGTAAGTTAAAGCATCGCGGCCTTCAAAGTGCGCCCGAATCACCGCCTCGTTAATGACGTATTTTATGGCTACCGGAGTATAACCCACCGTCTCATTTACAAAGCGGTCAAGTGGGATGTTCTCGTGGTTGACCTTGTTTAGATAGTAGTCTATAACTTCCTGGCGGCCTTCGCCATCGGGCAAACCTACCGTGATTTTGCGGTCAAAACGACCTGGGCGCAACAACGCTTTATCCAGGGTTTCCACCAGGTTGGTAGCCGCAATAGTCAGAACAGGGGGAATTTCGGCTTTTTTGCGTCGGAAATCCAAACCGATCCAGCGCAGAAATTTGGTAAAGGTGCGATTATCTACAGGAGGCGGGTCTAGCTGCATCAGCAGTTCGTTGATAAGCGTGTTACCTGCGCCCATCATACCACCCATACCCATGCCCATGCCGCCACCCTGGTTGTTGCTACCAGCACGCGATTGTGCCACCGCATCAATTTCGTCCAAAAACAGAATGCAACCGCCGTATTCCTGCGAAAGTTTACGGGCCTTTTTGTACATATTGCGAACCGCCAACATACCGCCCGCTATAAAAGGGCTTTGCAAACTCGGTGCGCTACAATAACCAAAGGGCAGACCTGCTTCCGAGGCCATCGCCTGGGCCAGATAGGATTTACCTACGCCAGGGTCGCCTTCCAGCATCAAGCCGCGAATATACTCGCCGCCCATGTACTTAAAATCTTTGCTGCCTTTGAGCAACAAGACCACTTCGCGGGCCATTTCCAGCACCTGTGGATTGCCTTTGTAATCCTTAAAGCTAATGCCCGTCTCGGTGGGCTTTAACCAATAGATGCGTGGACGGGCGATGGCGAAGAACTGGATATAGATAAAAAACACCGCGAACATAGCGGATACTAGCAACTGGATTGCCAATTGTACCAGTATCTGGCTGATCCCTCCAGGGCCACCTCTGGCCCAAGCTGGGGCAAAAAACGACCACAGCATGAATATCACTACGGCCAACACGAGGTATCGCCACCAAAAACGGCGCAGGGGATTAAACTTGACTTGATGCTGCATACGCTCTATGGCCGCATCCACATCGTCCTGCTGCGGAATAGGGTGTCGTTTGCTTCGCATATTTTCACTTGGTTGCATATCTTTGTGTGTAACCAGTTTTTAGGCAAAATAAAAACTGGTTACATTCCTTTCTTGTGTTGCATTTGTGCCACCGAAACAGCCTTAATTACCTGTCTGGCTAGTAATGCCAAAAGCCTTGTTTAGAATGGGGTCTTGCCCGCCAATGTTGGCAATCTTGCCCGTAGAGTCAGCAAAAAGCAGGTAAGACCAATCCTGCACCACACTATTGACAGTCACTACCGCCTCATATTTGCTCAGGGTGCGGGCGTTAGTGAGGCTAACCCGCTCTATCAGAGCGTAACCTTGATAAGCCAGATTTTGTTTTTGTTTTTGCAACGAGTCGCGGTAGCCATCAAAGGTTTTTTGAATAGTGTCCTGGTTGATTTTTTGGTCTTGCAACTGCTTCTGATAGCCGGGGGTGAGGTTATCCCAAAGCTTGCCTGCGTCAAAGTTGGTGATGCCATACATAAAATCTTCGGCGGCTTTCGTTACCTGCCTGTCGTATTCACCCACCTGGGCTTTCGGGGTGGAGCCAGTCACCGCTGTAGCCTGAGTATTTGGGTCAGCCGCTGGTTTGGCACCCATAAAAATTGCCGACACTAGCGGTTCTGGATGATCCGTGGGAGTTTGCACCACATCCACTTTCTGATTTTTGTCCAAAACTATCGTAACGTCAGCATTACCCAGGCGGTCTCCTAGCCGATAGTAAGTAGTATAACCTTCCAGGATTGAATTGTTGCCTAGATCGGTCTGGCCTTGCATTGTGATTTTGACATATTTGAAATCATAGCCCGCTTTTTTAAGGTCACTTAGCTGCCCATTAATCAAGCTCTGCACCATGTTCTGATCTATATTTTTGGCAATCAGCGAAGCTTTATACCGGTCACTCAAGGATGCCCAAACCTTTTGACTATCTTGATGATACAAACCGGACAAAAGCTGCTGGCTGGCATCGCTTGGTGATGGCCCACTCTGACCGCTCAAAGCATTAGCTTGTGGGACTTCCACCACAAAGTCATCACTCGTGGTGAGCAAACCGAAAACGTGGGTCTGGTACAAGCCAAAGCCTACCGCAGCCAGCAATAGCACTACCACCAGTGTCCATACCAAGTGGCGGCTGGCAGCGCGACCCGTACCTGCCAGGAGACGACCCAATCTTTTGAAAAACCCTACTGTTAAGCGTCCCACTACCCGAAAAAACATACTGCTTACCCCCACTAACACAGAAATTTATTGGCTAACTTGAAATTTACCTATTTTACCTTCGTTATCCAGCCAGAAGGTGTAGGGCTGTTCGATATTTTCATTATTTTCACGGTACTGAATGACATAAAAACAAATCTGCTGTTTATCCGTCCCCTTGTACGAGCCGACAAACTGGTAGCCGAGGTATTGACGGCCTTTGCTTTTAAGGTCTCCCAGTGCTTGGGCAAAATATTTTTGGTCTTCACCCTGACCCTGCAATTCGGTATGCAGGGAAGCATCTAAGGAGTTCCAAACTTTATCTGCATCAAAATAAAGCTGACCTTGCAAAAAGGTTTCGGTAGCGGCTGGCGCGTTACTGAGGCTGACCTGGGGTTGGGCTGGCTGGGTAGTAATAGAGGGGGAAGGGCTGGCGGTGGGTTTAACTGCCGGGGTCGGTGTCGCCACTACCACTGCTTGGGGTTGACCCAACACTATGTTGACGTTCAACACACTTAGCAACAAGAAGATACCAGCCACCAGCAAAGCTAACACCACGATAATGCCCAAAGTAGCCTCGTGGCGGCTGAGTACCCGCAAAATTCCTGTCAGCAAACTGCCAATGCCCCGAAAGAAACCTCTCAGCAAGCGACCAATTACTCTAAAAAACATAGGCGACCCTACAATTCCAAGTTTTATCGTTTGTAACAGCTATCGAACCGAAAATTGCTAACGAAACTCAAGCGGCAGTACGCAAACTAATCCAGCTTTGCGTCTGGATTCTGGCGTTAATTTGATTATAACCAGAATTGGTCCAAAAAGTATTAAGTAAGTGTAAAATTTTACGGGTTTTAGTATATGTCTTCATAGACCTTCGCCATTATTGTCGTCAATGTTGTTACCTGGCTCATCATTACCGAAAAGATGGGAACATTTTGCTTTGGGCGGCTTTGTGCTACACTAACTCCAAAAACTAGGCTTGTCAGGAAGGGTAAAACTTATGTCTTACGTGGAATTTCGTCTGGTTTGGTCTGGTATGACCGCGCCAGAACAGGCGGCACAGGTGCGTTCGCGGGCAACCGAGGATTATTACTGGCACTACAAAGGGGCGGCTGGTCTGCTTTTTTCGGCTTTGTTTTATCCTTCGGCTCTGGAGATATGTCGCTACAACTTTGGCCGCAATTTGTTGGAATTCGCCCTACCCAGTCAGACAACGTTTAAGATAATGGGAACGGCTCTCGAAGATTTTATTAACTATGCTCTCAATTGTCAGGCTATCGTCAGCGAAGGCCATTTGCGCGACCCCGACTGGCTAATTCCGTTCCAGCGAAACGACTCCGTGGTGTTGCAACTTGATAAGTGGGAGCGAGTAACACTCAACCCAGTAATCCCACCTCTGCCCTACAACATCGGCCTCTACCACTACCTCGGCAGCCAACCCTACGACTGGCTCCAGATAGCACGAGACTTTGTGCGGGAACAGTCTGCCTTTGCCCAACTTGCCCAGGAAAAGTTACGCCAGGGTCTTGAGGTAGCTATTATCAAACAAGCTGCGTAAAAGGTTTCTGGATACTACTTACTTCTGGCTGTTGGCATTAGTATCAAAGCTTTTAGAAAAAAGTGCCAGTCGAACCCGGCTCTTTATTTCGACTTTAATTTTATTTATAAGCCTTTTATTTATATCACTCCGATTAGCGGAGTGTGCAAACCCTATCTACGCTCCGATTAGCGGAGTGTGCAAGCCCTATCTACGTTCCGATTAGCAGACTGTAACGCTCCGATTATCGGAGTGTGCAAGCCCTAACTGACCCACACTCCAATTATTGAACTGTGCCAACTCTAATCAAACTCTAATCTTCTAGCTATTTTTGAAAGTTATCTTATAGAAAATAGGGGGTAGGGGTGAAATTTATTACACCCCCACAAGTAAAGATGGATAGCTTTGGGCGGCGAGTTTGGCGAAATTAGAAGGTTGGGGTGAAATTTATTACGCCCCCACAAGTAAAGATGGGTAGCCTTGCTCACATTAGTACAAATGGTAGCCTTCAAAAACGCGCTTCGCATCGTCGTAGCTGGCCGCCTCAATCGAAATCAAATCGTTATCGGCTGCCCCAAACTTGCCCTGAGCGTAGCGTTTAACCTCGTCCTTACGCAGTGTACCATCTACAATCAACTTCCCAGCGTAGCTCCACCCGGCGATGTTGCGTACCCACACATAGGCTTCCTTCAAAACGGCCTGGTTGTCGGGCATCTCCCAGGCGTGTACCGTATGGGCAGCACTCGGTGGAACCGTCGAAGTGCTGGTGGTAGGCACATTCTCAGTGGGTTGCGGCCAATTGAACGAACTGGCGGGCGGCGGCGTGTTGGGCTGATAGTAGCTGCCCGGCGGCGCGTAAAAGTTGCTGGCTGCGTTAGGGTCAGGATTGCCGTTGGGATACTGGTTGTAGCCGTTGGACGGGGGCGCACCGTTCGCGCCCGGATTGTTCACGTTGTTGGGATCGTAAGGATTGAAAAAGTTGCTACGCGGCCCAAAATTGCTGCCCCAAAAGCCCGGCCCAAACATTCCACCCCGCAAATTCCGACGGTGCTGGCGAAACGAGCGGCGGCTGTAGCCACTGGCCCGCGCCGAAAGCTTGACCAATACAAAGATGACAAAAATGGCTACAAACAGGCCGCCTATGTCACCGTGAAGAAATCTAAACATCGTCTCACACTTTCAGTGTTAATATAATCAAAAGGGCGTTACTTCCCTGCGAAAGAGAACACCCTGTTCAGTTCGCCACAAATGGTTGTCCTAAAGTTAGACAACTAAAGCTGGTTGTTTTGTTTCAGCAGTTTTCTTGTCAATTCGATGCAACGAAGCCGCGTCCACCAAAATATCGGTAAAAATGATACCGTCGAGATGGTCAATTTCGTGCTGCACCGCCCGCGAAGGCAAGCCTTCGATTTTCAGCCGCACTTCTTTGCCGTTGGTGTCACGCCCTTTAACTAAAATTTGGTCATAACGTTTGACTTCGCCATACCAGCCCGGCACGCTCAAACAACCTTCTTCGCCAATTTGCACACCCGCACACTTAACCAGTTCCGGGTTTATCAAAGCCAGCTGGAAAGGCGGGCTACCTTCAAATTCCAGGTCAGGCGGAATATCTACTACAATTACGCGCTGCAAAACCCCAACCTGTGGCGCAGACAAACCAATGCCATTGGCCTGCAACATCGTCTCGAACATATCCTGAACTAGCTGTTGGGTGCTTTTATCTACTTTTGCGACTTTTAGCGATTTTAGTCTAAGACGCGGGTTTTCATCAGTCAAAATCGTGCGTAGTGCCATTCCCTCAATTCCTCCCTACCTACCTAAAAACTGAAAGCTCTGCTATTGGCAGAAAATCCTTTTCTTATTTTTATAATGCGGCCTCAACACCGCCCGTTCAATAAGTTTACAGCTTATTTATATTTCCTAAGCCTATTATATACGATAACGCAAACCAAAAAGTTGCTCCCTGTGTGGGACATTGCCTCAACTGGTTGCCGCCAATGGACTGTTTCTTGTGGGACATTGCGCGGGTACCACCTGGATGTGGTTGCCGCCAATAGATATGTTATAATGCTTCCACAAGCAGCCCGACATAAAGATAAAATAGAGATATGAAGCGAGGTCAAAATTAGATGAGCGTGCAAGTGCTAAAAGAAATTGTTTACATAGCGATGGGCGATGAGAGTTTCCGGCAGAAGATGGTTTTTAACCCGGACGAGATGTTGGGCCGCTACGATTTGACCCAGGACGAATTGATGGCTCTGCGGTTGGGCAGCAAAGACCGCCTGATAGCTTTAGGTCTGGACGCGGGCCTGGCGACTTACGGGGCCGCCTTATTCTCCAAACGCCGCTAACAAATGCTGTAACCAGCTATAACAAAGGTAGAGTAAGCAAGGAGCTAACAGATGTTAGAAAAAACGTTAGTTATTACTCCGACGATATTGAAAAGTCTGAAAAGGCTCTTTACCATAGAACAGCTCGAAGGAGTTAGTTCCTTTCTTGAAATGCGCCCATATTTGGTTGCTTTCTTGGAAGAAGCTTACGCCAAATTTATGGATTATTTTCCTGGCAGAAAGCTTATCCTTAGCCTGGTGCCTTCCGTAAGAAGAAAAGACGAAATGACTTTGCTCATAGCAGTGCAAGCAGATGGGGAACGGGCTGAAACTTTAGCTACGTTTAATCGTCTTAAACTTGATTGGTGGCGACACGCCAGGAAACAATTAGCCGACCTGATTATTATAACTGTCAGGCACAAAGATATAGATAGTTCTAACAACGGGCGAATGGTGCTAGAAAATTTAAGTGGTATTTACGAGGGGCCGGAAGATTGGTCAGCCCAACACAACCATTATTTGCACGGTACGCCTAAAGAGTAAGTTTTGAGCAATGAGTAACGAACGTATTTTTATGGATACTGCATTTGTGCAAGCTTTAGTTGACCGCCGCGACCAATTCCATCAGAAAGCCCAAAAGTTTGAGTTACTGATACAACAGGCAGACGAAATTTGGATTACTGAAACTATTTTGAGTGAAATTGGCGACGCTTTGAGTGCGATTGACCGTTTGGGAGCGGCCCAATTTATTGATTTCTGCTACAACAGTGAGAATTTCCAGGTAGTCGGTGTGGACAAATTTTTGCTAGATCGTGCATTGAAGCTATACCGTAATCGTCTGGACAAAACTGGGGGTTTAACCGATTGCATCTCGTTTACAGTGATGCAGGAACAGGACTTGGTCGAAGCATTAACTACGGATAAACATTTTATCCAGGCGGGCTTCCGGGCTTTGCTGCTAGAAACTTCTTAAACCAACGGACTATTAGCAGGAGCGGGGGGTTCAGGTGGCATCAAACCTTGCATAGGCGGCAACTGGCTGAGGCTAGTCAGGCCAAAGAAGTGCAAGAAATCCAGTGTCGTGCCATACAAAACCGGGTGGCCGATACTCTCAGCCCGACCCGTTTCCTCAACCAAACCTCGCCCCTGTAAAGTGTTCAACACTCCACTGCTATCCACTCCGCGCACAGCCTCGATTGCGGCCCGTGTGATAGGCTGGCGATACGCTACGATGGTCAAGGTTTCCAGAGCGGCTGCCGAGAGTTTGACACTGCTTTGTAACCCCAAATATTTTTCGACATAGCCCGCTACAGTGGGTGCTGTCACCAACTGGCACACCTCGCCGTGTTGATGCACCCGCAAGCCCCGCTCGTCGGCTTCGTACCCGCCATTAAGCGTCAGCAAAAGCTCCTGCAACCACTCCGGTTCGACTTCAAGAGCGCGTTGCAGATTTTCTAATGGCACGGGTTCGCCCGCCACAAACAGTAAGGCTTCTAAAATCGCCAGTTGGCGAGCAATCCCCGGTTTTTCAGTTGGATTAAAATTTGTAGTAGCCATTAAAATTTATTGTAAACTATTCGTGTGTGATTGTCATTCCGAATGGAGGCATCAGTAGGGCCATTGCATAGTCATTTGCTTGACAAAGTGAGATTTGTGGGAGGCACGTGCCTGTGCCGACTGCGCTGACACAAGAGTACAGTCGTCGGCACAGGCACGTGCCTCCCACAAAACCTGACCTTGCAATGGTCCTGGAGGCATCAACTGGTTGCTGGGTTGCAACTAGGGTTCTAACTCGTGGCTCATAGCTGCAAACTAGCTTGGCTCGGTGTATGTGTAGAACAAATTGTTGCTGGTGTTCAGGGCATTGGTCGTTACCAGCAAGGGTTGATCGCTGCTGAGTACCGCCGTCCCAAAGAAACCGCCCGGTAAGTGTTGCGCTACGTCACCCTGATACACCAAAAAGCTGGCCGATGGTGCAAGCGTGATAGTTTGGGCCGCTACTGCACTCGTCCCATCTTGTTTGAGATAACTAAAGCTAAAGTGAGCCGGATTGCTACCCGTGTTGAAGACCGTGGCCCCCGTCACAAAACCGAAAGCTCCGTTTGCCATTACAGGCAAGGCTACGCTGGTTTTACCTGTTGCCAGACCGATGTATGTTCCCGCTATCGTCCCCGGCCCGCGCTCGTTGATTGTGCTTATCAAAGGTTGGTTGCTGCTGATAACCGCACTGGTTATATTAGGGGGCAAGCCGCTCACGTTGGGCTGGAATATCCCGATCACTCCGTTGGCAGCGATGGGTAAATTCGTTTGGGTAAAGACATTCGTGCCGTCAGCCGTGTAATATTTGATGTTGACATTCGCAGCGGCGACGTTCGGGTTAGCCAACGCGATACCAGTCACAAAGTTGTAGTTGCCATTGAAGGTGGCTGGAGCATACAAGGTGCTGGCTACCTGTGACGGCACAATCGCGTTAAAGGTCGCCACAAAGTTACCCGGCCCGAACTCGATCACCTGGGCCGTCAAGCTGTCCGCCGGATTGTTGGCGACGATTTTAGCCCAATAAGCGTGGTTGTTGCCAAGACCACTGCCCGCGTCCGACTGCTTGAAAGTCAGGCTGGCGTGGGCTGGCACGTTAAAGGCTTTGGTTGCTCCCGGTACCGCGTTACCCGCGTCATCGAAGAACAAGAGGTTGCCAGTGCTGGCCGCGCTCCCCCCATTAAAAACGGTGATGGCTGTCTGGAAACCGTACTGACCGTTAAGGGCGAGAGGCGAGTAAAGAGTGCTGGCTGTCGCCGAGGAGACGTTATAGGCACTGCCCCCACTGGGCAGCCCTTCGGCTACAACCAGATTTAAGGGCTGGTTGCTGCTCACGATGCCGCCGTAGCTTTGACCGGGCGTAAGGTTGAGGCCCGGAGCAGCCTGACCCAAAGCTGGTAGGGTGAAAGTTTGTTGTGCCGCCGCCGCCCCGGTGTTGATGTCGTAATATTGGAGGGTGAAACTGGCGGGGCTGTTAGCCAGATTTTGGAAAGTGACATAGGTAGTAGTTTGGCCGACGGGTGAATTAGCCCCGTTTGCCAGCAGGGGCAGGTTGTAGGTAAAGTTGGTTGGCGGAGGGGGTGCGCTGACCACGAATGTTACCGTGACCGTCGCTTTGTCGGCTGCGTTGGCAGTATCCTGGAAAGTAACCGTAGCGGTGTAAGTTCCGGCGGTCAGGCTGCCAGTGGTAGCGGTCACTACTAGGGTTTGGTTTGTGCCACTCACTATTGTACTGCTGGTGGGGGTCAAAGCCAGCCAACCAGTCGCACCAGAGCCATAAACTATGTTAGAAATATAACTAATCGGCCCGTTTGTAGCTGTAAGCGTAACAGTCTGTGAAGCTGGATTAGAACCGTTGACGTTAGCCGCAAAGTTAAGATTAGTAGGGCTGATACTTAATATTGGAGAAGGCGGAGGTGCTGTATTGTACTCAAAAGCCCCAATATCACAATGCGCTCCTGCTGGACGCGGTGCGCCACGCTGGTCTAAGTTGTTGACAGGCGAAGCAGCACATACCGCATCATTACCATTGTCAATGGCGGGGCTACCTGCTTGCAAAGCCAGAGTTTGAGTGGGGCCACCATTATTGGCAAGCGAGCCAAGCTTAGGGTCGCCACTTTGAGCGTGGTCGGTAAAATTACAGGTATTAGGATTGCTGCCTGAATATTCCAGGTTGTAGCCGCCATCATGGAAGTAAAAAGTAGGGTAACAATTATTTCCAGCCGCATCAGCTACAATTGTGTTTGAAACTGTGACGTTGCCTCCAAAAGCGTAAACAAAACCCGCATCAGAGCCATAGCCGCCATTATTAACATTATTATCAACGAAGGTGCTGTTGATAATATTAAGTGTGGAACTATTAGACTGAATAGCACCTCCGGATGCATAACTGCCTTTGACATTATTACCTATAAAGGTGCTATTGGTTACGCTTACGGTACTACTTTCAAGGGAAAGTGCGCCGCCACTGTTAGTATTATTGGTGGCGGTACCCATAGCTAAATTATTTGCAAAGGTAGAGCCTACTATATTCAAACTTCCGTTGCCACTACTAACTGCCCCTGCCGAGGCGTTACTACCTATAACATTGTTAGAAGTGAATGTACTATTGTAAATATCCAAGCTATTCACTGCATTTGAACCATTAGGCTGATTACCAACGGCTCCTATTTCGGCTCCGCCACTGAGAGCAGACCTACCAGGAAAACTACCAGAGTCGGCACTGCCACCAGTCCCACCAGCCCCCCCAATAGCATCATTATTTAAAAAGTTAGTGTTGCTTATAATAGCGGTGCCGAAACTACCAATAGCACCAAAGCCAGCAATACCACCGCCACCGCCATCACCACCATTATTATTAGAACCGCTGCCATCACCTCCATTGCCGCCGGATCCACCAATTGAATGGTTGCCTGTAAAGTTGCTGCTACTAATAATTAGATTTCCATCACTACTAATGGCTCCACCTATACTACTACCTCCATTTGCACCACCATACCCTTGGCCGGGATTAGTGACACTGTGACTAAAACCACTTCCGCCACTGCCTCCCAAAGCAGTATTGCCATTAAAGTTGCTGCTAATTATAGTTAGACTACTAACTGGACTGCTATAGATAGCTCCGCCAAAACTTGAGTTGCCAGATTGACCAAAAGGAGAGGTGGCATCCCCATTTTTAGGAGTACCTGCAACGATGGTATTACTGATAAAGCTGCTGCTTTTTATAGTTAATAGGCCGTTGTTATAAATGCTACCCCCATAAGCAATACCACCTTGATAAACCGGACTACCGTTAATACCAACTGCCTTTCCATTGGCGATAGTCAAATTCTGGAGGGTAAAATTGATGCCAGTTGTGACACTGAAAACGCGGGTAGCATTGCCACCGCTAAGAGTGACATTGCCACCACCATCAAGAGTCGCGTTAGCAGCAATGGTTATCTGGCTTGCAAGGATAATTGTGACCGGGCTTGCACCACAATTGAAAGTGACGTTGCCACCGCTTGCCAGAAAGGAACGTAATTGGGTGTCATCAGCACAATTGGTGACAGTCCCTGCTGCCGATACTGTTAGCGGTCTGGATACAGCCAGGCATAGACCTGCCACCATAATCGCGCTGAAAACTACCAGAGCGACTTTACCAAAACGGGTAAAGCTGAGATTATACATAATGCTCCTTTTTGTAAGCGATAATATTTGACTGACTCAAGGGTATCTTCTCATAAGGTATGGGCAGACCGACGTGCCTGCCCAAATCTCAAGTAATAAATTTTGCAGTGGGCGGGCGTGGGGACGCGCCGCTCACAGGTTAATGGCAAATCTGAACAGGTATTAAAAAGGGTTGGTGTCGTTCTCGAAAGCCACCGACCCGGCTACCTCGATGGCAGCGTTCTCGTGGTTGGGCTGGCTGATGACCGTCACTACTTCGCCCGCATAGGAGCGCAAAACAACGGTGTTGGGGCCGAGTCCTTCGGCTTCCACCTGGGCAAAAACCTCGTCCATCTCCGAACCGCTAATAACTTCGTGTTCCATCAAATAGTTGGTGATGGCGACGAGATGCTGATGGTGGTCAGATAGGATTTGGCGGGCGCGGTTGAGGGCAGTCATCACCAGCGCGTTTACTTCCTGGTCAACCTGCCATGCAATCGCGTTGCTATAATTGGTGGAATGTTGCCCATCGTTCATACTGCCCAGCTTGACCGGGCCAAAGTGTGCGCTCATACCGTATTCGCACACCATCGCGCGGGCCATTTGCGAGACCTTTTCGATGTCGTTGCTTGGCCCCGTCGTTACCTCGCCGAACATCAACTCTTCCGCCGTGTGACCGCCCAGCGCAAACGCCATAAAGCTTTCCAGTTGGGCTTTTGTCCAGAGCGAACGGTCTTCGGTAGCGGCAATGCGAGTGTAGCCACCCATCCGGCCACGTGCCACAATCGAGATTTTCTGCACCGGGTCAACCTGGCCCGCCAGCTTCGCCACCAGTGCGTGACCAACTTCATGGTAGGCTGTAATAATCTTGTCGCGTTCGCTAACCACCCGACTTTCGCGGGCGGGGCCAGCTACCACCCGGTCAATCGCTTCTTCCAGTTCATCCGTCCCGATTTGCTTTTTGCTGCGGCGGGCGGACATAATCGCCGCCTCGTTCATCAAATTTGCCAAATCCGCGCCGCTAAATCCGGCGGTCTGACGAGCAATCCGTTCCAGCGACACGCCTTCCGCCAACGGTTTGCCCCGCGAATGGACTTTCAAAATTGCGGTACGCCCGTTGTAGTCGGGGTTATCAACCGTTATCTGGCGGTCAAAGCGGCCTGGACGCAAGAAAGCCGGGTCTAGCACATCTACCCGATTGGTGGCAGCCACCACAATCACGTTGGTCTCGTTATCAAAGCCGTCCATTTCGACCAAAATCTGGTTCAGGGTTTGTTCGCGTTCTTCGCTGCCGCCCCCGGCGCGTGAGCCACGTTTGCGCCCAACCGCATCTACTTCGTCAATAAAAATGATGCAAGGGGCTAACTTTTTGGCCCGTGTGAACAGGTCTCGCACGCGGGCCGCACCCACGCCCACATACATCTCCACAAACTCGCTGCCACTGATGCTGAGGAACGGCACGTTGGCCTCGCCCGCCACCGCCTTTGCCAGCAGCGTTTTACCTGTACCGGGCGAACCAACCAACAACACGCCTTTGGGAATACGCGCTCCTAGCTGGGTAAACTTGTCGGGGTGGCGCAAAAATTCTACCACTTCCTGTAGTTCTTGTTTGGCCTCATCGTTTCCGGCCACATCCGCGAAAGTGACACTTATTCGCTGGGGCGTAACAATCCGGGCGTTGCTGCGGGTGTGACTAAACGGTGTGGAAAAACGGCCTGCTCCGCCCTCGCCGCCAAAACGTTTACGCAGGTAAAGAATGCCCAAAGCCCCCAGAGCCAGCACAGCCACCAGCAAAAACAGACCCCGTGAGCCATTCAAATCATTATCGCTTTGGGTTTCGCTGATAGCCGGAAGTTTGGATACAGGAATGCCATAAGCCGTCATAATGCTGAAAAGGGAGCCATCAGGATAAAAGCTATGATAGTGAGTGGGGTCGCCTTTGAGGACAACGTTGAGGCGATGAGTGGCCTGATTGTTATAGATAACGTTGACTTCGCCCGCTTTGGTTTTCTCCAAAACCTGGCTGAAATCGAGCGAGGGTGTTTGAGTGGTGAAATTGGTAACAATGAAAAGGGCCAGGGAAATCACGGCGACAGCCCCCAGGCCGAAAACCACTTTTTTGCTCATAACAGAAAATCTACTTTCCAAACGGTGTTACTAGAAAATATGAAAAGGTTATCTTGCCAATAATACCAGCTAAACCTAACAAACAACATTACAAAAGGCTTATATTTTATCTGGCAACGCGGCTGGTAAAACTTTCCAACACCGCTTCAAGCTGGCTATGCCTGGCACACCAGGCGGTCATTATCCCTTCGCGCTGGAGGAGACCTTCCCATTCTTGTAACGCTTCGCCAGCTAAAAAAGTTTGGCCCGCTTTGATAAAGCTTGGGCTTGACTGGGTTTTGATGGCTTTGGGCAGCCAAAGCGGGCCAAGCAAACCGAAACGTAATGGTTTGGCGGCGCGGTCTGCCTGGGCTTCTTCGGTTTCGGGCGAAATATATGGCCCAAAGCTGGCAAAATCAAATAGCACGGCAGTCACCAACATTCGGCGGCGGCGTAACTCTAGCAAGCTTTCCAATGTAGGGGCATCGGGGCGTGGTAGGGGGACGAAAAGAGTGGCATTAGGCGGAATTTCGTCTATCAAATCGGTTATAGGGGCATCGCCATCGGCCTGAACGCGGGCCAGTAAATCCAGAATTTCGGGCCAGGGCAAAGCTGACTGCCCAAAAGACAGCGACGGGCTGCGGGCCAACAAATGAACCGGGTGTCCAGCACGGGTGGCATAAAAAGCAACGCTGGCGGCCAGTTTAAGACTATATTCGAGAGTAGTATGCTTGCCCACTCCGGCCAGACTGTCGCGCTGCAAGTCCAACAAAATCGTGATAGGCGAACTGATAACTTGCTCAAACTCTTTGACAATTAGCTTTTGGGCGCGGGCCGACGACGGCCAATGGATATGCCGCAGACTATCGCCCTGCCGATATTCGCGTGTGCCGTATATGTCCGTGCCTGGGCCAACGCGGGCCTCGGCGGTAAAGGTGACGTTTTCGGGACGGCGCAAGGGAAATTGTTTGGGTTCAAAATATTGCGGATAGACTACTATCGTCTGCGCCAGTGCCAGATCGCGCCGCCGCCGAAACAAACCAAACGGAGCCGCCGACTCGATACGCGGCACGGGCAACTGATACAAGCCGCGTCTGTCGCACACCAAATCGTACTCCAGGCGCACCGCGTCCCGACCTTTGAGGTAAGTAATAAAGAATTTCTGACGACGTTCGGCAAGATTGGCGGGCAGGAAGCGTTCCCAAACCTCCAAAAAATATTTGGTGGAGCGCGATAGATTTTCGACTTCCAGCCTGACCCGTAGCTTTTCGCCCTCATTGAAAGTGAGTGGGACGGCCTCATCTTGCCATTTGGCGACGGCTGGGGCAACTGGAGTCGGCTCAACCTCGCTGTCTTCGGAGTTAGCAAAAACCGCAAAACTACGCCGGGCGGTCAAATGTTTGACCATGCGGCGCGGCCAGAAGTACGAGATTATGTAAAGTGCAATCAACAAACCGTCAATTACATAAAGCCAGCCCACCGCCGTTTGATTGGCAAAAAGGTAGGTAACAAAAATCAGGATTAAAATAGTACGGGCGCGTGACGTTTTCATATCGCTAGTTTAGCAAATTATTACCCCATTCGACAAGTCCTGTTTTTAATACTCCGATGGATTCGTCACAGTCCATTGGCGGAGCAATGTCCCACAAATCACCCTTGTTGAAGCTGCTCCGCCAGCCGATAGTTTGGGAGCAATGTCCCACAAATCGCCCTTGTTGAAGCTGCTCCGCCAGCCGATGGTTTGGGAGCAATGTCCCACCAATCGCCCTTGTTGGAGGCTGCTCCGCCAGCCGATGGTTTGGGAGCAATGTCCCACCAAGCACCTATCAGTTATCAGCCAACAGTCAGTGGTCAGTCAGTAGCCGAGTGTAAGTGTGGCCTTAACTGACAACTATTTCCAACGGTGCGATTTGAAAAAAAGTGGCGGCTTGCTTATAATGCGCCATAGTAACACCGGATAGCAGTACGACCTCACGTAGCTTTTGCAAACACAGAGGAGAAAAAACTTGCTTAGAAGGAAATTCGGAAACAAAATGCGGGTACAGCGTCTTCAGACCATTGCCGCCAGTTGGTTGGTGCTGGCTCTGCTGGTTTCGTTGGTAGCGTGGCCCGCCTCAAGTGCCGAGGCTGCCAACACTGGCTTTGGGGATACCGCCTTTCAAAATTTGTGGTATCGGAGCGATTTGCCCGTTTTGACTGGCGCAACCTCGCGCAGCCTTTTGTGGGGGCCAATCCAGGTACGCAAACTTCAAGAGCCGTACAAAGAGGCGGCGGGCAGCTATCGTTTCGTGGTTTATTACGACAAGGGCCGCCAGGAACTGACCAATCCCGATGCTGACCCCACAACGGGCGGCTACCTCACCAACGGGTTGCTGACCAAAGAAATGATTAGCGGCGCGGTACAGCTTGGCGATAGCAGCTACCGTTTTACCAGCTCGGCCTCGGACGTAGCCATAGCGGGCGACCCTTTGGACGTGAACCCCACTGCGCCCACCTATGCCAGCTTTAGCAACTTCGCTTCGCTCAACAACGACAACCGGGTGGCTCAACGCAACGGGGCCACCGTGCAGGAAACTCTGACGCAGGACGGTACGACGGGCAGCGACCCAACTCTGATAAAGTATAACGTCACTCTCAACGCCTACAACCCCAATTTGGGTCACAACGTCCCCAAAGTTTTTAACGATTTCTTTGCCCAACAAGGCCCGATTATTGTAAACGGCCAACCCGTCGTTGGGCCGATTATGGACTCCAGTTCGCTAGTTGGTTTCCCGCTGACTGAGCCACTTTGGGTCAAAACCAAAGTAGCCGGGCAAATTCAGGACGTGTTGGTGCAGGCTTTTGAGCGGCGCGTCGTCACCTACACCCCGTCCAACCCCGCCGCCTATCAGGTGGAAATGGGTAACACCGGACAACATTACTATCGCTGGCGGTACAAATCTGCCCCTATTTCCTATAACACCGTTACCACCAAAAACGGCGGCGTAGTCAGCACCTCACAACCATTGGCGACCAAAGCGGGCCTGGATGTGTTGGCGGCTGGTGGCAACGCCATTGACGCGGCGGCAGCCGTGCAGTTCGCCCTCAACGTCGTTGAACCGCAATTTTCGGGTATTGGCGGGGGCGGCTTTATGGTGATTCGGCTCAAAGATGGCACGGTCAAAATCATTGATAGTCGTGAAAGCGCACCCGCCGGGGCTAAACAAACCATGTTTTTGGGTTCAGACGGTAAACCGTTAGCTTTTGACGATGCGGTACAAACTGGGATGGCGGTGGGTGTCCCTGGCACTCTCAGAGGCGTGGCTACCGCCGTTAGCAACTATGGGACGATGAGCCTGGGCCAGACTATGCAAGCCGCCATCGGTTATGCCCGCGACGGTTTCGTGGTCAATTTTAACTTAGCCCAAAATATCTCCGGGGCGCAAAAACATCTGTCTAACCGCACCGGAGGCAATACCGCCGCCGATGTGTTTTTGCCCAACGGTATTCCTTTGCAAGAAGGGGCGACCCTCAAACAGCCCGACCTGGCTAAAACTCTACAGGCTATCTCGCTCAACGGCCCTGGCTACCTTTATGGCGATACCGATTTCTCCCAGGCTTTTGTCAAAATGGTGCAGGCCCGTAACGGTTCGATGACCATTGATGACCTCAAGAAGTATGATGTCCGCACACCTATACCAGTCACGGGCAGCTACAAAGGTTACGATATTGTTTCGATGCCCCTGCCTTCGTCGGGCGGTCTGACTATGTTGCAAATCTTGAAACTGCTCGAACCCTACGACCTCAAATCTATGGGCCAGAACAGTGCCGACGCTTTACACTTGTTAATAGAAGCTTCGCATCTGGCTTTCGCAGACCGTAACAAATACCTGGGCGATGATGTGTTTGTGAAAGTGCCTAAAATCGGCTTCCTTGACCCCACTTACCTGAACACGCGCCGGGTGTTGATAAACGCGGCCCAAACCAATACTAACGTCCAGCCGGGCAACCCCTTCGACTACGAACCGAAAACTTCGGGCAGTATTTCGACCCTGGGGGCTTCGGGGGACGAAATCGGCATCTACACCACCCACTTTACGGTGGCGGATAAAGATGGCAACTCCGTCACTTACACTTCCACTATTGAGCAGGGTTTTGGTTCGGGTATGATGGTGCCGGGCTACGGCGTGATGATGAATAACGAGATGACCGACTTTGACTTCACACCGGGGACGGTCAACGATGTGCAGCCAGGCAAAAAGCCGCGTAGCAGTATGACCCCCACCGTCGTCCTCAAAGACAACAAGCCTTTCCTAATCCTGGGTTCGCCGGGCGGCGCGACTATTATTCTGTCGGTCACGCAGGTACTATTGAACGTAGTTGAGTTCAAAATGCCGATCCAGCAGGCTATTGAAGCTCCGCGTATCTTTAGTTCCAGCTACACGGGCGGGGTAAGTTGGGAAGCTGGTATCCCCAAAGCGGTGCGCGATAACCTGACCGGACGCGGCCATAAATTCGCTACCAATCCAGGGGCAATTGGTTCAGTCCAGGCCATCTTGTGGCTACCGGACGGTTCACGTCAAGGTGCGGCTGACCCGCGCCGCGAAGGAACGGTCTATGCGACTGGGCCATAGCTTTTGACGCGCTGGTTTCGCGGGACATTGTTCCGTTCGGTACAGTCCACTGGCGGAGCAATGTCCCACAAAACCCAGGGGCATTTGTTGAAAGCCCGCCCTGGTATCGAAAGCAACCAGCATTGGCGGAGCAATGTCCCACAAAACCCAGCGGCATTTGTTGGACGCGCAACGGCTCCGTCAGCCGATGCCTCGGAAGAATTGGTCTGGAAGGTGTCGTTTGGACATAGATTGGCTCTCAATAGTAGCAATTGTAGGGACAGTAGTGGCGAGTGGGACGCTCGGTTTGCTGGCCCTACGCCTGACCCGCACCACCTCCGACTTTTACGTAGCCAGCCGCACGGTTGGCCCGCTCCTAAACGCCTCGGCTATCAGTGGCGAATACCTGAGCGCGGCTTCTTTTATGGGCGTGGCGGGAATGGTTATGAAGTTCGGAGCGGATGTACTCTGGTATCCTGTGGGCTATGCTACAGGCTACCTATTTCTACTGCTGTTTATCGCTGCCCCTCTGCGCCGCTTTGGAGCTTACACCGTCCCCGATTACGCCGAAGGCCGCTTCAATAGTGCCGGTTTCCGCAAAATTGCCGTCATCTTCGTAATGCTGATCGGTTTCTTTTATATGCTACCCCAAATGAAAGGCGCGGGTGTAACCCTGCAAGCTGTCCTGCACGTACCGTATTTTGTGGGTGTGGTCGTAGTGGGTCTGGTCGTTACCCTCAACGTAGCGTTGGGCGGTATGAAAGGCATTACCTTTGTCCAATCCTTCCAGTTCTGGCTCAAACTATTTGCCATCAGCGTCCCGGCCTTCGTCCTATTATCGCTATTGGGCAACTACGGCAGCCATTTGCAAAACAACAGCGACAACAGCAATGTTCCCACCTTCGCCCAAACCACCAGTATCACCTACGCCGCGCAAGCCAGCCTGCAATTCAACGCCCCCACCATCTTTAGCACGATAACTGGGGGTTTGGTCAAAATTGATAAACACGAAATTAGGCTCACTCCCGGTCAGAGCCTCACCATCACGCCTGGCGAAATAACCATCCTAGAAGCTCAAAGCCTGACTTTCGCCGCAGGTCAGCCCGTCCCTAATGCTCCGTCCGGCGATTTGTGGGCGCACGCTTTTGGCCCGCTCACGGGCAACCGTGCCTCCAACCCGCTTTTGTCGCTGCTCTACACCTACTCACTTATCATCGCCATCATTTTCGGGGCTGCCGGATTGCCGCATATCCTGGTACGTTTTTACACCAACAAAGATGGCAAAGCCGCCCGTCACACCACCCTTTTAGTGCTGGGCTTAATTGGCATCTTCTATGTCTTCCCGCCCATCTTCGGCGTGTTGGGCCGCGACACCGTACCCGAACTTTACGCGAATGGCACTACAGATACTGTCGTCCTAAATTTGCCCGCACACGTGGGAGGTTGGGGCGGGCAGGTGCTGAAAGCGATTACGGCAGCAGGGGCGTTTGCAGCCTTTATGTCCACCTTTAGCGGGCTTTTAATTTCCGTGGCGGGAGCGTTGGCCCATGACATCTACGGTAAAACCTTACGGCCCACCGCCAGCAGTCGTCAACGTCGTCGCGCCTTCCAAATCTCGGCAGTTCTGGGTGGAACGGCGGCAGTCCTGGCTGGCTTAGTGATAGACAAATTCGACATCAATATGCTGGTAGGTTGGGCCTTCGCTATCGCCGCCAGCAGCTTCTTTCCCCTGCTGGTACTAGGGACGTGGTGGCGCGGCCTGACCAAAATAGGGGCCACATCGGGCGTGATAGTAGGCGGCGCACTGGCATCGCTGGCAATCATCATGACCATGCTGCTAGGTGAAACTGGGGCAGCTTTCGGTAGTGGCGGTATCGTGAGTGGTGTTGACCCCCTCGTAGCCACGCTTCTGGCCCAACCCGCCATCTGGTCGGTCCCGCTCAGTTTCCTGACTATGATTGCGGTGTCATACTACACCCGCGCCCAAATCCCCGCCGATGTCAACCAGCTAATGTTGCGGCTGCACGTCCCCGAAACGCTCGGTCTCCGCAATGACTACATCAAAGATTGAGGGATTTTCACCACGGAGACACGGAGTTCACGGAGAAAATTAGAAAGAGGGTAACTGTTCAAGCTCATACCATTGTCATTATGTTATATAATTGACGCATCAAACCTGTAATTTTAAAAGAAAGGAAAAAAGATGGGCTTCAAAGTCGAAACCGGATTCTACGCGCCGCAATTGGACACTGTTGCCAAAGCCGCCGCAGCCGCCGAAGAAATGGGCTATGATGGTATTCACGCTTCCGAGACCTCGCACGACCCCTTTTTGCCCCTGGTGTTGGCGGCAGAACACACCCACCGCCTAAGCTTAGGCACATCGGTAGCAATCGCTTTTCCGCGCAGTCCTATGATTACAGCCATGATGAGTTGGGATTTGCAGCGTTTTTCCAAAGGCCGCTTTATTTTGGGGTTAGGAACGCAGGTCAAGGGCCACAATGAGCGGCGATTTAGCGTTCCCTGGACTGCCCCTGCGCCCCGCATCAAAGAATACATCGAAACGCTACGGGCGATTTGGGATACCTTCCAGAACAATACCCCGCCCAAGTATAGCGGCGAACATTATCAGTTCACCTTGATTAACCCCACCTTTAACCCTGGCCCGATAGAACACCCCTATATTCCGGTGCATCTGGCGGCGGTCAATGAAGGCAACGCCCGTGTTGCTGGAGAAGTGGCTGATGGTATCAAGCTACACGGCTTCAACACTATGGGCTATACCAAAGCCGTGCTACTTCCGGCGATTGAAAAGGGGCTGGAGAAATCAGGCCGCACTCGCGCCCAATTTGAAATTTGGGGCGGGGGCTTCCTGGCGACGGGCCAGGATTGGTCGGCTGTCGAGCGCAATCTGGAACAGGTCAAACGACTGGTCTCGTTTTACGGCTCAACCCGTACCTATCAAAACGTATTAGAATATCACGGCTGGCAAGAAGTCGGCCAGCAGTTGCACGCACTGAGCGTACAAGGCAAATGGGAAGAAATGCCCAAGCTGATTACCCAGGAAATGGTCGAGGAGTTTGCTGTCGTTGCCCCCTATGATAGCGTGGTCGAAAAGATGCGTCAACGTTACGGCGGCATCGTCAACGCGCTTGATTTCAGCGATTACACCAAGCTGATCGAAGACCAGGACGTAGTCAGGCAAATCATCCAGCAGCTACAAAAGGCTGAAGCCCTAGTCACCGCCTGAAAAAGGGCTAAACCACTTGAAACCAATCACCCTTTAGGCGGCGCGTCCCCGCGCCTACAAGGTACGAAACCCTGGCGGCATTGTGGGTGCGGAGACGCGCCGCCTAAAGGCGAAGGGCAAAGCTGAATAGTTACGAGAAATTACCCTTTCTGGCCTATTGATAACCAGCAGCAAGGAGAAATATGACTAGCTTACTTTATAACACGCAATCTGCCGCCGACCACCACGCAACCCATCAAGTAGAAAATCAGCCACCGCCGCTTGAGAACTACGACCTTTTTGAGCAGGACGCGGCCCTGAGCGAAGCCGTCAAACGCGAGGACGCTGGCTGGGCCACGACCTCTCTACACCAGTTGGGAACGCTGGCTGGTACTGCGGAGGCTATCCGGTGGGGCTTTGAGGCTAATAAATACACCCCGGTACTGCAAACCCATGACCGCTTCGGCCATCGCCTGGACGAAATAGATTTTCATCCGTCCTGGCATCGCTTGCTGGAAACCGCTGTCAGTTATGGTATTCATGCTTCACCCTGGCGCGAACCTCGGCCTGGCGCACACGTGGCCCGTGCCGCCGCGATGTATTTATGGTCGCAGGTCGAGGGTGGTCAAGGCTGTCCTATTTCGATGACCTACGCAGCTATTCCTGTTATCCATAACCAGTTGCAAAGTTCCGTCGCCCGCGCCTGGGAAACACGCTTGACCTCGCTGGACTATAATCCCGCTCTCAACCCTGCCACGCCTAAAACCAGTGCGCTATGTGGTATGGCAATGACTGAAAAACAAGGTGGCTCGGACGTGCGGGCCAATACTACCTACGCCCTACCGACCAATGGCGGCGGCGGCGAGTATCTGCTGACGGGCCACAAATGGTTCTGCTCTGCCCCTATGTGCGACGTTTTTCTGGTGTTGGCTCAAACTACCGCCTCCAACCACGCTAAAGCCGGACTTTCCTGCTTCTTGCTGCCGCGTATTTTGCCGGACGGTACGCGCAACCGTTTCGCCATTCAACGCCTCAAAGACAAGTTGGGCAATCGTTCCAACGCTTCCAGCGAAGTCGAGTTCGATAACGCCTGGGCTATGCTGGTGGGCCAGGAAGGGCGCGGCGTAGCTACTATTATAGAAATGGTCAATTACACCCGGCTGGATTGCATTTTGGGAAGCTCGGCTTTGATGCGGCAGGCGGTGTCTCAAGCTACCCATCACGCCGCCTATCGCCGAACTTTTGGCCGCAAGCTGATTGACCAGCCCTTGATGCAAAACGTGTTGGCAGATTTAGCTCTTGAGTCAGAAGCGGCGACAATTTGGGGCTTGCGGCTGGCGGGGGCGTGTGACCGGGCTGCTACAAATGAACACGAAGCGCGGCTCAAACGGCTCGGCACGGCTATCGCCAAATATTGGGTCACGAAACGCGCTCCGGCCCACACCGCCGAAGCTTTGGAATGTTTAGGCGGCAACGGTTATGTCGAAGAAAGCATTATGCCTCGCCTCTACCGTGAAGCTCCCCTAAACTCGGTGTGGGAAGGCAGCGGCAATATTAATTGTCTGGACGTGTTGCGGGCGATGCAAAAAGAACCGGAGGCGGTGGAAGCTTACTTTGGGGAAATAGCCACGCTTGCGGGCGGTATGGATAAACACCTGGACAAGGCAGTAGCCCACCTCAAAAATCAACTAGCGCAACCGGAACAGCTAGAGGAACGCGCCCGCCGGATTGTGGAGCAAATGGCATTGGTGATGCAGGGAGCTTTGATAATAAAATATGCGCCTCAAGCCGTGTCCGAAGCGTTTGTAGCTTCACGCCTCGGCGGAGATTGGGGACGCGCCTTTGGAACATTGCCTGCGGGTCTTGACCTTAAAACAATTGTAGCACGCAGCCGCCCCCAGCTAAATGTTTAGCCTCTTATAAGTAGGACTTTCGCTTGCTAAGGGTATTGTCACGGCCCGCCGGGTTGTGAAGACCAACAAGCCCATAAAAATTGATAGGAAAAAGATGAGCGCACAAATTGAGATTGCCCAGGTGCTAGAACGTTTGCAAAATAATCTGCGGGTAGCTGGAATCCATCTCAGCGCAGCAGACGTTCAAGGCTTGCAAGACAAGCACTTTTTGGATAGTGTGGTGGCTTTTGAACAGCAAGCCGCCGATAGCCCCAACGATACTTTGCCCGACTATCTAAAAGAGTGGGATGTGACCCCAGCCGTTGACCAAACTTCCGTGCCAACAGCTGGGGCTGAAAAGGCCACCAAGCAAGTAGCAGATGTTTCCAAGCCAACTTCACTTGATGAACTGCGCTACGCTGCTCTGACCGACGTAGCCGAATTATTGCGGACGCGGCAACTTTCGCCCGTCGAATTGACCGAACACACCTTAGTGCGGCTGGCGGAACGCGACGCGGTTTTGAACGCCTTCCAGACTGTTACCATCGAACGAGCGTTGACGGCGGCGCGGCAGGCCGAACACGAAATTATGCACGACAACTATCGCGGGCCGTTACACGGTGTACCCGTCGCGGTCAAGGATTTACTGGCGATGGCTGGAACATACACTACAGCTGGCTCTAAAATTTTGGCAGACTGGATGACCGATTTCGATGCTACCGCCGTGAGCAAGCTGCATCGGGCTGGAGCGGTGATTGTAGGCAAAACCCGAATGTCGGAATTTGCTTATTCGCCTGGTTCAAACAATGCCCACTATGGCCCGACGCGCAATCCCTGGAATTTGGAACACGATACGGGCGGTTCGAGTAGTGGTTCAGGGGCGGCGGTGGCGGATGGCCTGGTGTGGGGGGCGATAGGGACGGATACGGGCGGCTCAATTCGCATACCTGCGGCGCAATGCGGCTTAGTTGGCCTCAAACCGACACACGGACGTACCAGTTTGCACGGTGGAGTAATGCTATCCTGGTCGTGTGACCATCTAGGGCCAATGACCCGCACGGTACGGGATGCCGCCGTAATGTTGGAGGTGTTGGCTGGCTATGACCCACAAGATATACGCACCCGGCCCAACAGCGATTTTGTTATACCTGCTGATTTAGAAGCGGGGGTCAAAGGCTTACGGGTAGGTGTGGTACGCAACGGCGGTTATGATGACCCAGGCACGCCCGAAGTGTTTGAGGCGTGGCACAAAGGTTTGGCGGTTTTGGAACAGGCCGGAGCGGAATTGGTCGAACTAGATTTGCCCCAAATGGCCCAGGCCCGCAACGTCAACGGCACAATTTTATCCCTGGAAGCCATCGCTTTTCATGACCGTTACCTGCGCGAACGACTGGCGGATTACGGCGAATTTATGCGACAACGGGTGGTGGCAGGTTACGCTTATGGCCCCCACATTTTCACCCAGGCCCAACAGATGCGAACGGCTCTGCGTCAACATTTCAATCAACTGATGGAACGAGTTGATATAATCACTACACCTACCATGCCCGCTACTGCCCCCAAATTGGGCGTGTGGGCCACCACTACTTATACCGCCCCGTTCAATTTGCTAGGCTGGCCCGCCATCACTGTGCCAGTAGGTTTAGGTGCGGGCAACTTGCCGTTAGGGTTGCAGATGGCCGCTCCACCCTGGCACGAAAGCGTCATTTTACGCGCGGCCCGCACCATCGAAGCGGCCCAAATATTTGACCGAACAATCCATTAACGGCAACCACACCCAGGGGTACCCGCGCAATGTACCACCAAAGTTAAGTCCATTGACGGCAACCACACCCAGGGGGTACCCGGGCAATGTACCACCAAGTGCCGACCTTGCAATGCCCTACCTGATTTCCGATTTTACTTGACTTCTGGATACATTTAGTCCATAATACAAAAGAGGGAAAAGGATTGAAGTATTCAAAGGCTACAAATTATGCCTTACATACGATGCTACATTTAATGCTTGCTCCAGAAGCAGCAGCTATTGGAGTACAGTCTATGGCCCAAATGCAAAAAATTTCTCCAACTTATCTGTCTAAAGTTCTGAGCAAACTGGTTAAGGCTGGCCTCATTGAGTCCACTACCGGGGTCAATGGCGGCTATAAATTGCTAGGGCCGAAGGAAGAGATTTCTTTTCTCAAAGTTATCCAGGCGATTGAAGGAACTGGTTCATTGTTTAGCTGTGGTCTCAAGCATACCGGCCCTCACTGCTTGATACACCAAACGATGGCTGACAGTGAAAGAGTTATAGAACGATATTTAGAGCAAAAAAAGCTGATTGAGCTAGTGCAACAGATAGATGAAGCTGGCCTGGCAACTATCAAGACTAATTTTAGCTAATTTTTATGAGGATTATGGACATTATAGGTCTATAATGTCTATCGTAAGACAGGAAACAAACGATGATATATGATTGTGCCATTATCGGGGGCGGCCCGGCTGGTATGAATGCGGCCCTGGTGCTAGGTCGAGCCAGGCGTAGTGTGATTTTGTTTGACGACAATAAACCGCGCAATGCCGTTACTCTACACTCACATGGGTTTATTACCCGTGACGGCATCAGTCCGAGTGAGTTTAGGGCGATTGGTCAACAGGAGCTTCGTAGGTATCCTTCGGTTGAAATGCACTCTGCGCGGATCGAGACGGTGACAAAACAAGAAGCGATTTTCGAGTTGGTAGCCGACAGTGGTGAGCGGTTTGAAGCGGCTAATATTATGCTGGCGACGGGTTTGCAGGAAACACTGCCTACCGTTGATGGCATTTATGACTATTACGGGAAAAGTTTGTTTAACTGCCCCTATTGTGATGGCTGGGAGATGCGAGACAAGCCCCTGGTTATCATTGCCGAGAACCAGGTGATTGCCTTCCACGTGGCGAAAGTGTTATACAACTGGAGTCACGATATAGTGGTTTGTACCAATGGTAAGCGGGGCTTAAATGAGGAGCAAAAGGCATTTTTCCTTAAATACGGTATAGGTCTGGTTGAGGAGAAGATTACTGCTTTAGTCGGACAGGCTGGGCAGTTGGAGCGCATCGTATTTGAGCATCATCAAGATATTAAGCGGACAGGTGGCCTTGTGGGAGTACAATGGAAGCAGTCCACCACAATCGGCCAAGACCTGGGTTGCGAAGTTAATACTATGGGCGGTATCGCCATTGATGATCTGGGTCGAACCAATATCAAAGGAGTGTATGCCGCTGGTGACACCTCTACTATTATGGGAGCGCAACTGGTGGTTGCGGCTGCCAGTGGTAGTAAAGCGGCGGCGGGTCTAAATACTGACCTTATAGAAAGCTATTTTGCCCAGTAAAATATAATATGAACACGAGAAAGGTGACGACTATTATGAGCCATGAACATTCAGCTCTAAACGAGCTAAATCAGGCCGACCCGCACAACCATAAACACACGACTATGCAGCCGGAAAGTCTAAAAATATCTGACCGCTTTTTCGAGTCGTTAGATCGGCAAATCGTCGAGTGGCTGAACCTTGCGCCGGGTAGTCGAGTGCTGGATGCCGGATGTGGAGGCGGCGGCATGACCAGACTTCTAGCGGAGGCGGTTGGACCAGGTGGCCTCGTAGTCGGGTTGGACACTAATCCCCAGCTGTTAGAGTTTAACAGGGCCGAGGTAATTGGTACAGACCTGGCCGAGCGAATAAAATTTCAGGAAGGCGACGTGTTGAGCTTGCCTTTGGAGGACGCATCATTCGACCTGGTTTGGTGCAGTCGAGTCGTTCACGGCCTGCCCGACCAGTTGGCGGGAGTGCGCGAGTTACGCCGGGTGGCGCGTCCAGGGGGACGGGTAGTGATCCGAGAGGGGGGGCTACCTGTGCAATTCCTGCCTTTCGACCTGGGTATTGGCGAACCCGCTCTGGAAAGACGGTTACAGGTTGCATGGTCACAGTGGTTTGCTAACTGGCGGGCTTCTTTGCCCGGCGTGATAACCTACCCATTTGGCTGGAGTCAGATGTTAAGAGAAGCCGGTCTGTCACAAGTCGCACCAAAAAGCTTTTTGCACGAATTTACAGCCCCGCTGGAAACCTACCAAAAGGAATATTTAGAAACCAACCTGAGCCGCGAACCTAAAAATCAAGACGGCCAGAATTTGATAACAGCTTCAGATACCCAAAGCCTGGCTCAATTACTGGATAGGCACAGCCCTCACTACATTTTTGACCGGGACGATCTGCACGGTATCCTGGTCGAAACGATTTATGTTGGCCGCGCCTGACCAGCTAAAGATTATTTGAGAGGTTTTGACTGACAACTGCTAACTGACGACTGATGGCTAAAAATGTTTGACCAGTTCATGACGGAGCGGCTCAAAACCTTCGCGTTGGTAGAAACGCAGCGCGTCCAGGTTGGGGCCATAGACTTTGAGGGTGGCGGTATGTATCTGGCGGGAAAGCAGCCAGGCGCAGGCCGCGTCCAACAGTTGGGGGCCAATACCCAGATTACGGGCCTTCGCGGAGACGATTAGCTGCTCGACGTAGCCGTAAAATTCCGTCGCGTAGTAGTAATCGCGTTGTATCCGCACCATTAGCAGCCCGACAGGTTTTTCCACTGCCTTCATGCCAAACAAGCGGTTTTCGGTCTGATAAGCCAGGAAAGCTTGCTCATTAGGGGCGACTCCTTTTGCCGCTTGTTGGATAGAGCTTAGGCAGTCTTCCAGGTAGGAAGTTTGGGCGGCAGGCCGGAATTGGAGGCTGGGCTGATGGGGGGCAACCTGGGCGTGAAAGTCGAAAGTTTCCTGAAGCAAAGCTCTGGCCGCCTCCAGGTCTGCTTTATCGTCACGGGCTGCTCTTATCACTATGGCTGATGGGGCTTCTGCCATTATGAGCCTTACCAGCTGCTATGGCTGGCAACGCGCAGGTTTGGCTTGTTTTCCAGCACCTTTTTGAGATTGACCAGCGTTTGCACCAGGGTTTTTTCCACGTCTTTTTCTACCAGCATTTTGTCCAGCATCCAGCCTAGCATCCGGCCCGGCATCGAATACTCGCTGGTAAAACTAATCTCGGTGCCGCCAGTGGGCAAAGGTCTAAATTCCCAAATTGACACGCTTTTGACACCCTGCGTAGAGCGCGACACCAGTCGCTGGCCTTCCTCAAACTCGGTGATTTCCAAAACAGTTTTGATAGTCACACCCAAAAAGTGGCCTTGCGCTTCAGCTTGTGCGCCCAGCCCACGTTGTACCGACCCCTGGGCCTCAAACTTGGTAAAGTTGGGCATATATTTTAGGCTATTATGAAAGTCTGCCACATAATCAAACACCTGTTGAGGTGGTAGGTCAATATCAATACACCGGGTTATTTGGGCCATCAGTTGCTTAAAACCTCTTTCATTATTTCTAGGGCAGTTCGTTGACAAACCGAAATTGCGCCAATCAACGCCTATATTTGCCAATATTATACTACCCTTGCCAAAACTGTGCCACAATTTAATAAGAGGTAAACGAATTGAAGCCAATATCTTTTGTAGGCAGCGCGTCCCCGCGCCCCTGCAAGCTAGGGGTAATTCTGAACAGTTACCATCAAAGGTGGGGAAGCCTTGCTACCTGAGCGGGCCAGACGCTATTTCTTCCCGGTATTCATAATCATCGTGGGAGTAGGTTGCCCCGGTTGGGCGGGTGTATAGAAAGGTGGAGGTGAAAGCAGGTCGGCTGGTTTGTTGGGCAGTGCGGGTGGCACAAGCAGAACAGACGGCATGGTAAAGCGGAAAATCCAGGGGCCGCCCACGCCAGGAACGGCCTTGTTGAAATTATTATTCGCTGGCCGGGACTTGACAATCAAAGTCCATTCGCCGCCTTCATTTATCAAAGAGGTATTTATAGTGAACAAAGTTTGACCGTCTATAGTAGTGACAATTTCTGGTTGGGGACTGGCAGCCGTTGAACCAACAGGATTACTACTATCCTCATAAAAATTGCCCGCTTTCAGTTCGTAACCAGACTCACCTTCTAAACCTTGCAAATAAAAAATGGTGTAGTCAGAAGTTAGCACCACTTTTTGCAACACTACTGTACTACCGTTGACAGTATCTTTTTGGTTCAAGGTAATGTTTTGCAATGGTTGACCATCGTAACCTGCACCCTTACCGTTACAGACGACAGGGTTATAAGGGGCTGCTTTACAAACTGGTTTGGCCTCATAAACTCCCTCGACTCCATCATAATGCCGCATTTCGTGTACAAAAATAAATAGCACCAGGCTAAATCCTAGCGCACCAAAAAGTAGCCGTTGCCAGAGGGCAAAGCGGTGGCGGCGTAAAGACGATTTCCGCATCAGGCCACTTAATATTTGTTGTCCACGGGGCTTCATTACCACGCTTTCGGCCTGGCGTGCCTGAAAACTATGCACTACGTCAAAGTTAGCCAGCACAGGGGGAGGTTGTTTGTGATTACACAATTGGTCGAAATTCTCAATCAGCCGTTCGAGTTCATAATCGGGCTGGAGTGGCAGCAGGTCGGGATATTTGGTTCGCAACGAAGTTTTACCGTTCATCTAGCCTGTTCCTTCCACTGTTGGCGCAAAGTTTCTAAAATGCGGCGTAGTTGTTTCTGGACGGCTTCTTCGCGTTTGCCTACCACGACGGCGATTTCGCGGGCCGTAAAGCCGACGGCAAAACGCAGAGCCAAAAGTTCCTGTTTGTCGGAGCTAAGTTTGTCGAAAAGTAAGCGCAGCCGCACCAACTTTTCCCGTTCCAATTCTCGTTCCAAAATTACGGCTTCAGGGTCGTCAGTTTCGGCAAAGGGGTGTAGGGCTTCGGGCAGCCAATCCCAAGACAGAGTCTGGCGGCGACGGCGAAAATGATCAACGGCTAGATTGTGAGCGATACGGAAAAGCCAGGCGGCGAAAGGTAGCTGGCGTTCCTTATATTTGGGCAACGCCTGGAGAGCCTGGAGAAAAACTTGTTGGGTCAAGTCCGAAGCATCTTCGTCGCTATAAGTATGCAGACATAAGTAGCGGTAGACCGGGGTAAGATAGCGTTGGTAAAGTATATCGAAAGCCGCCGGGTCAACGCGGGCGGCCTGGACAAGACGCACTTCCTCCTGGCTCAAATGTGACCCCGGACTGATAACGGCTATAAAGCTCTCCTGCATCAAAACTTCTCCAAAAAATCTATCAAGCCTTTGATAATTGCTGCTACTTTATATAACGCAGGAGTTTGGGGAAACGGACATATCTTATTCAAAAGAATGCCAACGGTTCATCCGTGCCGGGTACAGGTGAACCGTTGGCTACTAAAATTTACCGGATGCCAGCCAAAGCCTCGCGGTCTATAGTTGAATAGTATTTGGCGGCGGGGTGATGTACCACCAACGCGGCGGTAGATTGCTCCGGGTCTAGCTGATAGGCTTCGGTTATTTCTACCCCAATTTCGGACGTGACAGGCATCAACTGGAACAATTTTACCTGGTCTTCCAGGTCGGGACAGGCCGGATAGCCCCAACTATAGCGTTTGCCCTGTTCCGCTCCGATACCCAGTTCGTGCCGTTCAAGTTGCTGGATATACTCGGCGGCGGCTTCGGCCAAACTGCTGGCGAGACCGTGTACAAATAATACCTGGCTGTAGTCGCCCGCTTCTTGCAGCTTTTGGGTGTAGGCACTGACTTCGCGCCCGGCAGTCACCACCTGCAAACCAATTACGTCCGGCTTACCGTCGCGCAACTCCTGGCTGAAATAGTCGGACAAACACAAACTTTCGCCGCCGGGCTGACGCGGGAAAGCGAAGCGATTGATTTCACGTCTCAAATCGGCAGGGTCAAGGATAACTACGTCGTTGCCTTCGGCGATACATGGGAAGTAGCCGTAAATTGCTTTGGGCCGCAAGAAACCGTCGCGGCGGGCTTCGGCTATCAGTCGTTCTAAGACTGGCTCAAAGGTCTCTTTGACGATTTTCTCATAACTACCCGCGCCGCGCTTTTTGTCGCTGCCCGCGCCCCAATGCAAACGGTAAAGGGTGTTGTAATCAACCAGAGGCAACAAATCGTCCAGCGCGAGGTCTGGCAAAGTACGCCAGCCCCAAAACGGCGGGTTGGGCAATTTTTCCACATCTGGCACGCCGCTGGGCCGTTTCCCTCCGATAGCGGCCACGCGCAAGGCGGTTTCGGCGGCGATGCGGGCCGAGGACGCGGCTATTTTTTCGGCGCGTTCGCTTTGGTTGGTTAGATATGTCCGGCCCTCGCTCACCACTTTGACTTTGTAATCAGCGGCGCGGGCAGGGTCGGTCAATTTGTCCATCGTGTCCAGCCCTTCAAAAGCGTCTTTACAATAATAGACACCGGGCAGGTAGGCCGCATCAGGGTTGCCATCAATAAATCCAGCCCGGTAGCCATAGGGCCGATTAATGGCCGCTCCGCCAATCAGCACCGGGAAATCTAAACCCTGGCGTTGCAACTCCTTGACGCAAAGTGGCATCTGTTTGGAAGTGCTGACCAGCAAGGCCGACAAACCAATGGCCGTTGCACCCACCTCCACCGCTTTGTCAATAATAATGTTGACGGGAACTTGTTTACCCAAATCGTAAACGGTGTAGCCGTTATTAGTTAAAATGGTGTTTACCAGACTCTTGCCGATGTCGTGTACGTCGCCAAAAACCGTCGCCAGCACCACTTTGCCCTTTGTGTAGCCTTCCTTTTTTTCGAGGTATTTTTCGAGTTGGGCGACAGCTTTTTTCATGACTTCGGCACTTTGCAGTACGAAGGGCAAAATCAGTTCGCCCGCCCCAAACTTGTCGCCCACTTCTTTCATTGCAGGTAACAGCACTTCGTTGAGAGTCGGCACTGCCTCGCGGTTGATAACCTCCTGGTCAATCAGAGCTTCGATACCGTCTTTTTTACGGTGCAAAATCTGATAGTGGATTTTTTCGGCCACCGTCATACCCAGCGTCACATCTTCGGTAGTTTCCTTTTTGCTGGAGGTGGCGTTCTCTTCAAAATATTCGATGAAACGAGGCAGAGCGTTTTCGTCGCTATTAAGAAGCAAATCTTGGCACAGTTTGCGCTGGTCGGCGGGAATTTCGTTGTAGGGTGTGATATGGCTAGGGTTGACGATAGCCAGGTCAAGCCCGGCCTGTACCGCTTGATACAAAAAGACCGAGTTAAGAATGGCGCGAGCCGTCTGCTTGACCCCAAACGAAACGTTGCTCACGCCCAAAATGGTCAAAACGTCGGGCATTTCTTGTTTGAGGCGACGAATACCCTCGATTGTCCATTTGGCATCTTCGCGCAAATCTTCCTGGCCCGTTGTGACCGGGAAAGTCAACAAATCGAAAATCAAACCGTCGTCGGGCGTGCCATATTGTTCACGGCAGACGTTGCGGATAGTGCGGGCGATTTCCAGCTTGCGTTCGACGGTGTGGGCCATTCCTATCTCGTCTATGGTCAGGGCTACCACTGCGGCCCCGTGTGCGCTGACAATCGGCATCACCTCGTCAATACGAGCCATTCCGCGCTCCATATTAATCGAGTTGACAATGGCCCGGCCTGGATAAGTTTTGAGGGCCACATCAATCACGTTGGCTTCCGTCGAGTCAATCACCAGCGGGGCTTCGATGGCGGTTGCCAATTTTTTGACCACGCGGCGCATTTGTTCACCTTCGTCGTTGCGTTCAGTCAGAGCTACCTGCACGTCCAGGGTATGCGCTCCGCCTTCAACCTGGTCACGAGCGATAGTCATAATGTCTTCATAGTTATCAGCCAGCAGCAGTTGCTTGATTTTGCGGCTGCCCGTGCTGTTGACTCGTTCGCCTACCAGCATGGGTGCGGGTTCTTGATGCAGGGGCGTGGCCCGGATGCCACTCGAAACCATCGGCACGCTAACATAAGCGCGTTGCAGAGGCGACCTGTGGTTGCCTATTGCTTCCACTACCTGAGCAATGTGGGCCGGAGTAGTGCCGCAACAACCACCCACGATGTTGAGGCCAAGTTCGGTTACAAACTGATAATGGGCTTCGGCCAGACCTGCGGGTGTAAGCGGATAAACCGCTTTGCCCACGCCCGTATTAAGCGGCAATCCAGCATTGGGGATACAGCTAATTTTTAGCTTGGTATGTTCGGATAGGTAGCGCAACGGCTCACGCATATAATCCGGGCCAGTCGAACAGTTAAAGCCAATAATATCTACCTTGAGAGCTTCGAGCGTGGTCATCACCGCCGCTACGTCTGTCCCCAAAAGCATCCGGCCACTGAGGTCGAGCGAAACCTGGGCCTGGATTGGCACTTTGCGCCCGGTGCGTTTCATCGCCTCCCGAATACCAAAGATTGCGGCCTTGACTTCCAAAATATCCTGCGAAGTTTCAATCAAAGCCACATCAATCCCACCTTCAATCAAGGCGGTGGCCTGTTCCAAAAAACCTTCGTACAATTGGTCAAAAGTAATGCTGCCCAACGTCGGGTCTTCGCTAGAAGGCAAAAAGCCCGTTGGCCCGATTGACCCGGCTACGAAACGGGGCTGAGACGGATTTTGAGCAGTATAACGGTCTGCCACCCGGCGGGCGATTTGGGCCGCCGCCAAGTTAATTTCATGGGTGCGGTGGCCCAACTTATATTCGTCTAATTTGAGACGACTACCCGTAAAGCTGTCGGTTTCCACCACATCTGCACCCACCTCGAAATAGGCAGCGTGAATTTCTGCCACTACATCGGGCCGGGTAATCGCCAGAAACTCGTTACAGCCTTCGTATTCGGCTCCGCCAAAGTCCTCGGCACTTAGTTGATGGTCTTGCAGTTGTGTTCCCATCGCCCCGTCAAAAATTAGCACGCGCTTTTCAAGTTCTTGCCAAAAACTCAACTTCTTGTACCTCGTTATATTGTATTTCTAAATAAAAAAGCCATCCAGCATTGGGCTGAAAGGCTAACTTAAAATGGGCCTATCTTCCCTAGCCGGGCTGGAGGTAGCACCTTATTATAAGTAACAGGTTGCTAGACGGTCATCGGGCCAGTACCCTCGCGCCTTCTTGATAGTAAATTGTTAATTTTTGTTTGGCGAGAAGCTACAACCTCGCCGTTCTTTTCACCCCATAAGCATAGCATAAAACGACCAGATGGTCAAATCTTTTTTCTGCTTATTCTTGCGCCAGCCTAAACGCTAAAACCTGTGGGTTGCATCGTTAGCAGCTTGTTGACCAGGAGCAAGCGGTTCAAGATTGACTACAATTGGCTCTTGCGAATTTCTTACAATTACCCACACGGAGGGCGTATCGGGGGAGGGGTTGACTTCCTGATGGGGTACGTAGGGTGGCACAAAAATAAAATCGCCCGGCTCAACGCTCTGCTCAAATTCAAGCGCATCTCCCCAACGCATCAAGCCGTTCCCCGATACCACGTAAATCACCGTCTCCAACTCACCGTGATGATGCACTGCGCTGGAAACTCCGGGCGCAACTACGGTCTGGCCCGCCCAAAGCCCTTCCGAGCCAGTCAAAGCCTTTGAAACTGCCGCCGCCCTCTGCATACCAGGTGTTTGAGGGGTGTTATGGTCGAACTGGTGTGGCTTGACGACCTGCACGCCCAGCTTTGCCATTGGCACGGTTTGGTGGACGTGACCAGCTTCGCTTTTGTCTTCGTTCATAAGATTTGTTCCACTTATTTCAGACTCAGAAACTCTTTTTTTAAAGTACCGATGGTTGAAACCATCGGCTATCTAATCCCAAACCCACTAAAGTGGGTTCTAACAACCTGATTCATCAGGTTTGGAATCGCCTGGCCGATGGTTTCAACCATCGGGGATGCAGCGGAGTTATCCATTGGCGTTCTTACGAAAAAATTTGACGTACACCCTACCAATATACATCCCCTTGACAAATCTCGCTTATGTGATATAGTATAACCAACTAAGCTACATATTGGCCGATTGAAACTTCGCCCGCCCTGGCTGCGTATATTATACTGAAAACGCAGCCAGAAATGCGAATAGTACGGATTGTACTATAGATAATTGGGAAAACGGCGTGCTATAATGTGGATAAATCGCCAACCAGCGCGTGCGTTGTAGAGTGTTAGAATTTTACCCCGTCACAGCCGACGGGTGAACAAGAGGGAGCAACGACTATTTCCAGCAGATTTGCCCGGACACAAAAAACCGCCGAAAATACCGAGGTGGCTATCGGCGCACCAAAATTGAATTTGCTTGACCCGGCCCTGATTGATAAGGCCCAGGCTACGGTGGCTCAAACCGAAGAAGAAATGGCTTTGGACTCGCTTAAAGTCGGCCACACCACTAAACACCCCCGTTCTTCCAACCACCCTACCGTCGCGCCCCAGGAACGCGCTTATTTAGTAGGTGTGGGGCGGTATGGCGACTTGTTTGAGGTCGAGGACTCGCTCAAAGAATTAGCCCAGCTTTGTGAAACTGCCGGATTGGAAGTAATTGGTTTTACCTACCAAAATATCGGCAATACCCATTCCAGTCACTTGATTGGTAAGGGCAAGCTGCAAGAGATAAACGAAACTCGTCAGGCGACCCATGCCGACGTAGTAGTTTTTGATGTTGAGCTTTCACCCCGTTTCTTGCGCGAAATCGAAGAAGCCCTGAACATCAAAGTGATGGATCGCACCAGCATCATTTTAGATATTTTTGCTCGTCGCGCCCGCACCCACGAAGGCCGTTTGCAAGTCGAACTGGCTCAACTCGAATATCGTCTGCCGCGCCTGACCAGGATGTGGACACACCTTGAACGTCAGGCCGCGACGGGAAGCGCAGGCGGAATGGGCGTGGGTTTGCGTGGGCCAGGTGAAACGCAGCTAGAAATTGACCGCCGTAGCAGCAGTTCGCGTGTCAGCCACTTAAAACAGGAACTTAAACACGTCAAAACCCACCGCGAGTTGTATCGCCAACGGCGCAAAGCCGAAGGGATGCCGATAGTCGCGTTGGTTGGCTACACCAATGCGGGTAAAAGTACCTTGCTCAACCAGCTTTCTAACGCTGATGTGTTGGCCGAAAACAAGTTGTTTGCCACCCTTGACCCCACTACCCGTCGGCTTAAACTACCCAGCGGACGCGAAGTATTAGTGACCGATACGGTAGGCTTTATTCAACGCTTGCCCACCACGCTGGTGGAGGCTTTCCGTTCGACTTTGGAAGAAGTAAACGAAGCCGATTTGTTGGTACACGTGCTGGATTTCACCCATCCCAATGCTCAGGAGCAGTCCGAAACAGTGGAAAAGGTGCTGGAGGAGTTAGGTGCAGCCACCAAACCGCGTCTGGTAGCCCTTAACAAAGTAGATTTGATGCTGGACGAGCAAGAACTTACCGAGATGACCGCCAATAACAGTGATGCGGCCAGCCTTAGTCGGCGTATTGCCCAGGAGTTGGACTTACCAGCAGATTACATTGCCGTCTCTGCCGAAAAAGACATCGGGATGGACTTGCTGCTGCAACGCATCGAGCAAGCTCTGGACATCAATATGGTAGCTTTGAGCCTGAATATCCCCTATGCACACGGGGATTTGGTGGCTCTGTTCCATCAAAAAGGGCTAATCGAAACTAAAGAACAGCAAGACGACGGTACTTTTATCAAAGGACGCATTCCAGCACAGTTTGAGCCACTTTTTCGCCCCTACAAACTCGCCTCATAAAATTCAAGTCTTACGATTAGGGTACGGAGGAAAAGATGGGTGAAGTTAGCAAAAATATGCCAGGTGCCGCCGCTACTTTGAACCGAGAAGGTGACGAGCAATACAACTTGCTGTCTGTAGTCAATAGCAATGGTGATGTGCCGCCCGGTTGGAGTCAGCCAAACCCCAAAATCAGCTACGCGGAGTTTTTGGACTGGGCCGATGAAGATACGTTAGCAGAATGGGTGAACGGTGCTGTTATTATGACGAGTCCAGCGAGTTATAGACATCAAGATATTGGGAGCTATCTGAATGAAATCGTCCGTATTTTTGTCCGTGTCAATGATTTGGGTAAAGTAATCCAGCCACCTTTTCAGATGCACCTGCCCGGTATTTCGGGGCGCGAACCGGACTTGATTTTTGTACGCAAAGAGCGGCTAGGGATACTCCGCAATAGCTACATACAAGGGCCAGCCGATTTAGCGATGGAAATTGTGTCGCCGGAAAGCGTTAGTCGCGACCACACCGATAAATTTGGGGAATATGCTGCTGGAGGCGTGCCGGAGTATTGGCTACTGGACACTACTACCAATACCGCCACTTTTTATCGGCTGGGCCAGGAGGGGCAGTATCAACTGGTGCCGCTTGACGAGCAAGGCCGCTATTATTCGCAAGCTATCATAGGTTTTTGGCTCAAACCGTCCTGGTTATGGCGACAACCGCTGCCAGAACCGATGCGGATATTGAGGCTAATCGGCGGCGCGGCTTTGATTGATTTTTTGGTGGCTCGGTCTCAAGAGGCGGACGATGAACTCTAAAGTTGATGCTAAAATTATAGCAATTGTGCTGGCGGCAGGGGCAGCCCGCCGTTTCGGACGACCCAAACAACTCGAACGCTGGCCCGCTCCGGCTGGCCCGACTTTTTTGGAACGCGCTCTTGCCAACGCTCAAGCGGCGGGCGCGAACGAAATTATCCTGGTGACGGGCAACGCCGCCGTTCAGATAGAAGCAATTGGGCGGGATTGGGCGCAAGGGGCAGACCAGAACTATCGAGCGGTGTTTAACCCACACTGGCAAGCAGGTCAGGGTTTTTCGGTGGCGGCAGGAGTGCAGGCTTTAGGGCCGGAGGTAGCCGCCGCTGTTTTCTTTCTGGCAGACCAACCGCGTCTCGCTCCCACCACCGGAGCAGCTTTGGTAGCGGCATTCAAGGCAGCCAATGACGAGAACGCCATTATTTTCCCGATGTATGGTGGCAAGCGTGGCAACCCCGTGTTGTTTGGTCGCGCTCATTTCGCGGCATTGGCGCGGCTAGAAGGTGATGTGGGCGGCAGGGCTATAGTTAAAGCTCACCCCGAATATGTGCGCGAGATTGAGGTGGCTGACCCTGCCATTCACGAAGATATAGATACTCCCCAGGATTTGTCCAATCTTTGAAAACTTGAAAATAGCACCTGTTGTGGCATTGCTCCAATAATGGGTAGTTTCGATGCTATCGGGTGGGTTTAGAGCCGAGCCGCCCGATAATGGTGATGCGGTCAAGCGGGCCTTCAGTCGAAACGGTATTATTTGGTGCGGACAATTCGCCAGGGCTGACCCCCTCCATCTCTTGCTCTTGCAACATAAAGAACCCAGCTACATCGGGCGGCACGTTATCGGTGGCCTCGCTGACCCCCTTCCAATAATTGTCTTGCCAGCGTTTATGTATCTCGTCGCCGTGCATCATTTCTTCGGCGGTAGGCAAAGCTGCCACCGCCGCCACTCCTTGATACAGCTTGATCCGCTCCTCAACGTTTTGTAGATAGTTGGGCAGGTGGCGACGCAAAGTCTCGTCCATTCGTAGATAAAAAAGAGCGCGTTCGATTACGGGGAAAGCGTTGTCAATCTGGCGCAAGTTCCCCAAATAGCAAATAGTACGCTGGCGCGGCTCCCCCACCTCGTTTTTGTAGCTTTGCACCAGGTAGGCATCGTAGAAATTGATGTTTGCCAGTTCTTCGTTTTTGTGTCGCCGCACCACCCACTTTACATACATGGGATTACGCCCTTCTAGCCATTGCTTATTCTAAACTCATTAACTGTACGTTTTTTATAGGGGGCGCGTCCCCGCGCCCACACATTGGTGAGGTTGGTATCATAGCGGGCGCGGGGACGCGCCCTTACAGCTTATTTGAACATTAGTTACTTTTATTTTACAAGTATAAATGACGGGCGCGAAGTTCGTCGGTAGCACGTGCTACACCCAAAAATAGGGAAAAAGTCCGCCTGAAAGCGGTTGCATTATTATGTATAGTAGCATACAATAAAGGTGAAACTGCGAACAAAAATAGTTTTTTCCAGGCAGGACTTAAAGCTAGATGCCCAACAAGCTGATGCACGAGCAAGACCAAAAATCAAAACTGGCCCGCCTTTCCATCAATCAGGCTTTGGGAGCGGGTGCAGCCGATAGCGGTGCTGATAGTACCGATGAGCCTTCACCTCTAGCAGCGGCCAATAACGCCCAACGCAGCCAGCTTAGGGCTGCTATCAAATCGGCAGCTAACCCGCGTGCTATCGGAACTGACCACCTGGTTTCGCACAGCGACCAGCTTATCGAGCAGGCCCAACAGTTAGCCCGTAAAGGTGACAGTGCCAGTAAAGAGCAGGCTATCCAGTTGTTCAGCCAGGCGGTAGCCCTTAGCCCCGCCGATAGCGATGCCTGGATGTGGTTGGGAGGGATGCTGCTTGACCAGAACCTGGAACGCGCCCAATATTGTTTGCAACGCTCGGTTGAGCTTAACCCGCAAAACGAACGGGCGCGGCGCGGTCTAACAAGCGTGACCGCCCAACTCGCGGCCCAAACCGAACCCGCCCCAATTGAACCACCAGTGCCAATGTTCCAGGACGAACCGGAGGTGGTTGCAACCCCGGTTGAAAGCCAGAAAACCCTTGCTCTGGCGATTGTGCCAGTTGACACCGAAACTGCTGCCGATGAAGCTCTGACAGAACTAGCCGATGCGGACATAGCCGACCCCAACGCCCCAACGCCAGCTGGATTAGCGATTGTGCCGCTAGAAGCTGAAAATCTGGCTTTAAGCAAAATTCAGCCAGACCGTCAGACTAAAATCGGCCTGGAAGAAGCAGTAGCCGTGTTACGCGAGGCTGGTTACGAGACAGACCCGGCGACGGTGCCAACGGGGGGCGCGAAAATCCGCGAGGGGCTGGAAAGCGGGGCTTTGATAGCGGGCAAACACGGTATTCGGGAGGCCCGTCTGTACGGTTTGCGCCTGACTATCACTTTGCTGGGAATTATGTTTTTGCTGGCGGCTGTAGGCGTTTTTTTGATGATTGCCCAACCCGATTTCAAGGAAATGTTGTCCCGCACTCCGCCGCCCACGCCCGTCCCAACCATTACGCCCCAGCCTGACCAACGCGCCGGAACAAAACTGCGAGCCTCGCTTGCCAATTACAACCGCTACTTCCTGACCTTCCAAAACTTAACAAACCAGGCTATTAACGGCAAGTTGGAATGGCAAGACTTCCGCAATCAGTTTGCCGAGTTGAGCGGTAAAATCAAGACCGAGAGCCAGAACGTCAACGCTGCCGCCACGCTGGTCACGCCTGACTTGCTTGAAACTTTTAAGGAGTTGCAAAACGTGGCTGCTACCGCTAATACCGCCGCCGATTATACTATGAGCGGGATTGACCACGAGCGACCTGAAGATTTGCAGGCTGGTATGCGTTACTTTGGCCGCGCCACCAGTATGTTGACTGACACGGCCCACAAATTGGAAGGCGTGGCACCCTTGCCCACTCCCACCGAACCTGTTTTGGCAACAACTACGCTTCCGGCTCCCAGCGAAACAGGGCTACTAACGCCCACCCCTATCCAGACCAACACCCAAACCAGCCAGTCTGGTACACCTGCTCCGGTTACTCCCCATTAGCGAGATAGCATTCAGCCGACAGCTATCAGCCCAAACCAATTGGCCCACATTGCGTATATATTACATATATGAAGTAGAAAGATTTGCTGGTATTAGGCTAGCAGCCGAGGGCTAAATGCTAATAGCTTAGGCTTTGTGATATAATCTACTTAGACCAATGAAGGAACTTTAGGAGGAAAGAATTCGTCAATGTACGATATGAACGATAAATTGGAACAAATCGAACAGCGATATAATCAGCTTTCGGATATGCTGGCCGAACCGGATACCGCTAACGATGCGGACAAATTGCGACGGTATGGCAAAGAGCAATCCGAACTTGAGCCGATCATAACCAAGTTTCGGGAGTACAAAGCGGGCGAAAAAGCTTTGAAAGAAGCGCAAGAGTTGGCCGAAGGGGACGACCCGGCTATGGAAGAAATGGCCCGCGACGAGATGACTCAAATTAAGAAGCAGGGCGAAGAAATTATGGGTGAAATCACGGCTTTGCTTTTGCCCAAAGACCCTCACGACGAAAAAGACGTGATTGTGGAAATTCGGGCTGGAGCGGGTGGGGACGAAGCCAGTTTGTTTGCAGCCAATCTGTACCGGATGTACACTAAATACGCCGAACGCAAACGCTGGAAAATTGACGTGATTAGCAGCAGCACAAACGGCGTAGATGGTTTCAAGGAAGTTATTTTTGAAATCAAGGGTAAAGGCGCGTTTAGCCACTTCAAGTACGAAAGTGGGGTACATCGGGTGCAGCGCGTTCCTACGACGGAAGCAAACGGGCGCATCCATACTTCGACAGCGACGGTAGCGGTTTTGCCCGAAGCAGACGAAGTAGATATGACCATTGACGAAAAACGCGATATTCGAGTGGATATTTTCCGGGCGGGTGGACACGGCGGCCAGGGTGTCAACACTACCGATAGTGCCATCCGAGTTACGCATTTGCCGAGCGGTTTAGTGGTGATTTGTCAGGACGAGCGTTCGCAGATTAAAAATCTAGCGAAGGCGATGCAGGTATTACGCGCCCGTTTGTACGACCTGGAATTGCAACGCCGCCAGAATGAGCTTCACGAACAACGCATCAGTCAGGTGGGGACGGGAGACCGCAGTGAGAAAATTCGCACTTACAATTTCCCGCAAGACCGCGTGACCGACCATCGTATCAAGATGACGTTGAGCAACTTGCCGGGTGTACTGGATGGTGATATTGACGACCTGATTACGACTTTGCGCTCTACCGACCAGGCCGAGAAGTTGCAAAGGCTAAACGAAAGCTAATTGTCACAGCCCAGCAACTGGCAGAAGGCGCAGGGGTTTGGGGCAATAGCTGCCATTCGGAGTGACAAAGCTTAGAGAATTGCAAGACAAACCTATGTTGTACCGTGTAAAAGATTTGGTAGGGCAGGCTATCACACAGTTGGTGGCGGCCCGTGATAGCAGCCCACAAATTGACGCGGAAGTGTTGATGATGTTTGTGTTAGGTTACACTCGCGCCCAACTTTACGCCCGTCTGGACGAAGAAGTGGACGAAACCCAGGCCACCGCTTACAACCAGTTGGTGGCCCGGCGCAGCCAGGGTGAGCCAGTGGCCTATATCACCAATTATCGTGAATTTATGGCCCTCGACTTTTATGTGGATAAGCGGGTGTTGGTGCCGCGTCCCGAAACCGAACTACTGGTGGAATTGACCGTTCAGAAGTTGCTGGAAAAGGGTTGGGAAAGCGAAACCTGCACCATCGCGGACATCGGCACGGGCAGCGGAGTGATCGCGGTTTATCTGGCTCTACGTTTTCCCAAAGCCCGCGTGTTTGCGACTGACATCTCAAACGAGGCGTTGGAAGTGGCCGAAAAGAACGCCCGTTACCACGAAGTAGATAGCCGCATCACCTTTTTGCAGGGTAATTTGCTCGAACCTTTGACTATTCCGCCCCAGGTGCTGGTCAGCAATCCGCCCTACACTATTCTCGCTCAGGTTGAGCCGAACGTAGCTCGTTACGAACCAAATATCGCGCTGGACGGCGGTGCGAAAGGACTTAGTATCTACCGCGAACTGTTTCGCCAGACCCGCAGCCGCATCGGACGGCCCGGTTTGATTGCCCTCGAAATTGGCTCAGAACAAGCCAACGATGTGACCAACCTGGGCCATTTCTTTTTCCCCGGCTCTCATATCGAAGTTTTCAAAGACTACGCCGGGCTAGACCGCGTGGTAATAATCGAAGTGCCACTTGAGACCGAAGGGGAGATTACTGATAAAACAGGTGATTTTGGGTTGGGTGGGGTTGGTGATTAAATGAATAAGCCCCCTCTACGAGGGCTTATTTCGCTTTTACCAGAAGGGGTCAGTCTGTCGGTCAAAATAATTGGCCCGTCGCAGATACTCACGCTCATTGCCTTCGATCATCAGCTTGTGCATCACCACCACATCCGCGTCCGGCACGACTTCGGTGGGCTGGACACATAAGCTCATCACCAAACGGCCCATTTCATAGACCTCGACGCTTCCCCGGTGGCGCGGAATACGGTAGGTGCGATACGGGTACATCCCGCTTTGCACTTCAATATAGCCTTTGCGCGACAACTGGCTATGTTGGTCAGATGACAGCAAGATTTTGAGCAGTTGCTCGGCTTTTTGTTCCGCTTCTTGTTTATTGACGTAATAGCGGGCGAAAGCCGCATGGCGAGTGGGCAAAGGGTAACGCAAGGGGTTGTTATTAAAAAGTAACGCCCGCATCACCACAAAGGCCACTCCCAATACTGTCGCCAACGCCAGAAATAGCCCTATTTCCGGCATATTTTAACCTCCGGCCACCCGTGGTACTACAATGATTTGCTCGGCGGTGCGGTCAAATTTATCAATTCGCTCGGCAGGTTTTTCCGGCGAATCCACTCGGAAGGCAGTGGCACCCCGCGCCCGCGCTTCCTTAAAGATACGCTCGGCTTCGCGTACTGCCTTAATTGACTCGGCCTCGCCGCTAGTCGCTTTTTCTGTATCCCATTCAACGACGGTATCACCGTGCATTGAGAGAATCCGCATTTTTGCCATTTGATTGTCCTCCACTTACTTCTTTCACAAACACAAATGCAAGACCAGAGATGCCAAAGATGAGCCATAGGTGGGTATGCCACCGACTGACTGTGGGCGAGTTTGAGATGAGGGTGCGTCTGCCCTCATTATATAATATTTGCGCCATATTGCAATAACCTGGCGAACGAAAGTGCAAACTGGTTGGTTAAGATTTGGTTTAGTTACGGCTGATAATTGCGGGTGCGGCAATTCCTATATCATCGGCCCAAAGACTTGCTTGAGCAGGTTCGGGATTTCAGTAATGGGCAAAATTTTGTCCACCACGCCCAGTTCAATCGCGCTTTTGGGCATTCCAAAAATAACTGAGGTGGCTTCGTCCTGAGCGATATTGTAATTGCCCGCGTCGTGCAGGGCTTTCATGCCTTGTGCGCCATCACGTCCCATGCCTGTCAGGATAACGGCCAGCATCTTACCCGGCCTGGCCGCCGCCATACTTTCAAAAGTCACATCGGCACTGGGGCGCAACCCGTAGCGTGGCCCGCTTTTGTCGCGGCGCAATCGCATATCCGGCCCGATTACCATGTGGCTATCGTCTGGCGGGAGATAAGCAAAGCCAGGTAGTGCTAATTCGCCTTCGGTAGCCAGTTTGACCGTGAGTTGAGTTTCGCCATTAAGCCAGTCGGCCAGCCCTTTGCTAAAACCAACCGGAATATGTTGCACTAATAAAATCGGGACGGGAAATTTGGCTGAGATGGGTTTAAGCACCTTGCTAAGAGCGGGCGGGCCACCAGTAGAAGCGGCTATTCCCACCAGTTGTAAAGCGCGGGCGCGGAGGGCGACTACATCACTATGGGTAAAAGCTGGGGCGGGCGGCTTATAAATTTTGCCGGGGTCTAGGGGAGCCGTAACAGCCTCGCCAGGGCTGGGCCGACGTGGTTCAGACGATAGCGCATCTTTAGCAGCATCAGAAGCGAAGCGTGAGGGATAACGCGACTTGCCCCGGATATGCGTGATAACTTTGATGCGGCTCAAAAGTTTGATGCGTTCGACTAATCGCTGGCTTTCGCGTTCCCACCCATCGGCGTGGGGCTTTTCGATGATTTCCAAAGCCCCTGCTGACAACATTTTGAAACTCAGGTCAATGTCTTGTTTGGCAAGCGAAGCAGTCAGAACTAAAATCGGGGTGGGGTGGTGCGCCATCACATATTCAGTCGCTTCCAACCCACTCATGTGGGGCATATTCACGTCCATTGTAATGATGTGCGGCTGGAAGCGGGCCACATAACGAATAGCCTGCGTGCCATCGGTTGCTACCCCTACTACCTGTAGTTGAGGGTCAGTTTCCAGCAATTTAACTAAAATCTGGGCCACTGTAGGCGAATCTTCGACTATCAAAACCTTAATGCGGTCTGCCATATCTTGCTTGCTTCAACAAATTTTTGCTTTGACTGTCCCGTGCGTACTTTTTAATTATACAAGCAACAGGCTGGTTTCACAAGGTCGTTTCCATAATAGTTTTCATTTGCTGGTAATATTTGCTATCACGCCGGATTGCCACCCCAATCATAGTTTTAAGCTGGCCCGGCGCAAAATATTCGTAGTGCTGTTGAAAATACTGATTGTGGGTCAAATCAGCCAGCATCACCTGGTAGTCGGGGTGAGGCATATAGATTAAGTCGGGCTGATATTTACTAAATAGCAAGTCAGCCGAAAACTGCTGGTGGGCAAAAGCGGTTTCGTTCAGACCGGCCAGGTCTATCAGAGTTTTGTGCGGGTTCATAGCTACCGGATAGCCAACCTCGGTGGCAGCCATCACCAGGTCGTCGGGCAAAGCTGAAAACTGGTCAAGCCGATACCAAACTTCGGGATACCATAGCGTTTTGTAGTTCTCGGCGACTTTGAAATGACCCAAAGTATGCGCCTCGATAGCAGCATTCAGGTTCGTGGGAACGTAAGTAAAAGCGGCTGCACCACAAAACAAAATTACGGCCAGTTCGCCCAAAGCCAACGCTGCCCAGGTTAGCTGTCGTCTTCGGGCTATATTTCGTGACCAACTTTTTAGAATTGGGGCGAGTTTGCCCACACTTGCACCAGCACTACAAGCCGCCAGCCAGACCAAAGCAGGCAGCATTGGGTAGTAAAAACGCTGCACAAATCCCATAATCGGTATCGCCCACACCAAATAATATAGCAGGAATAAAGCGGTAGCCACACCCAGCCCTACTTCCAACCCGGCTATTTTTTGCCAGCGTGTTTTGAGGTTGCTGGCTATACCGACGGCGATAAGCGCAAATAAAAACCAATATGCCCCCAGGAAATCGAACAGTTCACTCCGCGCCGTATCTCTATAAACTGTCTGGAACGAGTCGCCATAAATCCGCAAGCTTTTGGCGTAAAACGGAAGCGGCAAAGTCGAATGCAAATATACCGTGTTGAAAACCAGCACACTAGTCAAAACCGCGACTGTAATTCCCAAAATTGCCAAAGTGGGGCGGCGCAAGGCAGGTGTAGCCGCGAAGATGAACCCGGCCAGGGGTATGAGCAAGGTATAAAGCATCAAGTCGGGTCTTACTTCAAAAGCGAGGCCGCCCATTACGCCGAGCAACCCGATTTTGGCTCTGGAATTCGTCTTTTGGTAGCTTTTCCAGCTAAAAATATAACCAGTCAGATAGGTAAGGGCAAAGGTCGTATCCATACCACTGGTAATATGCACCTCAAAGTGGTTCAATTCGCTGGCGAAAGCGACAAATAGCAGCAAAATTACCGCTTTGGTGACTATTCGGTTGCGCCCGAAAGACAACAACAAATATGTCAGCAAAACCAAAAAAGCCGCGCCCCCGACCATACTGGACAAGACTGCTTCAATACCTGGTCTATCACCCAACAAAAAGCGCAACGGTATCACTATGGCTAAAAAAAGGTTGGAGGTCAGGCCGTAAGTAACCGGGCCGCCTGGATTCCAACTGAGCTTGCCACTATTCAGAAAGTTGCCCGCGTAACGTCCAAACATAAAACTGTCGTCCCACACGCTGGCTACCCCGAAGCGCGACAATACCTTTAAGCCAATAACCAGATAGCAACACCCCAAAGCTAACCAAAAACCCAAGTTCAGCAATTTTATCAGTCTGGATAGCTGAGTGCCGCCGACAATCTGGCCTATTCCTGGCAATTCAACCTGACTTTTTGTTTTGTAAGTTTCCGACTCTTTTATCATTTGAACAAATTTCTTAGCTTTTAGGCATGATATTTTTCATCTGCTGATAATATTTGCTGTCACGCCAGATTGCCAGCCCAAACGACGTATTGACATACTCTGCCGAATAATAATCGTAATGCTGTTGGAAATATTGGTTGCTGGTCAAATTTGCCAGCATTTCCACATAATCGCGGTGGGGCATATAAATTAAGTCCGGCTTATAGGTGGCAAATAGCAAATCTGCTGAAAAAGGTTGATGGGCGAAGTCGGTTTCGTTCAAACCAGCCATATCTATCAATGTTTTATATGGGTTCATAGCTGCCGGATAGCCCATTTCAGTAGTGGCTATTACCATGTCATCAGGGAGAGACGAAAATTGGTCTAGGCGATACCAGGTGCGAGAGTAGTTTAAGGTTTGATAGTTGTCAGCGATGCTGAATTGACCTACACTATGCACTGCGATGGCCGCGTTCAAATTGGCGGGGACATAAGTATAGACAGCTTTGATACAAAACAAAAGGGCCGTCGCTTCGCTCAGTCCTACCAACCCTACCAGCAATTGCCACCTTCGGGCTGGATTTTGAAGCCAGCGTTTTAACAACAACCAGGATTTATCGGCAAGCGTGTCGGCACTGCGGGCGGCCAACCAAACCAGGGCAGGCAGCGTTGGGTAATAAAACCGCTGGTCATAACCCATAATCGGTATCACCCAGCCCCAGTAATAAAGCAAGAACAAAATAGTCGCCACGCCCAAACCTATTTCCAATCCAGCCAGCTTGCACCAGGGCGTTTTCAAGTTCACAAATAAGCCGACCACGATAAGCCCTATCAAAAATCGGTACGACTTTAGAAAGCTGAACAATAGGTCTTGGGCCATACCATCATAAATCGCTGCATAGGACGCACCATAAATCCCTAAGCTTTTGGCGTAAAACGGAAGCGGCAAAGTCGAATGTAAATATACCGTGTTGAAAACCAGCACCCCAGCTAAAACCGCGATTGTAATCCCCAAAATTGTCAAAGTGGGGCGGCGCAAGGCAGGTGTAGCAAATATAAACACGGCCAAAGGTATAAGCAAAGTATAAAGCATCAAATCGGGTCTGGCCCAAAAAGTCAGGCCGCCCATCACGCCCAACGCCATATTTTTGGTTCTGGAAGGGGACTTTTCCCAGGCTTTCCACAACCAGATATAAGCGGTAAGCCAGGTAAGGGCAAAAGTGGTATCCATCCCGCTAGTAGTATGCAAATCCAGACGGTTCGAGGAACTGACAAAAGTTACAAAAGTTAGTAAGATTACGGCTTTGGCGGCTATACGGCTGCGTCCGAAAGATAGCAGCAGGAACACCATTAAAACCAAAAAAGCCAGACTGCTAAACGTGCTGGATAGCAAATCTACTGCACCTGGATTATCACCTAACAAAAAGCGCAAGGGTATCACTACCACTAAAAACAGGCTGGAAGTAAGACCATAGGTAGCCGGGCCGCCTGGATTCCAATTAAGCTGGCCGCTATTCAGAAAATTGCCCGCGTAACGCCCAAACATCAGGCTATCGTCCACCAGGTTGACAACCCCGAAAAGGGATAGCACTTTCAAACCGAAAACAAGGCAGCAGCCGCCAAAAGCCAGCCAAAAGCCGACATTGAGCCATTTCTCCACTTTAGGGGCAATTTTGCTTAAAGCGGGCTGGCTTGCGGCTGGCACTGTCTCCAACATTTCTAATTTGTAATTTTCAGGTTCTTTTATCATTTTATGATGGTTTGCTGTACTGTTTTAGGCAGACTTGAACCAAATTGTTGCAAGCTGGTTCGCAAATGTTCAACTTCGCTCATGTCCAGGGCGTAGAACCAGACTGTATCGGCGGCCAATACGACAGGGTTGGGGGTTTTCCAGCGTCCGACAGCAATCCAATCCGCAGGTGGAGCGTAGCCGTCCAACACCACCGCGATTTTTACTCCCCGTGTATGCAATATTTCCGATATATGAGCTTGCTGGGTAGTCGGGTTTTCCCTGGCTAATCTGGTTATTTCCACCGTGCCGAGACCAGACAAATCCACAGTCTTGAGGTCGGCCAGATAATTAATAGCCCCAATATCGTTGGCAGCCACCGCCTCGCCCGTGTAATATTGATGCAAAAACAAACCTACCTGATATTGCTGCTCATAAATATTGGTGTTAGCCTGGGGTGTTAAATCCAACGCCCGCACCGCCCGGTCAGAAAGCGGTAGCAGCAACACAAACGCCAGTACAATGGTGGCAGCGTGTTTAGGCCACCATTTTCTAGCTGGCTCAAACATCGGCGGGTGGACTTCCCAATCCTCAAACCAGGCGTGGGCCAGACCGACCAACCCTAATACTATAACATAATCTTCATAGCGATAAAACCAGCCTATTGCGGCCAGTTGCAAATGTAAGAAAGCCGTGACTCCGAAGATAACCAGCCGCAATTGACCGCCGTTCCAAAAACCCGTCCGTTCGCTGTAGCGAGCGCGATAGAGCAGCAGGGCCGCGATAGCCAGGGTTAAAAGATGCGGGGCGACCAGCAACGGAATGTGTTCTTTGCCCTTGAAATCGCTATAGCCAAACAATTTGAACAGGCTGCCAAAATCTACTGCGAAGGGGCGGCTTTTACTCACAATCGAGTTGGGCAACCATAACGAACCGTTCGCCACCGAAAACAAGCCGTAAATTCCTACTGGCGCACTGGCCGCAAGCGCAACGGCGGCGGCTTGCCACCAACGTCGTCTCAGCAATGACAAGCCGCTTATAGCCGCGACTACAAACATACTTTCATAACGGATGGTGGTGGCTAATACTGCCAGCCCCAACCATAGGGTCAGGGTTCTCCAATCGCTGCGGAACTGGCTCAATACTTTTAGCGAAAGATTGATAAAAAGCAGCAACACCAAAATGTGCAGGTTGTGTTCCATACCGACGAAAATAAGCGTGGGCAGAGGCGCAAGCAGTATGACTGCTACCAGTAGCCCAAATAAATAAGGCTGCGCCACCCGATATTTTCGCAAATTATAATGGATACAGACTAAAATCAGGCTGGCAAAAATCAGGTTCAGCCCGAAAGGGGCGTATTCATTGACTTTTGTGAATAGATAAGCAGCAGCTAATAGCAAGGGCCATAGCAGTGACGAGGAAGTAGAGCTAAACTCGTAAGGCGTTACGCCCCAAACGCCATGCTGCACCAGATTTTTGGCGATTGCCATGTGGATATATACGTCGTCGAGGGCATAAGGCGGGTGAAAACCGACAGTCTCCTGGCGCACGCTTAAAACAAATAGCCCGGCCACTAGCAGCCACAAAATCAGCAGAGCCGCCAGCAACGGCCAATTCTGGCTGTACCATTTGTAGCCGTCCAAAAACCTGCCTGGTTTGGTCTGTTTAGGAAGGCCGCTCGTACTTTCCGGCTTGAGAGTTACGCTCACCCATTACCCTTGCTTACGCCTGCTCTACAATTGAAAAATAAAACTCTGTCCGATTGTAGCAACGCCTGTATCGCTTGTCAATTTGGAGTTATTGCCAATCAAGCAGAACTTTGAGGCAAGTAGGGTCTTGTAAGGCGGCGGTATAGGCTGCTTCGATTTGAGCAATCGGAAAGCGATGGGTAAAAAGATGAGCCGCTTCCAACTCACCAGCAGCCAATGCCGCATTCACCGCCTGGATGTCCGACGTAACCCATTCGCGGCTTGGCTGAAAAGTCAATTCTTTGAGGAAGGGCAGCGCAAAACCCAACTCGATTTTTGGATAAAAACCCAAAAGTAAAACGCGGGCGCGGTCACGGCAATGTATCAGATTAGCCCCAATCACGTCCATTTTGCCTGTTGCGTCTATCAAGATGTCGGCTTTGCGTGGCAAAGAGTCTTTAACGCTGGCATGGTTCAGGTCTATTTTGTAATCGGCGATGGCGTGTTCCAGGCGCGAACTTACCACGTCAGCTACCACTACCGTTGCCCCCTTGAGCCGGGCCGCCTGCGCCGCAAACTGTCCGATTGGCCCTTGCCCCATCACCAACACTAAATCGTCGGGCTGGGGCTGGATTAGCTCGATGGCGTGCCAGGCGGTGGCCGCAGGAGCAATCGCTACCGCCTGATTCGGTTCAAGACCTTTGCCCAGCCAAAAAGCTTTAGCAAAATCAGTCTGCACATATTGGGACTGTCCGCCCCAGGCCGAAGTGATACCTTCGTAGCCATACGCACCACCCACAAACACGGTCTGGCCCAAATATTCGGCTGGTACTTCGGGGCCGATTTCCACTACTTCCCCCACCGTCTCGTAGCCAGGAATACACGGAAAGGGTAGCCCAGCCATTTGCACCAGTTGGCCCGCCATCAGCATCCTTTCTGTACCCGCCGAAATCGAGGTATAGCGAGTTTTAACCAGCACATCGCGTGGCCCGGCTTCCTTGATATTTACAGTCTGGAGCGCGATTTCCTGGGGAGCAGCTACCACTACAGCCTGACTCGCACGCATGGACATATAATCCGCCTTTCTGGTAATTCTCTGGCTTAGGCCAACTTTGGCAAAAATTGCCTGGCTTTTACTACTACTGATGTTAGCTAATAGCCCAGTTTTTGTCAATCGGCTCATTCCAGATACGTGCCAGTTGTCAGTTAGCTATGGTTTTGGTATCATCATCTGGCACAAAGCTTGGAGATTTTATAGGAAACTGACTTTAATATTTAAAGTCAAAGAAAGGAATTGAATGTCGCAAATCAAGTTTGGGACGGACGGTTGGAGAGCCGCCATCGCCGAAGATTATACCTTCGAGAATGTACGCATAGTGACCCAGGCGGTGGCCGAGTGGTTTAAGACGACGGAACGCGCCCAAAACGGCATGGTGGTGGGTTACGATACCCGCTTTGCTTCCGAACATTTTGCCGCCGCTACCGCCGAGGTGTTGGCTGCTAACGGTATCCGGGTGCGCCTCACCGACAACTTCTTACCCACTCCGGCCTTGAGCTACGCCATTATCGAACAGCAAGCGGGCGCAGGTGTAATGATTACGGCCAGCCATAACCCCGCTACCGACAATGGCTACAAGGTTAAACCTCATTATGGAGGTTCGGCCTCACCCGAAATTATTGCTCAAATTGAACAACGGTTGGGCCAAACACCACCCAAACGGCTGCCTTTAGCCCAGGCTAAAACGCAAGGTCTGGTCGAAACTTTCGATGGCACGGCAGGTTATTTGCAGCAGTTGGCCCGTATAGTGGATTTAGACACGATTCGCCAAAGCGATTTGAGTATCATAGCAGACCCGATGTATGGCACGGGCCAGGGCTATTATCCTAAACTTTTGTCAGGGGGCCGCGTAAGTGTGGCTCAGATTAACGGCGAACGCAACCCGATTTTCCCCGGTATGCACAACCCTGAACCGATTGCCAAAAACTTGGGCAAGTTGATGAACCTGATGCGCGATACCCAAAGTGATTTAGGTATTGCTAACGATGGCGATGCTGACCGGGTGGGGATAGTAGATGAAAACGGGCGGTTCGTCAACCAGCTAGAAGTTTTCGGGCTGCTGGCTTTGTATCTGCTGGAAGTCAAAAAGGAACGCGGTATGATTGTGAAATCCCTTTCGACCACTTCGATGGTGGATAAGCTAGGCGAACTTTATAATGTGCCAGTCTTTGAAACGCCCGTCGGCTTTAAAAACATTGCGCCCAAAATGATGGCCGAAAATGCAATTATTGGTGGTGAGGAAAGCGGCGGTTATGCTTTCCGAGGTCACATTCCCGAACGCGATGGAGTGTTGTCGGGTTTGTTTATCGCCGAGATGATGATAAAGCTGGGCAAAACCGCCAGTGGTTTGTTAGAGTTCTTGTTCGAGAAGGTCGGGCCACATTTCTATGACCGGGTTGACCTGACCTTTGACCAGTCCAAACGTGCCGAGATATTGGAGCGTATCAAGGCCCACCCACCGCAAGATTTGGCCGGGGACAAAGTGGTGAAAATACGCGACGACGACGGCTTCAAATATTACTCGCAGGATGGTAGCTGGCTGCTTATTCGCTTTAGCGGCACCGAGCCGATTATGCGGGTCTATACTGAAACTACGGCCCAGGAAAAAGTACAACGGATTTTGGAGCAGGGCCGCGCCTTGACCGGGGTATAACGTGATTGGTAAGTGTTTAGATTTGGATTCGCCTTTAATTTGTAGGTGGCGCGATTTGATAGCTTTCGGGCTGCCTGGAACGTACCTGGCTGCGTTGGAGATAATATGTATTGGGGCAAAAGCAGCTTTTTGCTCAAACGCCCCAAGCACAACGCAGATTGGCAAAGGCCAACGTAACCTGATAAAGGAGCGAAATTTATGCAAGCAAGCTTAACCCTACTGCCTGATTTAAGTCAGGTCTTCCCTGTGACCACCGAACAGGTAGCCAGCTATCAGCAAAACGGGCACATCAAATTGCGGCAGGTAGCGACACGCGCAGAAGTAGCCGCTTTCCAACCCATTATTAGCCAAGCCGCCGACAAATATAACACTGAAACGCGGGCCTTAGACCAGCGCGACACTTACGGCAAGGCTTTTTTGCAAGTTATGAATCTATGGAGGCAGGCTGAAAACGTGGCTCGTTTTGTGTTGGCCCATCGTTTTGGCGATGTTGCCGCTCAACTGCTGGGCGTTCCTTCCGTGCGGCTGTATCACGATCAGGCGTTGTTTAAGGAAGCGGGGGGTGGTCAGACTCCCTGGCATCAAGATCAATATTATTGGCCGCTTGATACCGATAAAACGATTACACTGTGGATGCCGCTTACTGATATTTCGGTAGAGATGGGGCCGATGATTTTTGTGAACGGTTCGCATAAATTTGGCTATTTGGGCAAGCTCCCGATTTCCGACCAATCCCAAAACTTGTTTGAACAGTTTATACAGGAACGCGGTTTGAGCTTGAGCGTGCCGACAGCGATGGCTGCCGGAGATGCTACTTTTCATTCAGGCTGGACGCTTCATTCCGCGGGCGCAAACAGCACTAACCAGATGCGCGAAGTGATGACCGTCATATATTTTGCAGACGGCACGCAGGTGACTGAACCGGATAACAGAAACCGCGCCGCCGATTTAGCCCAATGGTTGCCGGGTTGTAAGCCAGGCGAATTAGCAGCCAGCCCGCTTAACCCTATCCTCTAAAGCCGTTGGACGATAAGGGGGTGAAAGATTATAATGGTGAAGGCAAGCGGACAAATTTTTCACGCAATTGCTAAAATTAGAGAACTAAGGCCATATTACGACCAATCAAGAATTCGATGATATATTTTTTGTTTCAAGAGAGGTTACTTCAAGCATGACTGACCCTCTCTCCTGGTACAGCCAGGAGATACCCATTTTAAGTGATAAATATTATAACGCTCCGTCTGTTTTTACCGCCGAAAACCTGTTGCGGGAGGCGCGTCGCCAAAAAGGGTTAGACCAGGGCCAGGTTCCGGCTATATGTGTTCTTGACCCTGACGGAGATTTAGTCGAGTATCTTTATGCTACCAACCGCGCCCGACGGCACACTACGTGGGCGTGTTATCACACCAGTCTTGACACTTTTATAAACGAAGAAATTGAATATGGAGTGGTTGGGCGGGTAGTGGGTGCGCCTTTTGCAGTGCTGGTAGCCGAGGAATTATTTGCCTCTGGCTGTCAACTACTGATTAGCATCACCTCTGCCGGACAAATTTGTGAGAGTGGTCAACCACCTTATGTAGTTTTGATTGAGAAGGCTCTGCGCGACGAAGGCACCAGCTATCATTATCTGCCACCCGCACCTTACAGCTTTCTGGCTACAACGTGGAAAGAAGCGATAGCTTCGGGTTGGAACGAGGCCGCGTTACCTCTCCAGATTGGGGCAAGTTGGACTACAGATGCGCCGTTCCGTGAAACCGAAGCAGCTATTGCCGCCTGTAAAGAAAAGGGCATCCTGGCAGTAGAAATGGAGGCCGCCGCTTTGTATGCGCTGGCAACCGCTAAAAAGAAAAATATCGTCTGTTTCGCTCACGTTACCAACCAGATGGCTCAGAACGAAGGCGACTTTGAGAAGGGGCAGGCCCAGGGGAGCATAACTGCGCTCAAAATATTAAGCCAGGTAGCCCACACTAGAATATGGCGAGAATAGCTTTCAGGCATAGGGCATCAGGCCGTTTTCAACCATCTTTACAAAAACAGCGGCCACTTGTTGAGAGCTAAATTTGCCATCAGGCTTGTACCATTGCGATAAACTGTTGCACATTCCCAACAAACCAAAGACCACGATTTTGGCTGGCAGATCAGATTTGAAGATACCCGCTTGGATACCTTCTTCGATTATTTGCTCGAAGTAGCGTTCGTATTTTTTCTTACGCAAAGTGATTTCACGGGCAAACGGGCCAGTAAGATGCACCTGCTCCCGATAGAACACAATCATCGCCGGGGAACGGTCTGCGGCGACAGCGGTGTGATGTTCGATGGCCCGACCTAACTTTTGGACGGGTGATAGTTCCGCCTCCACGATATGTTGCAAGGGTTCTTCGCTCACCACCAACACGGTCAGGAAAATCAAACGCAGGATTTCCTCTTTGTTTTTGACGTGATAATATAACGCCCCTTTGGTTACGCCCATCGAGGTGGCAATATCGTCCAGGCTGGTTGCGCCAAAACCCGCACGAGCGAAAAGGGCCGCAGCAGCTTCCACAATCGCTTTTTGGGTGAGACGCACCCGCCCTGGCTTGGCCTCTTTCTTGTGGCCCACTTCCAGCTTTTCTAAGTTCTGCACCATCTAGCTACCATCTTTTCTACTAAGCGTTCAAATTTCGCTCACTCTTGATACTGCTCAATCATATAGGTGAGTAGGGTCAATGTCAAGCCTTCTAAGGGCAGATTTTGGCTATATTCTACCAACCGTTCAAAACCCTCTTGACAGCTTTACAAAACTATGCTAACATCTTGTCAACGGTTCAAATGAACGCAAACAGCCAAAATTAGGAGTGCAGTAGCACAGGAGGTGAGGCACTGATGACCCAAACACTAATTAACCCCAATGAGGTTATGCAAGACCCGAACGGCTCTGGTTCGCTGGTAGAATATCGGGTCGAAGACGGCCTGGCTATTTTAGAACTTAATAACTTGCCCGCCAACACTTATACTTATGAAATGTTTCGGGCGATGGACGAGGCTATATTGCAGGCGCGGATGGCCGAAGATGTCCACGTTATCGTTATTCGGGGCAAAGGCGACAAATTTTTCTCGGCGGGCGCGGACATTGGGATGCTGCAACGGGTCACACCGCGTTTCAAATACTTTTTCTGTCTGCACGCGAACGAAACTTTGATGCGGCTGGAGCAAACCCCTAAGCTGGTTATTGCGGCCCTCAACGGCCATACCGTCGGCGGGGGGCTGGAGATTGCAATGGCTTGCGACATTCGGATTGCGCGTAAAGATGCCGGGCGGGTGGGCTTACCGGAAATCGGGTTGGGGGTGCTGCCGGGGACGGGTGGTACGCAACGGCTGGCCCGCGCTATGCCCAAAAACAAAGCTATCGAACTGCTGGTGGAAGGTCGCCTTTTCTCGTTTGAGGAAGCCCAGGAGTGGGGACTAATCAACTATGTGTACGAGGGTAGCCCCGCAGAATATTGGGAGCAGGTTTTGGATTACGCCCGTCAGTTCTGCCCACCCAACAAAGCCAGTAAAGCCGTTGGACTGATTAAAAGGGCAGTGCAGAGCGGCCCCGAAGCGGGTTTTGGCGAAGGTCTGGCAATTGAACGCGAATTGCAACAACAGCTTTTCCAAAGCGACGATGCCAAACTCGGCTTCGCGGCCTACAATAATAAAACAATGGCGAACTTTACGGGAAAATAAGGGGAACAAGCTATCAGTTATCAGTCGTAAGTTGTCAGTCAGCAGCCACCTTGCTTTAATCGCAGAGGAATCTGAGGGTGCAACGGAAGGCAGTCCATTGGCGGAGCAATGTCCCACAAATCCTTGACTTTGTATATCCTCTTGGCTGCTGACTGATAGCTGACGGCTGATAACTGATAGCCTCTAAATATAAGGAGTAATTAAAATAATGGCACGCATTGTAAATTTTGATGGATGGGTGGAGCTTTTCGGTCAATGGAAAAACAGTATGGGCGTTGACCATCCCTACATTTTGAATTATAAGTTTGAGCCTAAGTATGGGCAGTTGGAAAATGACGAAATCGAGTTCGGGGTGTATCAGGGCCGCAAGAAATGGGAACGCCTTTCGCAAGTGCCTGACCAGCGAATGCGCGACGCTTTGCTCAACTATATAGTTTTTCAGGGCGATACCGAATTTGCTTCCGTCGAGCAGCAGCGTTTTTTATTTAACAATGCGCCCAGCGAATACGATGCGGCGAGTCTGGCCCGAATTATGACCGAAGAAATGCGGCACGGCTGGCAGATGAGCCATTTGCTGGTGACGTATTTTGGCGATAGCGGCAAGGTTGAAGCTCAAAAGCTTTTGGAACGCCGCGCCTTCCAGCATAACCGTTTGCTGGGCAGTTTTAACGCCGACATCGAAAGCTGGCTGGATTTGTTCACTTACACCCAATTTATTGACCGCGATGGCAAGTACCAGTTGGGAATGCTGGCCCATAGCGGTTTTGCACCGCTGGCTCGTTCAATGGGGCCGATGCTCAAGGAAGAAAGCTTCCACCTGGGTACGGGCAACAACGGCATGATGCGGATCGTCAAGGCGGGCGTAATACCTACATCCATTTTGCAAAAATATATCAATAAGTGGGTGCCGACAGCCTATGATTTGTTTGGCACTGACCATTCCGGTTCGGCACATTGGGCCTATGTGTGGGGCTTAAAGGGCCGCTTTGACGAAGGCGCAAGCGATACCCCGGCTGACCTGGAGTTTATGAACGAATATGCCCGCAACTTATATATCAAGGAGTGCGAAGGTCTGCTGGAACGCATCAACAAATTGCTGCCGGAAGGCGAACCGAAACTGTTCTTGCCAAGCACATCATTTAATCGTAAAATAGGCGGCGCGGCCAACCAGCCTTACGATTTGCAGGGCCAGCTTATGCCCGCCGAGCAGTTCCCGACTTATCTGGAAGCGCATACGCCCAACGCCGCCGATAAAGCGTTGGTGGCGCAACTAACCAAAACCAACGACTGGATTGTGGAGCGCGAACTCAAAGCCGCTGTCCATTAACGGGGCAATACCTTACAGGGGCAGGGCAATCCATTGGCGGAGCAATGAGCCGCAGAAGCAACGAGCATTTTGTGGGATATTGCTCCGCCAATAGACGGTTCGGCACAATCCATTGGCGGAGCAATGTCTCACAAGTTTAGCTACTTACAAACACATCTATAAAACAAGGAGGTTTTATGTCTAATACTTACGTTTTGGTTCACGGGGCATGGCATGGAGGCTGGTGCTGGACTCCCGTAACTCGTTATCTGGCCGGTTAGTCAGAAGCGTGGAGGGTAACTATGACAATGTTGTTAAGTCCGATGGTGAATATCCCCGATACTTTTAACGCTGCATCCTATTTTGTTGATGCTAACCTGGCACGGGGCAACGGAGACCGCACCGCTATATTGTACGAAGGTCAGGTGTTTTCCTACACACAGGTGGGCGAGATGGTCAACCGCACGGGCAACGCCTTCCGCGCTTTGGGGCTGGATTGGGAGCAACGGGTTTTGCTGGTGCTGCTGGACTGCCCGGAGTTTGTCGCCAGCTTTTTCGGGGCAATGAAAATCGGGGCGGTGTCCGTGCCGCTCAACACTCTTTGGAAAAGCCAGGATTACGCCTACACCCTCAAAGATAGCCGCGCTCGTTTGATTGTAATTTCCGAACCACTTTTGGCCGCCGTCGAACCCGCCCTGGACGGGGCCGCTTACCTCAAAAACGTGCTGATAGTTTGTAGCCAGCCCGATGCCGACCACTCCGCCCTCAAAGCCAAAGGCTACTTACTATTTCACGAGCTTATCGCCGCCGCCTCGCCGACGTTGGAAGCCGTCCCGACCAGCAAGGACGACGTGGCTTTCTGGCTGTACAGTAGTGGTACGACAGGCGCGGCCAAAGGGACGGTGCATTTGCATCACGATATGGTTTATTGCACCGAGCTTTATGCCAAACAAATCTTGAATATTACCGCCCAAGATCGTTGTTTTAGCGTGGCGAAGCTGTTTTTCGCCTATGGTTTGGGCAACGGGCTTTATTTTCCGTTTGCTGTTGGCGCGAGTACGGTTTTGCTGCCGCACCAACCCACACCGACCAAAATCTTTGAGACTTGCGACGCGACGCAGCCCACCCTATATTTTGGCGTACCCACTTCTTATGCCGCCGTGCTTGCTTACGCTCAGGGTAAAGAGGTGCGACTGGACAGCGTGCGGCTCGGAGTCTCGGCGGGCGAGGCGTTGCCGAAAACTATTTGGCAGGACTTTAGGCAGCGTTTCGGGGTGGAGATTCTGGATGGGATTGGCTCAACCGAGATTTTACATATCTTTTTGTCCAACCGGGCGGGTGCGGTCAAGCCGGGCAGTAGCGGTCAGGTGATACCCGGGTATGAAGCTAAAGTCGTGGACGAAAACGGCCACGAAGTCGCGCCCGATGTCGAGGGCCACTTGCTAATCAAAGGTGACAGCACCACGCCTTATTATTGGAACAAGCACGACAAGACCAAACAAACCATCATAGGTGATTGGATACGCACGGGCGACAAGTATCATATGGACGCGGACGGTTACTACTGGTATCACGGGCGGGCCGACGATATGATTAAGGCCGGGGGAATTTGGGTCTCGCCAATTGAGGTCGAGGCGGCTTTGACTGAACATCCAGCCGTGTTGGAATGCGGTGTAGTAGGCCATAGCGAGGCGGACGGGCTAGAAAAACCGTTGGCCTACGTGGTTCTCAAGCAGGATTACCTGGCTTCGCCCGAACTAGAAGCCGAGCTAAAACAGTTTGTCAAGAACAAACTCGCCCCTTACAAATATCCGCGCTGGATTATGTTTGTCGAGACTATGCCACGCACCGCGACGGGCAAGCTCCAACGCTTCAAGCTGCGCCAGTTGGCAGACCTGAACGATTAACTACAATAACCACTCAACCCTACACTACGTTTTGTGGGAGGCTGCTCCGTCAGCCGATAGTTCTTGGATTTGAGATGTTAGAAGACATCGGCTGACGGAGCAGCCTCCTACAATTGGCCTGAATAGTTACCCAACTTTTAACGAGAAGAAATTAGCTCTGCTTCTTCCGATTTGGTGATTTCGAGAGCGGGAGGCTCAACTGTGGGCAGGCGATGACGACGCGCATAACGCCACATCACCGCACTCCCTACTAACGTTCCACACAATACCACCCCAGCCGCCGCCATGAAAGGCGCACCTATCCAGAATTGATAGACCACTGTGGTTAGCATCGCGCCCACAAAGCCGCCCAGTGTGCTAAAGGTGCTGAAAAGAGCCTGACCCGTGCCACGTGCATTAGCGGGGATAATTTCCGCCGTAAAACGGTCTGAAATCGGCTGGAGTATGGAGAACATCAGCGACTCAAGCAAGCTCAAACCTACAATCAGACCAAAATTTCCGGCGGCGAAGGCGTACCAGGCATACACAAAGGTGATACCGATTCCACCCACCAGATACAGGTAAGCCTGGTTTTGGCTGCGGTCAATCAGCCGCCCAAAATATGGCGTGAACAGCAACGAAGGCAGACCGAAAACGATATAGGTCAGGCCGATTTGATTGAGACTGTCGCCCTGGTCGTTGAGCCAGATATTCCAGACCGTTCCCAAGAGGCTCATCACGAATTGCAGGGTGAATAGCATGAAACACGCTCCCAGGAAGTACACTCCGAACCAATGGGCAAGTGGGGCTTTGACCGATGGAGCTAAACGCGAGGCTACTTCTTTTTCGGCTTGCTCAGTTTGGCGATAATTGGTTTCAGGTAGTAAGAAAACAGCCAGCAGCAAACCGATCATTCCGGTGGCGGCGCAAAAGATAAAAGGCATAGTAAACCCGAATGCGCCCCCAATAAAACCACCCGCCGCTGGGCCTAACAAAATGCCTCCACTGGTAGCTGCTCCAAACAACCCGAAGGCTTCCCCCCGTTTATTTGTCGGGATTACGTCGCTGATATAGGCACGAGCAGCAGGCATAAAAGCGGCGGTTCCCACCCCTTCCAAAGCCCGAATGATGATAAACAAAAGCGGGCTGTTCAAAAAAATGTAGGCCGCGCTCAAAACGGTGTGGGCAACTACTGCAAACAAAATAAAAGGGCGACGACCCCATTTGTCGTTCAGCCGTCCAAAGGGCAGTTGAAATACGAATTGGGCCAGCAAATAGGCCGAACCCATCAAGCCAATTTCGGTCAGGCTCGAACCTTCGCGCTCGGCGTAGATAGTGCGGATAGGCATAGTTGCGCCCAGGCCCAACCACATAGTAAAAGTAACGCTAACAATCACCCACAAAGGGGCAGGCTGACTCTTATATTGCTTTTTAAACCACCGTAGTAACATACCTACCAATTCTTTCTTTACTATAATACCAAAACTTTTGCGCCAAATATACTATAATCAGGTAAGCACGTCATCAGCCAAAAGACCTATTTATTGCCACTGCCAACGAGAACGCGCCCGCACCAACACTGTGTCGTTGGTGTGGACACGCTGCAAACGCTCAAAAATCTGGCCCGCCTGGGGTACAACACTGGCGGCAGGCTCAAACCAGCTATGTATCTGCAAAATATCACCGGGTCTGGCACTCGCCGCATATTCGATGTCATAATATAGGGGCAAAGGGTAGCTATGCGCTTGTTGGGGGAGCAAACCGTTTTGGGCAAAGACATCCCAGGCCGCATTGTCGAATAGTTCGACATAAGCCGCGTTATTCATGTGACCCATTACGTCCAAATCCGAGAAGCGTACCGCAGCGGTTGTTTCAAATTGAGGTTGGGCAGGAAAAGTAGGCCACGCCGCCTCGTCCGGTGGCAGAGTTAGAGTTGTACCAGGCGGCACCCAAATCGCCAGCAGTTCGGGTGGGATGCGCGTCGGGCGACCTCGCACGTCCAGATACACCCACAAGGTACGGGCCTTAACCGCCAATTGCGCCGCTTTCCCAGCTTCACCCTCAGTCAGCACATCGTAGCCGCGCCAGGCCGTTACTTTGGTAAAACCGAGAGGATAAGTTTGCAGACGCAATTGGGCGCGGGCCGGAATAGGCGCGTGAAATTCTATAATGGTACGCCGGGCCACCCAATCGCCCGTACCAATCAGGGCGGACTGTACCGCGTCCAACGCCGCGATGTCTTGAAGGTAACGCAACACGGCTACGGGTGTAACCAGACCGTACAAGTTACATTCGTCATAGCGCACCCGATAGGTTTGTTCAAAACGATAAGCCATATTTTAGCAATCAGTCGTCAGTTGTCAGTCATCAGTCAAGCAAGTTTTGTCGCCCATCAGCTGCACCGATAGATAAATCCATCGGTGCATTACCGACTTGATTATTAACCCTTATCAACCATCGGCGCACTCGAAGCCTGAAAGACTCCCTAATTACCAACGGCTATCCTTTATTTTAATTCAAGGAAGGCGGCAACGATTGGTTGATTTGCCCCTTCATTTGCAAGAGGCCCGCTTCTAATTGGGCAAAGCGGGTGCCGCCGTAGCCGTTCCCGTCCAACCAACATAAAGCTAATTGGTAATCGTTGGACGCAATCGGGTTGCGGCGCAGCACAGCCAACACTCTTTCCAGGTCTCCCTGAATAAGTTTGTCCATAAAAAGCAAAAGCTGGCTAAATTCGGCCTCGCTCATGCGGTGGCGCATCAGGGTTCTAATTTGGGCAGCCAGTTGGTGAACAGTGATGTCGTCGCTGAAAGATAAATCGGCCATCTGTCTATAGCCCCTCGGTAGTTATGCCAGCCGCGTTGCCCAAAACCTCAAATTCAAGGGTACAACCCGACGAACTCGTTCGCAAGTAATCCGCCAGAGCGTGGCCCGCCGCCAACAAATCGTGAGCAGGAAAAGGCGCAAGTCGGTCTAGCACAAAATAAGCGTGCTGGGTAGCTGGAGTCAAACGAGTCCGCAGGCATTGTCTCCAGTTCCAGGCCCGGCAGGTCGCACCGCTACTATCAGCCCAAATTACCTCGCCCGGTTCAGGATAAGTAATAACTTCCGCTCCGTCCTGGAAGACACCAAAAGGCTCGCTTCCGGTTGCAAAAGTCAAGGTCAGGTCGCTGGTCAAAGCGTCCCAATCTTCGCCGCCGACGGGCAGCACATAGCTGACGCTAACCGCATTATAAAGGTCAACGACTTTATTGATAAGGGGCAAATCCTGGCCTTTGAGAGTGCGGCTCAAAAGTGCTTCCACCGAACAAGGGTATTTGCTGGGTTTAAGGCCAAAATTCTTGTAAGCTTCGCGCCACGCCAAAATGTGCGGGTGCGAGGTCGGCTTATTATCCCCAAAAGCGGCGCGTTGTTTGGCTTCGGCGGCCTGCAAAGCCCCAGTGCTGGTCGCATCGCTGGCTTCATTTTGCAAGTCACGGGCATAAACAATCAGAGCGGTATAATCGGGAAACTTTGCGATAATTTGTGGGTCTATCTTCAGACGGTAACTCACTTTGAGCCTTTCTTGCTATTATAATAAGGATTTTTATTGTAGGCGGCGCGGGCGAGGCCCCCCCAAGATTAAACAAATGGACCACCACC
>JBBQZT010000019.1:0-71280 GCA_038207455.1 Chloroflexia bacterium
GTACCAGCTTTTTATTGACAGCCAGATGAAAGACCAAAGATACCTGCAACCGGCTCACTGGCAATCCTATCGCTTCCCGGCTGGGCAGGCAAACGCCCCGCTAAGTGGAGTCCAATATTATTATAGCTATAGTTTAACCCATTGGCTAAGCAGCCGCTACCAGAGTGCCTACGAGTATACTCTACCGGGAGTTAACCGGATGACAATTGAACGGCTTAAAGCCGAGATTGGCTACTGGACAAACCGGGCCACAATTGAAGGGCTGACCCCGACCGGGCGGCAAGCACTGGAAACCCGCTTGCAAGCAACCATCCTCTCGTCTGACCTCGACCTCGCCCTCGCCCTCGACCTCGACCTCGCCCGCGACCTCGACCTCGCCCTCGCCCGCGACCTCGACCTCGAACCCTACACCAGCCAGATTGAAGCAGCTATTAACACTGGTGATCTAACTCACGCCAGTCAGTTAACCCGGCAGTTGTTGGAAAAACCGAATTTGTTAAGCGTACCTCAATACCGAACTGCTACTTTGTTAGCCGATACCCTCGCCATTGCCCAGGCAGATGATAGGTTATCAACCAGGCAGGCCAGCTTCCAGTATTTGAGGCACATATACGAATATGTTTGGATCGGCTTTGGCGAGTTAATCCAGCAAACCAGGTCTGAACCAAAGCCGCGTCGCGGGCTAAAATTTTGGAAACGCAAACCCACCATTAGTCGGGATGACTTATTAGCCGGGTATGCTGAAGCGCAAGAACAGGTGGCTCAGGCCTATTGGAGCGTGCGGTTGGTGCTGGCGCGATTGGAAGGCAAGTTAGAAGCCTGGGAAGGCATCCGGATCGTGCGCCAAAGCAAGGGCTAGGTTGTTGAAAGGTGTTAATTATCACCAACGGTTGCACCCGTGTGGGTCTAAAATAAAAATTATGGAATCTGCACAAAATAACCCAAAAAAACCACGCACGACCCGACAGACCGCCTCCCAAAAGCTGGAGCAACGCAACCGCGAACTGGCAATTCTCAAGGCGATTGCCGAGGAGCTAAACCGCGCCGCCGACGTGAAAAGTGCGCTGGAAAATGCTCTGGCTCTCGTGGCCGAACTGCTGGAACTGCGCTCGGGCTGGGTCTGGCTGCTGGACGAAATTAGTGGCGAACCGTATCTGGCTGCTTCCCGAATGTTGCCACCGTACTTGACCGCCAAACCTTCGAGAATGCGGGGAAACTGGTGCTGGTGTCTGACTACTTTCGAGGCTGGGGATTTGGAGGGGGCAGCTGCCGTCAATATTTTGGAATGCACGCGCCTGGCTGGTCACGTCAAAGGCACAAACGGATTGCAATACCATGCCTCTATCCCGATTTATGCTCACGACAAACCGCTTGGCATTATGAACGTGGCGAGTTCAGATTGGCGCAAACTTTCCGATAACGATTTGCAACTGCTTTCGACTATCGGCTACCAGATTGGGATTGCGGTTGAACGGGCGCGGTTTTTCGAGCAGGCCAGCCGTCTTGCCACCGCCGAGGAGCGCAACCGATTGGCCCGCGAGATACACGACACTATTGCTCAGGGAATGGCGGCTACAATCCTGAACCTGGAAAGTGCCGAGATGTGGCTGGAAGACCCCGACCCAACCCGCCGCGCGAAGGCTCTGGCAAAAGTTCGCAAAGCCCTGAACCTGACACGGGCCAACCTGGAAGAAGCCCGTCGTTCGGTGCTAGATTTGCGGGCCACGCCGCTACAGGAAAATACGTTGGCCGAGGCATTGGCCGCTATCGTGGGTGAATTGGGCCGCGAAACTCCACTCGAAGCCCACTTTGAGTTGATTGCCGCCGCCACCACAGACCGACGCTATCCGGCCCGCATCGAAGCAGGCGTTTATCGCATCGCCCAGGAAGCTCTGACCAACATTCGACGGCACGCCCAGGCTAAGACGGTACGAGTTAGCTTTGTGGCCGAACTATTAGAAGGCCGCGAACGCTTGCGCTTGTATATCAAGGACGATGGCAAAGGCTTTGAGGCGGAACAGGTGGAAAAACAATGGTTGACCCAAACTGCGCCCAATCACCCTGAAAACGCGGCGGACTCGCATTTTGGCCTGATTGGAATGCACGAACGGGCGCGACTGCTGGGCGGTCAGCTAAAAATCGCCAGTTGCCTCGGCAGTGGCACCGAAGTGGAATTGACAGTGCCATTGGATTAGCCAGAAGCTGGAGAAATCGTACTAATGGAGCAAATTTTAGTTGTTGATGATGATCGAGCTATTTTACTGGGCTTACAACAATTGCTAATGCAGGCTGGTTATAACGTGACCGGAGTTGAAACTGGAAATAAGGCTCTGGCCTTGCTTTCGTCGCCTCCGCAGCTAACTATACTGGATTTGATGCTGCCAGATATGGATGGCTTTGAGCTTTGCCGCCGAATTCGCCAATTGCCAGGTGTTTATATTCCAATTATGATGTTGACAGCTCGTGACGAACTAACTGACAAGGTCTTAGGTCTGGAAATTGGTGCGGATGAATATGTAACCAAACCTTTTGAGCCACGCGAACTACTTTCGCGGGTGAGGGCGATGTTACGTTTTGCTGAACAACGACAACTTACTCAAATACCTGAAATAACCGAACAATCCTTAGTATTTGACCTGCTTAAAATCTGGCCCACTCAACATCGAGTTGAAATAGCTAATCAATCTATAGAGCTTACGGCTACCGAATGGTCTTTATTAGAACTATTTGTGCAGCAGCCAGGACAGGTATTCGGACGGGAAATGTTAATAGATAGGATATGGGGGCCGGATTATCCTGGCGATACTCGTACTATTGATACTCACGTCAAGCGTTTACGTGCGAAGTTGGAAGCAATCCCTAACACTCCCCAACTTATCCAAACTGTTAGAGGCTTCGGTTATCGTTTCGCTAGAGCTAAATAGTAAAAAAGAGTGTAACTAGAGCGTTTTATACCCCTTTCTTCACGTACCTGTTCAATAACGCGAAGTAAAGATTAGTCCTCTATCTAGTTGAGGCTAAAATCGTCATTATTAAGCTAATTTTCTCCAATTCATTGAGAAGATGCTTCTTCACTGCCTATGCCAGAGGTTTTAGTTGTCGCCAGGATTGTAATAGCAAATAACACAACTCGTAATGGCTTCGACAACTACAAGCTGTGTTACTTATTACTACGATGGAAAATCCGCCTCTAAAAGCTCCAAAAATCCTATTTAGGAGCGAGTCCTGTGTTTTCCATGTTCCAGTAAATTGGCGCAGATAAACGACTTTCAAACTTAGACTTGTCTTGCAGGAAGGTGTTTGCAACACCTAGTTTTTTAAGTAACCTCTGTGTAGCAACAGCACGAGTGAGTTCAGTGGTGAAAACACGCTTGTCAGCCAGCAAAGCACTGATCTGGACTTGCGTAGCAATCCCTTCAACACTGATGAAACCCTTGAACGTAGCTCCGCCAGGTAGCTTTTGCCAAGAATTTATCATCGTATCAAGGGCTGACTGCGGTACGAGTTCGTTGTTGGAAGCGGACGGGCCACCATTTAAGGTAATGCGAGTTCCATCAGCCTCAACTGCCCGCATTTCGTAGTTTTCAACCTTAATCCCACTAGCTTGCACTAACTGTTTAAATTCATCAACAGAAAGTGGTTGTCGAAAAATTACTAATACTCGCGCATTGCCTTGTATCTCCTTAACAAGGCTACGATTGGTAGTATTGAATGCCTCTATGTCAGCAGCAGTTTTGCTGGGGAAATTGATAAGAACGTGTAAAACTCCGTCATCGCCTATGCCAGCAGTGTATTTCCAGGCCCCTAAGTCTTCGTTGACCGTCCTGGCAGGACTCACACTAGCGTAATCCGGTGAAACGTCCTTCTGGACGGAGTTTGCATTAGCACTTGCAAAGGTACTAAACCCCACAACTATTACCACTGCAATCACAATAATTGCTAGTAATATCCAAAATCGTGTTTTAGCTAATCTCATTCTTCTTACTCCTTTCTTACCCTCTTATAATATACTATAGCTTCTCAATAAATTGTGGCAAAAATCGATTTTCTGTCTAAGTTGAGCTTGGTATGTTTAGCATTGAGCTAACTCTCTCCGACGAACTTGAGAAGCTAAATACGCACTTTACCAGGTTTACTAGCAACTCCCATAGTAAGGTTGCGTCGAGTTACTTGTTGGGTATGCAGACGCACTACCGTAACATACCTTACCGTTATCGTCCTTAAACCCATAGTTAGGTATCATATTAGTGTAGTGACCATACTCGTAGTAGTTGGAGAAAATCATCTGAGCGGCACTTCCATAGTTAGTAGGGTAGGAAATGTCGTACCAGCCAGCCATCATGTAGTAACTGTGATTAGGGATCGCGTCATAAGGATTACTAATCCAATAACGTACCTCCTCATTGCTGTATAGCTGCTCAATTTGCGCGCCTGCTACATCCGAGCCAGACCAAATATAGTTGTAGTCATAGTTGAAGTCGCTACTGTTAGTGTGCTGAAGGTGAATAACAACAGCTGTATAGTTACCGCGACCAGACTCTGTCCTTTGGTTGCCAACTGCAAAATCGTTCCACTGAAGACTTGAGCCTTCACCCCAAAGCTCACGATGGTTAGTGTTAGAGTTAAAAGCTACCCCACCATCTTGCTGCCCACTGCTAGTGACAGAAGAATAAAATGGTTGCGTATGTACAAATGTAACACCCGCCACTTCCCATAGATAATATGCCGAGGCTGAGTTGAAGGTTATCAAAATCAGAACCGTTGCAATTGTACTTACAAACGCAGTTTTTGACAAACGCAGTTTTTTGCCTAGTTTTAGCATATCTTTCTCCTTCCTATCTCAACAACAAATGATGAGATATAAGTAATTTTAGAACAACATATAAACTCAATTATACATTTTTATTGTAAGCTCTAGTGTTCTAACTAAGCTTAAAATGTACTTACAGTTTCGTTCGTTTGTAACTGACTTGATAATACAACACGAATGTGTCAGTTGTGTGACAATCATCGGGAGTTTGTGTGTCATTTTTGAAGCGAAGATTTGCTTTTGCTCTGACCTCGGTCTATAATAAGGGATGTAATGCTGCTGAGGCAGGTAGTTTTACGAATGGCAGATATTTTATGTTTATACTTGACCTCAAACTTAGTTTGTTTATTGGCCTGCTTGGTGTAGTCGGGTCAATCTTTGGTATTATTTGGTTCTTGCAGCAGCGGGCTTATCTACGAGCTAAAGCGATGTTCAGTGTGAGCTGGCAGCTTTGTGAAACGTTGCCCTTTGGTATCATTATCCTTGAACCGGATAATGAAATCCGCTTTACCAACGCCCTTGCCAAACAACTGTTGCATGATATAAGTGGGACATCTCAAGACGAGATTCAAAAGACGCTGAAACGGTTCAATCAGCCTGGGGCTGGCGAAGATAACCTGCAAAGTGGTCTAATTCAACAGAGTGCGTTCGTCAAATGGTGGCGGTATCCGCTTGATGCAGGGCAGCTAATCATTTTGAATGAGGCCAACCATTATCAACATTCTATTCGCCATCAGGCTTTTATTGGGCAACTCGGCCACGAATTACGCACCCCCTTAACGGCTTTAATTGCTCACTCTGCTGTCCTGGCTAATAGCCAAACTCCGGAAATAGTACAGCAATCTTCGATCCACATCATTCAATATGAAACGGAGCGAATGGCCCGCTTGATACGTGATATGATGGAGTTGCATCGTTTGGAAACAGGCGAAGACCTGCCCCTGCATCCAGTCAATGTGGTACTGGTAGCCGAAACAGCGGTGGCTCAATTGATTTTATCTGCCGAAGAACGCAAGGTAGAACTTATTTTTGGAGCCGATAGAAATCTGCCGCTAGTGCTGGCCCAACCCGACAGATTGAAGCAGGTTTTTTTGAATTTGATTGACAACGCTATCAAATACTGTCGGGCGGGTGATGAAATAAGAGTGCTGCTAAAAAGACAGGCTGATGGTGTGCTTTGTGAAGTCCAGGATAGCGGGCCAGGAATTGCAGCTGCCGACTTGCCGCGTGTTACCGAACTGCTTTACCGTTCCCGCAAAGATGTAGAAGGTTACGGCATTGGTCTGGCTTTAGTCCGCGAAATTCTACGCCGCCATAATGCCAACTTTATGATTGATAGCACCACTAATAGCCCCCATTCCGGTACTACTTGTCGTTGGCTTCTCCCCTACAACCCTATAGCCTAGAAACAAAAGGTGAATTTTATGTTTGTAAAGAAAGTTCGCGGAATTACCCGGCGCAGCTTTCATTTGCAAAAAAACCGAAAAATGCTTTTGATGGGGCTATTGGCAAGTCTAGTGTTGGTTAGCTACTGGTTTTTACCTATCAGTGGAAAAATTCTGATTGTAGCCAACGATGAGCAAAAGGCTGTTGGAGCGTGGCCGCAGGTGAAGCTTGAGCCTATGGCAGCCCGTCCAGGCGAACAGATAACCCTAACTTTAAGCGATATGACTGCCTGGAGTCAGGTCAAATTACTGATAGCAAACCATGAGGCTCAACTTTTAAGCACCGAAGTTGCCAATAATGTTAATATTTGGAAATGGCGTTTTACTGCCCTTTCAGACCCTGGATACAACGCGGTGTTTTACCACGATTGCCAAATAGGTTGTGTCGAAATTAGCCGCTTTCGACTAGGCGCACCAGACACCAGCACCACCGTACCTAAAGCACCCTTATTACCGACCAAGCTCGGTGTAGTCTTTGCCGACCCGACCCGTGACTGGCACGGTAAAGCAGGTTGGGACGTAGAATTGACCTATAGCCAGTTAATGAAAGACCAGGATTTTAGTATTGACCCTCTGGCCGAACACGTAGCAGAAAATAGCAAGTTGGGTTTGAGGGTGTTGGTAAGGATAGATTACGATAGAGGTCAGGCATTACCCCCAGCAGGTGATGAGGTTGCGCTTACTCGCTATCTGGAATACTGTGGGCGGCTGGCGCGTGATGCGCGTTTCAAGAATGTTTACGGCTATTTTGTGGGCAGTAGCTTTAACCGAACTGGCTCAAATTCACTTGTTCCTGACCATAAAACTACGCCCGAATGGTATGCACGGGTTTTTGATGGTTATGGTTTGCCCGTAACACGCACTGATAACGTAGTGCAAACCATCCACTCCGTTAATCAAGATGTGCGGGTGTTGGTAGGCCCAGTTACACCGTGGACGAGTGAGCAAGATGGCAGCCTCACTAACACTCTAAACGCGCCCTGGCTCAATTATATGAATACCTTAGTGGCACATCTGAATGAAACTACTATCACAAAACAAAGTGCAGGTTTCGCACTGACCGCACCTGACGGTTTTGCGTTACAAGCTCCTGGTCGCCCCGAAGCCGTAAGTCCTGCCAGTTTAGAACCAACTATTGATGTTCATAATCCCCAATGGGGCGAGGCTGAATTTGGCTTTCGCATTTATCGTGATTGGCTGACAATTATCAATCGTTATGATACGACCCGTGGTTTGCCTGTTTACATTACCGCGACTAATACCTATACCCCCGATACTCAAATCGAACCTACCCAAAGCTATAGTGCTGGCTGGTTGACGATGGCTCTAAACGAAGTTGACCAGCAACCCCAAATTCAAGCTCTATGTTGGTATGTGGATAGCCCTTATGATAAATGGGCCAACTACAGTCTAAAAGCCCAGCTAGGCCAGCTTAAAGCCGCTGCATCTGAGTTTGATCAATTATTACAATAACCAACCTTTTAGTGGCTGCCACGACGCTTTAAGTAGTTGGGATGCACGAGCGGGCGCGACTATTGGGTGGTCAGCTAAAAATCTCCAGTTGTCCCGGAAGCGGCACCGAATTAGAATTGACAGTGCCATTGGATTAGCTAGAAGCTGGAGAAATTGCACCTGATGGAGCAAATTTTGGTTGCTGATGATGAGCAAGCTATTTTACCTGGCGTACAACAATACAACCGTTAGTATTTGACACGCTTAGAGTCTGGCCCAACCAACATCGAGTTGAGCTAGATAAGCAACCTGTAGAGCTTACGCCTACCGAATGGTCTTTATTACTGGTCGTTTTAGTTTTAACTACTCAAGGCTACGGCGATTTGAGCAGCAATAGCCGCGTTATTTTTGAGCAAAGCAATGTTGGCTTGCAGACTTGCGCCCCCAGTTTCCTGACGAATCCAGTCGAGCAAAAAGGGCGATGTGTCCTTACCCTTGATTTGGCGACGCTCCGCTTCGTCCAGGGCGTTGGCAATGGCCTGGTCAATCCTGGCGGGCGGCAGGTCGGGCATAACGGGCGGCGGCACTGTCACTAAAATGCCACCAACCAGCCCTAGATTCCATTTAGTGCGGGCAATGGCGGCGACCTGGGCTGCACTATCGGCGCGGGCTTCCAGTTTCAAGCCACTATGCGGAGTGTAAAAAGCGGGCAGTTCGTCCGTACCATAGCCCAGCACTGGCACACCTAAAGTTTCCAGATATTCCAGAGTAAGCGGTAAATCCAAAATGGCTTTTGCCCCAGCACACACCACAATCACCGAAGTTTGGGCCAGTTCGGGTAGGTCTGCCGAAATATCCATTGTCTGGGTGGCGTTGCGATGTACTCCACCTATCCCACCAGTTGCGAATACTTTAATTCCGGCCAAATTTGCACAAATCATAGTGGCGGCGACAGTCGTAGCTCCGGTTTGCCGGTTTGTTAGGACGAGCGGCAAATCTCGGCGGCTAACTTTCGCCACATCTTTTGAAGTAGCCAATCTGTGTAAATCGTCCTGGGTCAGTCCCACCTTGATTTTGCCATCAAATAAGGCAATCGTGGCGGGTATCGCTCCGTGCTGGCGGATAATTTCCTCCAAAGCCAGAGCCGTCTCCAGATTTTCGGGAAAAGGCAAGCCGTGTGAAATGACCGTTGTTTCCAGAGCCACTAGAGGGCCACCTGCTTGCAATTCTGGCGCAATTTGTAGATAATCTGTTTGTAATTTCGGCAATTTTCTCTCCATTTTTTTGGTTATTTTGGATTAAAGGTTATTCTGATATTTATGGATTCTAACATAATTAGCAAGCAAACGGCGCGGCGGTATGTATTGGGGCGGCAAGGCTTGTGGCCGGGCCGTCGCTTTGTGGGTGAGGCAGGTACAGCCCAGGCTATTCGGCAGTCCGAAGGGATACAGGTGGACACTATTAATATTATCGCCCGCAGCCACGATCTGGCTTTGTGGAGTCGAGTGGTGGATTACCAGCCAGCCCAGCTTAACCGTTTGCTTTACACGTCGCACCAATTTTTTGATTACGGCACGATTTTGTTGGTGTATCCGATAGAAGAACTGGTGCATTGGCAGGCAGTAATGGCTCGTTGGCAAGAACGCTTTGCCGAATACCTGACCACGAATCAGGTTACTTGCGACTTTGTGCGCCAGGAGCTTACAACGCGTGGGCCGCTTGGCAACCGCGATTTTGTGGCCCGCGAACGCATACCCGGTGGTTTCCGCACCATCAAAGATACTGGTAAAGCTTTGTACTACTTGTGGCTGGCGGGGGAAATTATGACCCATTCGCGGCGCGGCTTTGAACGCATCTATGATTTTCGGGAAAATGTAATAGCTGCGGCCCGAACCGCGAATATTGAAGGGCTACCCACCGCTTTCCCCACCGTGCCGTTACACGAAGCCGATGTAAAAGCCGCCGAAGATTTTTTGGCCTTCAAAGCTCTGCGCGATGTGGGGTTGGCTACCAGCCGAGAGTGGGCCAGACGGCTCAAAATTATGCTCCACCGTCCGGTTACTCCCGCCGATGCGACGCGCTGGCTAACCGCTCCGGCAGAGCAAGGTCTGGTGGCGCAGGTGCAGGTAGAAGGCCACAAATTACCCTGTTATCTGCCCGCCGCCGACTTACCCTTACTAAATATAATAGCGGCCGAGCGGATACCAGCCCAGTGGCAACCGCTCGGCCCGACTACGCTGGAGCAGGTTAATTTGCTTGCCCCCCTGGACAACGTGATTTGGGACAGAGCGCGTACCCAAACCCTCTTCGATTTTGATTACGTGTGGGAAGTGTATAAGCCCCTGCCACTACGCAAATGGGGCTACTATACTCTGCCGATTTTGTTTGGTGATAAGTTAGTAGGCCGTCTTAGCCCCAAACTTGACCGCAAGAATTCCAAAATGCTGCTTGAAGGCTTTTGGTTGGAGGACGAAGCCCTGGCCTACAACGCCACTTTCCGGGACGCTTTAAGGTCGGGCCTGCAAGCTTTCGCGGCTTTCCACGGTGTTAGCCAGATCGAACCGCCTCCAGAATTGCCGCCTGCTCTCAAAAGTTTGTTAGCATTCTGACTACTCACCCGTAGCTGTTATTCCGAATGAAGGCTTCAACTGGTTGCTGCGAAATGAGGAATCTGGGGCTGTAGCAAGAATTTATTGTTTACTCTTATTCTTCCAAGTGATTGCTGGATTTCAGCCAGTATAATTATTCCTAACCGAGCCTATTATTAGGCTTCCAATAACAATGCACGAAATCCAGCTTGCAGGAAATGCTTGTCCGCAGTTAGTGCTTCTGTTAAATTCTGTTCTTCCATCACTACAAACGAAATACAGTCGGTCAGGCCCCAATTTTTATCAGACCTGGCGTTATAGAATTTCAAAGCTTTCTTGAACAAGGGCGTATCTATGGTGACAACGTGAATATTGGGTGTGTCATAACATAATTCGATAAATTGGGTGGCTGCATTCCGGTTGCTTTTGCTTAACGCATTACCAACTTCCGTTAAAACAGCTTCCGTAACCCAAACTTCGGCGGTTCTTAGAAGCGGTAATAATTTTTGAGTTTTAGCATAATATTGATCGTTTTGTGCAAGCGATGCTTGAATAAAGGCTGTATCCATAAATAGATGTTGACTACTCATCGCCCGCCTCACTATGTTTAGGTGTGCCATACAAATAATGGTCGTGTTCTACAGACCAGTCGGATGGAGCGTCAATTGTACCTGCATATTTTTCCAGCACGTCCCAAGCGTCCTTTACTTCCATATTTTTTGGCAGTAAAGGTTGTAGCGTGATTTGGTAGCGCGTGTTTGGAGCAAGGTCTGGCAACGTTTCGGGCCGAAAAACCTCACCGTCAAATATTACCGACAAAGTTGTGGTCATGTAAACCTCTTTCACAAAAATTAGTAACCACTCAAGTGTGTCATTCCGAATGAAGGCTTTGGCGAAGTGCGGAAGCTCTAATTTAAAGGCAGGGTTAGAGCTTCCTCGACACGTGACCCAAATATAAGTCAATCGCCCAGCCGCCCGCCACAAACCAGGGCCGTTCAAAATCCTTCATTAACGCCGCTACGACTTGAACTGGCTCAAAATCGCTCCTCATAGTGGGACGGCTTCCGCTAGAACCTGACTTCGCATCCGCTCCTTCATTCCAAGTTCGGTCACAACATCAACCTCGCAGCCAAGTAACGTTTGCAAATCCATAAGCAAACCGCCCTGGTCAAGCAAACTGTGTCCAGCTTCTAGCTCCACCAAGAAATCTATATCGCTGTCTGGTCTGGCTTCTCCACGTGCTACTGAACCAAAAACCCGCACGTTATAAGCACCATATTTGGTCGCCAGGCGTAAAATTTCGTCCCGTTTGGCTTTCAACAACTCCTTAGCCTCCATAAGCTAATACCCTCAAGCCAGAACCAACGCCCGTTTGCGGACGGTTTCTTTAAGCCGCGCCGCCGCTTCTAGCAGCAGGTTTTCGCTCATTTCCCAACTCATACATTTGTCGGTTACGGAAACGCCATAACGCAACTCGCGCAAATCTTTGGGAATGGACTGGCTGCCTTCGTGCAGATTGCTTTCCAACATCAAGCCCACAATCGAGCGGTTGCCGTTCAAAATTTGGCTGGTGACATCTTCAACTACCAGCGGTTGGAGAGCGTGGTCTTTGAACGAATTGGCGTGGCTACAGTCAACCACGATATTGCCTGGTAAGTCGGCCTTGAGCAAAGCCTGCTGACACAACCGTACACTAACCGAGTCATAGTTAGGGCGGCCTGCACCGCCACGTAGTACGACGTGACCATAATTGTTGCCCCGTGTGCGTATCAGGGCGGTTTGGCCTTCCTGGTTGATGCCTAAAAAACTATGCGAGTTTAGAGCCGAGCGCAGCGCATCCACTGCCACCTGCACGCTCCCGTCCGTGCCATTTTTGAAGCCAACTGGCATCGAAAGCCCGCTTGCCATTTCGCGGTGCGTCTGCGACTCGGTGGTGCGTGCGCCAATGGCTGCCCAGGAAATCGAATCGGACAGATAAGCGGGCGTAATCGGATCGAGAGCTTCTGTCCCGGTGGGTAGCCCCATTTCGGCGCATTGCAACAACAGGGAACGCGCTTTGATTAAGCCGTCCTGAATTTTGAACGAGTCGTCCATATAGGGGTCGTTAATATAACCCTTCCAGCCGATAGTGGTGCGTGGCTTTTCAAAATAAACCCGCATAATTACGAAAAGGGTGTCTTTCACTTGTTCGGACAGGGCTTTCAAACGACTGGCATATTCAAGGGCGGCTTCCTCATCGTGGATCGAACACGGCCCCACTACCACGAATAGGCGCGGGTCTTGGCGGTCAAGAATGGCTCGCACGGTGCGGCGGCCTTCTATGGCGGTGCGGAGCGCGGCAGTGGAAAGGGGCAAACGCGCTTTTAGTTCGTTGGGCGTAATCAGGGTCTCGGTGGAAACGATATTAAGGGCAAAAGTTGTTTCGTATGACACTATTTTTCTCTCTCACTCTTTCAACATTAATCGGGCAGCTTCGCAGCTTCCTTGCTGTAGGCACTTCCTTGTAGGCTTATATTATACTATGGGGCGTAACTATTCAATCGCAGCATTTTTGTAGAGTGTTTGTGGGACATTGCTCTGTCAATGGATTATTTTAAAGTAGTACAGTCCATTGGCGGCAACCAGCTGACGCAATGTCCCACAAATGCCAGATTTTGCACGTCTCTTGTTTTGTGGCAGCGACTTTTGAAGGGACAGGGCGTTATATTGAGGAGGCAAAAAGCGCACCAGCTGGGAATTGCATCGTTTGACGTGGCTGGATAATTCTTTATAATGCGTATAGACTGATAAGATGGATTTGAAGGAGTGGATTTGAAGATATTGATAACGGGTGGGGCGGGCTTCATTGGTAGTCACGTTACCGACCAACTGCTGGAACGGGGCGACCATGTGGTATGCCTGGACAATTTTAACGATTATTATAGTCCGGCCCAGAAAGAGCATAATTTAGCGGCGGCCCAACGCCACCCTAATTTCGAGTTGTATCGGGCCGATTTGCGCGACTTCGAGACTTTGCAGACGGTTTTTGAAAAGACCAGACCTGATAAAATTTTACATCTGGCGGGAATGGCAAATATCCGCTATTCGGTGCAACACCCTTTGCTGTATGAAGAAGTAAACGTGCGCGGCACCATGCACATCTTTGAACTGGCTCGTCACGCGGGCATCCAGCAGGTGGTAATGGCTTCTAGCAGTTCGATTTACGGTGGTTGTAAGGAGATTCCGTTTTCCGAAGAAGCGCGGGTGGATAAACCGATGTCGCCCTATGCCGCCACCAAACTGGCGGGGGAACTGTTGGCCTATACTTACCACAGTCTTTATGGTATGAAGTACACCGGATTGCGTTTTTTCACGGTCTATGGTCCTCGCAATCGGCCCGATATGGCGGTTTATTTGTTTACAAAGGCGATTGACAGAGGCGAACCGCTCAAGCTTTTTGGGGATGGCTCGGCCCGGCGTGACTGGACTTTTGTGGGTGACACGGTGCGCGGGATTATTGCGGCCCTTGACCGCCCTTTCGACTACGAAATCATCAACTTAGGTAACAGCCATACGCAATCGGAGATGGATTTAATCCACGCCGCCGAAAACGCCCTGGGCAAAGCGGCCATCATCAATCACGTCGAACGGCCCGCCACCGAGCTACCAATTACTTACGCCAATATTAGCAAGGCCCGTCGCTTGCTCGATTTCGCCCCGGTCACGTCGTTTGAAGAAGGCTACGCCCGCTTTTTTGAATGGTACCAAAGCGTAGGCCGCGAATAAAATAAAAAATATATGCGAATTGGGATAGATTATACCGCCGCCGTGCGTCAGGGTGCGGGTATCGGGCGTTACACCCGCAGCTTGATGACCGCTTTAATATCCCATACCCAACGGCTCGAACCCCTAGACATCGAATTGCTTTTTTTCTACGCGGGCGGACAGCTTTCGACCCAGCAGCTTACCTATCTATACAGTCTGGAAAAGCAACGGCCCGCCCACGTTAACTATGTGCGTCTGCCGCTATCCGAACCAATCCTGACTCGTTTATGGCAGCGTCTCCAAATACCGTTCCCGCTCGAATGGGTAGCGCGACTGGACTTTACCAGTCTTTTCCCGTTTCCCGGCCCACTCGGAAAGCTGGATATTGTGCATTCGCCCGATTTTGCCTTGCCCCCCCATCGTCACGGTAAAGGTCTGGTGACAATCCACGATTTAAGTTTTTTGGTAGTGCCAGAATGTGCCGAAGATGGATTGCGTAAGTATTTGACTGCTACTGTACCAAGAGCCGTGATGCGGGCCGATAAAATTGTGGCGGTTAGTCAGCATACCAAACGCGATTTGGTAAATTTGCTAGGCGTGCGTGACGAAAAAATCCAGGTTGTGTATAATGGCGTGGACGAGCAGTTTCAGCCAATCGGGGACTTGCAGGTTCTGGCTGAGGTGCGGCAACGTCTGGAACTTCCCGACCAATTTGTACTGTTTGTAGGGACGATTGAGCCGCGCAAAAATCTGACCCGGTTGGTGGAAGCCTGGCAGCTGGTGAGGCAGAGCGAAGCTGGACGCAACCGTAAGCTGGTTTTGGCGGGGCGACGTGGCTGGCTATACGAGCCGATTTTCCAACGCATCACCGAATTGGGTCTGCGGGATGAGATAGTCTGGCTGGACTTTGTAGCCGATGCCGATTTGCCCGCTCTGTACAATCTGGCCGACTGCTTTGCCTTTCCAAGTGTGTATGAAGGTTTTGGTATTCCGCCGCTTGAAGCGTTGGCTTGCGGCACGCCCGTAGTTACGGCCAACAACTCGGCTCTGCCCGAAATTTTTGAGGACGTGGCCCGGCTGGTAGAAGCTCACGATGTGAGAGCTATTGCAAACGCTATTGTCCAAACATTGTCAGACCTGGATGCCGATGGCGCGGCAGTCCAAAATCTCCGCCTGGCAGGTTTGGAACGAGCCGCTCAATTTAGTTGGGAGCGGGCGGCGGGCGAAACGCTTGAGCTTTATCGCTCTTTGTAAAAATTGGGCAAAACCTGCTCAAAGTCGAATATTTAGCCATATATAAACGGCAGGATTAAATTTATGACGTTGACATTTGAAACCAAAAAAGCTTATTCGCTGGACGAGTTTTTCACCTGGCTGAAGCTCCACGGCAACCCCGACGCACATTATGAACTGATTAACGGAGAGATTGTGGAAAAAGACGCAGGCGGGCCGAGCGGTAAGCACGGCGAGATTATTCTTAGATTAGGTGTAGCCCTGGTTAATTACGCTGAAAATCACGGAATTGAAGGGCGGTTTTTTTCAAGTGCGCCTTTTGTTTTGCCCAAAGATGAAGCGGATACCGTTCAAGAAACGATTGGCAACGGCAGCAGTAAATTTAAACGTATCCGCAAAGGCAATTATTTGATACCAGACGTGGCTTTTGTCAGGCCCGGACGCATACCAGAAAGATTTGCTGGGGCTATTCCCGCCGTGCCAGACTTGGTGGCAGAAATTAACTCACCTAGCGACGATGGACTACACATTCAGGAGAAAATCGAGATTTACAAGCAAGCCGGAGTACGTTTGCTCTGGTCAGTCTATATGATGGAAGAATTTGTGGCGGTTTACGATCTGGTGCAGGCGAAACGCACCTTTTTGAACCCTGATGAGGAACTGACAGGTGGCGACGTGTTACCTGGCTTTCGGTACAAGGTCAGCGAACTGCTCAAGTAGGTAAGGCGCGTTTGCTCTCGCAATTAGTCTGATAGATTTTAGCTTTTAATGTGAGTTGTGTATGCTGGAAAAAGCTTTGTATGCCTGGCAAGCGCACACTTTCCTGGCTATAACCGGAATAGTCTTTGGTTTTGTGTTGGTCTCGATGTTTTACAAATGGCGACTGGCTTCGTCACGGGCCAAGAAAAAAGCTGCCAAAGACCGGGTGGATATTGCCGCCAAAGCCGGGTCAGCCAAACAAAAAAAAGACAAGCAGCGTTTTCAAACCTTCACCCGTTGGAGTCTGGGTATTGCGGTGATTGTATCGCTGATTCTGGCTATCTATATATATACACCCTTATTCAAATGAGAATATTAAATAAGAGGTAGATTTTGGGATTTGGATTGACAAGCCAGGCGGCGAAGCCTATTATAGTAGCTACTTGAACAATTGCTCAAGTAGTTTTTTATTGACCTTTATCTGTGAGCAAAAATGATAAAACACGAAGTTCGGTTGGATAGTATTAATATAGCAGAAGGCTCGATTGAGCAAATGCGTCAGGCGATGCCCGCCGAAGAGGAGACAATGCTGATTGCCCGCACTTTTCAGGCTTTGGCCGACCCCACCCGTTGCAAAATTATTCTGGCCCTGACGCGGTACGAATTATGCGTAACTGATTTAGCCGCCGTAGTGGGAGCTTCTTTGTCCGCCGTTTCGCACCAACTAAAAGGGCTTAAAGACATCCGGCTGGTTAAATTCCGGCGTGATGGCAATACTATCTATTATTCGATTGACGATGCTCACGTGGGTAATCTTTTTAGGGAAGCCGTTTATCATCTCGACCATATTTATCGTAATTTGCCTGACCACGAGCCAGGAAGCGATAGAGAGCTTTTAAGTATGAAGGAGGCATGGCTTTGACCTTATCACCAAACGCGGGTCAGTCCACTTACACCGATGGCTTCGTGACGGTGAGTGATAACCTCAAACTAAGCTATCGTCAGTGGGAGGCAGGTAATAACCAGCCGTCTTTTTTGCTGATACACGGCCTGGCTTCCGGTTTGCGTATTTGGGAATTTGTAGCCGCCGAACTGGTCAGGCTTACAGGTGGTACTGTGGTGGCTCTTGACCAACGCGGTCACGGCCTGAGTGATAAACCAGATAGGGGTTATGATAACGCCCAAATTGTAGCTGACGACTTTGGGCTGGCAACGGCTCTCAAGTTGGAAAACCCGATTGTGATAGGCCATTCGTGGGGTGCAACTATTGCCCTGGCTTACGCAGCCGCTCACCCCGACACAGTTAAGGGTTTGGTGCTGGTTGATGGTGGTTTGGGCAATATGCAAGACCGTCCTGGCTCAACCTGGGAATGGGCCGAACGTGAATTAGCCCCACCCGATTTCGCTGGTACGCCCAAAGCCACTTTCCTGGATTATTACCGCAAGGGTGAGCAGGGCCGTTATCTTGGGCCTGTGTGGAGTGCGGAGTTGGAAGACGTTATTTTGAATATTGTGCAGTTACGCCCTGATAATACGGTTGCACCACGCCTGAGTCGGGCCAATCATATGAAGATTTTGCGGGCGTTGTGGGAAAGCGATAATTATGCTTTGGCTGGGCAGGTGTGTAGCCCGGTGCTGCTAATTTCTGCCGAAACCCAGCCTGACCTGGATAATTCCCCGTTGACCGAGTGGTTCAGGCTGAAACGGGAGGGAGCAGCCCGCTTGCAATCGCGGCTGGCTTGTACGCCCCACACCGAATTTGTGGTGATGCCTGAGACCATTCATGACATTCCATTACAACGTCCGCGCGAGCTAACCCAGGCCATCCTGCGCTTTGGATGGGGAACAGGTAGGTTAGACGCGCTATCATTTGAGTATTAAGCGGCCCGACTCCGCGCCCGCAAAGGTGATTCGGTGGGGTAATCTGTTTCATTTCAAAAGTAGGGCGAGATTTATCACGCCCGCTTTCACTGTTATAGATTTAGGACTTTCGCTTGTCACGGCCCGCAGGGTCGGACAAGCTCTGCTGTAAGCGAAAGTCCTAAGATTGACTTTTGGGCGCGATAAATCTCGCCCCTACACCCCGAACTTTTGAGATGATACGGAAAAGCGTTGTTTGATTAGAAGGTTAAAATTATGATGAAATTGTATAACACCTTGAGCCGTTGTAAAGAAGAACTACAGCCGCTTGAGCCGGGCCATTTTAAGATTTATAGCTGCGGCCCAACTGTCTATCGCTATATCCACATCGGGAATCTTAGAACGTTCACTATGGTGGATTGGATACGGCGGGCTTTGTTACAACGTGGTTTTAAGGTAACGCACGTCAAGAACATTACCGACGTGGGCCATATGCGGGTCGAAATGCTTGACCAGGGTGAAGATAAGCTGATTGCCCAGGCTCGTAAAGAAGGCAAAACTAGCGCAGAAATTGCCGCCTTTTACACCGAAGCGTTTATGGCCGACGAACACAAGCTCAATATTCTGCCCGCCGATGTTTTCCCGCGTGCCACCCAACATATTCCCCAAATGCTGGAAATCGTGGCGGGGCTGGTCGAAAAAGATGTAGCCTACGAAGTCGAAGGAGACGTTTTCTTTGACATCAAACGCTTCAAAGGCTACGGCAAACTCAGCGGCAACTTGTTAGAAGGGCTGGTGCAAGGCGCACGAGACACCACCGATTTACGGCGACGCAACCCCGAAGACTTCCCGCTCTGGAAAAAAGCCGAACCAAACCGCGAAATGGCCTGGGATAGCCAATGGGGACGCGGTTTTCCGGGCTGGCATATCGAATGTAGCGCAATGAGTATGCACTATTTGGGTCGCCATTTTGATATTCACACCGGGGGCGTAGATAATATTTTTCCGCACCACGAAGATGAACTGGCCCAAAGTGAAGCTTTTACAGGCGAAACTTTTGCCAACTATTGGATACACGCCCAGCATTTGTTGGCCGATGGTCTCAAGATGGCGAAATCCACTGGCAATGCTTATACGTTGGCTGAGGTCGAGGCATTGGGTTTCGAGCCTTTATCGCTGCGCTATTTTTATACGACAGCCTTGTATCGCAGCCGCATCAACTTTACCTTTACGGCATTGCGGGCGGCCCAAACCAGCCTTCACCGTTTGCAACTGGCGGCCCTGCGGTTGGCAGCGAAACTGAATCTGGCTAATGTGTATGAACCGAGTTCGGGCGCAAGCACCCGTTGGCAACAGGCTTTTGAAAACGCCGTTTATGACGATTTGAATATGCCTAAAGCGATGGCGGTACTTTGGCAAATGTTACGCACCCCTGCCGACGACCTGGAAGATGCTGACAAGTTAGCTTTGCTGCTGAAATGGGACGAAATTTTGGGCTTTGGGCTGCGGGATTATATCCAAAATACCCAGGCCAACCAACCTCTAGACTTAAACACCCGTTTGGCGCAATTAGACCCGGCGGTGGCGGCACTTGTCCAGGAACGCACTATCCTCCGACGAGCGCAAGATTATCCGAAGGCGGACGCATTGCGCGAAAAATTAAAAGTAATAGGCTATAACGTGCGGGATACCTTAACTGGCCCGTTGATAGTACCACGCCGCCCTGACGAAGATTTCCGCGCCATTAGTACCTCGAACGGGGGGCCTGATAACCGCACCGCGCCGGACAGCTACGAGTTTTCGGTTAATCTGCTGTCGCTCAACAGTCGCAGCGACCTCCAGCGTTGTGTCGAAAGCGTCCAACGCCAGCGCAATGGACGCAAGTTGGAACTGGTTATTATTGATAACGGTTCCACGGACGATACCCTGGACTACTTGCGTGGTCTGGCAAAAACCCGACAAAACGGTGAACTAGAGCCGGGTTTTGGTTTACAAGTAATTTTCGCCGACCACAATTTGGGTTTCGCCGCCGGGCGCAATGCCACTGTCAGGGCCAGCCGTGGTAAGTTTGTGATACTGCTGGACACTTCCATCGAGGTCAACGGCGACATTTGGCAACCATTGGCAACCACTTTGAACGACCCTACGGTAGGAGTGGCCGGGCCTTACGGTCTGGTGACTACCGATTTACGCGAATTTAACGAGGCTGGCGGGCCGGAAGTAGATGCTATCGAGGGTTATTTGCTGGCTTTCCGGCGCGAATTGTGGCCGCAGGTAGGGCCGATGGATGAAAAATTCCGCTTCTACCGTTTGCTGGACATTTATTTTAGCTTTTTCTTCAAAGCTGGAGGCTTTCGGGCTGTAAGCACACCCCAGGTCAGCGAACGGGTAACTAAACACCAGCACCATGAATGGTACAGCTTGAGCGAGGAAGAACAACGTACCAGGAGCAAAAAGAATTATGATTTGTTCCGCGCCCGTTGGCATCACGCTCAGAGCTTACTGGTAGCCAATTTTAAGTCTGCCGCACGCGGCTTTGGTCACGATAATAAGTATCATATCGCGGGTCAGCATTCGCACTTGCCGTCAGAACTGCCGCCTTTGGGTGCGCCACATAGCCATAAACATCAGCATTGGGCCGATCACGACCACGACCACCCGCATTATCACGAACAGGTTAATGAAAGTTCCGATCCCTCAGAGCGGGTGCTGACGGGCGCGGTTAGACTGGAGCAGAAATAGTTAATGTTAAAAGTGTTACTTTACACTCAAGTCCCCACGCGGGTTGAGGTGGGTCAGCCGCAACTAATTCAATATTTGCAAAGTGTCCAAAAATTGGCACTGACGGTGACTACCGATGTCGCCGCTTTTAAGGCCGAATACAAGCACTTTGAGGTCGTAGTGCTAGATGCGGTGCTGCCACTAGATTTAGAACTGGCCGAAAATCTGGTCAGGTTTGTGAAACGTGGTGGTGGTTTGGTCTGCCTGGGCCGCTCCGCCGATAATTGGGCTGAATATCCGGTACTACGCACGGCTTTTGGGATTGTTCAGGGCCAACGCACCGTGCAAACCGAGTTGATTGTACGTGTTCCAGCTACGGCTGACCATCCCATCACCCGCCGCCTTTATGCGGGCCACGCCCACGACCACTACGCCGGGCTAGATATGGATACCGCCTTCGCCTTGACCGACAGTTTTTATCTGGCTGAAACCCCGCCCCGCGAAGCGGTTCTGCTGGTTAGCTGGCAAAGTCAGCGGTTGCCCGTCGCCTGGACGCGCAAAGTGGGCGAGGGAGCTTTTTTCTGTACTTCGTTGGGGGCCAACGACCAAAGTTTGGCCCAGCCCGTCTTTCAGCAGTTGATTTTCCGGGCGATAAGTTTTGTAGCTGGGGAAGCCGAACCCGCTCCAATACGGGTAGCGATGCTGGGTTATGGGGCTATCGGTTTTGAACATGGGACTGCGGTTACGCAAGTGGCGGGTTTGGAATTTGCCGCCGTGTGTGACCGCAATCCGGCCCGCTTGCAAGAAGCGATGCGCCATTTCGAGGGCGTAAAAACTTATAGTGAAGTCGAAGGGGTGGAAGCCGACCCCGATATAGACCTGGTAATTATTTCTACGCCCCCCAATTTACACGCGCCGATGGCTTTGCGAATGTTAGAAGCGGGTAAACACGTCGTGGTAGAAAAGCCTTTTTGCCTGACCACGCGGGAAGCTGACACTATGATTGCCAAAGCAACCGAAACCGAACGCACTCTGACGGTTTATCAGTGCCGACGCTGGGACCCTGATTATCTGGCGATTCAGGAAGCGGCCCACCACGATTTGATTGGTGACATTTTCCACGTGGAAACTTTTATCGGCGGGTTTGGGCATCCTTGCGATTACTGGCATTCGGACGAAAAAATTTCGGGCGGGGTTTTTTACGATTGGGGTTCGCATTATCTGGACTGGGTTTTGGGTTTGATGCCCGGTCAGGTGGAAAGCGTAAGCGGCTTCTCCCACAAACGGGTCTGGCACGATGTCACCAATGCAGACCAGTCCAGCGTGCGGTTGCGTTTCGAGGGCGGACGGGAAGCCGAATTTATGCACAGCGACATTGCGGCGGCTCTCAAACCCAAATGGTACATCTTGGGAACGAAGGGCGCGATTGTGGGAGATTGGCGCAACGAGACGGTCAAAACCCGGCGTTGGAGCGGTGACCTGATCGAGGAACACTTAGCTCCGTCCGAGGCTTTGCCTGTTTTGACCGCATACTTACGGCAGGAAGGTGGCCCCATTTCCCAACAAAATATGGCACTTCCGGCGAACCCCGTCTGGCCGTTTCATCGCAATCTGGCAAACCATTTGCTCAATGGCGAACCTCTGGCGGTGACTCCGCAACAGGCCCGTCGCAACATTGTGGTGATGGAGGCCGCCAAACGTTCGGCGGCAGAGGATGGTCGCTTTATCAAAGTTGAATGTTAAATTTTAAGGTTGGGTCAGACAAGGCAATTTATCAGGAAGGTCGGATTAAGCAATGGCAGAACAAGTTAAAACCGAAATGGAGGCCGTGCAGGAAGCAGGTCACGGTCATAGCCACACTCAGGTTTCGGTTGACCTCTACAATACGGCGCAGGCGTTCCAGGCGGTCAAGATTGGCACACTGATAATGGTGGTAACGTCGGCTATCGAGTTTGGTCTGGTGGCGATTGCTTCCAGTGCTGGGCTTTTGGCCGACGCACTCCACAACCTGGGCGATGTTTTCACGACGGTGGCCTTGTGGATTGCTTTTAGCGTCTCGCGCCGCGAAGCCAACCGCCGCTATACTTATGGCTATAACCGCGCCGAAGACCTGGCTGGCATCGTGATTGTGCTGGTGATTATTGCTACGGCTATCGCGGGCGGGTGGGAGTCAATTGTTAAATTTGTCAATGGCGAACAGCCTACCAACCTGTGGGTGGGGATGGTGGGCGCAGTAGTAGGGGTGGTTGGCAACGAGGTAGCCGCCGCTTATAAAATTCGGGTGGGCCGGGCTATCAACAGTGTGCCTCTGGTGGCCGATGGGCAGCATTCGCGTCTGGACGGGTTGACCAGTGCGGCGGCCTTAGTAGGTTTGCTGGGCGCAGCATTGGGTTTTCCTCAAGCCGACCCGATTGCGGGCATTATCATTACGGTTGTGATTGCTTTCGTAGTAGTGGACTCGGTTAAAAACGTGGCAGGTCGCTTGCTGGACAGCGTTGACCCTAAGCTGGTGGATAGATTAGAAGCAACAGCTCACACTGTTTCTGGTGTGCTGGAAATCGAAGATTTGCGGGTACGTTGGTTCGGGCGTAACTTACAGGTCTCCCTCAACGCTATTGTGGCTGACGATTTATCGGTAGTACAGGGCCACGCTATTGCCGAGGAAATCCGGCACGTTTTGTTACACGAAAATGGAGTTTCTTTGGTAGATGTGCATATTGACCCTTACGAAGCTACCCACGAAATGTATCATTCTCCCACCAGCCACCATCTAGCCGGGGCGCACGATGATGACCATGACCATCATCACGAAGCTGAACATGACTCCGACCATCACGACGAAGGAAGTTCTGAACACATTCATCAGCATGAAGAGGAACACGCCCATCCCCATGAAAAATAGTATCCATTTTAAGCTGAGTTGCGAAAAAGCCCCAAAAATGCTAATATCAACTACAGCCCCGTTTAACGTGGGTGGCGTAGTTTGACCTGTTGCCAGGTAAGTTAAAACTGCTGAAGGCGGCTCTCCATTGGAAACTCTTTTGCAACAAACCAACCCAAACACTCCCGCCGTTTCTAACAAACCCGTGCGTGTGCTTCATGTCGTGGAAGCCAGTGTGGGAGGCATCAAAACTTATCTATTGCAACTAATCAATGGCACTCAGCACAAGTTCCAGGTCGAAGTAGCCTGCCCACGTTACCGCAAAAACGCCTTTCACGATACCGATTTTACCGAACAATTGGAAAAGATGGGGGTGGTCTGGCACGAAGTCCCGATGGTACGTAATATTTCGCCACTAAACGAGCTAATTAGTTTCGTGCGCTTGTATCAAACCATCAAAAGAGGCAACTATGATATAGTTCACACCCATAGTTCTAAGGCTGGTTTTTTGGGCCGGATTGCGGCGCGGCTGGCTCAAACTCCCGTGATTATCCATACTCCTAACGCTTATATTTTTACTGGTATGAAGCCCACGCTTAGTGCTAAGTTTTATGGTTTGCTGGAGAAGGTAGCTGGTCTTTTTGGCGACAAAATAATTTGTGTGTCGGAAAGTGAAAAAGCCGAAGCCTTACGCTTTAACGTAGCTCCTGCACATAAGTTGGTGGTGGTCAAAAATGCTATTTCCCCGGATTTTATGCTTATGTCCCACCAACCAACTGCCATTAAAGATAAAAATAAAATTATCCTGGGTGCAGTCGGACGTTTGACCAACCAAAAAGGCTTTGAATATTTAATCAAGGCCGTACCATTTATTTCTCATGCTTACCCTCACGTGGAAGTGTGGTTGATCGGCGACGGCGAGTTGCGCCAGCCTTTGGGAAAATTAGCGGCGGCTTTGAACGTGACCGCTCAAATCAAGTTTTTGGGTTTCCGTGCTGATGTGCCACAGTTGATCAGTGAGTTTGATTTGGTGGTGATGCCATCGCTGTACGAGGGTTTGCCTTTTTGGTTATTAGAAGCGATGCTGGCGGCCAAGCCTGTAGTTGCCACCGATGCGCTGGGCATTAACGATGTACTTACCGCCCATTACAATGGTTTGCTGGTGCCTCCCCGCGACTCCCTGGCTTTGGGTCAGGCGATATGCAGCTTACTATCAGACCCTACCCTGGCCCAAAAATTGGGCAACCAGGCCCGTCAGACGGTGTTAGAGGAATATTCGCTTGAGCGCATGATAGCTGAGACCGTGCGGGTTTATTTGGAATTGGTCAAACAAAAAGAAGGCCGTCTGGTCAAAATTTAATGCCCAAACCCCTGTTGGACATTGCGCGGGTACCCCCTGGGTGTGGTTGCCGCCAATGGACTTACCCCAATTAGCTGCTAGGAGCAATATAGACAGGCACATTCAGCCCTTTGGTGGTTGTACTGACCAGCACAATCTGACGCACCTGTTCGGCTACGGCAGGGAAAAGAAAAGCCGCATAAACCACTTTCTGTCCGTCCGGCGGTACGGCTGCAAAGACGGTAGTAGAGCCGGTTGCAGTTAGATTATTGGCTTTGAGGTAATTCAACACCACTGATTCAGGTGCAGCAGTCGCACTAAGGGCGGTAGAACTGCTCTTAAATTGTAACTGTAAACCTAAACTGTTGAAAACCTGACTGCTTTTCCCGGTATTTTTCACCAACAAACCTACAATAACATAGCGACCACTATCATAGTTATCAATAATGATGTCGTCATAGCTGGTAGAAACGTGCCAATTGCCCGCATCATAAACCCAATTGCCCGCCGCTGGAGGTTTTGGCTGGCTGGCTATGGGGGTATTAGTGCGCCCTGCCGGAGCGGTAGTTGGTTTGGCGGCCACCGGAGTGTTCGCCAGTTTTGCCGCGAGTGTAGTGCTAACACTCCCGCTTTTAGGTTTGCCCGCAGTGGGCGGGAAATACTTGGCCGCCTGGGTTGCCAGTTCGTCTTGCAAATTAGAAAGGGCGGCTGGTTCGCCTTTGCGGAAAGGTTCGGGGGTAGGGTGAGAGGGGTCTAGCAACAAGACGACTGAGGTTGGAGTGGGTAGGGGAGTTGGAGTGGGTGGCACTTTGGTAGGCGGCTTAACCTGGGCTGCTGCGGGTAAGACCGTGTTTTCGGATTGAGCCGGAGCCGGTTGGTTAGTTTCGCAGGCAGTTAGCAATACGCTCAATATCAATACCGCCACCGCCATCGTTATACTACGTGCCATAGTGTGTTTAGCAAAAAAAATCATTACAAAACCTCGCGCAAAAATTGGATTTAGACTGTGCCTGGTAGTGGGTTGATCTGCTCAACCTGCTCTGGCCCGCCGATTTGACATAATGCCTATTGATTCTATTTTACAGCTTGTTCAGGCCAGCGCATATAAGAAATTAGTCCCGCCTTACAATTCACCACCGCAACCAGTTGACGACACGGAGTTCACGGACAGGGGGATAGCAGGAGGCAAGTTGTTGGACATTGCTCCGCCAATGGACGGCTCGGATAGGGATTTTGTTGGATATTGCTCCACCGATGGATTGTTTGTCCGAACAGGCTATTGACGGAGCAATATCCAACAAAACACTAACTGCTTGCTCTCCGCGTCCTGTGCGGTGAACTGAACTAAGAAAGCGGCTGGCCGTACCGCCATTGGAAGTAGGCGCGGCCCACATTCCCCATCTCGGTTTGCTGGGACGGTTGGTTGGCGGGAGTATAAGTCAGGACGCGCCGCTCGAATACCTGGATTAGCACCGCTTTGGTCTGGCCCGCCACCTTAACGTTTGCCCAATATGCTTCGGCCAAGGGCAGACCCGTGACGTAAAAGGTGGGCGAGAACAATTTGTCGGTAATTCGGTTGCCATTGTTGTCGTATAGCAGCCCACTTGAGTTTAGAAAATCCCAGAAAGGGCTGGCGATGCTATGTTTGGTTTCAGGGACATAAAACGCCGCCGTCACGCCGTAACCCGCCAACGGTTGGTTGTCGCTGGTATGGCCCTGGTTATCAATCGCCCCGATTATAGGTTGGCCTACCTGAACTGCGGCCATTCCCGTAACGTGAGCAAAGCTGGCGTAAGTCGGGCCGTTTGTATCGTCGGTATCGCCCGCCACTGGCACGGTTGACGCACCCACGTTACGGAAACTGTTGTTGCCAGTTTGGATTTTACCTTCTAGCATCTCTTTTGCCAACAAACCACTGCTGACAAAATAGGGATCGGTGCGGGTGGTGGCCTGATTATTGATTTCCAGACGGCCTTTGTCAAAATATTGCACCAGCCGCAACCCCCCTGCCGCTTCGACATATTCTTCGTGGGCCGATGCTTGTGGCCCTGGCCCCCATATCCAACCGCGTTGGGCAGCAGCATTACTTACGGGCTGGTCGGGCCTGACCCAAACCTGCTGAAAGGCGGTATCGGCAAAAGTATGGTTGTTGACGGGTCGGTTGCCACTAGCAAGCGGGCTGGTGGCGAACATACCCGCCCAATTTGTCCCGTTGTAGCCACTGTACCACATCAAAGCTTGCCCGCTGTCTGGTCGCAAGGTCACACGCGGCATAATCAAGCGGTTGGAGTCACTGCTACCCGCCACCCCCACGTCCAACACCGGGCCAATGCTGGGGTCAAGCTTGAAATTGAGACCGTCAAGCGAAGAAGCTTGCATCAGATTGGTGCTGGTGTGATACCACAAATAGTAGGCGTTTTCGTAATGCACCACGGAAGGCGCACCCGGCCCGTCGCTATTGTAAATCGCGCCTTCGATCTGGACGTTTGCGCTTTGCGCTTTGCCCCAATGTACTCCGTCCAACGAATAGGCAAAAGCTAAGGCTCGATGGCTGTGGTCATCTACCGCTTCGTACCATAATTTATACTGACCATTTTCTTTGATGACCGTCGAAGGCTGCATCCCGCCGAAATCAAAAGCGGTAGGCCCGGCCAACAGTACCGGGCTGGCATCTTTTGTCCAGGCGATGCCGTCGTTGGAGATGGCGTAGCCGATGCTGGGCGCGGTGTAGGTCGTTTTGGACGAATACCACAACTTGTAAAGCTTATCGTCGGGGTCGTAAATCACCGCCGCTTGCAAAATCCCCTGGCTGTCCCAATTGCTGACTGGGCCAGCCGCTACGACGGGGTTGGTGGCGGCGCGTGTCCAGCTAACGCCATCGGGCGAAGTGGCATAGCCTAGACCCGGCAAACCGCCCTCGCTCGTACCGCTATACCACATCTTGTAAAGCCGGGCTGCCGCATCCCAAATAATCGTTTGGGGATAAACCGAACCGCTATCCCAACTGTTGGCCGCACCCGGCCCAAACACTGGAGTGACAGCGTACTTTTTCCAGCTAAAAACCAGACTGGCTGGCTGCACGGTGGGGGTGGTGACGGGTGGTGGGGCAGGTGTCGGCGTGGGCGTAGGTGTGGGCTGTGGCGCAGGGGTCGCGGTTGGGTTGGGTGTGCCAGTCACGGGCGGTAGCGTCGTGGGCGGGCGGGCAGTCGGGTTGGGCAAAGTGGTTTGACCGCTCAAAGCGTTGTAAAGCTGCGTGAAATCGGGCGTGCCTAAGCCAGTCGCCAAATCATAGCCCGGCCCAGCCGAATAACTAAATTGACTATCTCCGTTGTTACCAACTTTAATATCTCGAAAGGCATAGTTGGGCTTAGAAGCAATGGTATAAAGCTTATCTACCGATAATAGGTTTTTCTTTGCTAATTGGTTTATTAGCAAGGTGGCTGCGGCCCACAGTGGCGCAGCTGCACTTGTTCCACCATTTAAAGTAGGAATATTTTCGCCGTTAGAAAAAGTGCTGTAATAAGGAAAACCTGCTAAGGCAGCTACATCCGGTACTTGACGAAAGCCGGTGTTCAAGCCCAAACCCTTTTGCCAGTCTGGTTGCTTGAAAATCTTACTAACTCCACCACCACTACCATCCAGATAATAACCATGACCACCGTTTGGTGCTTCGTTCCACACCTGTTCATCAGGGGTAGAAAGATTGATTCCTCTAATTTGGGTACCTCCAACACTAATTACAAAAGGGTCGGCTGCCGGATAGTCAACTCCAACTCTATCCGCTAAAAATTGGCCTTGTGAGTTTTTATGTTCTCCGCTTGTACAACCATAAACACCTGAGTCGCCAGAGGATACAAAGAAAGTTTTACCTGTTCCGTAACCCTGCATCAAAATAGTATGAATCAGAGTTGCACCTTCAGGACTAAAGGCACCAGGATAGCCGCTCCCTTCGCACGCACCGTAACTAATGGTAACAACAGAAGCATTGTTATTATCACTAACTATTCGGCTAAAAGCTTGAGCAAAAGTGATTGCGAATTTCTGAAATCCAGCCTCATAAATCACCATAGAAGCTTTTGGAGCTATAGCCATTACCACTTCCATATCCAAGTCAATTTCACCTGCCTCGTAAGTTTTATCTGTACCAGAACCGACTTTTACAACACTATAGTTAGGTTGGGGTAAATTGTAGTGAGCTACATAATTCCCAATATTGATGGGATCGAAGCTACCCTGTTCAAACAAGGCTATAGTTTGGCCGCTACCGTCTGCACCCGCGTTTATCAATGGGTTTATATTGTATAACTGACGTAAACCCGTAGGGGTCAAGCAAGGAACAGTTTCCGTTCTTGAGAATTCGCAGGACTCGGTTGCAGCAGCCGACAAAACATTAATTGTGTCAGTAGTTGACCTTGTATCTAATAAAACATTCAATAGACGGGTACTTGTCTGGTTTCTATTTTGTATAGCTATATGCTTGTTTTTCCGTTGTAACGGAAAATTGCTCAAAATCACACCACTAACCAGGCCGCGTAACGAGGTAGGTAAGAGGGTTTGGTGGGTGGGCGCGAAGTATTCAAAGCTTTGGTCATCCCCATCGTAATGATAAGATGAAAGCTGAGTGTGGAAAGTAGTTTCGATGGTGCGAACCGGGGCGCGAACCTGTAATAACAAGCGGTTGGGCGAAGTTTGGGCAACTACAAAGCCGCGCCGCGTCAGGTAGTCAATCACAAAATTTTGCTGGTCGGCACTGGCGTTGAAATGGGCGGTATATTCGTCCGGTGTCAGGTAGTGGTGATAGTTAGCCGAGGTGGGGTCGGACAGCGAAGCCACGAACTTTTCGGTCGCCGCCGCATCGGGCAACGCCAACCCCACTTCAAATTCTAGCTCCTGGCTGGCATCGAGTCGGCCCAGCCACGTTCCGGCAGAGTTGGGCAAAGCGTCGCCGAGCAAGGTCGGGTCGAGGTCACTGGCAGTATCCAGGTTGACATAAGTATGAACAGCCCCCGCGTTGGCGGCATTGCTGATAGGGGTAGAGCCAGCCCACGCCACGCTCAAAGCCAACAGCAGCGAGACGATGCCCAAACGCAGGGTGCGTTCCAGCTTTAGACGTGATGGTATATGTGAACCAGGCGAACGACGTGCCGAGCCAGAGTTTAGCATAAATTATTAGTCCTTGTATAATTTTACTGTAGTTGAAGTGAATTTTAATGCCTAAAAGACGCGCTTTATTATAGCACGGGCCGCCTGGGTTACGTCAATGTGCCATAACTCCTATTTAATAGCAATAAGTTAGGGACTATGGGCTTCGAGCATAGAACCGTTTGGCGGATGGCCCGATGTGCGTACCAATGCCGATTGCCATACCCACGTCCGCCTGAGCGAGTGCTGGCGCATCGTTGATACTATCGCCTACCATGTTTCTGGTCTTGACAGGATTGGTTTTGTTAGCAAGGTATGGATGAAGACTTCCGGTCTCGCCTTGATAATTGATAACCTCACGCTATTTGCCGATACAAAAATTCTCAAAAATCTCTTTGAGCAAACTATCGTGGACGCTTTCGCCAGTAATTTCGCCGATAGCTTCCATCGCCAGACGCAAATCAATCGAAACGAAATCGGCGGGCATACCAGCCTCGGCACTGGCAAGGGCAGCCGCCAGTTGTTCGCGGGCGGTCTGCAAAGCGCGTTTGTGGCGTTGGTTACTGATAAGGAGACTGTTACCGCTCAAATTCTGGCCCATTAAGGCGGCACGGCTGATAGCGGCTTCCAGTTCGACCAAATTAGTGCCGTGTTGGGCCGAAATACTGACCCGTGCCACACCCGGCAACAGCTGTTCAATGGGGGCATGGTCAAGAGCGGGCGGCAAATCGGCTTTGTTGAAAATCACTACGGCCCGTTTGGTACTTTTGGTATCTTTGGTATTATTATTTTTGAAGCTATCTGGCCCAAACCCAAGCTCTATGGCTACCGCTTCTAAGATTTCCAGGTCGGCAGCAGTAAGCGGCTGGCTATTGTCCAGCACTGGGAGCAACAAATCGGCACTGGCAAGAGCCTGCCGACTGCGTTCAATCCCGATCCGTTCCACAATATCTTCGGTGGCGGTGATACCAGCGGTGTCCACCAGTACGACTGGCACGCCTCCGATGTTGACCGTTTCCTCTATAATATCGCGAGTCGTTCCGGCGATGGGTGTAACGATAGCCCGGTCAGAGCGTAGCAGGGCGTTTAACAGCGAACTTTTGCCCACGTTCGGCACACCCACAATCGCGGCTCGGATACCCTGGCGGTAAATCATTCCCGCGTCGGCAGTTGCCAGCAGGGTGTCAAGTTCGTTCAGGGTTGCCCGAATTTGGGGCGCGATGGAAACAAGCGGCACATCGTCTTCGGGGAAGTCAATCATCGCTTCCAGGTGGGCCAGCGCACTCAGCAGATGTTGGCGAATATCCCGGATGCGGTGCGACAGATTGCCCGCCAACTGACCCAACGCTTGTTGCAGACCTGGCCCGGTTTTGGAGCGCACGACATCCAAAACCGCCTCGGCCTGGGCCAGGTCCAAACGTCCGTTCAAAAAGGCCCGCAAGGTAAATTCGCCCGGTTCGGCCAGCCGCGCTCCACACCGCAAGGTCAGGTTCAAAACCCGCTCCAACGGTATCATGCCGCCGTGACAATTGATTTCTACCATTGGCTCACGGCTGTAAGTGCGGGGCGGAGCGAGATAGACCGCCATTACCTCGTCTAAAATCTGGGTTGTCTGAAATTCTGCTGGTTCTTGGATATGCCCATAATAAAGGCGGTGACTCTCGAAATTGGGGCGCGTTCGGCCTGATGGAGTGCGGAAAATATTTTGCAGGATAGACAAAGCTTCCGGCCCGCTCAAACGCACGATACCGATGCCGCCCTCGCCTAACGCCGTTGAAATAGCTGTAATAGTGTCATTGTACATATTTTTACAAACAAAAATATCTTAGCCAGAATCGGCCAAGACATTAAAATGGCGGGAAGGCAGGGATTCGAACCCTGGAAGGATTGCTCCTTAACCGCTTAGCAGGCGGCCCCGTTCGACCACTCTGGCACCTCCCCATTATTAAACTGGTGGCTGAACTCTGGCGGAGAGGGAGGGATTCGAACCCCCGGTAGGTTGCCCCACAACTGTTTTCAAGACAGCCGCCATAAACCGCTCGGCCACCTCTCCAAAATCAAAGACATCTCCCAACCCCGGCTGTTCCCGTTCCTCTACACCCTATATATAATAGAAGTATCAAAGGCCCGGAACAATTCAGCAAGTGAGCGATATTATAGAGCCTGGCCCGTGCTTTGTCAAGCCGTTTAGCCCAGGGACAGTCCCTAATTTCGCAGAGCAACATTATAATTGTGTTTTCCATCACACAGCCCTTGACACACGTGATATAGTGTGGGTAGAGAAATTTTGGCTTTGGTAGAGGTTGCCCCGAAGATGTATGCACCTCAAGGGAACGTTTTTGATAGCCCGGACATTTATCTGTTGTCCTGCCGCGATTACCTCCTGTTTGTTTGATTTGAAGCTTTCCCCCTGGCCTTTTATAACTCATTTTTTGATTTATTTATAAGCCGCAGCATCCGCTGGCCCATGCCCGTGATTTTTGTTGGCTTGCTATTAAAGCTTTGGCCCTATCCGTCTGCCTTTTTGAAGGTTGGTGCGCCGCTTTTTGTGCCGCCCTAGCTTCGACAGCGCAGACACCTATGCCCGCCCTGCTTCTGGCAGCAAACGCCTTAAATATTTGGGGAAAAGCTTACTTATTACAATAAAAGGAAGGTTATTTATTTTGTTGACCGCAGAATTACAAGAAAAAGAAATTATTACTAACAGCGCAGGGTTCGCCGATTACGGTTTGCCACCCTTCTTGCGCGAAGGTTTGAAGCGTATGGGTTTTGAACAGCCCACCGAGATTCAGGCCCAGGCTATTCCGGCCCTGATGAACGGGCAAGACCTGGTAGCTCAATCGCAGACTGGCAGTGGCAAGACCGCCGCTTTTGCCCTACCCTTGCTGGCCCGTGTGCAGCGCGGTTCGCGTGAACTGCAAGCCCTGATTATGGTTCCCACTCGTGAACTGGCTCTCCAAGTGACTCAGGTATTTAAGGATTTGGCCGGGCCGTCAGTGCGTATCACCCCGATTTACGGTGGCGCAGGGATGGAAGGCCAGGTACGCGGTTTGCGTACTGGCGGCTACCAGGTCGTAGTCGGTACACCAGGTCGTTTGCGTGACCACCTCAATCGAGGTACGCTGCGGCTTGACCGGGTACGTATGGTGGTGTTGGACGAAGCCGACGAAATGCTAGACCGAGGTTTCGCGCCCGATGTTGAAGCGATTATCCAGGCTGCCCCACCCGCTGCCCAACGTCAGACCGCTCTCTTTTCGGCCACGCTGCCGGAATGGGTTATGCAGACGGCTTCCAAGCATCTGCGCCCTAGTTATGCTTCGATTGCACTTACGCCGGATGCTAGTAGTCGGGCGGAAATTGCCCACGAAGTTTATGATATGAACACCGCCGACAAAACGTTTGCCTTGCGTCACTTGCTGGACACCTATGACAAGCAGCCGATCCTGGTGTTTGTGCGTACCAAGTTCGGAGTCAAGAAATTGTCCGACAAGCTGCAAGACGAAGGCTATTCGGCAGCAGGTTTGCAGGGTAACTTGAGCCAACGCGCCCGTGAAGAAGTGATGTCAGCGTTCCGCAATGGTCGCGTGCGGGTGATGGTGGCGACAAACGTGGGGGCGCGAGGTCTGGACGTGAGCGGTATCAGCCACGTAATCAACTTCGATTTGCCCGAAAGCACCGAACTGTTTACCCACCGCATTGGCCGCACCGGACGTAACGGCGCAAGCGGCACGGCCATCACTTTCTTGACTGGTGAAGACCGGGGTCGTTGGCGCGACATCGAACGCAGCCTGACTCAGGAAGGTATCGAAGTCAAACGCCAGTATTGGGACGGCCCTAAAGCTGCCCCCGGTGCTGCTCCGGCCTTTATCCAGCCTCTACCGCGTGGTTTTGGCGGAGGCGGAGGTGGACGCTTTGGGGGTGGTCGTTCGGAGGAACCGCGTCGCCAGTTTGCCCCACGTCCTGCGGCGAACGACAATTTTAGAAACAGCCGCGAAGCCTTTGCACCAGCCGCGCCCAGCCGAGGTCGCAGTGGCAACCAGAACCGTCGCGACTTTGAGCCAGCGGGTAATCGCAGCAGTAATCAGCGCGACTTTGAACCAGCGGGCAATCGCGGCAATAATCAGCGTGACTTCGATAGGACGCGCGATAACGGAAATGACCGCCGTTTCGATGACAGCCAGCCCAAACCGCGCCGCTCTCGTCAGTATTAAATAGTTCAAGGGGTGTGCTGGTCACGCCCCTTTTTTATTTGCCCAATTGTTGTTACCACTAGATAGAGGCTGGTGCTAGTTATAGCCACGCTCACTCTAGCCTACAATGGCCCTATAACCTCAATATCTGTGGAATTTTTTAGCCTCCGTATCGCCAGCTAAAATAGTGCCGCCCAATGTTGCCCCATTCGACCTGAAACGCACCTGGGTTAGACGGGGTGTAGGTCAGAACACGCCGCTCAAACGCTTGAATTAGGACATCCTTGACTGTCCCGCTCACTTTCACCCGCGCCCAATACGCCTCCGTGATAGGCAGACCCGGCGCAACGTACCAGGGGTCAAATAGCTTGCCCGTGACCGCCACGCCGTTTTGGTAAATTTTCTGGTTAGGATTGTTCAGGAAATCCCAAAACGGAGCGGCAATGGTGTGACGGGTGTTAGGCACGTAAAAGCCGCCTCTTATGCCGTAGTTTGCCAGACCCGCGTTGCTGCCCAGGTTGCCATTGCCATCAATGGTAACGACAATGGTATCGCCCCCCACTGTGGCTGCCCCATCTTGTAAACGACCCGCCAGACCTGCATAAGTTGGCCCGTTGGTATCGTCGTTGTCCCCCGCGAGGGGAATTTTGGCGGGCAAGCAGCTACGAAACTGGGCTGGGTCGCCCTGGTTGTCTCCGGTCTGCACCTTGCCTGTAATTAGTTCGACGGTCAAAAGCCCATTAGTTACGTAGCCTGCGTCATTGGTGTTGTTTTGTGGTTGGGTGATTTCCATGCGGCTTTTGTCAAAATACAACACATTGCGCGAACCCCCATTGGTTTGGGCATAGGGTTCACTCCCTACTGCGAAAGGCGCACCACCCCAAACATAAGAACGATTGCCGGGCGCGTATAAATCATAACGATTCCACAAGGCCAGAAAAGCTGGATTGGTAAAGCCTGCGCCGGGCTGAATATTACTGCCCCCTGTCGTGCAGGCGGGTATGCTAGGTGAGGGCGAGGGGTTGTTCGTACCCAACGGCGGGGCTTGATGCTCTACAAAAAACATACCATCGTTCGCGCCTACATTGAGTAGCCCGTTACTGGCGTTCAAGGCGCTGGTTTGCCCATCGCGGTTGACCACGTTAGCCACCCCCACCAATGTCGGTAGGCTAACGTTGCCACTGCTGCCATCGCTCCAAATCACGTCCAGGGTTTTGCCATTGCGCCCGAAGCGGTAGTCCTGCACATTGGGGCCACTCTCGGCATAAAAATCGTCCAGATAAAGCGTGCCGCCGAAAGTTGGTTCGAGTGGGTCGGGCTGGCGGAAGATTTGAACAGATTTGAAACTAAGCGGATAATGCAAAGTCGTCTCGCCGCTCTGGTCAGCCTGGGGGCCAGGCAGATACGCCTCTAGCCGATGCCAGCCCTTTGTTCCGGCTCTGCCCACGTTGTACTGCAACGCCTGACCGTTAGCATCGGTTAGCAAAATACGAAAAATCGCCCCGTTGTTGTCACCATAAACCCAAAATCCGACTTTGGTGGGCTGCCCGGCCAAAGGAACGCTGATGTGGCTGCTGCCGTTGCCGCTTTTGCCAAATTCGGCGTAACTATTGGGGGCAAACTGGTAGGCCAGTCGTAAGGCTTTGCCACCCGTGTGAGTTTGTTCCCCACTAACCACGATGTTGGCATTCATGTTATTGGCAAAAGACCACCAGCCCGGCCCGCTCTCCAGGTCGTCAATGGTGGCTCGGCTGCTATCAAACAAATCTACCCTGTCCTGGAAAGTCGCGCCACTTAGCTGGCTGACCATCGTCTTGTAGGCGTTGTAAGCTGGTTTGGGCGTAGTCCAGTCGCTGCGTACCATCCCGTAGCGGGCATCGTCGGCTGGTTCGCGGAAGACATATACAAAAAGCTTTTTGAGACCCCCCGCCAGCCCTTCCAAATAAGTCCGGGCCAGAAAATTAGCCTGAGCATCCTCGCTAATAAGATTAGTGTTCCAGCCAAACTCTGTCGCCCATAGAGGTTTATTGCCGTGCCGTGCCGCGAAAGCCGTCCAGTAGGCCAGCTGGTTGTCCATCCACATCCGGCCTTCAGGACTAAAAGGGCTGCTCTGAACATCTACATAAGGGTGCAAACCAATCACGTCAAAATGGTTTTCTCCGCCCTGCTGCATCACCTGTTCAAGCCAGGGAACGGCGAAACCGTTGATACCCGCCGTGACTACCTGTGCCGAAGCGTCCACGCTTTTTATCACATTGTAGGAAGTGGTGAGCAGACGGGCATAATCACTGGTACTATGTCCAGCCATATAGGTGTCGTTTTCCGGCTCGTTCCAGATTTCCCAATAATGCACCTTGCTTTTGTAACGCGAAACTATTGCCTGGACATAGCCGCTCCAGGCCGTCAAATCTGGCATAGTGTGGCTGCCGTCAATGTTGTAATCCAGCAAGGCCAGCAAATTGAGGCCAATACTGGCCGACTTATTTACTACTTCGTCGGTGAAACTCCAATCCCAGGTGGCGGTATTACGGTGATAAACCATGTCCCACCGAAATTCTTCTCTGTCCCAGGCCGCGCCCGTCTCTCGCGCTTTGTCCAGCGGGACTTGCATCTGGTTGGCGAGGCCATAACGTGCCGCCGCGCTCACATTGATACCAAAAGGTGAGTCTGCCCCGCTGCCAATCACAAAATTGTTGCCACCCGCTCCCTGGCTAGAAGCGGCCTGGCTAGTGGTAGGGCTGACCAGGACAGAAACCGAAACTAAAAATAGCTGTAATAAGGTCAAAGAAACAAGCGAAAGCCCGAACCGCTTTAAGGCGTGAGTGTACATTAGCTACCTCCGTAGTTGGACTAAAGGCATAAATTTTTCACATTAGTTATAAAAGACTGTTATAGCACACTTTAGCATATTTTTGACTCACATTACAATCACCCAATAGTCTTGATAGGGTCATTGTTCCGCCAATGGATATGCCGATGTATATTTTAGTTCAGGGGCAAGGCGTGGCTGTTAGGTATCTGAAATTGGGTGATTTTTTGGATTTGGAGGTTGCTCAAGCCCGCCGGAAACTCCAGCCTAACCGTCACAATCTCGTCTTCAATTGAGACATTGGTTGTCAATTGGCCGTTTTGGTTGCGCGGCAAAATTTGGGGCATGATGCGGTAGGTATGATAGTGGCCGTCCGCGACAATCTGGAAGGTAGCCGGGTCAGTTTGCAAAATCTGGCTCGTGCCGTTAGTAGCCGCGTTGGTTTGCCAGATAGCATGGACAGCCAGGGACTTGTTCGGTTGCGCCTCGGCCTTGAGCGTGATTTCGATTGCCCCTAGTTGGAAGGCCGGAATAGCTAGATTGTTGTTTCGCAAAAGCGTTTCGGCGGGTGCGTGCGGTATCAACGCTCCGTCCCGAATTTCGGCCTGACTTACGCCATCAGCTTCGTACCATTCTGCCAGCAGAGCCATATTTTGCGGGTTGGCAACAGCAAAATCCCAGGTTTGAAACGACTTCTGGTTTTTCAAATTGCGGGCGCGTTCCTGCAAAGCCGCTCCCACCCCTAAATGATTAACGATGTTGCCGTCGCTTTTGTATTCCAAAAAGATACTCTGGCCCAAATGGTCTTCGATAATCGGGAACTTCGTCACCTTAAAAGCCGTCACGGTGGTATCGCGGTAAAGCCACTGGATCGCCTCCCCATAGCCCGTGCGAAACAGATATGCGCCAGGCGCGTCCGCGGGGACATTCTCGCCATACAGATAGGAATAATGGGGCAAATTCCTTTTGGTAATCACCGCCTGGGTATTTTGCAACAGATTATAAGCCGTGTCGCCCGCTTTCACCCACGCCTGCACCCGACCACTCGCCGTTGCCAGATAAATTATCGCTACCGCCCCAATCGCCACCAACCGTAAGCACCAGGCCAGGTTAGGTAAACGCGGCCTACCGGGGCTGGTGGCTCGAAACGGAGCCAGAATAGCACCTACAAATAAAGCAAAGCCTACGCTCGGCAGGTAGGTAAAACGTTCGGCGGGTTGCACCAAGGCGGCAGGTAACAAAAACAAAAGCACCCATATCAAACCATACCCTGCCGTCCGCAAAGTATTAAAAGCCCCGTCCCACCCGCCGCTTTCCCATTCCTGCACACCTGTCAGAACTACAAAAGCCCCAACAATAATTATAAAAGTAAGGCCATCAGTACCCCCTAAGCTAAAAGGTAGTAGCAACCAACGCAGGTTGGAACGCCCCCACAAAACCAAATTCGGCTGCTGGCCCGCTTCGGTGACATAACCGCCCAAACCTTTGAACAAAAGCAGTCGCAAGATCATATAAAGGCCCAACATAATCCAGAAGGGGGCGTGATTTATCAGCAAGGTCGTGATTGAGCCGCCCTTTCTGATCTTTTTACCTGCCCTAAGCCGAGTGGTCACAAGTTCGTAAGCCAGCAAAGCCAACGGTAACGCTGCCGCCGTTTCTTTGCTACCCAAAGCCAGCGCAAAACAAACCAGAGCCGCCACCCGCAAAGCCGTGAATCCTTGTTCGCGCTCCTGGTTTTGACGCATCAAAACAAAACAAAGCGTAGCCGCCAATACGAAAAGCGTGGCCCACAAATCGGTCTGACCGCTAATCCAGGCGACTGGCTCGGAATGAATCGGTTGTAGGCCAAAAATTAGCCCTGCCACGATGCCCCCCGCTACCCGTTTGCTCAAGAGGTAGCCCAGGCCAAAAACCAGCAGGGCGTTGCAGCTATGCAAACCCACGCTGACCAGATGCCAGCCAACCGGATTATCCCCGAAAAACAAGTATTGGAAATAATAACCTAGCCGCACGATGGGACGGTAAAAGTTCGCCCCGATACCCCAATCGCGTCCAAACCAAACTAGATTATCTACAAAAGAAGTTTGTTTAAGGGCGAGTTGGTTGAGAGCCACAAAGTCGTCCGCCAGAAAATAACCGTTGCGGGTGGGCGCATAGGTCAGGAAGGCCACCAATGCTACCAAAAAAAGCCCAGGCCAAAAAGCCCACCCTTTGGGTTTGGCCTCCAGCGCGGGTATTTTGACTATTTGGCTATCAGAACCTGGGACAAAAGATTCTGGCTGGGTAGCTGGATGAAGCAAAGGCAAAATTCCTGGCTGCTTGTAGGAGGCTGCTCCGTCAGCCGATTGTTTCTAGGCTGCTAAATCGGCTGACGGAGCCACTGCGCGTCCTACAAAAATAGGATTATTAAGGTTTGAGCTTGACCACCGCGCTCTTTTTCGGGTCAACCACATACAGGTTGCCATCAGGTGCAAAGACTATACCCGTTGGATTACTCACCAACGCCCCGTTATTGGAATTGTAGGTAGTAATCAGTTTGTTATCAGGGCCGTACTTATAAATAGCCGCGTTGGGCGGGTCGGTCACATACATATTGTTCTGGCTATCAAAAGTGATAAAAGGTTCGCTCAACTGCTGCGAAGTCCAGTCGAGGGGAATTTCGCCCTGATACTGCCCATTGGTATCCAAAATCTGGATACGGTGATTATTCAAATCCGTCACGAAAAGCTTGCCATCGGAGCGCAACGCCGCGCTGATCGGCTCGTTGAACTGGCCGGGGCCGCTTCCAGCCGTGCCGAACTGCCGGATAAACTTACCCTCGGTATCAAAGACTACTATACGTTTATTGCCAGTGTCGGTGACGTAAAGCTCCTTTTTCTGCGGGTCAAATGTTACCGAGCGTGGGCCATAAAAGCCAGTCGGGTTGGCCGCCGCTACATCGGCCTGACCTTTCGTGTCCAGCCCCTGACCCCATTTGGTCAAGAACTTGCCAGTTTTGTCGAATTTCTGGATGCGGTAGTTCCAGGTATCGGCCACATAGATATTCCCATCGCCATCGGTAGTAATCCCGGTTGGGCCACCATTGTTAGAAGCCAGGCCAAGCTGACCGTCTCCACTCCCGAACGAGCCAAACTTGCTGATAAATTTACCGTCAGGGCCAAAAATCTGCACGCGCCCGTTGCCACCGTCCAAAACTGCAAAATTATTGTCCGGCATCACCGCAATATTGCGCGGTTGGCTAAATTGACCGTCCTTGTGGCCTGGCTGCGCCCCATCGGTCAGGTTATACACCTGCGTGCCGCCAGTCGTCGCTCCGTTGCTGGCACCCGCCACCAAATCGGAATTGCTAAAATCCGGGTCGGCATCGTTACGCACATACACATCCATATCCACCGAGGTCAAAGGTTGGGACAGTTCGCGGTACATCAAGAAACGCCACAAGCCGCTCACATAAGGCTGCTGGGTCAGACGTTGCCAGACCGTACCCCAATTGGTTGTCCAGATACCCAGGTCGGTATGACCTTTTGCGTCGGTTTTCTGGTCAAGAATGCCGTAGCCACTAGACTCGCCAGGGAAGTTCCAACGGAATTTATAGACGTGCATAGTGTAATTGGCGGCCAGTTGCTGTTGCACTTCGGGCGTATTATCGGCAGAATTGAGCAAAATCATCACGTAAGGGTTGTTGCGCGAGTCGGTGGTCGAAGGCACGATTTTTTGGTCAGGACAACCGGGCTGGTTGATACAGGCATAACCCACATCGGTATAATTCCGCAAATACCACAATAGCGGCGTAGCTACTTCATTATCCACCCAAATCGGCAAGTTGTAGTTGTTGGCTGGGTCTGCATTGATAGTGCCGGGCGGGGGCGGCGTAACTTTATAAGTATCCCGCAAATCACGGCTCAACCGCTGCAAACGTTCCAGGAACAAAGGCACTTCGGGCGTAGTTTGGACAAAAACCAGCAGTTCGTTGGCCGTGTCTGGGTGGTCGTAGTTAAGCGCGATGGTGCTGCGGATGGTATAGCCCGACAGCAAAAGCGTCACCAAGATGACGATGCTGGCACGGGCGAAACGGCCATTTAGCTGCCCACTCCACCATAACCAGACTGAATAGCCCAGCAGTAATGCAAATATCACGAAAACCACTACCGCTTCGACGATTTGAACCGTGCGGTTAGGGTCGCCCGCTTTGGGCAAATTGATAAGCATACCAAGCAGCACGCCCAGACAGGCGCACATTAGACCGAAAAGCAGGCTGAAAAGCGGGCCTTGCCTCCAGTTCAGGAAACGTCCCCAGTTGAGACCGCCCAAAAACTCGTTGAAGAAAGCCGCCGCTGCTAACGATGCGGGTAGCGCATTTTGCATATTAAGCCAGGGTACTTTTTCGCCCGCCACCGAGTAACCATACATCGCCAGCACCGTCCACCATAGCGTAAAGCCGATGAACAAGCCGCGCGTCGTTATGACAATCCGGCCTTTTGCCAAACACCGCCGCACCCACCGCACCGGAAAATAAATCAAAGCGGTCAGGCTGAAAACGGTAGCCACGATTTCATAAATCAGCATGAGCCAGGGATAATAAAACCAGGGTTCGTCAATGCGTCGGAGTTCGTGCGCCGAGGCCCAATATTCGATACCGCGATAAATTCCGTCGGCCAGACCGGGAATATTGAAGAAAAAGTCGCCGAATAGCAAAATGTAGGGGATGCCAAAGGCCACAAAGAACAAGGCAATTGCCCTGGGTTGGCGTACAATCCGCAACACTCCGCGCACCGCTCCCGAACCGCCCAAATCTTCGTCGGCCAGACGGTCTGCTAGTGAGACCAGCCAGCCCATAAACACCGCCACTACCAGAGCTATCAAAAAGCCATTGAAAACGTAGGCAATCCATTTATCTACTTCCGGCCCGACCAGAAACAAACCGCCTTTCGGTTTGGGCTGGCCCGCGTCCACCAGCGCAAAACGCAGACTTACCAGAGCCGAGATAAACATTATGCCAAAGAAGCTGATACCCGCCCCGTACAAACCGTTTTCGGTGTAAAGCAGCAAGCGGCGTTCGCGCAGCCAACCCACCAGCAACCCGATAAATAGTGCAGCAATCAGAACTAGCACCAGTTGGGGCAGAACTGAGGGCAGTTCAAGACCCGCCAGTAGTATTGTTTTGGTCGGAGTTGCCGCAACTGTGGAGGCGACGGTTGTAGTAGCAGTTGACCCAGCCGTAGCAGTTACATCAGGGACGGCGGCTTTTGATGTCCCCAGGAAATAGGCAGCCAGAGCTACTAGAGCCAACAAACCGCCCACCACCCCAATCGTGAGGCGGGTGACGAAAGCCCCGCTTCGGCTCAAACGTCCGGCTCCGAGAGCGAAAATTCCACCCAAAACGTAGCCAGCCAGCAATGCAAAAACCAAACCAAGTGGGATTTCAAGCAACCATTGGGGCAACCCGAAAACTTTGGAAATGTCAGTCTGCACAACCTGTCCAGGTACGACCACCGCGCTAGAGTCAGGTACAATCGGTTGGGCCTGGAACAAATGAATTGACCCCACCAAAACCAGTATTGCTATTGCTACAAACAACACTCCGCCCATGATGGCCCAGTTTCCCAAAATAGGGTCGTACCAACGTTGGGTTGGTTGGGTTGGAGTGGCGATTGCGCTTACTGGTTCGTCGCTACTTTCACTGCCAGCTACACTTTCACCTGCGGGTTCGTCCACGGTGAGGGTGGTAACTTCATCTTCTAATAGTTCAGAGGGAACAGCGGGCTGGATTTGAGGGTGACGTTTGATAAGGCTAAATTTTTGGTTAGAGTCTTGGCGGGCAGCATCGGCGGCTAATTGTTCTTCGCTCAGGCCGTGCCGGTTTTTGATACGGGCTGGCAGAGCTATCAATTCAAAGGCGAAAACCAGGCCCAACCAGGCCACCAAAATAGCCGTGTTCAAAAAAACCATTTCGTGACTAGAATATTCTATAATCAGGCCCAGGCCAGACAAGCCAATCCACCACATTTTGTGGCCCGGTTTATTTTGCAAAAAACGAAAGATGCCCACTACAAATAGAAACTCCCCAAACGTAGCAAAAACGTCGTGGCGCAAAGTGCGGGTGTAATACAGCATCGTGGGCGACAAAAGCATAAACAAAGCCATGCCTACCGCTCCAATTTTGCCAATTAGGGGGCGCACACACCAACACAAAGCCACAATACCAATACCATAAAAAGCGGGCATCAAGCGGGCAGTTGTTTCACTCGCTCCGCCAAACAGGAAATAGGCGATGGATACCATGTAATAAAGGTACGGCCCGTGCCAGATCGGGTCATATTTATAAATGCTCGTCCCCTTATACATCCCATAGGAAAAGTTGGCGTGCGTACCTTCGTCGTGGTGCATTGCGCGTGGCCCTAAGTCTATGACACGGGTAAGAATAGCCAGAATAATAATTACCACCCAGGCCATCACTTCCAGATTAAGCCAACCCGCGAACAAAACACGGTTAAGACCGTTGCGGGGGCCGGGCGTAATCGGGCGGACAATTTCGTGCACCTTTGTAGCGGGCGTAATTACGCGCTCTGGAACGGTAGCCGTCGGGGGCGGACTAGATACTATTTTAGAAACATTCGCCTGTTGGGTCATTGCCTGCTTCCTAACTCCACTTATTTCTACGTATTTATGATTGTTCAGCTTGGTGAGTCTCCAGCCAACTGGTCAAGTCGCTTTGGCTGGAAAAATCCAACAAAGCTGCGGCCAGACTTTTTAGTTGGGCTAAGGATAGTTTGCCAATCTGTTTCTCAAGACCCTGAGTTAATGGTTGGTTTGTCTTTTTGGGTAACAAAAGCAGCACTAACTCCAGGGTAGCTTGACGCTGGCCCTGCTCCAAACCTTGCTCCAAACCCCTTGCTAAACTTCTTTTCTCCACTACCCGCTCGATACTGGATATATAAGGCATTTTTGCCACCTCCACTTCTCGGATTAACCGCTCCTCAAATATAGGTTCTAATTCGCCTGGTAACTCCATTACCTCGTCCATAAAATTGAAAATATCCCCGGCCATCTCGTCAGGGTAATCCCGCTGACTAAGTAGCTGGACTAGATGGATTTTCCAATCCAGCAATTCCATCATCGGGTCTTTAGCCCCTGCAACGCCAGGTTTCTTACTACGGCGGTTCTTTGCCATAATTTGGCGTTGCTCCTGCGCCTTTAGATGTGCCAACACCACTAAAGCAAAAGGATTAGAGTCATTTTCTAACTGTGTCCGTTTAGAAACATAATCCAACAATTTAATAGTCGGATATTCAAAAAGATTGTGACAGCCGTATTCGTTAGTTTCATAAACACCAGGCCGATACGCTGCCGCCGGGTCAGTAAAAATTGCCAAACTAACTACTCTACGTTTGTAATAATGGCGGATCATCACGTAATAATCAAACATCCGCTCGGCGAACCGCTTATCGCGGTAGCCTTGTACCTCTACATGAATTAGCAACCACTTTTCTTGTCCGTTGAGCAGTTGAACCTTGACTAATTTATCAGCTAGACGCTTACCTGTTTTGCTACCACGTTTGATCTTCGTCAGTTCGGTATCTAGCTGGTCATATCCTTTGTCCCAATCCACATCTTTGTAAATGTGCGGAAAGAAGAAAGCCATAAAAAACGCAAAGTAGCGGCCCATCACCGTTTTCCACGGACTATCCTGCTCAATCCCTTTTTTGACTGGAGCCGACATTCCGCTGGCACTATTATCAGGTTTGGTGATTTTCTTTCCAGGCATCTATTTTACAACTTATTGTGGTGGATTGAGATTTACCGGAACTAAATCGCCATATTGTCGCCACAAACCCACTACATCTTTACGAACATACAGGGTAAAATCATATACGCCCCAAAACTCGCCCGGCTGCTCCCGAAAGAAAACATACCGCCACAAATTCTGCAAGTTGTGACTGTTGAACAAATCCGCCGTAGAGGTGACATCCAGATTAGCGTTGAGACCGAGGACGCTATGCCCGTTTTCGCTATAAACCTTGTCTAACAGGTGATTACTATCAGCGTTATCCAAAATCTGCTGGGACATAACCTGACCTTCGGTCACAATCACGGTGCCTTTGCTATCTTTAACCGTCGTTTTGGCGGTTTGGTTAAGCAGCTGTTGCTTTTCAATCTCGCTGGTGTGGGCAAAGTCACGGTACAGGCTTTCATCGAAAAACCAGCGCAAAGTCCGTTTATAAGCTACGTAATTTTGGGCCACCGTCCCAAGCTGGTCGGTTTTGCTATTGATCGCCATAATAATTGGGTAAGAATTGAGCGTACCCGCCCCGTTAGCCTGTAAAGTCTCCGGCTTGAAGTCGCCTACCATTTTAGCCGCCGTGTATTCGCGCAAATAAAAATTAAATGGAACTTGCAACTCGGTATCATAAAGGATGGGCAAAGCTTTTTGTTCAGGCATAATGGTTGAAAAGGTATCAAGTTGGGCCATCAAACGCGGCACATCGGGAGCAGCTTGCGAATAGATGCCTAATTCGGTAGGGGTGTCGCCGTTTTCATAAGAGAAAGCAAAAGCTGTCCGCATCAGGAAAAGGCTCATTAGGACGAAAATTACCCCTGCAAAAGTCCACACGGTCACACGCCATTCGTTCCGGCGGCTGACAAAAATCAGCAAACCCACCCCACCCAAAGCCAGTAGCGCGAAGACACCGAGGCCAATTTTCCAGGCCGTCAGGTTGGAAGCCCAGCCTACATCGGTATCCGGGTGTGCCGTTGCAGTCGAAGCATCCAACAGCAAATAAAACCCGACCAAAGCCAGCGTAGTAAACAGCACGATGCCCCACAAAACAATTTTCTTGTTAAAACCCCAAATCACAACCTCGTGCTGGCGACCACTGCTGAAAAATTCGTCCAGACCTTCCCAAATCGGGTTGAAAAAGTAAGCAGTCAGCAATACAAAAGGCAAAGCCAATTCCATCGTCAACCAGGGCATTTTCTCGCTGGCCCATGTATAAACAGCCAGTGAACTAAAAGCCACAAACACCAGAAACAGAGCGAAAAAGTGGGGGTGAATTTCACGCTTGCGGCGGTTCGGCCACAAAACGCTGCCTCGTTCGCGCTCCCTAACCTCAACTTCGACCATCTGTGGTTCGGCCTGGGGTTTAGCTGCGGAAGGTAAGGGCTGCCCATCCGCGTCCAATTCTTCGATTTCCTGGACTTCGGGAACTAATTTAACCTGCGCTGCCGGGACAAGCTGGGTATGCACTGTGCGCCGCAAACCGTAACCAGCCGCTTTGACCAAAATAAAGGCGGCACTGAGCAACCCAAAAGCCAGGGCCAACGGTTCATAAAGTGGCAGCAGAAAAAGATAGTAGTACCAGGGTTGCGAACCGCGTGCTACGCCCTGTTGCGCCAGCCAATAAAATAAACCGCTAAGGAGGCCCGCCTCGCCGTCTAAAGTGCTGAAAAAGCTGGTAAAGAAGATGCTATAGAAAGCAAAAGCAAAGAACAGCCCCAAAAACAAAACTTGCTTATGGCGGCCCAACCAACCTACTGCGTAAGCCACCGTCCCTACTTCGTAAGGCATAAACAAAGCGGCAGCCCCCCCCACATAAGGCCCAATCTGCCCGTTCCGCACCAAAAATTCGCGCCGACTTTCGGCTACTTCCCGAAAGGCAAAGAAGGCCACCACCAGGCCAAGCAGGGTTAGGAAAATTAAGCTCAGGAAAATCGGATGTAACAGAAATTGTTGCACAAACTGGGGAATAGCGGCAGGGTTATCGAAAGGGATAGCCGGAAGGGGCGAAAGCCGCATCACAAAGCTGAATGCCAGCAAAGCCAGAAGAGCATACGCCCCAAAAATCAAAATCAGGCGCGGGGCGAGTTGCCAGCATAGCCAAACAAACAAAAAGCCGAACAAAATGGCGGTGTAGAAAAAGCTGACTTCTTTGGTACAGTAAAGCAAACCGAGAGCCAACATCCCGATGTACCACCAGCCCGCACGCGGTTTAGCCACAAAACGCACCAGGGCGATGAACAAGACCAGCACGCTAAAGGTAACAAACACGTCTTCGCGGATGAAGCGGCTGTAGTAAAGGAAAAGCGGCGAAATCATCAGCAGGAAAGAAGCGGTCAATGCTCCCCAACGACCTAATTCATGGCGCAGGAATAACGGCAACAGTACGATAAACACCCCAAACAAAGCCGTCGAGAAACGAGCCGTCGCCACTGCCGAGCCGAAAAACCAAAACATCAAGGCCGTGACGTGGTACAAGAATGGGCCGTGCCTCCAGGGTTCTTGGGTGTAGCCGCCGCCGTGATAAAGCTGCCACGAATAAAAAGCGTGAACCCCTTCGTCGTGGTCAAGGGCGCGGCTTGCCAAATCATAAAAGCGCGTGGCAACGGCAACTACGATAATCAAGGCGTAAAGCAGCACCTCAACGTTTACCTGGAACTTGATGCGGCGCAAACTCCAACTCAACGGGCGGGTTCGTACCCAACCTCGATTAAAATTCTTTGAATCTACAGCCATTAAAAATTATTTCTACATTGATTAAGATAACTTTACAATTAAAGCAGAACGCTCCAACTCAATAAGTACAACGTCGAAGCAGGCCATAACGTTACCTGCTTAGTAGCGTCTTTCAAAGGGATTTTACTATAAAAAAGCCTGTCCGTCTAATTTTAGGCGTAATTGGCTGTTTGCAAGTGGACATAATATGTTATAATGGGGAAAACCACGAGATATGTAAAGTTGAAGGTAAATAGGGAGAGTTTTGGCAAGCATAAGTAACATCCGCAGATGCCGGTCAGGAGGTGTGCTATCAGTACCGATATTAACAACCCCCCAGGCGGGGAAAGCCAGGTAAGTGAGGAAGTCAATAACCTGCTAGTTCAGGGCTTTCAGGCCGCTAAAGAGGGGCGCAGACCCCAGGCTTATGAGCTTTTTTGCGATGTGGTCAAGCTCGACCCCAGCAACGAATATGGCTGGCTGTACCGTGCGGCTACCACCGATGATATGGCCGAAGCCTACGTCTGCCTGCAACGGGTTTTGAGTATCAACCCTGATAACCAGAAGGCCCAACGCGGTGTTGAGCGTATCCGCGCCCGCATGACAGGCGAGGAAAGCGCGACAGAGCAGACCCAACCACCCGCCCCCGCTGTCCCAATTGCTTCCTCAAAGGCTACCGAAACGCCGCCCGAACACGACAATAACGGTTACGATAATGCGGAAGAAGCAACTTACAACCCCTCTGTCAACGACGGCGGCATCGTATCTGGTATGAACGCCACTAATGCCGATGCAGGTTATGAACCGCTGGTAGTAGATTCGGCCCAATTTAATGACCAAAAACAGCCCGAAAGTACCTATAGTAGTGACTATGCTCCTGGTTCTGGCTATCCTTACCCCACCGAAGCTTCTGCCGCTAACAACTATACTCAAAACAGTAATTATACACCTGTCGAAGCGGCCAGCTATACTTCACCTGAGCCGCAAAGCCAGCCCCAATACGAACAGAACCGTTATTATCAACCGACTCCGATTGAAGAAAACCAAAGTCGGGCTTACCAACCCGTCGAGGAATACCGTTATCAGCCGAGCAGTTATGCAGGTGGAACATCCCAGCCCGCTAGTGACGCACCTGGCAACTACCAGCCAACCAGCTACCCAACAGACGACGCTGCCCAGGAATATCCAGATTTTATGAGTACGCCAGTTGATGACAACGGAGCGGTGAGTAGCCCTAAAAACAATCGGGCCAGCAAACGCGACAATTTCAAGCTGGCCGGAGCAGACGCGAGTGCCGATATAGGTACACCCAGAACCAGGATGGATAAACCCAAACGCGGTGGTTTTGGACGCAGAGAAGAAGCTCCTTTAATTGCCACTTTTGGCAGCGAACAACCTACCGACCTGGACGAAGTGGGCAAGACCCGCAGCGAAAAGTTGCAGCGTCGGGCCGCCATTATCTTGCTAATTCTGGCAATACTGGTTTTTGCGGTAGCTGGCATCGTTTATTTGCAACACAACAACAATAATGCTGACCAGCAAGCTGCCAACCCTACTGCCGAAGTAGTGCCGCCTCCTAGCACGCCCGGAAGCACCATTACTACCGACCTTAATAACACCGTTGGTAACACGGGAGCAGCTAATACCACCAATGGAAGCGGCCTGACGGCAGGGGCAAATAACACCAATCTTGCGACCACCGCCGCCGTCGGTACACCAGCCCCCGTCAATCCCACTACCAACGCGGGCGGCAATACTAATACTACCCAGCCCGTCGTTATAGGCAATCCCACCACCCAGACTACTACTGCGGGTAATCCTACTACCGTCGCTGCGCCCCCAGCCACTACTGCCGCCCCCGCCACTACGACTGCGCCTACCACCGCTCCGATTGCCGCCACTACTACCAACGCCGCTACTGTCAACACCGCTTTGAAACCGCTAGTTTATACAGTAGCAAGCGGGGATAATCTGACCAATATCGCCAAAAAGTTTGGTACAACCATCCCAGCCATTGTAGCGGCTAATAAACCAGCCTACAATCTTAACCCCAATGGCAGCAATCTTTTCGCCGGAAACAAAATCATTATTCCGGTCTCTCGCGCTACATTTACGGGCAAAGGCGGAGTGATTACCCAGGCAGGTGATACCATTGCCAGCGTCGCAGCCAAAAACAACGTCAAGCCAGAGGATTTATTAAAATTCAACGGTCTGGTCAGCGAGAGCGATTTCAAACCGGGGGACGCGCTGCTTTTACCTTAAACCTGGCGGCTTATTTCGGAGGTTTACAAACTTAATTACTTTACATGAACCGGGTTGCCAGGCGATCCGGTTTTTTAGTTTCACCAAAAATTACAGGCCAGCATCCAAAGGTTTTAAGGAGGTGAGAAGAATCAGGTTTCGGTGAGGATTTGGCTCAATTTGATGTCGCCAGTGTAGAGGGCGCGGCCCACAATCACGCCTTCCAGACCTAACGCGGCGAGTTTGGGCAACTGCTCGGCCCGCGAAATGCCGCCACCTGCAATAACTGGTCGTCCAGCCGCCGTGCTAAACTCCGCGATGGCGGCGTAGTTAGGTTCGGTCAAAGTTCCGTCGCGGGTAATATCGGTATAACTAAAACGCACCGCCCCGCTTGCTGCCATTTGTTGGGCCAGGTCTGTAGCGGCTACAGTTGAAGTCTCCTGCCAGCCTTCAGTAGCCACCAGACCGTTACGCGCGTCAATCCCGATAACAATACGTTCGGCCCAACGCTCGCAAATTCGGGCGGTCAGGGCCGGGTCTTTGACCGCTATCGTCCCCAAAGTTACCCGCGTTACACCCAAAGCTAAGACCTGGCTGACCGTCGCTTCGTCACGTAGTCCCCCGCTCACCTCGACAGGCAGACCGCTTGCTTCCATAATCCGTACAATTACATCCAGATTGACCGGGTGGCCCGCCTTCGCCCCGTCCAAATCCACAATATGCAGAAATTGCGCCCCTTCGTCCCGCCAGCGTCGCCCCATCGTGGCTGGGTCGTCGGCGAAAATCGTTACCTGGCTGTAATCGCCCTGATACAAGCGTACACATTTACCATCTTTTATATCAATCGCGGGAATAATCAGCATCTGGCGGCGAACCTCAAAAAATTACTATAGATCTGCAAACCCAATGTGCCGCTTTTTTCGGGGTGAAATTGGGTGGCAAACCAGTTAGCGTGGGCCACCGCACTACAAAAATCCAATCCGTAATCGGTTAGGCCAATTACATCTGCCTGGGATGCAGGCGCGGCGTAATACGAATGGACAAAATAAAAGTATGAGTTGTCCGGCACGCCTTCCCACAACAGCGAGGGCTGGCCTACCTGCCGCACTTGATTCCAGCCGATTTGCGGCACTTTCAAGTCTGTGGTGTTTTGAAAACGCGGCACGTCCCCCGGCAGCACGCCCAAACCAACTGTATCGTTTTCTTCCAAATGGCTGAACAACAGCTGCAAACCCACACACACACCCATAAAAGGCTTGCCGCTCTGAATTTGCTCAACCACTATCGCATCTAACCCGCTCTGACGCAAATTGTTCATAGACTGACCTGCCGCGCCCTGCCCAGGAAAAACAACGGCGTGGGCAGCCCGAATTTTAGCCGCGTCGCTGGTTATTTCAACCTGGGCGTTATCTTCGGCGGCGTGTTGCAAGGCCCGTTGCACGCTCCGCACGTTCCCGCTATCGTAATCTATCACTGCTACTTTTAACATATAATTACTGTAACTATTATTCTATTTTGCCCTTCGTGCTAGGTAGCGATGTACCACTAATACGGGCGGCCTCGCGCAACGCCTGGGCAAAGCTTTTGAAAACGCCCTCCAAGACGTGATGCGGGTTTTTGCCACGCAACATATCAATATGCACCGTCAGGCCCGCGTTAAAGACCACCGCCCGGCAAAATTCCTCGATCAACTGGCAATCGAACTGCCCCACCTTTGGCGGCAAGCCCTCCACATTATATACCAGAAAGGGACGGCCAGAAATATCCAAGGCGGTACGGATTAACGCCTCGTCCATCGGCACATAAGCGTGACCGTAACGTTGGATGCCTACCTTGTCGCCGAAAGCTTCTTTGAGAGCCTTGCCCAGCGTAATGCCCACATCTTCAATTGTGTGGTGGTCGTCAATCCAGGTATCGCCTTTCGCCCGCACTACCAGCCGCAAGTTGGCGTGTTTGGCAAACAGCGTCAGCATATGGTCAAGGAAGCCAATGCCCGTCTTGACTTCGCTGCTACCATCGCCGTCTAAATCTAGCTGCACCGTCACGTTTGTCTCCAAAGTCTCGCGTATTTGTATGCTTTCTCGCACCATCTTCTCCTAAAATTATTCAAATAAAGTTGAGACCTTCAGCTTAAAACCGGGTAGAAGTGTTTCGCCATCCAACTCGTCATCAACCCCTAATACCAACGGCTTGTTCGAGCCTGGACGATATACAAAAACCAGCTGGCTGCGTGGGTCTATCAGCCACACCAGAGGCACTTCAAACCGCAAGTACATAGCTATCTTATCATCCACATTATAAACCATATCGGTTCGAGAGATTACTTCTACCGCCAGGTCAGGCCGCCCTGGAAAAGCATCGTCATAATCTACCCCTGCCAGCCGCGCTTGCAACACAAAGGCCACATCGGGACGTGGTACATTATCAAGGTCAAGCACAAAAGCGGTGTTGGACATTACTGCGCCAACACTTTGCTGGATAGTGTAACCCTTCAAATATTGGCCTAAAATAATAATTATTGCGCCATGTTTTATGCTTGGGCCTGGCATTTCGACAAATTCTCCTTTCAACAACTCATATTCTTTGCCATCATCAGGCCAATTTATCAGTTCTTCAACCGTGTGTTTATTGTCAACCAGCCCACTCGCCATCAAAGGTTGCTCTAAAACTGCTGTCATATACCACCTGCTTTTCACTATTTAGGGCTATAAACTAGCCTTCCTCAATCGTCACCTGACAGTTCATCGCCATTGCGGGCGTGTCTTCGTACTCGTCCCAGCCGAAGTCGGTTTCAGTATCGTTGAGCTTGTCGAAGAAGTTACCAGCGATGGTAGCTTTGACTTTACCCTTGAACTCGCCGTCCTCGATAACCAGCGTTTGGGGCGCACTGACCGAAAAGCGTCCGCTGCTGGTATCCTGGGTGTGCATACCCAACAAGCTATAAACCAACAAACCGTGTTCTACCCCCTTGACCAGTTCGGCGAAAGGTTTGTGCGTACCAGCCACCATAAAATATGTGCCACCCGTCGGGGTAGGCGCGAAATCGGTCAATTTGGCATATTTCAAATCCAGAAACGGGGTCATCAACGCGCCGTTTTCCACTACCACTTTTTGGCCGCCCGCTATGCCTTCGCTGCTGACGCGGCTGGCCGAAGTCTCAAACGCCCGCAACCCGTCAATCATCAGGGACAGATCGGGCCGGATAACTACCTTTTGTTGTCTGAAATCGTCTAACTTGAAAGCGGTCTGGCCGTTATAAGCACCGCTCCCCGAAAGATTGCCGTTGAGATAGCCACCCAGAAACGAACCGGCTGGGGACATCTCCAAAATAACCCGGTCTCCTTTGGTATCGGGGCTGGCCTTAAATTTACCGGGCTTTTTTAGCTGCGCCGTAGTTTCGCGCACATCGGTCAGGATGCGTTCCACTTCGCCATCAGGAAACATTTTGCGCTTGCCGTAGCCATTGCCGTACAAACTATCGGCGTAAAAGCTAAAACCAATCATAGTCGAACTATAAGAAACGTCCAGACCCAACGAGTTACGCATAAAACGGGTGCTGGCACTGGCACTGGCCCCCGCGTCCAAAAACTCAACACCTGCCGGGCGCAGTTCGGTTTCGCCCTGTTTCAAAATTCTGAACAAGAGGCGCGTATCCCCGTCTAAAATGGGGATAATGGTCGGGTCGTACATTTCGACGGTGGGCAAAACTTGGGGCGGCAAAATATCGGCGGCACGGTCATCTTCATAGCTGGCAGCCCGCCACTCTTGCAGCCGCTCGGCAAATTCGGGGATAGTGCGCCGTTCCAGTGAGGCCAAACTGCGTTTCTCGTCTGCCCAAATGATATAAATGCTGCCGCCTAGACTGTCGCGGGCCGTAGCCGGGCCATACACGCTGCCTAGTTTGTTATCCACGATGCTGAGGCTGACCGAACGCCCTTCGGATATATCGAAACGCCAACCCCGCACCTTGGGCAGCTGCGGCCATTCGCCCAGTTCGGCTCGACGCAGCAGGTCGGCCAATCCGTCAGCAAAGCTCTGGCCCGACTCTGCGTCATTTTCCAACTTAGCTAACTCAATCTGGCTCACGCCTTGCTCCTTCTATTTTGTAAATATTCACCGCCGCAACCAGTTGACAGCGCAGAGAACGTGGAGAAAATCCAAAAGGTAATAAACCGCTAATTCTTGTAGGCAGCCAGGAGCTTATCGGCTTCGGCCTGGGCTTCGGCAAGAGCTTTGGCCGGGTCTTTCTCGCCACTAATGACCGCTTGTATCGCTTTGTTCAAAACTTGCTGCACCGCCCCACTTTCATGGGTAGCCAGTTCCTTTTGGGCATATTGTAACCCGTCACGGCTTACCGCGTACTGTGGATGATTATAGACCAACAGTTTAAGAGTATCAATTTCCCAGGCGGCTTTGCGCGGTGCAACATAGCCCGTCACTCCCATCCAATCGGCCAGACGCGCGGGTTCGGTCAAAAACTGCACAAAACGGAAAGCGGCCTGCTGTTTTTGGGCGGTCTTGTTTTTGATAAGGTAAAGGTTGCCGCCCCCCGTAGTAGTGCCGAAACCCTTAGTGCCAGCAGGCAAGAAGCTTACGCCCACATTGAAAGGAGCTTTGGCAATAATGTTAGCGACGCTATCCGAGGTATAATAAACCATCGCGGCGTAACCGTTGATAAAATCGCTTGCCGTTTCGTCCCACTTAATCACCCCTTTGGGCATCGCTTTGTAGGTCGTCACCAGACTTTGAAAATCGGTCAAGCCTTGTTGGGTCGCCTGAGTGTTAAACTTTACCTGGTTGGCCGCTTCACCCACCACGTTCTCGCCATCGGAGATAGCCAGACTTTGCAACATCCAGTAGGGAAAGCTGTCCGTGGGGATTTTGATACCATAGCGTGAACCGTCGGGTTTGGTCAGCTTTTGGGCAGCCTCGGCCATTTCCTTGAAGGTCGCCGGGGCTTTGTCGGGTTCAAGCCCGGCTTCCTTGAAAGCATCTTTGTTATAGTAAAGGATAGGCGTACTACGCTGGAAGGGGATGCCCCAGGTTTTGCCGTTAGCCTGGCTATTGAGCATAAAAGCCGGGTAGAAATCTTTGATATAAGCCTCTCCCCCTTTGGCCTTAGCCAAGAAATCGTCAAATGGCACAATCAAATCGCTATCAGTTAAAGTATAATGGTCACTAGCCGCCATGATAGCGACATCAGCACTGCCGCCGCCGTTTTTAATTTCCGTCTGGATTTTTTTCAATACCTCGGTGTAGCTTCCGGCCAGCACCACGTTGACCTTGACATCAGGATTGGCTTTGGTGAAGTCATCAGCATATTTTTTGAAGGTTTGGGAAATAGGGCCATCGGTGGCGGCGGGAAAGTAAAAATTCAGTTCGGTGACACCATCGCTGACAGGTTGGGTATTAGCGACTACCGCTCCACTTGATGTAATGGTGGCTGCTCCGGCTGGCGATGTAGTGCTGGCAGGGGCGGGAGTGAAATCAGGGCTGGTGGCTGGCGATGGGATAATGGTGGCAACAATAGGCGTGGGTGTTTCGTCGCCGCAAGCCACCAGCAACAAGGCAAGCAGCAGCGTCATTACCAGGGTTACTAATATTCTTGGAAGTTTCAAAATCGTCGCTCTCCTTTTTGCTTATTTAAGGGTGACTAAAACCGGAATTGTACCGCTACCGCTATCTAGTACGCCGAGAGCTTTGCCGACTACGCCCGCCGGGGCAATGGGTACGCCATTAGTGCTGACCAGCTTCGCGTGCATCGCATAGCCTGGATTTGCGCCACTGGCTACCAATAAATCGCCGGGGGCAATCGGGCCGTTAGAGGTATCAACCTTGACTAGCCGGAACGCACCCAACGTCACTACGCTAAAATACTCGCCAGGTGCGACAGTACCAGCTTGCAGACTACCGTTTATATAATGGGCATCGGCTACACCCATTACGCCCGTTGCATACGCGGTGCTGGCCTTTTTGACTTTGGCAACGGGAATATCCCCGACAACAGCTGGGGCATAACCAGTAATAACCACCAAATCGCCCGCTTCCAGGTCGTCCGGGCCAGTGTTTTGAGCAATATCCACTACGTAGCCGCTTTTCGAGCCAGTTACGGTCAGATTGCCCTTGACTACAGTATCGCCATCAAACTGCGCCGCTACCCCGCCTCCGCCGTTTTTAGCGTAAAGGGCCGGGTAATTGGCTGTGTTATTTTGAGCCACCACGCCGTTATATTGGGTGCTGTAGCCATAAACTGCCACCCCCGCCGTGCTATCACCCTCAATAGCAATGCCGGTACTATTGTTGGCGACGATGGCTTTGTTTGCGCTGCCGTTGCTCTGGACATTTAAGACCGTACCATTGTTGGCGACGACGCTAGTATTGCCCGTCACTTGCAAACCCGCCCCACTATTGTTGGTAACAGCCAGAGCCGGATTGCTGGCGGTATTGGCTGTGACCGTACCGTTGCCCACGAAACCAAAAGCCGGGCCGTTCTGATTACTGGCGGATAGAGCGGGTAAGCTGCCATTGGACATCGCCAACACTCCGTTGCCGTTTTGACTCGCCCCAATCAAGCCGCGACCGTTGGAGGCATAGCCGTAAATGCCCGTTGCGGTTGCGTCCGTCGCGGTATTCGCGCCCTTAATAACCGCATCGCCGTTGATTTGGGCGTTGAGGTTGAGCGGCCCAGCAAAATTGTTCAGGTTAAGCCCACCGCTCAAGTTCAGGACTCCGTTGACGTTAAGACTGCCGACAGTTGCCAGCCCGTTGACGTTAAGATTACCCCCAATGTTGGTCGCCCCGCTCACGGCCAGATTGCTGGCACTCAACGCCCCATTCATAATGCCGTTGCCATCAAAGCGGAAAGCCAGGCCGCCTACCGTACTGCTGGCATAAAGCGCGGGTGATAAAGTGGTGCTGGTGGCTGAGATAACCGCGCCGTTGGTCGGAGGCGCACCGTTAGCCACGATAGCCCCTTGCCCGCCCGTAATCATTACCCCCACCGTCGGGCCATAGCCGGAATAAGTCCAGTTTTGCCCAAAGCCATAAGTGCGACAGGTAGGGCAAACGACCTGGCCCTGTTCAGGTGGGTCGTCGGCCCTGGCACTTACCACCAGCAAGGGGACAAAACCCAAAGCGCAAACGCTGACAAAAATTACACCGTGCTGCCCTGAATGTTTCAAACGAGCCAGAACCCAGGTTAAGCCATACCAGAATGTTGAACGCATCGTCACTGCTCCCTTCTACTACATTATTAAAACTTTGTGGGTAAATATTTTCCCTACCTGTTTTTGTAGGAGGCTGCTCCGTCAGCCGATGTATCCTAACCTTTCAAAACCAAAAACCATCGGCTGACGGAGCAGCCTCCTACAAAACACCGCACAGGGCTAAATAGTTACGAATATAAAACTATTTTTCCAGCACTAAAGACCGCTCCAATCTGCCCAAACCGGGGACTTCGACCTGAACGGTGGGCCAATCCGCGTGGGTGGCCCTGGTCAAAACTTCGTGGTGGCCGTCGGCTTTGACCAAAACGGTATCCTCCGACTTGATGCCAGCAATCGAAGGATTCCAGGCAAAAGCTTGATTGGGCAAGACAATTTCCGGGTTGCCCGGCACCCCTAGATAGTCGCGGCCCGCATACCCTGTCGCTCCGCCTTGATGATGCAGCTGCCATTCGTTTGCAAAGCCGTAATCGGCGTAAACAGATTGGGCTTGAGAAAAGATTTCGCTCACCTTCGCACCGGGAATACTATGCAGGTTGAAGGTAGCATCAACTTGTAAAACTGCCGATTGTTTGCGCTTTAGCTCGGCGGATAGTGGCCCAAAATGCACCAGCCGGGTACAGTTGGCAATCAGACCGCCGCGTTTGGCGCATAAAACTACCATTGCATACCTGTCCAGTTGCTTCATAGTTGGGATAGGATGACGGTAATTAAAAACCCGCTCGTCCGTAGCCACCAGAGTAACGTAAGGCAACAATCCGCGCTCTAAACTGGCCTGAGCCAACTGCCCCGCAATTTCCCATTCGGTCAGCCCAGGCACGAGGTTGACGCAAGTTGTTTCCAATGCCGTCGCCGCGTCCGAGCCAAGCTGACGATAGCGGTCAATTTCTTCGACGGTAAGCTGCCAGCGTTCACGGCTTAGTTCACCAGCCACATTTCGCGCTCCAGCCAGGAAACCGTCCGAACCCAGGCGTGCGGCTTTGACACCCGCCAGCCGCCAAATTTCAGCTTCTTTGGTAGGATTGTCCTGCCACCAATCTTGCCCCACCACTTGATAGCCCAATTCACTTAAAAATTCTTCTTGCTCCAGACGTGGCACTTCGATATTGTTGGCAAATGCGTATTGCTGCCCGTTGGCGAGATGGAGCAGCGCGGCCACGCCCCGCTCGGTATCTGTCGCCACCCAATTTGAACCGCCGCCCGTTGCCCAGGCAAAAAAGCTATGGCTTTGCAAAACCACTCCGTCCAATTCGTGGGTCTGCAAAAAATTTTGGATACGCTGCCGCTTTTGGGCCACTTCGCGCTGCCGGGCCTCACTCAAACCACCAGTTTCCATTATAATATATCTCCAACTACTACTTCGGGCTATATTCCCGAATTTCAAGCAGATTCTGTTGCCAGCTTTTAGTCAGGCTCATACTCTGGTCAAGCTGCTGGCGCAAAAAACCGTTTGCCACAATATCCAGGTCGTCGTGGCGGAAAATTAGCCAGATATGGGGCGGACGGTTATGCAAAGCCTGGGCTAATAATTCTTGGGCTTTGGTCTCGCTGTAGGGTGTACCCATCAAGAAAGTTGGCAAGGGTAAATAGCCCAGATAATAATAACTGACCACCTTAAAATCATAATCGGGTTCTAGCACCAGCACATCGCCGGGAGTGGCTTCGTTTGCCAGGAATACGCCAGCCTCGCGCCAGGGTTCGCGGTCAAGCCGGGGGTCAAAATAAACATAGCCTAGCCACCAAAACGCCCCCACTAATAATACCAGGCCAAAGCTCAAAGCTGCTATTGGCCCAACCTTGCCCAACCTTTGCCACACCAACATCAAACCGTTCGCCAGCAATAACCAGAAAAAGTTCGTGCCAGAAATCAGATACGGCTCGTTAAAAGCGTGAACGACAAGTGACAAACCAAAAACCAGCAGCGGCGGTGTAATCAGCCATCCCGCTAGCGCGTAAGCAGCCAGACCAGCGTTTGACCCGTCGGGGCTGATAAGTGGGCCAGCTTTGGCGGCCCACCAGTTGCGCCCAAAGTACAGGGCTGGTGATACTCCGGCCATTAGCAAAAGCCCGGCGATTATAGTCGGCAACAGTTCTGGCAGAGTATGATTATCAATCAGCACTGGCAAACGGTAAGTATAGGTTTTGAGCAAGCGATAAAATATTTGAGGCAACCCGACAAAGGGCAAAGGGTTGGCGGCAGGTTGATGCACGGCATTGGTGAGGGTAGGCATGACCAGCAGCAATGCCGCCCCGCGAATACACATACTTAGCAGCCAGCCGCGCAGCAAACTTTGTTTCCGATTCAACTTGGTGGTTTGCGCCTGGAGATAAAGATTTGGGTGCAGAAGCAGGGGCAAAATGATAAACGGCTCGACCACGAACAGAAAAAGCGTAAACAAATGGATATACAAAGTGATAAGCGCGGCGAGGCTAAACAGCAGCCAGTGGGTCAGTTTGGGCGAAACCAGGGCTTGCCAAAACAAACCCAGCATACAGGCTGCCGCCGTTGCAAAGAAACTATAAACTCCGGCTTCCTGACTATATGACACCAAAAAAGGGCTAATGGTGACACCCAACGCTGCCAGCAAACCTACGCGGGAGTTAAAGAGTTTGCAACCCGCTAAATATATCGCTGGAATTTGCAACGTTCCAGCCAGGGCCATCGGCAGGCGCAATACAAACTCATCGTTGCCCAGGTATTTGATCCATTGATGCCAGGCCAGATAGAAAAAAGGTGGATGGCCGCTGCGATAAACCCGGCCTGTCAGCAAATCCCACGACGAAACGCCCGTCGCTGTACCATAATTGTAGCTTTCGTCCAGCCGCAAACTTTTAGCGTCAAGCAGGTAAAGGCGCAAACCCAGACCCAGACCTACTAACAGGACAGGCCCAAGCACACTCCAATTAGGGTGCGTAACCAACCTTCCATTTCGGCGCATTTTGGCTAGGTTTTTGGTCAGGTTGACAGTTTCTTGCATCAGGGCTTTCCAATTGAATAAATCTGTGTCTCAAATGGTAGGGGCGAGACTTATCGCGCCTACAAGGGTATTGTGCATTGCTTAAAATGGGCGCGATAAATCTCGCCCCTACTTACCCAATTTTTGAGATTTATGTTTATATCTAAGTTAAGTAGCCCGATTGTAGCAACATACTCCGCTCTTGGCAATCATAATACTATCGGCACGTTTTTTGCGACTACAGCCAGTATTAAGCCACTAGCTGCCCCGAAATTGATAGAAGCTGGCAGGTAGGCAGCCAGATGTGGAGCAAAGGTAAAAGGAGCAAAAACTTATGGCGACTGTAGCAGGTTTGTTTAACACTGAGCAAGAAGCGGAACGGGGAATTCAAGCTCTCCGCAATAGTGGAATTGAGGCTAGTAATATTGGTGTCGTGGCACAAGACCGCGCCCGTATGGATAGTTTGAGCGCAAGCACGGGGGCCGAAACCGGAGCAGCTGCTGTATCGGGGGCAGTGGGGGGCGCGGTGCTGGGCGGCGGTTTAGGTCTGATATTAGCTGCAATTGGGGCGGTAGCCATTCCGGTAGTCGGCCCAATTATTGCAGCAGGCCCACTGGTGGCGGCTTTGACTGGGGCGGGTGTGGGTGCGGCCACGGGCGGCCTGGTTGGGGCATTGACCGAGGCTGGTATCCCCCACGAAGAAGCCCAAGTTTATCACACCGGGGTAGAACGCGGCGGTATTTTGGTAACAGCGTTGACTCAAAACGGCCAGGAACATACGGCACGAGCGATTATGCAACAGTACGGTAGCCTTGAACCTACCAATGCCCGCACCACGTTCGAGCGCGACCCTAATTACCGCCTGGGCCAGACGCAGAGCAGCCAGAGCGCAGTAGCTGGGACGGTAGCGGGCGATATACAGCCAACCACTGCGGAAAAAGTGATTTCCACTGGAAACTCCAGTGTGGCCCGTAACGCCACCGATGCTAATATTGGGGCTGAAAATGCGGTTGAAGGGGCCGGAATTTACAGCCGGAACGATACAGAAGACATAGTTCGCACCACGAGTGGCAATATACGCAGCGAAACTGAACGTGGTAGCACTACTGCCGACGATGTAATGTACGAAGGCATCGAGGAGGCAGACACGCTGTACAAACGGCAGAATATTGGTCTATAGCTATAGGTAGGATGCCTACTTTTGCGTGAAGCCGCCAAGTGTTGAAACCGTCGTCGCTTATTTGGGTGACTAAGCCCTGCTTATCTGTTAAGATTGAGCAGGGCTTTTTAATCTATTCAAAAATTTGGGGAGGTGGTTGCGGTGCATCTTAGGAATTTGGCATTGAACGCGGCGGCAGAAGTTGATAACACTGTAGGCAACGTCACGACTATGCTGTGGCTGTTGGTAGCGGTAGCGGTGGTAGCAGTTCTAACCAAATATATTCGCTTGCCCTACACTATAGCCCTGGTGGTGGCTGGGGTAGGAATTGCCCTTACGCCGGGTGTGCCGCTCGTCCTGCTAACACCCGATTTGATTGTAACGGTCTTTTTGCCAACGCTATTGTTTGAAGCCGCCTATAATTTGAGTTTTGAACATCTACGCCAGGAAGTGCGAGTAATTGGGGCGTTGGCAGTATGGGGCGTGTTGGCGACGGTAGGCATAGTGGCTGGATTATTGATGTGGTTAGGGGGACTGTCCTGGCAATCCGCCTTGCTTTTTGGGGCTATTGTAGGCGCAACTGACCCCATTTCGGTAGTTTCGACTTTCCGGCATTTGGGTGTAGCGCGTCGTCTGACTATCATCATCGAAGGTGAGAGTTTGTTTAATGACGGCTCGGCTCTGGTGGTGTTCAACCTGCTGTTGGGAGTGATTTTGGCTGGAAAGTTCAACTTTTGGGGCAGCTTGAGCGATTTTGTCAAAGTAGCGGCGGGCGGTCTGGCATTGGGCGTGGCAGTCGGCTATCTGGCTCTGGCCGTCCTTTCGCACCTCAACGATTATCTGACGGAAACTTTAGTGACGTTGATTGCGGCTTACGGCACTTTTCTGTCGGCAGAACAATTGGGCGTATCTCCGGCGTTGGCAGTAGTGGCGGCGGGTTTGTTAGTCGGGAATTTTGGACAGCAGCAGGTAATGTCGCCCATCTCTCGCATCACTGTCGGTCTCAGCTGGGAATTTTTCGGCTTCCTGGCAAATTCGCTTATTTTTCTGCTAGTGGGCCTTCAAATACGCACGATAGCTTTTAGCGGCTATTGGGGAGTAATACTCCTGGCAATCGTGGTCACGCTAGTAAGCCGTTGCGTGGTAATAGGCTTTTTTAGCTGGCTCACCAGCGTCTTCAATCGGCCCAAAGCGATAGCTTTGAACTGGCAAATCATGTTGGTATGGGGTGGCTTACGTGGTTCGCTGTCGCTGGCAATGGCCTTGAGTCTGCCCGTAACCCTGGCAAACGGGACGGATTTTCCAGACCGCAACCAGATTTTGGTAATGACTTTTGGCTTAATTTTGTTTTCGCTGCTGGTACAAGGGCTAACTATCGAACCCTTGATGAAAGTTTTGAAGCTGGGGCGCGACGAATCGGGCCAGCTACACCAATACGAGACGTTGCGGGGGCGTTTGCTCACCGCGCGGGCAGCCCGTCACCGGATTGACGAGATGCACAGCCGGGGCTTAATTAACGAAGAAACGACCCAACTGCTCCACCAGGATTACGAACAGCGGGAGGCCGCCATCAATCTTGAACTAGCAAAATTGCACCTGGCTAAGGAGTTTTTACAGGATGAGCAGCTACGAATGGCGCGGCGGCGTTTGTTGCAGGTAGAACGCACTACGCTGGCGGACTTGCACTTACGTGGAATCATCAGCGACGAAATTTCCCAAGAGCTACAAACCGAGATAGGTGCCAAAGCTACTCTGTTAGAACAGCCACCCGCAGTCAGCAACAACCCGAATACACCGAACTTGTTGGCCGCGCATATAGCCCAAGAAGATGAAATTATGGCCGAGGCCGAAGCAAACTAATAATTTATCTCGAACGCTATAAGAAATCGGTATTTGTGTCTGTATCCTTGATGGACTTGTTTTAGAAAACTATAACGACCTGTCTTGTACACCGAGTCCATGCAGAATAAGATACCAAACTGCTTCAAAGGCGGCTTCAATGCCTGGTTCACCCCACTCTACTGCGTGTACCGGATTGTGGAAACGGGCAGTTGCATCAACGACTGCTCGTCCGGCGGCAACCGGGTCTGCAACGGAAAATTCGCCCCGCTTCACCCCATCGGCAATAATTTGGGAAACCTGGGCTACCAGCGTCTCTACGTGAGCCTTGACAACCTCTCTCGCTTCCACTACCAGTGCCATGTAAGTAGCGAACAGTTCTGGGTCATCGAACGCCCGCCGCCGTTTGGTCTCAATTAAGAGATCGAGCCAGCGGCGTAACCTCTGTTGAGCAGCACTATTTTCACTTACCAGGGTTGCAAGTGGCTGCGATACTGCGACCAGCCAGCGTTCGGTTACAGCATCACGCAGAGCCACCTTACTAGGGAAATGACGATAGACACTGCCGTGACTGACACCGAGCGCACGGGCCACATCAACCACGGTAGTTTTGGCTGGCCCGAAGCGACGCAAAACCCCCTCCGCCGCATCGAGAATTCGCTCTGGTGTCAGTATCTCGTCGTTCATAGACTCGTTCCACGACCTCGTTCGCTATCTAATGCGCCCATTTGTTGAACGTTGTAACGGTCTCCCGCCGCCGACCCGACTGGTACTGCCCGCTCAATTTGTGCTAGTTCAGCTGCTGTAAGCTCTAGTTCGACTGTTCCCAACGCTTCGGTAAGCCGGTCACGACGACGCGCCCCAACTAACGGTATGATGTCCTGGCCGCGAGATAACACCCAGCCAATGGCGACCTGAGCTACAGTTGCGCCTTTGGCAGTCGCTATTGAACGGAGAGCCTCAACCAGACCAAGATTGTGGTCGAGATTTTCTCCACTAAAACGCGGGCTAAAGTTTCGGAAATCCGTGGTTACAGTAGCTCGCTCTTTTGACCAGTGGCCGCTAAGAAGACCGCGTGATAGCACACCGTAAGCGGTTATGGCAATGCCAAGCTCACGGCAAGTCGGCAAAATCTCGTCTTCGATGTTGCGCGAAATTAGCGAGTATTCGATTTGTAAATCTGAAATGGGATGAACTGCATTAGCCCGACGGATGTTGTCGGCCCCAGCTTCCGATAGACCAATATGCCGCACGTAGCCTGCCTTCACCATATCGGCAATTGCCCCAATTGTTTCTTCAATCGGCACCGCCGGGTCAACTCGCGCCATCCGATAGACATCCACGTAGTCAGTGCCTAGCCGTTTGAGAGTATATGATAGAAAGTTTTTGACGGCAGCAGGTCTTCCGTCGTAGCCAGTCCAGCTATTATTGGGGTCGCGCATTGCTCCAAATTTAACACTGATTACAGCTTGCTCACGCTTGCGGCCTTGTAAGGCTGTGTGTATTAAAAGCTCGTTGTGACCCATGCCGTAGAAATCACCAGTATCGAGCAAAGTAATTCCGGCATCAAGGGCTGCATGAATGGTAGCAATACTTTCGGTTTCGTCTGCTGGCCCGTAGAAGTCGGACATCCCCATACAGCCTAAACCAATTTCCGATACACGCGGGCCAGTAGCTCCTAATGAGCGAGTATCCATAAAATTCTCCTGTCAGTCTTGAGAAGCAGCATTATAACTCAAACTGCTAACGCCAACTTCGTAAAAATAATCAAAGTGTGATCCTCTTTGTAAGAGGTGTACAGGAGCATTATAGAGCATTAACTGACAAAAGTCAATATCTGTCATCTGTCATTTGACATTAAATGTAAGAAGGAATAAAGACAGCTGGGGTGCCTGCACATTGCTATTTACTCTCAAATAGCCTGGCGATAGGTAACTTAAACCCTGGTATCACGTCCTCGCCATCTAATTCATCACTCAAGACCCAAACTTTGGCAGGTACGGTTTGCCCTGCGTAATAAACTTCAACCTCTTTGGCAACCGGATTAATACACCAGGTTATTTTCGCCCCATTACTCGGCCAATATTGCATCTTGATACGGGTGGATTTCAAGCTGACCGGGCCATCGGTGTCGGAAGGCGACCAAACCTCCACTACTAAATCGGGCATCACCGTCAGGGAACCAGTGCTTTCCGATGGCACACGACTGGCAACAATAAAAAGCAGGTCTAGTTTGCGTCCATTGCCATCGTCACCAGCAACTTTAACCGTCGTATCGTGCCAGGTCATACCCAGTTTCTCGTCTGGGTCAAATTTTCCAATTGCTAATTCTAAACGGTGTCCAATTCTACCGTGTTGGTCTCCTGCCATTTTTTCAACCACACTCCCGTCAATCAATTCGTAGGGGCCGTCAAACTCCGGCATCTGCTCGAATTGCTCAATATCAATCGGTCTGGTTTTTACAATCATCGGCTTTTCCCTTTAGCTAGTTTTAGGACTTACCCACTTTTCAAAAAGCATACCACACTCGGCTATTACCCCTCCTGAGTAATGACCACCCGGATAGGATTGCCGATTTTATCGCGCAAGGTGAGCAAGCCCTGGTTGACTTGTTCAAGCGGGAAGGTGTGGGTAATCGAAGGGCCGAGGTCGAGTCTGCCACTGGCTACCAAGTCCAGCAGGGCTACAATATCGTTGCGGGTGAAGCCATAAGAGCCGAGTACCTGGTAGGCTTTAGTCACAAAGAAGACCTGGGGCGGCAGTTCGGCTTTTTCGATGCCCACCCCACAAATTACGGCTCGCCCACCCGGACGCAAACAACGCACCGACTGTTCGACGGTTTTGGCGTAGCCCACCAGTTCGACGGCCATATCTACGCCGCGCCCACCCGTCATCTCCCGGATAGCTGTCACCGGGTCACTTTCACTCGCGTTAATAAGGTCATCTGCCCCGAACAGCCGTGCCCGCTCTAGCGCGTCCTGACGCAAATCCACCACGATAATCCGTGACGCACCAGCCAGCCGCGCTATCTGAACTGCCTGCATACCGAGTCCGCCCGCCCCAAACAACGCTACCGTCTCTCCGGCTTTGAGCTTGCCCACAGCAGTAATGGCGTGAAAAGGTGTAGCTACTGCGTCCGTTATGATAGCGGCCTGGGCAAAGGGTACACCCGCCGGAATACGCACCAGATTTTGGGCCGGAACTTTGATATATTCGGCCAATGCTCCCTCGCCCTGGAAACCAAACAATACCGAGTTTTCGCAAAGTTCGTTATGCCCATCCATACAGGCGAAGCAACTGCCGCACCAAGTTCCAGGTACGATGGCCGCCCGGTCTCCGATTTTCCAGCCGCGCACGTCTGCCCCAAGCTCTGCTACCTGTCCAGCGGGTTCGTGGCCCGGCGTAATCGGTACATAAGCAGAGCGGGCCGACTGGTCAAAAATCAGGTGCAAATCTGAGCCACACAAGCCGCACGCCCGCACCCGCATTACCACCTCACCTGGCCCCGGCGTTGGCCGTGCTATCTGTTCCATACGTAACGGTTCGGTTTCGCCCGCCCCATAAAAACGGCCAGCCAACATCTTTTCCTCGACCTCGTTTTCGGGTTCGCTTTGGGTCATCGTCATTATTTTTTCCTTATTATAGTTCAGCCCCAAAATCAGGCATCAGGTGGTGTCAAGCCTTCATTGCGTGCCTGGTCAAGGAAGTAACGCAGATAATCTTGCCCACCGATTTGTAGCAAAACTGTTTGCACTGATGGTAGCCGGGGTTGCCAGAACCAGGCGGGCCGCAACCAAAAACCGTCCAAAACCCGTGAATGGTATTTGCCTTCGCTGTCAAAAGCTTGAACCTGATACTGGTCGTTGGCATCTAGTTGATAAAAAGCGGTCTCGTTTTTGAGCGGGTTAATCAGCCAGTATTCAGGTATTTTGGCGGCCTGATACTCCGCTAATTTGGTCACGCGGTCACGTTTGCGGCTTTCGGGTGATACAATCTCCACCACCAAATCGGCTGGCCCGTCCAGGAAAACCTCCTTGAGACGGTCTAAATGTTCCTTTGCCAAAAAAAGCAGGTCTGGTTCGCGTCCGTTCCTATTCTTCATCTGAAACGGTCCGGTTCTAACTATGCCCAGGTCTTTGAACTCTACATATTGCCATAAAATATTATCCAGAACCCCTGATATTATCTGATGTTTATTGCTTGCCGGACTGGTCATCTCCACTCTCCCGTCCACCCATTCTGCTAGTGTGTCTTCGTCGGCCCAATCCAGGAATTGTTCATAGCTCAGATAAGGAGGTGCAACCCTACCATCCGAATTAACGGCCCGGAGTCGCTTCCGGCTGGTTCTAACTCTCTGCTCAAGCAGATCGGTCATAATTGCACCTCCTGTATAATAAAAAAGCTCTACTGGGGTGTTGTGCTGGTTAGGCTTGTCCAACCCTGCGGGCCGTGAACGAAGGCTCGGCTGCGTGAAGGGTCTGTTAGGTCTTAACGTTTTTGAACAGACCCTTCCTGCGTCAGGGTGACAACTAGCATCCTCCCCTACTGGTCAAGCGTGCTGGTGTCGCCTGACGGTTCACCTAGCTCTCTGGCTCGAATCACGCGGCGCATAATCTTACCAGAGCGGGTTTTGGGTAGGCTCGTCACGAATTCCAACTCGTCCGGCACGGCTACCGCCCCGACACTGGTCCGCACGTGTTTCTTGAGTTCGGCCATCATCTCATCGCTGGCCTCGAACCCATTTTTCAAGATGACAAAGACTTTGACGTGTTCGCCCTTCAAATCGTCGGGTTTGCCAATCGCGGCGGCTTCGGCGACGGCGGGATGGCTGACTAAACTCGACTCGATTTCCATCGAACCCAGGCGGTGGCCGCTCACCTTGATTACGTCGTCCACCCGCCCTTGTATCCAGATGTAACCATCGGCATCTTTGTGGGCCGCGTCTCCAGCGAAATACACGTCCTCAATTGTGTTCCAGTAAGACTCGTAGCGGGCCGGGTCTTTATAGATAGTCCGCATCATGCTGGGCCAGGGCTGGCGTATAATCAAAAAACCGCCGCCCTCTTTGCCTATGCTCACCCCGTCCTTATTTACTACGTCCGCCTCGATGGTGGGCAAAGGGCGGGTAGCACTACCCGGTTTGAGCGGCAGCCGAATAGTAGGCGAAATCATTATCGCTCCCGTCTCGGTTTGCCACCACGTATCCATAATCGGCAATGCGTCTCGACCTACCGCCCGACGATACCAGACCCAGGCTTCGGGGTTAATCGGTTCGCCTACGCTGCCCAACAAACGCAAGCTGGTCAAATCATGTTTGGCAGGCCACTCCTCGCCGTGCCGCATCAGGCCGCGTATAGCAGTCGGGGCAGTGTAAAAAACCGTGACTTTATATTTTTCGACGATACTCCAAAAACGGTCAGGGTTTGGATAAGTAGGGATACCTTCGTACAAAATGCAGGTCGCACCATTGGTCAACAGCCCATAAATAGTGTAGCTATGGCCCGTCACCCAACCCACGTCCGCCGTACACCAATAGACATCATTGGGCTTGAGGTCAAACACAAACTTGGTAGTGGCATACACGCCCACCATATAGCCGCCCTGCACGTGAACCACGCCCTTCGGTTTGCCGGTACTACCACTGGTGTAGAGGATATAAAGCATATCTTCCGCATCCATCTCCTCACACGGCACGACGACATCTTGGGGAATGTTCGCCAGCAGGTCGTTCCAAAGCACATCGCGCCCCGCCTTCATCTGAAAATTGCCCGTGCCTAAGCGTTCGGCTACCACCACTTTTTCGATAGTGGGTGCTTCGGCCACCGCTTCATCTACAATCTTTTTCAGTTCAATCAACTTCCCCCCACGATAATTACCGTCCGCCGTAATCACCACACGGGCTTCGCAGTCAATGATACGGTCACGCAAGGCTGAAGCCGCAAAGCCCGCGAACACCACCGAGTGAACCGCTCCTAGACGTGCACAGGCCAGCACCGCCACGATTTGTTCAGGGATAGCGGGCAGATAAATCGTGACCTTATCACCCTTTTTAACGCCCAACTCGCGCAGCCCTGCCGCCAAACGATTGACCTGCTGATATAAGTCCAGGTAGGTCAGAGTTTTGCTGTTACCGTCGTCGCCTTCCCAATAGTAGGCCACTTTGTTTTCAATCGGCGTACCCATGTGGCGGTCAAGACAGTTATACACAATGTTGGTTTTGCCTCCTACGAACCACTTGAAAAAGGGCTTTTGGGAGCTATCCAGCGTAGTTTCCCAGGGCTGAAACCAATGCAATTCGCGGGCCTGGTCGTTCCAAAATTCCTCGCGGTTCGCTAGACTCCACTGGTAAAACTTTTCGTAATCGTCGAAGCCTTTGCTTTGCATATAGGCGGTGATGTTGGCATTGGCTATCTCTTTGGGTACTGGCTCATACACCCGTTGCTCGTCCATCACCCGGTCAGTAGTGTCAAACTTGAGGTTTGCGCTCATCTTTGTGCCTTCCTCCCTAAATAATAATCAGCAGAACATTCATTAGCGATGGGCCGATTATAGTTTATGCGGCCCCAAGTTTCAATTCGGCGCGGGCCGTATTCAACAGTTAGATGTTGACCCAATATATAAGACAGGTTACAATGTACCTCATTCTTGAAAGCCTTACTGACGTGAGTTTTGACCACCAAATTGAACCATTGCTGGGTCGCGCTATCATTCTATTGGTTTTAGCGCGTGGCCCATTGCTCACGGCTCATTGCTATAAACAGGAGAAGCAATATCATGGCTAAAGTACGTTGGGGTGTGTTGAGTACCGCTAAAATCGGAACAGCGCAAGTGATACCAGCTATGCAGCGCGGCGAATATAGTGAAGTTGTCGCAATAGCCTCCCGCAATTTGGAGACAGCCAAACCAATCGCCGCCCAACTAGGTCTGCCAAAAGCTTACGGTTCGTATGACGAATTGCTGGCCGACCCGGAAATTGAGGCTGTTTATAATCCTCTGCCCAACCACTTGCATATCGAATGGTCTATCAAGGCGTTGGAAGCGGGTAAACACGTCTTGTGCGAAAAGCCTATCGCTATGTCGGCTGCTCAAGCCCAGGAACTGGCCGACACCGCTCAAAAATATCCGCAGCTAAAAGTGATGGAAGCCTTTATGTACCGACATCACCCCCAATGGCAAAAGGCCCGCGAGTTAGCGATGGGCGGCCAGATTGGAAACGTACGCACTATTCAGTCCTTTTTCTCATTCTACCTGGACGACCCCAACAATATTCGTAATATGGTCGAAGCAGGTGGGGGCGGGTTGATGGATATTGGTTGCTATACTATTTCATCAGCCCGTTTCATCTTTGGCGCAGAACCTCGGCGGGTAATGGGAATGGTAGAATACGACCCTCGTTTTAAGACTGACCGTCTGGCTTCGGCTATCCTGGATTTTGGCGATGGTAAAACTGCCACCTTCACCTGTTCTACCCAGTTAATACCTTATCAGCGCGTCAATGTTTTTGGGACTACCGGGCGCATTGAAGTTGAGATACCCTTCAACGCGCCTAAAGACAAACCGTGCCGAATATGGTTACAAACTGCAAGCGGTATTGAGGAAGTATTGCTGCCAGCAAGTGACCAATACACTATACAAGGTGACTTATTTTCCCAGGCGATCCTTGAAAATAGTCCAGTGCCAACCCCGATAGCCGACGCTGTAGCCAATATGCGGGTGCTTGAGGCGGTGGTAGCAAGTGCCAAAACTGACGGGTGGGTAACAATATAAATTTTGAGTTGGTGTGCAGCTACCAAAATCCTTGCTATCAAAGGCAAAAAATGCTATAATAAAGGTACGCTTTTGGAAGTCTCAAAACAACCGAAGGCGGAAGCACCTTAAATGTGGGGATGCTTGGTTTCGACAGGGAGTCACGGTACACGAATGCAAGCCGAGGCGCATTATCCTCGTTAAAAGAGTGCAAGCCATTAAAAGGCAAAACGTTTAATAAAGGTGCCCAGGCTCCGGCCTTCGCGCTTGCTGCTTAATTAAGTAAACAGCCGTTCTCGCGGTCCCGTTCTCCGAGGGGCCAAAGAGGACGTTGATAATTCGGGGTGCTGCCAGGGTAGAGTTGGGTAGTCTGGAGTAAGTCACACAATTTGGTTTAAGGACGTTTGTCTGCTTCGTCCGTAGGCCGAGAAACAAAAGCAGGCCAAGCTTGTGAATGATGTCGCGGATTAGGGCTTTTTGGACGGGGGTTCAACTCCCCCCATCTCCACCTCACCTTGTTATTTTCCTCTTTGATTTTACATTTCCTGTAAATTCGTTACTAAATCCTATACCTTAGCTCGACTTTACACAAAATGTGGGCTCGGATCTCACGTAAAAGCTACATCTGACCTTATTTTTCAAACAAGTGGCGGTAGAGGCCATGTCTGAAAACCTGGTTTACCCTAGCTATCGTGAGCGTGTAGCGGCTCTCA